>CALVUD010000003.1 GCA_944363505.1 uncultured Clostridia bacterium | reverse complement strand
TTGGTTCGGAATAGTGTAGTGCTGGCGGTCTATCTCTTGTTTTCGGTTGCTTGCTTCCTTAC
The DNA here is from genome assembly GCA_944363505.1 of uncultured Clostridia bacterium. GTDB lineage: Bacteria > Bacillota > Clostridia > Christensenellales > DTU072 > Stercoripulliclostridium_A. The sequence goes on along the minus strand of CALVUD010000003.1, from coordinate 312,997 downwards.
CGTACATGAGCATTCTCTTTGCAGATGAAGTATTTTATCATAGTCAAGGCGAAGTAAATGCATTTCCTCCGAGAAGTTTTCCTTCATCTCGTAGAAATGTTCGAATCTATCTACCTGACGGCGAAGACTCTCTTGGATATTTAGATAGAAGTTGTCCACGAGCCTTTCGGGACTGTAGTTGGTTTCCTTGCCGTTTTGTGAAGGAATAAGACGAAGCGGTCTGATCTCCGGGATTTTCGGCAAACGCTCAAACACATTGTCGATTGCCTTATGTGTTTCGGAAGATATGAGTATTTTTTTGCCTTGCTTTGCAAGCTGTGCAGTAATCTCGGCGATAACCTGCGTTTTACCTGTTCCGGGAGGGCCTTGCAACAGGAAGATGCTTTCACTTGCCAAAGCTCGTCTTACCGCAAGCTTTTGCATATCATTAAGACTTTCAAGACACCACTCGGGTTCTTCTAGAACAGGACGGCTTGCTCCTGCGAGTGTTGTAGGTGCAAATAGATAAGAGGCAAGATAAGGATTCTTTACATAACCGCCAAGGAAAGAGCGAAGTGCTTTTTCCTGACGCTCAATCTTTGCCTTTTCTGCTCGGTTGTCATACGTAAGATAACGTACATCAGTGCTTTCGAGTTCCTTCTTTACATCCTTGATACTATCGTTCGGATTTTCTGGACGGAAGTATATCTCATAACGGCGGACAGTTTCATTTTCGCGCTTCTCTGCAATTTCCGCATCTGCTTTTTTGCTAAGAACTTGCTCCGCGTCCTTCTTTTCCCCCTCAATAGCCGTTCTATACTGAATTTCAAGTTGCTTTTTCTTTTCTGCCTTTACCTTTTCTATATCCTTTTGAAGAGCAATCGCAAAACTCTTTTTCTGACTCTCGATTCTACGGGCGTTTCTCTCTTTGTAATATACGGCGATAGATACCATCACTATTGCCGATTCGAGTTTTACTTCCATTTCTTGAGAGAGTCTTGTGATTTCATCATCAATCTCTTTTATCTCATCGGCTTGTTTCTTTTCTTTGAGCTTTGATCTGCGCTTTTTGAGTGCTTCGATCTGCTCGCCGTATTCTCTCTCGATAGGGCGAGTAACGGCTTTTGCGTATTCTTCCTGAACTTCTTTGTCTTTATTTTCCTCTACATCTCGTGCAAGTGTGGCTGCAAGATCTCTAATGTAATTTTCAAGTCTTTGAGAATATGTAGCTTCGAGTCTTGTTGCTTCTGTCTTTATGAAGCTTTCAACCTCACCTTTGATGATGCCCGCATACTTTCTGTCGATTTCGGAAAATGCCGCAATTTTCGCTTTGTTGAAAGCAGTTTCAATCCCCGAATAATCCGGCTCTATATCAGAATAAGTGAATGAAAAACGCTCGCCGAGCAGATATTGATAGAAACGGAAACCCTTGGGAAGATTTCCTTCGGCATCGTACTCCGGCTTTGACGGAGAAAGCCCCATGGATTCCTTCGTATACCGGCGAAGATGCACCTCGTATTTAGGCTTTCCTTTTCCGTTCTTACCTGTGGTTTCAGAAAGTACGGATTTTCTGTTCTTTTCGATTGCGACACAAATGAATGGAAATTCGTCTGCTCCGGCTACCTCTTTGCCAAGAAGAATTTGTTCTCCCTTGGAGTGTTCCTCGTGACCTCCGAGAAGAAGCGACGACCAAACATCCTCGTTTTTCTTGTATGATGCCTTGGTCACAATATATCCTTGCACGGCAAAAACATCGGTAATCTCCTCGCATTTTTCAGATTGGACACCGAGATAATATTTTCTGAATCTGATATATTTCTGCCACTTACCAAAAACATGGTACGCATCCTGCGGATTGGGAATAGGATAAACTTCTGAACAGAGCCTATCAATAAAATCATGTGTAAGAATTGCATCGTGCATCTCACGAACACCATAATCGGGAACGGTTATCTGTCTGCCAATTCGATCCGCGAATGTTTTTGTGGCAAAAGCACACGCTCCCATACAATATACGGATTTCTCTCCGAATTTAGCTATTCCTGAATCGATAACCTCGATACCTTTTACCGTTACATCAATAACATTACCAAAGGTAACATCCCCGATAAAAATGAGGTCGTATTTTGAGGGGATATAATTTGTCGAGTACGCACTCTTTTCAGGGCGGATAACTATGTTATAGATGCACTCTTTTCCACGCCTATCTGTCGTAATTTTACGCTCAAAGCTTGGCATTGACACATAGTAGGTGTGATAGGTTGAAGGGCAACACGCTGCAATCAGCTCCTGAAGCGTATCGGGAGCATATCGTCCAAGCTTTCTTTTGAGAAGATCATACTGTTCCGTCAAAGACGTAGTATAAAAGTCATCCCAACTTCTACTACCTTTTTCAAGGTTGTCTAAGAAATTCAAGTATAAATAAGCCATCCCCTATCTCCCACTCTTTCTATACTTTTCAAAAATCTCCAAGTAATCAATAAATTCTTTTATTTCAGCAGCAGAACTACCTTCAACTATTGCAGCAACCTTATCGAGCAAAACAGAACGTGTAAAGTCATTTATCCCTTGAAATCTATCAAGTTCTAACACCTGATGTTTCAATGAATCGTTTTCCTTTGTTAATCTTTCGACTTGCTCTGTCAATTCTTCTATGGATGATAGTGATTGAAGTTTGTTATTATAACTTCCTTTTAAGATGCTTGATATTCTACTCAAATAACCTGCAAGTATATCAGGGTCCGCCTCATCCAAGACCAGTTCCAACTCCTGTTCAGACTCTTTGCCAAACAAATAAAATATTTTTAATTGCTTGTCCTTAGGTATATCTGAAAATTTCTCCAAATTACGGTAATTATAAATCGTAGCTTTGGAGATCTCCAAATACTTTATTAAGTCGGTAACTTTGATGGAAAATTTTGTTACCAAGCGTTCAAATAATTTTGTATACATTTTACCATCCTATTGTTATATTTTGACGATATTATACCATTTATATCTTAATATGTCAATATAATACAGTCCAAAACAGTATAATTAAACTTTAAATATTAATTTTAACGTTAACTGGTTTCAGTGTCCATAAAAATATGTCACAGTCTTGATACGAGAGCGGCGTCGCTTCGCGCCGCCGCGACAAGCACACGCCACGAAACGGAACTCGACTGAAATACTGAAACGCGGAGTGATGACGGAAGCGGAGTCGCCCGCTGAACCGCTTGGGCGATCTTCCGCTTTCACCGTCACGCATTTTTCCGTTTTTTGACCGTATTTTACACTCGATTGTTTCAGTTACACTTGCGAAGCTGCGCGATTACGGCTTTGCTCACCTTGCCGACATAGCAACCCTCGTCCCAGCAAGTAAAGTCATCAGAAAGTAGCAGTTTCTTATCTTCAAGGCCGGTAAAGCAAATTATATCTTCGTCCATCACGTCCGAAATGAAAAATTGGGGCAGACCTTTGGAATAAACTATCTTCTCACCGCTTTTTTCAATGTACTTCATTATGTATGCAAGCGCATCGCTCATATTTGCAATATCGTCTATAAGTTCAAAGTCAGAACGCCCGAAACGCTCGTTAAAGTATGTATTTTGATGCGTTATCTGTCTGTTGTGCGTATTAAAGTTATAATCGTTGACGTCAAGTAACATTCCCGGCATCGTGCCTTCGGGTATATGAAATATGCCGTGAAAATGCAATCTTTGTTTTTCGGGAGAGCGTTCCCATACGCCGACATACTTCCAGCCCTTGCGGTGACACATCATTTTGAAACAGCCTTGAAGCTTCTTTTTGAAACTTTCTTCCGTGTGCTTTTCGCCGTCGTAGGTAAACGTGGTAACACAAACGGTACCTTGTATCTATTCCTTATATAATTCACTTTAAGTTGCACCCGCTTCTCTTCAGGATTCGGACTGCGGTCTTTTACACCGTTGTAAGCTTACTCGTTTTCGCACTTAAAGCCCCCGATATGTACCCTTCTCTTCGCTGTGGACCTAAATAAGCTTGCAAACGCCGCAAACCTGACGAGCCAAACGTAAAGCGAATATTAGCGGAGAAACAATAAACAAACGTTAAGTCAAGAAAAGCACGGATGTGTGAGAGTGAACCCACTCACTCTGTCAACCCTTCTTCTTCCTGTAGACGGTAGCGTTTTTATCCATTAAACCCACAGCGAAAAAAAGCCTGAAAAAGCTCTTTTTTTACAAAATCGTTCTATTATTGCTGCGCCGAATATTTAACAGGCCAGTTTATGGTCAAAGCGGAACGCGACAGCGTATGCGCGATAATAGAGGTCGCCGCGGAATAAACTTTCGGGTTTTAAACTCGGGATGCCCCGCGCATTCTGCGCGGGGCAAATCGATCTGCGTAAGATTTTAAAGGTCCTATACTTAACCTTTCACGGGGGTGCCGTAGTAAACGTGCATAAACAGCGCCTTCATCTTGGCGGGAGTTATCGGACGCGGGTTGGAGCCCGTGCACGCGTCGCCTACCGCAAGTTTTGCTATATCGTCGATCTTTTGGATGAATTCCGCTTCGTCTATGCCGTACTCCTTAAGCGAAGAAGGAATATTGAAATATTTGTTCATATCCCTTATTGCGTCGCAAAGCGCGTTGACCAGCGCGGTGGCGGACTTGCCTTTCAGCCCTATCGCTTTGGCTATTTCGGCGTAACGCTCTTTCGCCCTCTTGTTCACCGCGTTGTATTGGATAACGTAAGGAAGATACATCGCGTTCGCTAAGCCGTGCGGTATATGTCCCGTGCCGAACGCGGCTCCCGTCTTGTGCGCCATGGAATGGGTTATCCCGAGCAGCGCGTTCGAAAACGCCATGCCCGCCATGCATTGCGCGTAGTGCATGCTCTCTCTCGCCGCCATGTCTCCGTCGTAGCTCGCCTTAAGGGTTTTGTTTATGATCTTTATCGCTTCCAGCGCCAGCGGATCGGTGAACGGCTGCGCCACGGTCGAAACGTAAGCTTCGATGGCGTGGGTCAGCGCGTCCATACCGGTATTGGCGGTAAGTTTGGGCGGCATGGTTTCCGCAAGCTCGGGATCGACGATAGCCACGTCGGGGGTGATGTTGAAGTCCGCGAGCGGATATTTAACGCCCTTTTGATAGTCGGTTATGACCGAAAACGCCGTAACTTCGGTTGCCGTGCCCGAGGTCGAGGGTATGGCGCAGAATTTGGCTTTGGTCCTCAGCGTGGGGAACGAGAACGGCGTAAGGAGCTTTTTAAAGCTCGTTTTGGGATATTCGTAGAACACCCACATCGCTTTTGCCGCGTCGATAGGCGAACCTCCGCCTATGGAAATGATCCAGTCGGGCTGAAATTCCCTCATCATTTCGGCGCCTTTCATGACCGTTTCCACCGACGGATCGGGTTCGACGCCCTCGAAAAGTCTGGTCTCGATACCGGCTTCCTTAAGATACGCTATCGCCCTGTCGACAAAACCGAATCTTTTCATCGAACCGCCGCCGAGTACCATGACGGCTCTTTTGCCTGTAAGGTTTTTGAGCTCCTCAAGGCTCCCCTTTCCAAAATACAGATCTCTGGGTAAAGTAAATCTTGACATATGATTCTCCTTTATGATTTTCGCCCGCAGGCGTAGTTTGCGGATTTCAGCTTTCGGCACAAAACCGATATTTTTATTATAACCGATATGCGCTTAAAATGCAAAGTTAATGTTTATCGGGTTTTCAATCGCTTCGAGGTCGTTGACGCAATCCCGTCCGCGCGCAAAAGCGACAAACCGAAATATATGCGTTATTCGATCGGTCGGATTATACTTTTTTGAGTTCTTGCAACGAAGAAAAGCGCGTCTTTCGACGCGCTCTTGTCATGAGGTTTGTTGTCGATCAGAACGTCGCTCTCGAAAAGGCGAGATCGGTCCTGTCCAAAAGCGCCGGATCGGCGGTATATCCGCCCGCATTGGGGAAGGAGATGTTGGGCCCGAGGTAGGAGATATAAAGGCTGTACATCTCCTGCGGCAGGTTGAAGAAGCCGCCGCCGAGATTTTCGGTTCTGTACACATAGATGTTGCTGACTCTGCCGAAGGTGAGTTCGATCTCCGCATAGGTGCAGCCCTCGAACATCGACCTTTCTCCTGTGCGTTCGGCATAATCGGCGATATATTCGTCCGTCACGCCGAAGGTGAGTTTGACCAGGTTGATCTGTCTGTTCGCGCCGTAGTCGCCGTTGACTTCTTCGTCGAAGACAAACGCCTCGAACGGCATGTTGCGCAACTCTTCCAGGCGCGAAGAGAGGCTGTATCCGCGGAAGAAATCGCTTGCGATAAAGTCCTCCGCCGTCATATCGTCATACAGCGTGACGTCGGTATATTCGGGCGCGGTCGCGCTGACTCCGTCGGACGGGCGCTCGGTGTAGAACAGGCGCTCTTCCGCCGAGTCGGCGTCGGGATACGGCCCTACGATAAAGCCGAAGTCGCCGATCTTCGTGCCTGTGCCGCCGGTGACGCTGCTGATGCTCCAGGTCTCCTGATAGAGGTCGACCATCAGGTCTTCGTCGACGTGCAGATTGTACGCCGCGTCCTGGTCGCAGTGTACGTTGACGTTGGTGTTGACGATCATCGAGTCGGTGCGCACCGATTCTTTATAATAGAAGATATATCCGTTGGTCGCGCTCGTTTCGGGGTCGTAGGCGGGGCCGTACATGTCGCCCGACACGGAGAGATCGAGCGCCGCCATCAGTTCGTCATACGCCTCGCGGGCGGTCAACGGGGTGTTGCATCCGGTCAGCGCGGTCGCTCCTATGCAAAGGAACAATATCGCCGTAATTACCAAACAAAGCGTCTTCTTAGTCCTCATTGTCGGAGCCCTCCTTGTCTTATTGGTCTGCGGCTTGCGAATCTTTCGGCTCGGCGTCCGCGATCTCGTCGACCGCCGTCGTCGGTTCTTCATAATCGGCCGCATGATCTGTTTTGAACTGTTCGAGATACGCTTCGTCAAACGTCGCGCCGTGCGCCTTGGCGTCCTTCTTGGCGTCCTTGCGGATGCGGCGCTCCAGCTTGATCGCGGCGATCTCGGCGTCCTTTGCCGCCTTTTCGGCGCGCGCCTTTTCTTCTTCCTCTCTGTCTATGCGCGCTGCCTCGGCGACGCTGTCCTCGTACATGCCGAGGATGTGGCCGAAGAAGTTGTTGCGGTCGTTGTAATCGAGGATGACCTGTTCGCACTCGATATACAATTTGTACGCCGAGGCGAATCGGTTGTATTTGAACTGCGCGGCGCGGATGCGTTTGTTCTGCGCGCGCTTCTCCTCTTTGGTGAAGCATTGGACTTCGAGCTCTCTCTTGTACGCTTCTTCATAGTCGTGTTCGAGCCCGTTGCGGAAGAACAGCTTAGACAGCTTCTGCATGATCCGATAGCGCAAAGCGGTGCGTTTGATCAGCGCCTGCAGCGAGCGGCGCTGTCTGTCCGCCTTTTTGTCCGCCCAGGCGAGGATGTCCGCGTCTATCGCATCCGCCGGGACGTTCTCGGTCTGCGCGGGCGCTTCGATCTTGCCGCGTCTGATCAACGCCGCCTGCCTTTTGGCATATTTGCGCGCGGCGAGTTTTGCGGTCCAATCGGTCAGATCGGGCAGTGCGACGGCGGAGAAGTCGACGTCGGTCGCGACCACGTCCTTTTTGTCCACCGCGGTGATTGCCTGAGCCAGCGCGAGCCTGACCTGCATTTTGGGCGTCTCCCACTTTTCCAGTTCGGGTACGATGAACTCTTCGATCGCCTCTTTGTCGCGTTTGAGTTTGCGCGCATCCTTGTAGGCGAAGTGCGCGTCCCTGTACGCCTGTTTTTGCCGATGATAGATCTCTTCCAGATCGAGCAGCTCCTGCGTCTTGACGACCTCCTCTCCGCGCGGCGTATCCTTTTCGATGCGCTCGTACAACGCCTCGTACTCGTTTTTCGCGGACTTGTAGACCGCCTTCGCCGCCTTCATCTCCTGCTTCTTTTCCTTGATGTCGGGCTGTACCGCGTCGCGGCGTTCGACCATATAGTTGTAGCTCTCGACAAGGTCTTTGACCTGGTGGGGAGTGAGGTCGCCGGTGCGGTAGTCGGTGTTGGCGGCGCGGTATTTGAGCGCCAGCACGATCATGCTGTGCTTTTCGCGGGACAGGTTGTACAAAAAGTACGGCGCGAGGTTGAGCGCGGCGCCCAGGATGGACAGCGCGCATAGCATATAGAAAAGACTGTTGCGCACGCTCGGGTCATACAGCACGTCATAGTTGACGGTGAGACCGTACGACTCGTAGATGAACGGCAGGAAGTATCCCGACAGTATCGTGACCGGCGTGCCGATCAGCGCCGCGACTTCGAGCATATAGTCGACGCGCTTGCCCGACTGCCATTGGATCGAATCCTTGACCTCGGCGTTGAGCACCGGGTTGTAGACCAGTTGCAGCTGGTTGATGAACGTGTTGATCCACAAGAAGAGGAAGTAGAGCAGCGGGATCTCATAACACGCGAGCATACAGGAGATGAACACGATGTTGAGGATATTGTGGAACAGCAGTATCCCCTTGTTGCCCAGCCATTTGAGGAAGAACGGCGTCGCAAACATCGACAGACCCGACGCGATCGACAGCACCGTCTGCAGGATGCCGTAGGCGTTCATGTCCTGGGTGCCGTAGATGTAGATCCAGCCGAACAACACCAGGTACGCGCCTTCGAGGAAGTTGAACCACGTCGAGATCGTCCTAAGCCACCAGTACTTGTTGCGCCATACGGCGACGCAGCCGCCGATGATGCTGACCTTTTTGACGAAGTGCTTGGACGAAACGATGCGCTCCTTGCATCCGAAAAACGCGAAGAAACTGAGGAAAACGCCCAGTATACCGATGGGCACGACTATGTACTTGTATGTCCTGATGTCGGTAAAGCCGCCCGTAAGGTTGGAGAATATCGGCACGAACAATTGATATATCGTCGGCGCGAAAGAGGAGAGCAGCGAGCTGATCGCAAGGACCTTCGAGCGCTCCGCCGTGCTGGGCGAGATGACGCTGCCCAGGTTGCTGTATGCGGTCTGATAAAGCGGCTGACCTATCGATATGGCTATCGCAAACACAAACACCGCCGTGTACTTGTCGCTGTACGACATCGATTCGAACGGCAAAAAGATGAAGATGATACTGACGATCGCAAGCGGCGCGCCCATGATCGCCAGATATGGTCTGAACCTGCCCCGCCGGGTATTGGTGTTGTCGACGATCTTGCCGCGGATGATCTGGAAGACGATGTTGAGGATCGTCTGCACGGTGAGCATGTTCTGCAAGTGCATCGGGCGGATGCCGATCGTCGACGCGAACAGAGTGTTCGTGACGCCGAGAGCCATAAATCCGAGCAGATATATGAGCATGTTTTGGCCCATGCCGCCGATTGAGTAGTTGAGGATTTCTTTGTACGAAACAAAGTTGCCTTTGCCCGGTTTGCTCCAATGCGAGGTGACGTCCGTCACGATGAAGGACGCGGTGTTTTTGACCTGGGTCAGGCCTTCGTTGATCTTGCGCTTGAGTGTGCTGGCCATAATATCCCTCAATTCCGTACTGTATCTATTCTATCACGCCTATGCGCAGGTAGGCAACTTATTTTTGATTTTATTTATTTTTAAGGACCCGAAGGCGGTTTTGCGGCTTACTCCGTCCCAGACGCGCCTTGCGACATGTCTGCCCCGGCGCGGTCCGGCGACGGGAGGGCGACGCTTTCGGCGCCTCCGCCTATCGTACCGTCGTTGACCACGACTTTCACGGGCGTGCCGTCGGTATAAAAAAGATTGTCTTCTATCAGCTTTTTCGCTCTCAGCGCCATGCCCATTACCGTGCCGAAAAGGCTTTGCGTGAACGAGATCGTCTGTTCTAGACGTCTGCCTCAGGTCTGTAATTCGAGTTCGTTCAGGATATCCGCATTGAAAATATTGGGAATGATGTTGGATGCGCCGAACTGCAAGCCTATCGCAAAGAGGAAAAACACGAAAAGTATCTGTAAAAAGGTTCCTCCCCGGGTCAGATACAGCCACCCCGCGACGAAAGCAAGCGCGTTTGCGATCAATGAATAAATGCCGAAGATCCAATAAACTTTTATCGGGTCCGTTTTCTTTATCAGTTTTTGAACTATCAACATCCCGACGAAAGTTCCTATACCCGTGGGCAAGCCTATCAGATTCGTCGCTACCTTAGGATCTAAATTTACGCTACCTCAAGAGCTGCGGTTTTCCGCTACCTTAGGATCTTAATTTCCGCCACCTTGGAAATTGCGTATTTCATCTCACGGTTATTGTAAAAAAGCGTCCGCAAGAGCGGACGCTTCAAATTTCAAAAACCGCGATTACGAGTTGTAATATTTTTCGAATTCCACGGGATGCGGCACGGCGTTGATATCGAGACATTCTTTGCGTTTTAATCGTATAAAGTTTTCGATAAGCGCTTCGGGGAATACTCCGCCCTCGGTCAGATAGTCGTGATCCGCTTCCAACGCGTCGAGCGCGGCGTCGAGCGAGGTCGGAAGTCCTTTCAGCTTCTTCTTTTCCTCTTCGGGGAGGTTATAAAGATTGACGTCGTAAGGACCCCAGCCGTTTTCGTGAGGATCGATGCGGTTCTTTACGCCGTCCAGACCCGCCATGAGTATCGCCGCATAACAAAAATACGGGTTGCAGGTGGCGTCGGGATTCCTCAGTTCGAAACGGCGTTCCTCGGGCTGTTTGGCATACGCGGGGATCCTGATGACCGCACTGCGGTTGGACATCGCATATCCCACGGTAACGGGAGCTTCGTAGCCGGGTATAAGCCTTTTGAAAGAGTTGGTGCTGGGATTTGTTATGGCGCACAGCGAAGCGATGTGCTTCAACAGTCCGCCCATGAACCAGTGCGCGGTTTTACTGAGATGCGCATAGCCGTCGTCGTCCGAAAAAACGGGTTTCCCGCCCTTGAACAGCAGCATGTGAACGTGCATTCCGCTGCCCGCCTCGCCGTAAACGGGCTTGGGCATCAGGGTGGCGCTCAAGCCGTATTTCAGGGCGGTATTTTTGATTATATACTTGATCGTCATGGTGGCGTCCGCCATCATGCCCATTTCTCCGGGCATGGGTTCTATTTCGAACTGCCCCGACGCGCCGACCTCGGGATGATGATACTTGACCTTTATACCCGCTTCTTCCATCAGCATGCACATTTCGCTGCGACATTCATAGGAAACGTCGTAAGGTTTTGCGATATGGTACGCCTTTTGTTTTGGAACCACGACTCCCTTCCCTTCCGTCATCGAATTCCAGTACGACTGTTTGGCGTTCACGCTCGCGGATATGCCGTCGGCGCCGATTTTCCAACCCACGTCGTCGAACAGATAAAATTCGAACTCGGGCAGGATCAGCATTTTGTCGGCTATCCCCGTAGAACGCATGTATTTCAGCGCCGCCGCCACGATGTTTCTGGGGTACTGGGGCAGAGGACGGTTCTCGGGCGTATCTATTATCAAAACGTTTCCGCCCATCGACAACGTGGGAATTTCGCAAAACGGATCTATCGCGGCGGTATCGGGATCGGGAATAAACACCATGTCGCTCTTTTCCACCACGGCGTACCCGTAGTTCGAAGCGTCGAAGCCCACTCCCTTTTCCATGATTTCTTCGCCGAAATCCTTGGCGGGAATGGTAACGTGACGGAATTGTCCGTTGATGTCTATCATTTTGAAATCGACCATACGGATATTCTCGGAGCGGATGAGTTTTACGATGTCTTCTACTTTTTTGGTCATGTTTTTTCCTTATAAGGGCTTTTGATACCTATATCTTAAAATCAAACTCGCTTTTTGTCAATGGCAAAAATAATCCGCCCTTTAAGGCGGACCGTGGCGCGGAGACTATCTGTGCCCTTTGGATTTGTACGACAAAAACGCGGCAAATTCGGTTATCAGGGCTTTGTCTGCGTCGCTCAACGCGTTGAACGACTGCAATAACCTGTTGTCGCGTTCTCCCGCGAATCCGATGGGATCGGGATTGTCGGTTCTGCCCAACAGATAATCGACGGTCGTGTCGAAATAATCGGCTATAGCGATCAGCATTTCGGGATTGGGGGAACTGACGTTCTGCTCGTAATTGGAAAGCGTGGTGTTGCCGATATTCAAATCGGAAGCTACGGCCTTTTGCAAAAGCCCTCTTTTTTCTCTAAGTTCTTTCAGTCGTTCCGCAAAAGTAATCATATCCCCTGCATTGTATAGCATATTTCAGATTTTTTGAATTATAATCCAAAATATATGAATATATTTGTTAACATTCCAAAAATGTTGGATTATAATCTAAACAACACAATTTTGAGGAAATAAAAATGGCACGAGCAAAGTACTGTCCCAACTGCAAAAGAATGGTTACGCCCACCAAGAAATTCAACTGGTTAATAGTGATTTTCCTGGGCGGATGGCTGTGGTATATACCTTTCTATCTTCTGAAAGGCAAAAAATGTCCTATCTGCCACTCTAAATGCGTGTCGCTGAAGAAAGCGCAGAAAAAAGGGCTGGTCGCCGAAGGCTCGGTATAACAGGATATCTTAAGGGGAAAATCTCACCCTCGGTCGATTGGTTACGGACTCCGCAAGCGGGGTCCGTAACTTTTTATAACGCTTTGCTCCTGCCGAAAAACCTTTATCTGCTGAATCTTTAACAATACTTTTTTTATCGGATTTGCTTTTTTCGTTTCGGCGATATTAATTAAATAATTTAATTTCAGGCATCTATAATGCCGAAAAACGAATCCTATACTGCGGTTTTATTTAATGCGGATTTTTTGTTGCCGACCGGATCCCGCGAGATCTTTTTCAGAAAAGCTTTTATTTCTTTCATTGCTTCACGGCTGATCCTCAGCGCCTGGGACACCGCGAACGCATGTACCGCGGCTTTTCCGGTAGCGTGAAAATGCTCTACGTATATTCCCGTTTGAAACAATTTCGCCACGAAATCGAAACTTAATACCGCCAGCTTGTCGTTCTCGGCGGAGATGACGAACGAGGACGGAAAGTCCTTGTTCACCCAATATATCGGGGAGATCTCCTTTTTCTTATCGCAGGAAAGATCTTCGACCGCAACTCCTCCGCAATACGCCTGAGTGTATACCCCTACATTTCTGAATCCTGTGCCGAGCGCCCTTTCCATATCGTAAACGCCGCAATTTAATACCAGCCCCGCTATTTTGATATCGCGCGAAAGCGCGTCGAGTTCGAAGCGCGAGCCGTACTCGGGATTAGAGGAAATGCAACCCGCCATCGCCGCGAGATGCGCCCCCGCCGATTCGCCGCCGACGAAAATTTCGTCGGCGTCGATGTTGTACCGTTCGGCGTTTTCCTTCAGAAACGCGAAGGCTTTATATATGTTTTGTATCATTTTAGGGTGAGCGTATGCGGGCGCCGTGCCGTAATACAGACTCGCTACCGCATAGCCCGCCGCGGCAATACGGGTGGTGAACGCTTCTCTCGCCTCGGGCCAGCCGCCTATCCATCCGCCGCCGTGGATATATACGAACAGCCTGTTTTTGCCGTTGACGGCGGCGCGGCGCGGAAAATACATGTTCAGGTAGAGTTTGGGATCGCTCGGATCGTATCGGATATGTCTTTGTGTCTTTACCGCGAACGACCTTCCCGCGTTATACAACGTCAGCATGCCCAGAATCTCGTTTTTTACGTGTCCGCCGTATACATAACCGTATTTGACGGCAAAAGAGATTTTTTTGCTGAGTTTCTTTGCCTTGCTCTTTGCCGCGACGCTTTTTTGCCGCAAAAGCCCGTTGAATTCCTCGCGGTTAAGTCTGATCGATTCGTTCAGCCGCTCCCGCCTTAATTCGAGTTCCGAATGTTTTTTTCCGAATTCTCCTTTTGCCTGACGAAACAGCGATATCCTTTTTTCATTGCCCATTGCGGGTATTCTCCTTGGTTATTATGTAGTAATACTATATTTTTATAGCGCTCCTGACAACGACGATATTTGTAGAATCGTTGTTTTTACGTCATATCGCCCGATCCCGTATCTTTACGACGGGCGCTTTATGCTTTTGCAACGCCGAAAAATATGATAAAATATATCCGATATGGACAGACACGAAAAAAAATACTCGAACACCGACAAGAAAATCCACCGCGCTTTTCTGCGCCTGCTGGCGCGGCGCGAATTCAGCGAAATAAGCGTTACCGCGGTGTGTAAAATGGCGGGAGTCAACCGTTCCACGTTTTATTCGCATTACGCCAACACTCACGAACTCGCCGAGCGTATTCAAAGCAGCATTATCGAGATTTTCATAGACGAAATGCTGAAAAAAGGCGTTTTAACGCCGAAAGATCTTCACGGAAGACAACGCGCGATCACCGCCGAGGAACAAAAAGCAACTATAACGGAATTTCTGGAATTCATAAAAAAACATAAGGTCATTTACTCGGTCGTCATAAAAAACCGACAATATTTTTCTTTCGAGCAGAACAAGCGACAATTTAAAGACGAAGTGTTTTTCCCGTGCTTCGAATCCCATAACTTAACAGACGAAACCGCAAAAGAATATCTGTTTGAATTTTTGTTCTCGGGCGCCTTTGCCGTCGTGGACAAATGGGTCGCGGAAGGTTGCCATGCCGACGCCGCCGAGATCGGTGAAATCCTGTTCGGGATCTTCAAACGTAATTTCGTGATACGCTGAAGACAATTTGCGCATAATATTAAAACGACATCTCTTGCTTTTATGTCGTTTTGACGAATATTTTTGCCTAAGATACCCACATATCCGGTTTTAAGTGTTAAAATAGTATCCGAGGCGCGCCCCTATCCATAAGCAGATGAAAGATTATACTATATTTACCGAAACCACCGCCGACCTCGACCCCGCCGTCAATGCGACGGGAGAGGTCAAAATGATAGAAATGTCGATGAACGTCGGAGACGACGCCTCTTTTTATACCGCAAAGGAAAGCGACGAGGAAATCAAAAAGCTTTATGCGGCGATGCGCGCGGGAAAAAGCGTCAAGACCTCGCGCATTTCGCCTTACGTTTACGAGCTAAATTTCGCGCCCGCAATGGAACAAGGCGACGTAATATATCTCAGTTTCTCGTCGGGTATGTCTCCCGCCTACGTTTCCACGGGAGAAATCGCCGACAAATACGAAAGCGTTTATCCCGATACCAGGCTGTTCACGGTGGATTCCCGCTCGGGCACGGGCGGCATGGGCATAATGCTGGAAAGAATGCTTTCGAACAAAGCCGCGGGTATGAGCGCCGCCGAGAACGTAGCAGACATAGAGCAATTTAAAAAACGCGTCGACATGCTTGCGTTCGTGGAGGATCTGAACTTTTTGAAGCGCGGCGGCAGGATCAGCCCCACCAGCGCCGCGATAGGCGCGTTCCTGAATATAAAACCGATAATACGGATCACCGAGGAAGGCAAGCTGGAAGTATTTTTCAAATGCAAAGGCGAAATGAAAGCCGTAAAATTCATTTGGGACGTTTTCTCGGAAAAATACGATCCGCAATCGGACGCGCCTGTATACGTACTGCATGCGGACAACGAAAAAGCGGCAAATCTGCTCGCCGCAAAGGTTTCGGAGGCTTTCCCGTCGGCAAAGGTTAAATCGATGTTGCTTTCGCCCGTCATCGGCACTCATCTGGGACCGGGAACGGTGGTCATATGCTACGTAAAAAAATGACGACTACCTTTTCTTTTCTTTTTAATATCGGAAAAGCGTCGGGTTTACCCGACGCTTTTTCTTTATAAGGCTAAGTTTGAAATCGTATTATTTTTTTACGCCCGACAGCCTTTTTCGCCGCTGCGACGACGTCCGCTGCGTTCAACCCGTAGACGTCCCTTAAATACGGAACCTTGCCGACTTCGCCGAATTTTTCCTTTACCCCTACGCGTTCTATCGGCACGGGGCAGTTCTCCGCCGCCGCTTCGCAGACGGCGCTTCCGAGAGCGTTGTTGACGTTGTGATTCTCGGCGGTAACGGCGGCGCCCGTCTTTTCGAAGGACGCCTTTAACGTGGCGACGTCGAGCGGTTTACAAACGGGACAGCATATCACCTCGGCGCTTATCCCCTCCGCTTTCAGCAATTTTGCAGCCTCCGTCGAAGTCGATACCATCAGTCCCGTCGCAACTATGGTAACGTCGGTGCCTTCTTCCAACACCTCGGCGCGCATCAGATCGAAGTCGCAACCCTGTTTATGCATAAGCGGAGGATTCTTGCGGTGCATGCGGATATATACGGGGTGCGGATAGTCGAGTATCTGCGGAAGCGCGGCGGCAAATTCCGCGGCGTCGGTAGGCTCGTAAATAAGGATATCCGGAATAGCGCGGTAAATCGACACGTCCTCGAAAGGCATGTGCGTGCCGCCGTTAAGCTCCGCGGCGATACCGGGGTCGGTTCCCACGATCTTTACGTTTTGCTTTGCATAGCATATCGAAATCATCGCCTGGTCGGCAATGCGCCTCGAAGCGAAAGGAGCGAACGAGGTGATAAAAGGTTTGAATCCGTAACTGGCAAGCCCCGCGGCTATCCCCGCCATGTTGGCTTCGGCGATACCCACGTTCAACGCCCTGTCGGGAAACTCCTTTTCCAAAGCTATCGTACCCGCGCATTTTGCAAGATCGGCGTCGATGACCATGACGCTTTTGTCCTCGCTCATGCGTTCCCTGAGGAAATTAACCAGTACGTCGCGCATCAATGTCTTTTCGTTGATTTCCATTTCAGCGTCCTCCTTCTATTTCCTTTAACGCGATGTCGCGTTGCTCCGCGGAGACGTTCATCGAGTGGCTGCCGACCTTGGCTTCTTCTACGAACGATACTCCTTTGCCCTTAACGGTATTCAAAATAATCATTTTCGGTTTCCCGGAAACGGATTTTGCCTCGGTTATCGCCTTGTCTATCTCGGCGACGTCGTTACCGGGGATATCCCACACCGCAAAGTTGAAAGCGCGCCACTTGTCGGCGAGAGGACTAAGGTCGCATATGTCTGCGATCGTACCGTCCAGCTGTAACTTGTTGTAATCGGTGAATACGATAAGATTATCCAGTTTATGGCTGCCCGCGTACATTGCGGCTTCCCAGATCTGTCCTTCCTGACTTTCGCCGTCGCCGATTATGGCGTAGATCGTAGCGCCGTCGCCTTTCAGTTTACTGCCTATCGCGGCGCCGAGGGCGCAGGAAAGCCCCTGTCCCAAAGATCCCGCCGTCATATCCACGCCTGGAGTTTTGTTCATGTCGCAATGGCTGGGAAGCTTGGTGCCGCCACGGTTTAAGGTATACAGTTCCTCTTTCGGAAAAAAGCCGAACTCGGCAAGCGCCGAATAAACGGCGGGACCCGCATGCCCTTTGCTGCACACCAGCCTGTCGCGACCCTCTTTTTTCGGATCTTTCGGGTCATAGCGCATATGCTTGCCGTAAAGCACCGCCAAAACGTCGGCTATCGACAGACAGCCTCCGATATGTCCCACTCCCAGCGAAGCTATGCACTCCACGATGTTCGCCCTGATGTTGCGGGCGACGTTTTCGAGTTCTTTTACGCTTGTGATCATAAGCGGAGTCCTCCGTTAAAGTTCTGATTTAATTTTAAGGGCGCGCAAAATATTTGTCAATACCGCTTTCCGCGCGAAACGGTACGCTATTTTTTCGTGGTGCTGCCGAAACCGCCGTTCCTGATAGCCGTAACGGAATCGTCCGAAGTGATCCCGAAAGGCAGGAATATCCCCTGCGCGAAGGCCTCGCCCGAAGCGACCTCGAGCCTTTTACCGCCGCCGTTATAAAGCTTTATATGGATATGTCCTTCGTTGTCGGAACGGTAGTAATCGGAATCGATGACGCCGACGGTGTTGTTCAGCATCAGCCTGTATTTGAAGCCGAGTCCGCTACGCGGAAAGATCGCGAGCACCCAGCCCTCGGATATTTCGGCGCGCACGCCGGTAGCGATCCTCAGTTCTTCTCCCGGGGCTATCGAAAAACCATACGGTGCATAGAAATCGTAACCTGCGGATCCCGAAGTCGCACGTTCGGGAAGCCTTATATCGCCGTATACGCCATCAACGTCGGGCGCGGAACAGTTCGCGGCAAACTCGGCAAAGGACACTTTTTCGAAGCGTGCTACTCTTTGCATGCGTGCTCCTCCAACAGCTTTACGGAGAATGCCAGCCGTTTCAAAGTCTCCTCTTTTCCCAGTATGTCCGCCATTTCGGCGGCGCCTCCGGGCGTTACCGCGGCGCCCGTAACCGCTATCCTGACGCTCCACATCACCAGTCCGCTCTTCATTCCCGCTTCCTCCGCCGCGACGCGGAAAGCGTTTTGCAGATTCTCTGCGTTGTAGTCGTCGATCTTTTCGACCTCGGAAGCGGCGAATTTCAACGCTTTCAGCGCCGTCTCGGGGTCGGCTTTCAGCTTTTTGTGATAGTACATATTGACGTCGTATTCACCGAAATGCGCGATAAATTCGACCTTTTCGGGGATCTCGGAAAATATGTCTATTCTGGATTGCAAAAGCGCGTCCCACTTTTTATAGTTTTCGGGAGTGCCCGCCACCACGCTTTTTCCGTACCACGGCGCGCTGTGAGAGGAAAAGTCTTCCGGACTCATTTCGTGAACGTACAGTCCGTTCAGCCATTTCATCTTGGGTTCGTCGAAAATGCTGCCCGATTTGGACACGCCGTCCACGGAAAAACGCTCGATAAGTTCGTTCATACTCATCTTTTCGGCGTCGTCCTTGGGCGACCAGCCCAGAAGCGCGATATAATTGACGATGGCTTCGGGCAGATAGCCTTTGGCGATGAAGTCCTCGAAATTGGCGTCGCCGAAACGCTTGGAAAGTTTATGCGTGGCGTCCTTCATTATCGGCGGAAGATGAATGTATTTGGGCGGAGTCCAGCCGAAAGCGGCATAGATAAGGTTGTATTTCGGAGTCGAAGAAAGATATTCGGATCCGCGCGTAACGTGCGTTATGCCCATCAGATGATCGTCGATGACGTTGGCGAAATTATAAGTCGGCATCCCGTCGGATTTCAATAAGATATTGTCCTCGAGATCGGCGCAGTCCACCTCTATCCTGCCGTAAACCATGTCCTCGTACTCCGTCATTCCGGACAAAGGGATGTTCTGACGTATGACGTAAGACTCGCCCGCGGCAAGACGGCGTTCGACTTCTTCTTTGGGAAGATTAAGGCAATGTTTGTCGTATTTGTGGTTGCCGTTGCCGTCGTCGAGGCTTTCAAGCCGCTCCTTGTCGCAAAAACAGTAATACGCGCCGCCCAGCGCGACCAGCTTCTCGGCGTATTCCTTATAAATGGCTTTGCGTTCGCTCTGGATATACGGACCGTAGTCCCCTCCTATGCCGGGACCCTCGTCCGCGGTTATTCCCGACGCCTTAAGCGTGCGGTAAATAAGATCAACCGCGCCTTCGACATAGCGCTTCTCGTCGGTATCCTCGATACGCAGAATGAACTCGCCGCCGTTATGACGCGCGAACAGATAGGAATAGAGGGCGGTCCTCAGATTCCCGATGTGCATGAACCCCGTCGGAGACGGGGCAAATCTGGTTCTGACTTTCATATGCTTGTTTCCGTTTGCAACTTCCGAGCGTAAAAGCTCATTATTTCAGCTTTGCGATCAGCTCGTATATCCTCTCGAGATCGTCGCGGGAGAAGTAGTCTATGTATATCCTGCCCTTGCTCTCGTTGCCGACCAGCTTGACCTTTGTGGCGAATATTCGTTTCATGTCGTCCACGAACGCGCGCATCTCGCCCGAAAGCCTTTCGCGTTCGCCGGGGGTAAGTTTCTTGGGCGCTTTGTCGGGATTCAGATAGAAACGGACTTTCTGCTCCAGTTCTCTGACGCTCATTTCGCCGTCGGCGGCGCGATACGCAAAGTCTATCTGGGTTTCGCGGTCCTGGACGGGTACCAGCGCGCGGGCGTGTCCCGCGGACAACCTGTTCTGTCTGACAAGACTTTTCACCTCGTCGTCGAGCGCCAAAAGCCTCAGCGTGTTAGCAACCGAGGAACGCGCCTTGCCGATACGCTGGGCGAGTTTTTCCTGGGTATAGCCGTTCATTCGCATCAGTTCCTCTATGGCCTCGGCTTCTTCGATGGCGTTGAGGTCCTCGCGCTGTAAGTTCTCGATAAGGCTGATCTCGCGCATCAGCGAATCGTCTATCTGCTTGACGATCGCGGGAAGCGAGGACATGCCTATCGCTTTTGCCGCGCGGTAACGCCTTTCGCCCGCGACTATTACGAATCCGTCGCCGCGTTTTGCGAGTATCAGAGGTTGCAATACGCCGTGTACCTTGATGGATTCTTCGAGTTCTTTCTGGGCGTTCTCGTTGAAATACTTACGCGGCTGATCGGGGTTGGGGGCGACTTTTTCGATGTCTATCTGATAAATCGCTTCGCCGTCCGCAAATTCCGAGGGCATCTGTACGCGCTCGTCCTCGATGTTCGCCAAAAGTTCGCTGAGTCCTTTGCCTATTCTTCTTGACATGATCTGCTCCTTTCCTTTTCGTGAGATAAAAGGTATTTTTTCAATTGTATCGATTTATATCGGATCGCCGATTATCCTGGGATAACGGCGCGGATACCCTGTTGGCGTAACAGAAGTTTTGAGATAGATTATCAGAGTCCTTTCCTCGTTCCCGTGCGGTACGCGTATCGCCTTGCCGGCGGCGCCGCCCACGGCCGAAGCAGCCCTGTCTCCCGCCGCTATCTCCTCCGGCGCGGGTCTAGCTTTGTACGCTATGACTTTTCCGCCCGTACGCACCAGCGGCAACCCGAGTTCCGCCAAAACCCTGAGTTCCGCCACCGCCCTGGAAACGACTGTATCGAACGATTCGCGCCCGACGCCCCGTCCGAAATCCTCCGCCCTGCTCTCCGCGACGTCCGCTTCGATCCCGAGCCGCGCTTTCAGCGCCCTGAGGAACGCGCATTTCTTGCCCGAAGAATCCAGCGCCGTCAGGCGTATGTCGGGACGGATAAGCTTTAGCGGTATACCCGGAAAGCCAGCGCCGGAACCCATGTCCAGCACCGCCGCGCCCTCGGGAATATGTCCGGCGGCGGCAAGCGAATCGACGAAGTGTTTGTCGATGATTTCCGCCTCCCCTGTTATCGCGGTCAGATTGACCGAGCGGTTGTATTCCGATAAAAACCTGAGATACTCGGCAAATTTTTCACCGGTATCCGCGTCGATTCCGTATCCGGAGTCGCGGATAGCGCGGCATATTTTTTCCGATAAATTCATCTTAGGTTCTCCGTTTGTATCTTGAATTACGGATATTATATCACACGTTTTTGCGCTTTACAAGAGCAAATACGCATATATATTTTTTTATCGAGTTCTGCGGGCGCGCGTAAAATTGAGTCGAAGGCGCTTTAAACCGTTGCTTTTGCCGCGCCGCCGTATTATAATTGAACAATAAATCGGAGGTTTTATGTATAAAATCGTTCGTAAAAAACAACTGGCGGAGAACGTGAACGAATACGTCGTCGAGGCGCCTTTGGCGGCGCTAAAGGCACAGCCCGGTCAGTTCGTCATACTGAGGGTGGATTCCGAGGGCGAACGCGTGCCGTTCACGATAGCCGACTACGACCCCGACAAAGGGACCGTTACGATCCTGGTTCAGACCGTAGGCGCCACGACGGAGCTGTTGTCGCGGCTTAACGAGGGCGACTCGGTCGCCGATTTCGTGGGTCCCCTCGGAAACCCGACGGATCTGACAAAATACGACAAAGTGTTATTGGTGGGCGGCGGCATAGGCGGCGCCGTGATACACCCTCAGGCGAAACTGTTGAAAAAAATCGGCAAGCCCGCCGACGTGGTGCTCGGCGCGAGGACGAAATCACTGTTACTGTATATGGACGAGATGCAAGCTTTCGCTGCGGAGCTGTATCCGATGACCGACGACGGCAGTTACGGCGAAAAAGGCTTCGTTACCGACGCGGTGGCGAAGCTGATAAAAAGTTGCCGCTACGACGCGGTGCTCGCGGTCGGTCCCCTGCCGATGATGCAGGCGGTCGCCGAGGTAACGCGTCCGTCGGGCATAAAAACGATAGTTTCCATGAACTCGGTCATGGTGGACGGCACGGGAATGTGCGGCTGCTGTCGCGTAACCGTGGGCGGCGAAAGAAAATACGCCTGCGTGGACGGACCCGAATTCGACGGTCATCTGATAGACTTCAAGGAAGCGCGCATGCGCCAGGGCTTCTACCGCGAACAGGAAAAGGAGCATTATTGCCGCATCAGAGGAGAGATCAAAAATGGTTAGCCCCAGAAACGTTCCCCCGTTCGCGGATCCGGAAATCAGAAAGAGAAATTTCGAAGAGGTCAACAAGGGCTTCGACGCCGAAACGGCGGTCATCGAGGCTTCGCGCTGTCTGCAATGCAAAGATCCGCGTTGCCGCTCCGGCTGCCCGGTCAACGTCAATATCCCCGCTTTCATCCGCGAGATCAAAAACCGCAACTTCGAAAAAGCGCGCGAAACTATAACCCTGGACAACAATCTGCCATCGATTTGCGGCAGAGTCTGTCCCCAGGAAACGCAGTGCGAATCCAAGTGCGTTCTGAACCGTCTGGGCGCCGTCGCAATAGGCGCTCTGGAGCGTTTCGCGGGCGATTACATACTCGGCGGAAAGAGCGCGGCTCTTCCCGAAAAAATCGGTTTTAAAGTCGCCGTGGTGGGCGCAGGACCCGCGGGACTCAGCGCCGCGGCGGACCTTTTAAAATACGGATTCGACGTAACCGTATTCGAAGCCTTCCATGTCGCGGGCGGGGTTTTGAGCTACGGCATACCTGAATTCAGGCTCCCGAAACGCGTTGTTCAGGCAGAAATAGATTCTTTGAAAGCGATGGGCGCCGAAATAGTTACCAACGCCGTGATCGGCAAAAGTTACACCCTCGACGATCTGAAAGAAAAGTTCGATTATGTGTTCCTGGGCACGGGCGCGGGACTGCCGTCGTTTATGGACATCCCCGGAGAAGGATTAAACGGCGTATCCTCCGCGAACGAATTCCTGACCAGGGTCAACCTGATGAAGGCAATGGATCCCGATTCTATAACGCCGGTACAGCGCGGTAAAAACGTGGTCGTCGTGGGCGCGGGCAACGTGGCGATGGACGCCGCGAGAACGGCGATGCGTCTGGGCGCGGACAACGTAACGGTGGTATACCGCCGTTCGCGCGAAGAAATGCCCGCGAGAAAGGAGGAGATCGAACACGCCGAGGAAGAAGGCATACGCTTCATGCTGCTGACCTCGCCCGTCGAAATACTCGGCGCCGACAAAGTGGAAGGCATGCGCGTCATCAAAATGCGCCTGACCGAACCCGACGAGAGAGGCCGCCGTCGTCCCGTACCCGTCGAAAACAGCGAATTCGAAATAGCGTGCGACCAGGTAATTATGGCTCTCGGCACTTCTCCCAACCCCATTCTGAAGCGTTCCGCTCCCGATCTCGAAACGGACGCCAAAGGCGTGATAAAAGTCGACGAAAACGGGCTGACCTCGATACCGCGCGTATACGCGGGCGGCGACGCCGCGACGGGGGCGGCCACAGTAATACTTGCGATGTCCGCGGGAAAACGCGCCGCGGCGGCAATTTACGCCGACGTCGCGAAAAACCCGAAAAAGGATTGATCTCCTTTCGGAAAAAAACCAACGCCCCGGAACGGGGCGTTTTTTTATTTTTGTTCCGTCAGATATTTAAAAAGCGCTTCCGTGCCCGAAACGACGTCGCGTCTCGTCGCCTCGAAATCTCCCGTATACCACGGGTCGTCGACGTCGCGCGCTTCTCCCGTAAAATCCATAAGGTTATAGATCTTTTTCCCGGGATCGCCGCCGAAAAAGCGCAAAAGATTGCGCTTATTGTATGAATCCATTCCTATGATGTAATCGAAGTCGTCATAGTCGGAAAGCTTTATCCGTCTCGCCCTTTTTCCCGAACAGTCTATGCCCATCCTCTCCAGCACGGCGGCGGTCTTGTAATGCACGCGCGAACCGATCTCCTCCGAAGAAGTGGCGGCTGATTCGATGCGGAATCTGTCCGCGGCACCCGCGTCGGAAACGGTTTTTTTCATTACGAATTCCGCCATCGGCGAACGGCAGATGTTGCCGTGGCAAACGAACAGGATACACGTCTTGGAACGATTCACAGCGCGTAACCTCCGTCCACGGGGAGCACCGCTCCCGTAATGAAAGAAGCGTCGTCGGAAAGTAAAAATTCCACCGCCGCCGCTACGTCCCCCGGAGTACCGGCGCGCTGAAGCGGCGTTTCGGAAACAATTTCCGCGACCGCCTCTTCCGAAAGCGAAGCGTTCATGTCGGTGCCGATAAACCCGGGCGCCACGGCGTTGACGTTTATCCCAGACGGACCAAGCTCCTTGGCAAGCGATTTGACAAACGCCTCCAGTCCGCCCTTGGACGCGGAATAATGCGACTCGCACGAGGAGCCGTGCCGCGCCCACATGCTGGAAAGCGCCACTATTTTGCCGCGCTTTGAGGAGATCATTCCCGAAACGAATTCCCTTACGGTCAAAAACGCCCCCGTCAGATTTGTGTCCAGAACGAGACGCCATTTTTCCGATGTAACGTCCTGCACCTGATCGAAAGAACTTATCCCCGCGTTCAGCACCAGCGCGTCGACGTCCCTTACGAGAGTTTTGAGTTTTTTAATATCTGATTCCGATGTAATGTCGCACTTGTAACAGCGTGAATTTGTATCTTTAGCTACCGATTCAGCCCTATCTTCGGACTTCAGGTAGGTAAACGACACGTCGTGTCCCGCGGCGGAAAGACGCCTTACGACGCTTTCTCCTATGCCTCTCGATCCTCCCGTAACCAATACTTTCATAATCCGTTCCTGTAGCCGTTGCCTTCCAGATACGCGTCCATCAACGCTATCGCTATCGCCGATGTACATACAACCGCCGCGCGCGGAGCGAGCGAGGGAACGCGACGTCCTTTCAGTTCCAGGTCGACGATGTCGTTCGTCTTTATATTCAGAGTTTTAAGGGGCTGCGCTATCGAGGGCGTGGGTTTGAATACCGTGGTTACCTTGACGGGCATTCCGTTGGAGATGCCGCCGTTGAGTCCGCCGTTGAAGTTATGATTCGTCTTGACGGTGCCGTCCTCGTATTCGAAACCGTCCGCCACCTCGCTGCCTCGGGAATGCGCGAACTTCGCACCGAATCCGAAACTGACCGATTTTACGGCAGGTATCGAAAAAAGAATCGAAGCCATGCTGCTTTCCAGAGAATTGAATCTGGGCGAACCGTAGCCTGCGGGAAGCCCCACGACCACGCTTTCTATCGCGCCGCCGATACTGTCGCCCGTCGCGTACAGGCTGGTCAGGAGCGAAACCATCTTCTTTCTGGCTTCGGAGTTTATGACGGCGAGCGGAGCGGAATTCAAGCGGTCCATGAGTTCCGCGGAAGGAGTTTCGGGGAATTTCTCGTCATAGATCTCGCCTATACATTTAATGTGCGAAGCGATATATATGCCGCGCTCCTCCAGATAATCCGCTATCATCATGCCGAAAAACACTATCGGCAGCGTCAGCCTTCCCGACAAATGTCCGCCGCCGTTTGTGTCGGCATATCCGCCGTAACGGACCTCGGCGACGTAATCGGCGTGCGAGGGTCTCGGAACGTCCTTGTCGTGGTCGGGCACGTTGACGTCTTTGTTACGGAACAAAACCGTTATCGGCGCGCCGTTTGTTACGCCGGCGGTTACTCCCGAAACGATATTCGGCCGTTCTTCTTCGCGTCTTGCCGAATTGAAATTGATACTGCCCTGTCTGAGTTTCAAGCCTCTTTTTATTCTGTCAAGGTCGACCTTTACTCCTGCGGGAAAACCGTCCAGGGTGCCTCCCACGACGGCGCCTCTGCCTTCCCCGAACAAGGAAAGTTTCAAACTGTTGCCCCAAACCGAACTCATATTGCCTCCTGTCCGAATCTGATTTTATCATTATACCACACCGATACCGCTTTGTGAAGTACGCCGAAAAAAAGCTTCGAACGCGTTTCGGACACGCCTTCAGCCGCAAAAACGCGTATGTATGTTAATAAACGGTGTACGGATTCTGAAAATCGCACGATTTCGGCTTTGCCGGGTATATTACCGAAGAAAAACGCTTTATTATCGCGCGTAAATTTGATATACTTTAAATATGAATCAGGGTTCGGCGAAAATTTTGGAATACGCTGAAAAGGTCCATGACAGATACGTCCGTCTGCGGCTCGAACTCGACGCGCCCGAAATCGCCGCCGACCCGGTAACGTACAGAGAAATATCCGATGAAGCTTATTCTCTGGAAAGAGTCGCCTCGGCTTACGCCGAATGGGCGGAACACCATGAACTGATCAAGGCTTTGACCGCCTCGGGCGAAAGCCGCGACGCCCTCGAAAGACTTAGGGCGGAAGCGGAAAACCTTATCGCAGAAATGGCGTTCAGCCCCTCCGAAAACGGCGCCGTAACGCTGATCGCGAGGTGCGACCGCGGCGCCGAAGCCTTTTTGAAGGAATATTCCTCTTCCGTATCGAACGCGGCGAATCTGCTCGGGCTGAAAACCGCAGTCATACGCAGCGAATACGATAAAAACAAGTTAAAGTATACCGAAATCAAAATATCGGGGAACAAAATCGGATATTTCGCACATGAAAGCGGAGTACACGCATATACCGACGGCGGCGCGGTGCGACTTATAAAAGTCGCCGCCTGCCGATATACCGAGAGCGCTAAACGCTTCGACGAAAAGGACGTTAAAACCGTATTGACGCACTCCGACGGAGCGGGCGGACAGAACGTCAACAAAGTCGAAACCGCAGTGCGCGTAAGGCACGTTCCTACCGATATAACCGTAATGTGCCGCGACGAAAGGAGTCAGCTGCAAAACAGACGGCGAGCCATGGAAAAGCTTAAGGAAAAAGTAGACAAATTCTATCGCGAGCTGGAGGACGCGGCAAATTCCGAGATATTGTCCGCAGCTATGAAAATAGACTGCAGAGTTCGTGTTTACGACGAAAAACAAGGCGTGATGCGAGATATCTTCACCGACGTTTCGGTAAGCGGCAGACTTTGCGACGCCGACGCGTTCGCAAAATTGCTGACCGCTACCGCTTCAGCCAACCGAATCAAATGACGAAAGCCGTTATCCTCCCCGTAAAAGCGGACGTTACCCGCACCGTACTCACCGACGAATACGCCGTTTACAAGACGGAACGTTTCTGTACGGAATACAGGGAGCTTAAAGACGCCGACGCGTTCGTATCCAAGCTGACGGACGCGCTTTTCCTCAGCAAAATGACGCCCGAATCCGATCCCCCGTCCGGTTCGTACCGTCTTCAGGCGGGTCCGCATAACCTGTTTTTTTCCGTTCGGAGCGGCGATCCCGTGTTTTTCGCATACAGGAGCGACGACAATAAGATCCGTATCAACGACAGACGGCTGTCCGTATATATGTCCGTACACCCCGAATTCGAGATTGCGCTTTCCGAATCGGGACTTAAGCCCTCGGAAGCCGACTTCACAAAACTTTACCGGGTCGCCGAAGCCGACGGCGTCAATTACCCCAAGCTCAACCCGCGCCAGCGCGCCGCGGTGGAAGCGGAGGACTCGAGCGTGCTGATACAGGGAGTAGCGGGAAGCGGCAAAACCAATCTGTGTATCGATAAAATACTTTTCACCGCATCCAGAAATTATGCGGGCAAAACCCTTTACACCACCTATTCGCGCGGACTTTTGACGGATACCGCAAAACGCGTCAATACGATCAAGCAAAACGTCGACGCACTGCTGAAAGCTTTCGACGAAAAAAAGGTCGTCGTCATCGGAAAGGACCTGAAACGCGCTCTGGAATACAAGCTGGGCGTTTATCTGTTGAACGACGAAAACCGCGTCGAACAGTTGAAATCCGTCAGAGATTATCTGGAAAACAAAGTCGAGTTCGCCCTGATCCCCGATCTTTACGCGCGTTATGCAAAATCGGGGAAAACGACGGCGGACGAAAGCTTTTTCATGAAAGAATTCGCCTCGTCGTACAACCGCGTAGGCGGGCTTTTCAAAAAACTGACGGGCATCGGCGCTGAAATAGTATATAAGGAAATTTACGGCTATATCCACGGCATGAGGCGCGACGGCGCGCTGAGCGAAGAACGTTACGTCAGGGAACGCGCATGCGACTTTACCCGCGCGGAAGCCGAAACGATATTCAGGATAGCCAAGGAATATTCGGTATTTTTGAAAGAACATAACGCCGCCGACAACGCCATGATGGCAAAGGAACTGGAGGAGAAAGGAAACGTACCGAGATATTCGGTGGTCGTGGCGGACGAAGTTCAGGACTTTACCGAAACGGAACTGAGTTTTCTGAAAAGCGTCTCTTTAAAACTGTTCGCCGTCGGCGACGCCTTGCAGATGATAAACCCGTCGTATTTTTCGTTCGCGTTTTTGAAATCGCTGGTATGGCGCGAAGGTCATAAGACCGTGGAACTGAAACACAATTACCGCTCGACAAAGAAGATAGCGGAACTTACCGAAAAGCTCGGTGAACTGAATATGTCGCGTTTCGGTACCCATAATTTCGTATTAAGGAGCCGTATAGTCGATTCAAACGTGGAGACATCTGCCGTATACGTCCACGGCGGCGCGTTCAGGGAACTGCTGAAAAAAGCCTCTCTGGACGGTTATACGCTCATCGTCGGCGACAGGCGGGAAAAGGAACGCTTAAGGGAGGCTCTGCCTTCGTCCGAGATACTGACGGTATCCGAAGCCAAGGGTCTCGAGCGCGAAGTGGTGATCTTGTACAACGTCCTAAGCGGACACATTGACAAATGGAGCGCGCTCGAAAAGGCGCGTCTGAACCGCAAGACCGCCGACGAGAACTCGGTATACAGATACTATTTCAATCTGTTTTACGTAGGAGTAACCCGCGCCAAATCGCATCTGACCGTTTTCGAATCGCGCGAGATCCCCTTCTTCAAACCCTTTTTCGAGACGGAATTCTCCGCCGAAAGCGCCGAGGGTGCCATAACGCGTTTGGAGAAAATATTGGAACGCGTCGAAACGGACGACGCCGAGATGAAACGTCGCGTCGAGGAATTCATACGCCTCGGTCAGTACGATAACGCCATGATTGCCGCAGACCGCATACGCGACGACGTCGTCCGCAGGGAAAGTCTGGAGGAAGTGCGCGTGTATTCGCTGTTTGTCAATAAAGGCGACTACCGCGGCGCGGGCATAGCGTTCTGGGAAAAAGGAATGTACGCGAAAGCGCGCGAGATGTTCTCGCTCTCCGGCGACCGCGGACTCATCGAGTTTATGGACGCGTGTATCGGAAAAGGAAACTCCGCTCTCGACTACGGTATAGTTTCGTACTTCAACGAAGTAACCGATCCTTCCGCGGGGCGGCTGATCACGGAAACGTTGAACGAAGACCTGGAGCAAATGAAAAAAACGCAACGGGAAGTAAAACAAAAACTGTCTTCAATAAGGAGAAAACATGGATAACGCCGAAGTCGCAAAATTAATCGAAGCGTTCAAGGGTTACAGGGAACTGTTAGGTCCCGTTCAGGAGAATCTTAGCGCGTTCATCGCCGCATACGAGTCGGTTTCGGGGGATATTTCCCGACTCAACGAGGCGCTCTCGGGCGACATCAAGGGAAACCTCGACAAGATCTACCGTTCGTTGTCGGAGCAGGCGGCAAAAGCCACCGATCTGTCCGCGAGAATAGACAGATTCGCCTCGTCCAGCGAAAAGTATTTTTCAAGCGTGGAAAAGCTCGGCGCCAGCGTCGAGAAGGTCGCGGCAAAGGTCGAAGCGATAAGCGCCTTGGAAGAGCGCGCCGAAAAAGACCTCGGCAGACTGGAAAACATGCTCGAGGAACGCAAGCGCGCATATGACGTGAAGTCGCTCGGAGAAAGTCTCGAAAAATATTCCGAAAACGTCAAAAAGATCAGCGAATTCGTCGACACGTCGGTCGCGGGCGCGATGAAAGAAAACAATAAAAAGCTTTCCGAGGTCATTGCCGCGAACGGAGAGATCGTCAGGGAACTGAGCGGCGAAAAGAAAGCCGTGGACGCGCTGATAGCAGAATACCGAGAGTCCAATAAACTGTTAAAATCCGCCGTCGAAAACAATGACGTTAACATGAGCTACGTTTACGAAATTCTCGACAAATGGGCGGTGGACAGAAAGCTTAAGATCTCCAAAAAATCCGGAAAATGAGCGCCGACGTATCCGTGGAAAAAGCGCTGCGTCTGGCAGTCATATCCGACGACGTCGCCGCATTCGGCACCCTGATCGGGCAAAACGCCGATCTGAAGCGGCTTTGCTACGGCAGATTTCCCCTGGAAAGTCTGCTGATCCTATACGGCGCAAAAAAAATACTCAGGACGTTCCGCCCTAGTACGGAGGACTACGTTTTTGTCGAAGAATATCCCGCGGACTATCTGCGCTTCAAACGCGAAGCGGGCGCTGCTTTACGATTATATATCGGCGGCAAAACGGTGCCTCCCGACGAAATGGCTTTGATCTGCGGCATGCGCGTTCCCGAAAGCGCGTTCGCCGAAAACGGCGAAAGGCTGAACGAAGTTTACCGCCTGCGCGCCAGAAAAAATCTGAAAAAAGACGGGAGCGGAAAATACCGCGCGCCCGTCAGTCGCAAGCCCGACAAACGGCAACTGTATACGGTCGTATGTTGTCTGATAACCGCCATAATTTTCCTGGGCGCCGCCTCCGGGCTTATGGGATTCGTCGCGACGTCGTACGGCGACGGCAGCGCGATGGCGCCGGCGCTGGTCAATACCGCCGACAAGCTGACCGGTACCATATCTCAAAATCCCGGAGCGCATATCGAAATAACCTCGGACTTTACCTTAAACATTTCCTCCGATTACTCGTTGCCTTTTTCGGGATACATCGACGGCGGCGGACATACCCTAACGATGACGGGCGATTATTACCTTGACCCTTTCGCCGAAGCGGCGGCGCTGGGCAGAATCGATAATCTGACTTTACAATACGCCGATTTCCATTCCGTCTACTCGGGTTCGGTAAGGCGCATAGTCCTGGATAACGACGTAACGCTCTCGGCAAACTCGGTCAACGGAATTTCGCTTACAAGCTCCTTCGACGGAGCGGGACATACCGTTACAGTAACGGATTTTTCCGGTAAAAGCCTGTTCGACGAACTGAACGCCTATATCAAAAACGTTACTTTCGACTTCGGCAAAATACGTTCCTCTTATACCGCGAACGGCGGTTTTTTGGCAAACGTCAACAACTCCCGGATCGAAAACGTTACCGTGATCGCTTCGGGATACATGGAAGAGCTTTCCGCAGGCACAGACGTGTACTTCGGGGGCTTTGTTTACGAGAATCGGGGTACCATTTCCTCGGTTACCGCTTCGATACAGCTGGAACTGATCTCGGATTTTTCGATCAACGGCAGTCAGGGAAACTCCTATTTTTCCGGTATCGCGGGCATAAATTCGGGCACCGTCTCGAATGCCGCGACGACCGAGGATTCCTTTATCGAATCCACCACTTTGGACGTTTCCGGGATAGTCTCCGACAACTCGTCGGGCGCCGTCATAGAAAACTCCGTCAACCGCGCTTCCATATCCACCGCCTCGGCTTCCGTCATGTGGTCTCCGAACGCGGCGGGCGTTGTTCTGAATAATTACGGGACCGTGCGCGACTGCTTCAACTACGGCGCGGTCACGGCGGATTCCACCGCCGAAGTTTCCGAATCCGACACCTCGCGCCCCGCCGTGTATCTCGGCGGTATAGCCGCTCAGAACGCAGCGTCGGTACTGCGCTGTTATAACGGCGCGGACCTCTCCTCGACCTCGGTAGGAGCGCTTCCGTTCGTCGGCGGGATCGTCGGACTGAACACCTGCTCCGCGGGCGAATCCGCCATAACCTCTTGTATAGCGCACGGAGCGATCGAAGTAAATACCGAGCTGGAAACGGGAAACTTCCTCTCGGGCATAGGCGGTATCGCGGGAATGTTGCAGCCGCTTGGCGGCAGCAAGATCACCCTGACGGATTCGTTCTCGCTGATGACGTTGAACGCGAACAATTCATCTTTGTCCGTGGGCGGAATTCTGGGTTCGCTGGACTCGCGTCAGGGATATTACGGGTACGGCTTTTCGGGCGACGCGGGAGAGTGTTTGTTCGCCGAAAATCGCGGCGCGGAATTCGGCATAGCTTACGTGCTCTATTACGACATGCTTGGAATTTTAAGATTAGGCGTGTACGAGCCGGGCGCCGCGCCCGCGGAAGAGATCACGGCAAAGGAAAGTTACTGGTATGAAGAATAAAAAACGTCCGCGTTCCGCAATAAAAACAACGACCGGGTCAAATAACCGCAGTCGCATAGCGACGGATCCTTTGCTGATGATTTTAACGGCGTTCGGCGCGCTGTGTCTTGCCCTCGACGTCGCGTTCGCGGTATATGCCGGAATATCGGTATTCGCCGCCGAACACGGCAGCGTTATACCAGCGGCTTTTACTCCTTTTGCGGCGTCCGTCATTGCCGTAAACGCCCTGCTCGCGCTGTGTGCCGCGATTTATCCTTTCGTGCGTCGCAGATAATCCGTCAACCCGATTTGAACCGAAAAAATACTTTCTTGCTTTCCCGTCGCGGGTATGATACAATAATCTTAGCAAAACAGGAGGGCACGGTTTTATGGATTATTCAAAGGTATTGAGCAAAAGCGCTTTAAAAATTCCTCCGTCGGGCATCAGAAAATTTTTCGACATCGCCGCCGAAATGAAAGACTGCATTTCGCTCGGGGTGGGCGAACCCGATTTCATAACTCCTCAGCCTTTCGGAGCTGCGGGCATCAAAAGCATCGCCGACGGCAAGACGCAGTATACCTCAAATTCCGGGCTTAAGGAATTAAGGTGCGCGATATCGTGTTATCTGCACGACAGCATAGACGTTGACTACGAGCCTGAAACCGAAGTATTGGTTACCGTGGGCGCTTCCGAAGCGATCGATCTTGCGCTCCGCGCGCTGTTAAACCCGGGCGACGAAGTGTTGGTACCCTCTCCCTCGTACGTTTCCTATGCCCCGTGCGTCGAACTGACGGGCGGCGTGGCTGTGGCGATCGACACCAAAGCCGAAAACATGTTCAAGCTGACGCCCGAGGAACTGACCGAAAAGATAACCCCGCGCACAAAAGCGTTGATACTGCCCTATCCCAACAATCCCACGGGCGCGATAATGGAAAAGGAATACCTTGAAAAGATCGCTCCCGTCATTTTGAAGCACAATCTGATAGTCGTTTCCGACGAAATATATTCCGAACTCACTTACGGCGAGGAGCCTCACTGCTCGATTGCGTCGCTTCCCGACATGTGGGAACGTACCGTCGTTATTAACGGATTCAGTAAAGCGTTCGCCATGACGGGCTGGCGCGTGGGTTACGTCGCCGCTCCCTCCGACATTCTGGCGATAATGCGCAAAATACATCAGTATGCGATCATGTGCGCGCCCACGGCGGGACAATACGCCGCGCTGGAAGCTTTGGAGCACAGTTTCCGCAACGACTTTGCCGAAGTCAAGGAAATGCGCCGTCAGTATAACGAACGCAGGATCTATCTTGTCAACAGACTGAACGACATGGGACTAAAGTGTTTCGAACCGCGCGGAGCGTTCTACGCGTTCCCGTCCGTTAAATCCACGGGAATGGACGGCGAACACTTCGCCGAAAAACTGCTTTTCAACAAAAAAGTCGCCGTGGTCCCCGGTTCTGCGTTCGGCGCCTCGGGCAAGGACTTTATAAGAATTTCGTATGCCTATTCCGTCGAAGCGATCTGCAAAGCGCTGGACAAGATAGAAGAGTTCCTGGAAGAAATAAAATGACCGCCGAAGCGTTGAAAAAGCGGCGACATTTTGTCGCCGCTTTTATTTTTGTCCGTTATTGTAAACCTATCTGAGGATCATTCGGCTTTTTCGTCCGCGTCGGAGGCGGCTACGGATGCGGTCTCCTCGGGCTTGTTGTACGCGTACAAGCCGTCCATGAACCCGAATACCATCGCCATGGCCTCCCTCGACGCCTTTCTCCAGTAATTGAAATGGTAGCAATGGTTGTCGAAAGCTTTCTCGGAATGGTGTTCGAGCACTTTTACTCCCGCTTCGGCCAGCTTCTTGTACATCAGTTCGCCGTGTCCCTTACAGAAAAAGTCTTTACGCGACATGCATAAAAGCGTCGGCGGCCATTCGGAATTGACGTAATCGATCGGGCTGACGTCGTTTATGTATTTATACTCGGAAAGGTTGGAGAAATCTTTGTTCAGCTTAAAGCCCGTAAAGCTTTCGGCAATGCTCTTTACGATATCGAAAGGCAGCTTGGTCTTCATTGCGGATACCAGATCGTAAGGTCCGCAGAACAGTATCAGTCCCGCCGGCTTCAATATACATTCGGGAACGCCCAGTCTTTCACGAAGTTCGGGGTTGGTGATGACGGCTTCCGCGCTCGCCGCGCTGTAAGCGCCCGCCGAGTCGCCCGTCAGTACGACCTTGTCGAGATTCAATGAGTAGTTCTTGGCAAGCTGCGAAAGATAATTGACGGCGTTTATGACGTCCGCGGTGGAATCGGGGAACACGTATTTGGGGCTGAGGCGGTAGTTAATATTGACCACGAACCAGCCGCGCGCCGCGTACATATGCGATACCGATATGCGGTGCTTTTTGTCGCCTTTGACAAATCCGCCGCCGTGAATATTGACTATCACGGGCATCGGTTCGCGCGCGTTTTCCTTGAAATAGATATCCAAAGTGCAATATTCGGGATACTGTTTGTCATAAACAATATCTTTTATGCGTTTGATCCCTTTTACGCGGATATAGTTTTGCGGGATGTGAAACAAGCCGTCGATCGCCGCAAACAAAAACTCGGATCTGTTCATATATACCTCCTCCTGAAGGACTTTACTTTTGAATGACCGTTATGAATTTGGCGCTTTTCGACATCGCCACCTGAGCGTGCGGAAGCGTGGCGTCGAAATACAGGCTGTCGCCCGCCCTCAGATAAAATTCCTTCTCCCCAACTATCACCCTCAGCGCGCCCTCGAGCACATAGTTGAACTCCTGCCCCGTGTGCTTGACGAGTTCCGGGGTTACGCCTTCGTCGATAGTAACTATCATCGGCTCCAGCTGCCTGTCCACGAAATCGGCGTTAAGAGATATAAACGAATATCCCTCGTAGCGCTCTATCTCGATGCCGTTGCCGTTGTAAACGGCGGTGGCTATGCGCTGGGTCGAGCCTTTGCCGAACAGGACAAAGCTCGCGTCCACTTCCAGAACCGTGGCGATATTGTATAACAAGCCAATCGGTATGTCCTTTTCGCCGGATTCGTATTCGGCGTATTCGTCGGCGGTTATGCCCAGTTTCTTTGCAAATTCCTCGACCGTATAGTCGTTGAAATTCCTGAGGTCTTTTATTCTTTCCGATACTTCCTGAATGCTGTACATATGCTCTCCCGATATTCTATCTGCCGTAAGGGAACTGTTTGTTCCGCCTGCGGGGATCTTTCATTTTAAAAGCCTGAGGCGCCACTTTGGAACGCAGAAATTCGCAAAGCGAAGCGAAATCTCCTTCCGTAACGTCGGTATACATAATATAATATGCCGTTCCCGCGCCCATAAACAGATATATTCTGTCCTTTAAAAGCGCTATTTTTTCTATCGCGTCGTAGCCGCGTTTCTCGGTATAGGAGCGCTCTCCCCTTTCCTCGCGTATCTCCACGGAAAACTCCGTTTCGTCGAAAGTGGCTGCGATCTCCTCGGTATGCCTTTTAACGTATTCCTCTCGGAAGGTTTTTTTGGATATGCCGAGATATACCGCAACCGCGCCCGCCATGATCACCACGGTTATGCCGGCAAGAAGCAGTATCAGCCACTGTCTGAACGCGAAAAACAGCACCAGTCCGCCGATTATCAGCAGCGCCACGAGCACGCCTTCCTTGACGCCGAAAAAGCGTCTGAGGTAATATACGTTCATTTTGAAATGATTGCCTGCGTCCGGTCGGGTCAGAGTCTTGAACATATCAAATCATCAGCGTGGGTCTGCCGCCCGAAGAAAGCGCGGAGAAATTCCAGTAAGCGGTATTGAAGTTCAGATCCGCGGTATAGAACGATACCTCGCCGGTAAGCGACGATTCGGGAACGGTGTTGTAGCCGTTGCCGCTCGCGTCCTTTAAATAAGGTTCGCCGTTGCGCGTAACCGACAGCCCTTTCACGACGTAGATACCGTAACAGTCGTCCGACGACGTCAACCCCGTGGAATGTCCGACGAAATTGTCGCCGTAGGCGACGTTGTATTCGTAGGTCTCTTCTCCGACCACCTGATCGGCGGAATCGCGGTAAGAGATCGCCTCTACGTTGCCGAAGCCGACCGTATAACGGATATAAAGTTCGTATGCCTGACCGATCACGCTGCCCGCGAAAACGGCATGATACGCGTTAGCGGTGGTCTCGTTGCCCTCGTAATCGGTATAGATCGTCTGTCCCGCGTTTGCGGTAACGCTGCCGTAGGCAAGGCAGTTCTGAACCATAAAGAACGTGGTGTCGCCCGTCTCGTGCTCGTACGAGTCGTCGAAAACGGTATTCGAAAAATCGGATCTGCCGCCGTAAGGAAGATTGGATACAGCCCTGCCGATCAGTCCGCCCGCATACTCGGAAGCAAACACGTTGCCCGTCGCGTAAGCGTCGGAAATCGTACCTCCGATCGCCTCCTCGAAATCGAATATGTTTACGCCCACCAGTCCGCCCGCGGTGCGCGCGTCCGTGGCGCCCGTAGCGTAACAGCGTTGGATTATGCCTCTCGAATAGTTATACGCGACCAGTCCGCCCGCGATACCGGGATAAGCCCTGGACGCCCCCGCCGTACCCGTGGCGTAGCTTGCGGTAACCGTACCGTTATTATAGCCGATCAGCCCGCCCGCGTATCTGCCGTAAACGGAAACCGTCGAAACGGCGTTCGAAACGCGCGGTCTGACGCTGACGGTTTCGGTCTCGGTTTCTTCCGTATAATAATCGACCACGCCCGCAATCCCGCCGAAATAGTTGTTCTCTTCGTTGGAAACGGAATTTATGCTGCCTTCGCTGCTGACGGAAGTAACCGTTCCGCCCTCGACGTAACCGACTATGCCGCCGACATAAATTCCCGTACTCGGCTCCGCATAAGAGCCGAACAGTTCGTCCCAGATCCCCTCTTCGTATTCGAATTCGGGGTTAATGAACGTACCGACAGCGCTGCAGTCGTTTATCGTGCCGCGCTCCAGCCAGCCGACTATGCCGCCAATATAGAAGCGCGACTGATCGCCCGGTAACTCTATGGAATAATTGACGAGGCGCACGCCCGATACGGTACCCGTAACTTTGCCGAACAGCCCGACGGGCAGATAGTTGAACTCCTCGTCCTCCTCGAGATATGAGATCCTCATTCCCGAAATGACGTAACCGTTGCCGTCGAAAGTACCCGAAAATTCTTCGCCTTCGGCAAAGCCGCCGATGGGTTCCCAGCCCTTGTCGTTACCCTCGGCGTCCTTTTCGCCCTCCCAATCGGACAAATCTATATTGTTCACGAGCACGTACGAAGAATACGGGGCGAGCCTCACGGCGTCAAGCTCCTCGGCTGTGGATATCCTGATGGCTTCGGAAGACACCCATTTCGCGTATATCGTGGTATCCGCTGTCAGCCTGTCGCCCACCGCGGCTTTTACTCCCGTAAGCGATACGGTATAATACCAACCCTCGAAGGTGTGCCCCTGGAGCCTGACGGGAGGCTCCGCCAGCATTGCGGACGTCAGCGTGGAAACGGCGTCGAAAGAAACGTCGTTGGCTTCGCCGTTATTGTATACTCGAGTGAGCCTGTACGTAACCTGTACGGGCGGATCGTCGTCGTTCAAAAGCACCAGTCCGGGTACGGAACCGCTTTTCCGCCCGGAACCTTCGCCGCCCGTAACGCTTTCGGCGCAACCTGCCAGCAACGATACCGTGAGTATCGCGGCGACGATCAAAAATAATACGGAAATTGTTCTGCGCTTTTTGCTGCGCGCGGACGCGTTCTGTTTCATACGCACAAATTATAACACATACGCACGCATTTTACAAGATGTTTTTTTTGCGCGCCTCCGAAGCGGCGGCCGCGGCGCAAAATCGCCCGAAAAAATGGGTATTGACTGATTTTGTCGGTTGATTTATACTTAAAATAGACGTTTATCGAGCGTCTGTATTACTATAAATTTTTGGAGGGCAAAATATAATGCCGAAAGACATTTCCGTTTCCGAACTGAAAAAGGTGGCGAAAGAGCTGCGGTTGAATATCGTTAAAACCGCCAATTTCGCCGGCTCAGGTCACTTGGGAGGTTCTTTAAGCTGTGCCGACATACTTGCGGCGCTGTACTTCAAGTATCTTAACGTCAATTCCGACGACCCCGCCATGTTCGACCGAGACAGATTCATCCTCAGCAAAGGTCATTGCGCTCTGGCATACGTTCCCTGCCTCGCCATGGCGGGTTTCGTCCCGATGAATTCCTTGGAACACTTCAATCACTACGAGTCCCCCTACGGCATGCATCCCGACAGCAAGAAGGTCCGCGGCTGCGACGCCTCCACGGGTTCGCTGGGTCACGGTCTGCCGATGGGCGTCGGAATGGCTCTCGGTCTGAGGTATCAGGGCAACAACACCTCCAAGGTCGTCGTTCTGATGGGAGACGGAGAACAGGACGAAGGCAGCGTCTGGGAAGGCGCGATGGCGGCGCACCACTTCAAACTCAAAAACCTGATCGCGATAGTCGACCGCAACAAGATGATGATCGACGGCAAGACCGAAGACGTCATGAGCATCGAACCCATCGACAAAAAATACGAGGCGTTCGGCTTCAAGGTCATCGTATGCAACGGAAACGACATGGCGGAACTCGACAAGGCTCTCGCCGAGGCGTGGGCAAACGATTCCGATCTACCCGTTTGTATCATTGCGAACACCGAAAAGGGCTTCGGCGTAAAACGCTTCCAGGGCAACGTCAAGTGGCACTACGGCGCAATGAACTCCGACCTCTTCAAAGAAGCGGTCGCCGACATCGAAGCAATGGACTAAAGGAGGGTACATAAATGGCTGAAGGCACTACTTGGACCACATACGACGCCAATAAGATGACGTCAAAAGAAATATACGGCAAAGTCCTGGCGGAGCTGGGCGAAACCAACGACAAGATCGTAGGCGTTACCGCAGACCTCGCGAAATCTACCAATATCGGTAACTTCGGCGACAAATTCCCGGACAGACTGTTTAACGTTGGTATCGCGGAACAGAACCTGTTCGGCGTTGCCGCGGGACTGGCGAAAACGGGACTAATCCCCTTTGCCTCGACGTTCGCCATTTTTGCCTGCCTCAGGGGCGGCGAACAGGTCAGGACGGACATCGCGTATCAGAACCTGCCCGTGAAGATCATCGCCACCCACGGCGGACTCAGCTTCGGTCCCGCGGGTACCACACACCACTGCACCGAGGACTATGCGATCATGCGCGCGATTGCCAACATGACCGTAGTTATCCCCGCCGACGGTTTCGAGACCGCAAAGGCTGTCCGCGCATGCGTGGACGTACCCGGACCTTTCTATATGAGAGTCGGCAGAGGCTTCGAACCGCCGCTGCACGACAACGAGGATTTCGAATTCACCATCGGCAAGGCGATGACCCTCCACGAAGGCAGCGACCTGACGATAATCACCTGCGGCACCCCCACTCTCCAGGCTCTGGAAGCGGCTAAGGACCTCGCCGCCGAGGGCATCAGCGTACGCGTCATCAATATGCACACCTTAAAGCCCATAGACAAAGACGCAATCATGCAGGCGGTCGTGGATACCCGCCGCATACTGACGGTGGAGGAACACAACGTTATCGGCGGTCTGGGCGACGCGGTCGCGGCGGTCATAGCCGAATCGGGCAAGGGATGCGCTTTCACCAAGCTCGGAATCCCCGACGAATACGGCGTCATAGGCTACCCCGAGGACCTTTACGCCAGATACAAACTGGACGCCACCGGCATCCAGGAAACCGTCAAGGAACTCCTCGGCAAGGAAATCGAAGCCGACGAGGACTGGACGGACGAAGACTAGGCTTAGGAGGTTCCGATGAGTAATATTGCTACACCTCAAGACGTTTTGGCTGCCGAGCTGTATTTTCGCGCCGCTTTCCCGGCGATGAAAATACCTCTGACCGAGGATCCCGCTCAAGCCGCCAAATTCGAAAAAATAAACGCCGTAATAGAGTTTAAGGCGGCGGACGACGAGCATCCTTTGGCATGTCACATCGTATTTCTGACCGAACAAAAAGCCGCCGAACTCACCGAAAAAGCGCTACAGGAGAACCCCGAGGCAAAACCAGTCCCCCGTTTCAAGGTTTATCAGGGAGAATACGACTCCCGTTACGAGGGCGTACAGGTCGTTACCCTCGCGTTTAAATCCATAAAGAGCCTGCTCGGCGTGTTCAAGGGCAATTCCCCCGTAGAAATGTTGGGAATCGTGGCGCCGCTACTGAAAAATATTTTCAAAAAGGCGACTTTGCCCTTCCTGTTCCTGATGCTGTCGCTGACAAAAATGATGCCTAATTTCAATCCGGGCACAGACCAGCCGTGGGAACAGTATCTGAAAGTGAAAATGTCGCTTTACATGATCACCACCGCAATGTCGCAGGCGAATAAACTGGGCTGGGAACCCCTTTCCAACTGGATGGCGAAGCAGACCGATCGTATTTATCAGTTCAAGGTCGGCGCGACGCTGGACGCAAACGGCAAAGAAATCTATCCCCCGATCGCCGCTTACCTCAGAGTCAAGGCGGGTAAATCCAAAGCGGGCAGAGGAGAATATACCAGAAAACGTCCCTTCGTTCTGTTCGACTTCCCCAATCCCGACGGCTGCCTGGCGGTTTTGAGCGGCAGATACGAGTTCGTCGAAGCCGCGACCAAGGGCTGCATAACCGTCGTCGGCGCGGGCGACTCCTATGCCGTTCAGTTCAACAATCTGATGACTCAGCTTCAGAACATGTTGATCCCCTCCAAGTTCGTCAAATAATTTTATGAACTAAATCCGATAAAGGCGACCCGAACGGGTCGCCTTTTTTTGTCGTGAGCAAAAACCGACGCCGCCCTTGTTCGGGCGGCGTATTTCGAATTATCTGTATCTTAAGCTACCGTTTTGTGCGCTTTTATCAATCTTCCGAAACGATCTTGAAAGTCTTGATCTCGAAGGGTTTGAAAGCGACGTCTTTCAGCGAGGCTTCGGAAAGGACGTTTTCCAACAGATCGGTTTCGTAGACCTTACCGTCGTACATACTGCTTATGTCGGTCGTGCGCGCGGCGCCCGAATCCTCGTACAGACGTACCACTATGCCTTTGCCGTCCTCGGAGCGCTTGACGGTCTCGACGACGACGTGAGCGTCGCTCGTTTTGAATACCGAGGGGATATCCAGCGCACATTCGAAAACCGCGGGACGGTTGTTGTACAGGTACGCTTCCTTTTGTACCTCGGCTTCGTTATAACCTCCTTCGTGAGGGTAAAGCGCATAAGAGATGTTGTGCACGCCCTTGTCGGCGTCGGGAGCGGGGAACATCGGACTCCTTAAAAGGTTTAAAGATATCAGCCCTTCCTTGACCCTGTAGCCGTACTTGCCGTCGGTCAGTACCGCGATGCCCGCGCCTTCGCCCACGTCGATCCACTTGTGCGCGCAGATTTCGAACTGCGCTTTTTCTATCTTGGTCCTGTCGCCCGTCGAACGTTTGATATTGCCCATCTGAATGTCGCAAGTAACTTCCGGCGAGAACACGGCGGGTCGGAAATCCGCGCGAAGCATTTTGTGAGTTTCCTGCCAGTCAACCGTCGTCACGAAATCTATGATCTTTCTGCCGAGGGTCAGTACGACTTTCTGAATAATCTGGGAGCGGTGATAGCGGTACACGTTTTCCCGCGTTACCGAACACTCCGTTATCTTGACGGACGAATCCACCAGTTTAAATTCGCGCGGAGCATGCTTTGTGTAATTTATGCTGATATCCCACGCATTGTAATACAGACGCTTGTCCCTGTATACGTTCAGCTTGTTCAGATATCCCGCGCAAAATTCCTTGCCGCTTGTTTTGCATTTAAGGCTCTTGATATTGCCGTAGGGATCGAATTCTATTTTATATAGGTCGGACTCTATCGAGGTGGCGGTTGCTTTCAGGGGGGATTTTTCGGGCGCGACGAATTTTTCGAGTCTTGCCGCCGAATACGGTTCGAGCTTTAGCCTGTACCATACGTCCTTGAAGCAAACGGGATAGTCTGTAGCGTAAGAAGTATAGTTGACGGCGCTGATGCCTTCCCTGCCCTCGGATAACACTCTCAACGCTTCTTTCCTGAGCTTTTGCAGTTCTTCCAGCATCTTCTCGTAACGCGCCACGCTTTCCTCGTAGACTCTCGCTATCGACGAACCGGGGATGATGTCGTGGAACTGATACAACAGCACCTCTTTCCATATCTCGTCCAAAGTTTCTTTGGGATAAGGCATGCCTTTCTTTTCCGCCAGCGCGCACAGAAATTCGGTGTTGTGCAGAGAAAACTCTATTTTGCGGTTCAGCAGTTTGTTCTTCGCCTGGGTGGTATAGGTACCCTGATGCTTTTCGAGATACAGTTCGCCTTTATGCCTGACGAGCTTGTCCTTGTCCTGTTTGAAACGGTCGAAAAGGTCAATGGCTTTCGAGAACCTGACTTCGGGCAGTCCTTTCATCCTCGCCGCACGCGAAACCATTTCGATATGTCCTTCGCCGGGTCCGCCGCCGCCGTCGCCAACGCCGTACAGCACGCCGAAATAATTTAGCCTGCTCTTTTCGGGATAGTTCTTAAGCGCGTTGTAATAGGTCCAGGCGTTGCCTTCGGAATTGTAGGTTTCGTCCGGTGGCATGTGAACGATGACTTCCGAATCGTCGATACCCTCCCAAATAAACGTGCGGTGCGGGAATTTGTTATGCTCGTTCCAGCTCAGCTTTATCGTTTCGAAATAGTCCATTCCGCACTTTTTCAGTATCTGGGGAAGATTTCCCGAGAACCCGAAAACGTCGGGAAGCCAGCACATGCGCATGTCCTTACCGAATTTTCCTTTCCAGAACCTCTTGCCGTAGAGATTCTGTCGGATCAGGCTCTCGCCCGAGGTTACGTTGGTGTCGCATTCGACCCACATTCCTCCCTGAACTTCGAGTTGTCCCGATTCTATCTTGCCTTTCAGTTTTTCGAACAGCTCGGGGTATTTTTTCTCTATCCACTCGAACTGCTGCGGCTGAGACGCTCCGAAAATATATTCGGGATATTTATCCATGTTGTATATCTGGTTAACGAAGGTGCGCACGGCTTTACGCTTGGTTTCTCTTATCGGCCACAGCCATGCTAAATCCAGATGCGCGTGCCCCGTCGCATATGCGGTAAAGGGCGCCTTCTCGCCTGTGTCCATTTCCTTTTCGGTCAGTGCCTTCGCCTTTAAGGCGTCGTGTTCCTTTAAGGTTAATCTGATGGCTTCCTTTACCGTCTTGGCGATACTCTTTATCTTGGAATCCTGCTTTTCGGCTACCGATTGCTGGAAAAGGAGTGCCAGAACGTCATAGTATACGGCTTTTATCTCTTCGTTCACCACGACTATGTCCGCCTGAGCGAGGCGCGCGCTCTTGTGAGCGTCGGTAGGTTTATGATTGTTGCCCGCGTCCATGAACCAGTCTATTTCCTCGCCGCCCTCGGCACATTCCGAAATCTCGAAATAACGCTTGCCGACGTGCGGCTGGGCAAAGTCTATGAACGCGCCGATGTCGCTTATGCCCTTGACGGGATTTCCCGCCTTATCGAAGATACAGCCCTCGCCGCGGTCTCCGATAAGAAGCGCCACGCATCTGCCCTTGGCGCTTTCGGGTATCCTGCCAGTAAAACGGAACCACGCCGAACCGTAGCACACTTCGGACCATATCTGTCCCACGCGTATCGGAGTATACTCCAGGGAATCCTTTTCCTCGAAAGGTACCGGCTCCGCGCTGTGCGCAAATTCCGCGTTAAGCGTGCCGACGCGCGTGTAACAGGCGCTTCTGAGTTTCCTCAAAGAACCCATGATTCCCATTTTAAGCGCGAACTTGATGATGTTGACAACGTAATTCCGATCCATATCTCTCTCCTGTGCCCGAAAAAAGGCGCGTATAGTAGTATAATACCATACGCGCCCGCGTAATTCAAGACGGTGCCGCCGCCCTAAGGCAGAATTTTATTGTTTTTCGTCGTCGGAATCGTCGTCCTCGGATTCTTCCTCTTCGGAAGAATCGTCCTTACTTGCGAAAAGCGTTGCGGAGGACGAGGAGGGAGCCGCTTTCGTCACGCGGCGCACGCTGCCTTTCTTCCTGAGGATAAAGTATACCGCCACGCCTATCGCCGCCGCTCCAAGGATGCCGAGAACGAGCCACAGTATCCACATAAGGTCCGCGTCGTCGGGGCTTTTT
Source organism: uncultured Clostridia bacterium (assembly GCA_944363505.1). Classification (GTDB taxonomy): domain Bacteria; phylum Bacillota; class Clostridia; order Christensenellales; family DTU072; genus Stercoripulliclostridium_A. The sequence continues at coordinate 268,522 of CALVUD010000003.1, read as the reverse complement.
ACCCTTTCCCACATGGCAATCGCGTCGGCGTTGCGGTCGCCGAAATCTTTCATAACGCCGAGATCCGCGTCGCTCATGTCGGGATAGCGGATCGTGTCGCCGAAGAACTCCTCGGCGGTATATTCGTTATCGGCAAGAATAGCCATCGCTGTCGAGTCGGCCTGAAACGCTTCGGGGGAAACGGCGGAGGTGTATCCGATATACATCGTGTTCTTCATCGCCACGTCGGGACGGCAAAGATAATCGAGGAACATATAGGCGGCTTCTACGTTTTGAGCGTTCTTGGGAATGACCCAACCGTCGAACCAGATGTTGCCGCCGATCTTGGGTACGTAATAATCGAGTCCTTCGACTTCGTCCATGACGTAGAGCGCGTCGCCCGACCACGCGAGGTCGACGTAAGCGGTGCCCTGCTGCATAGCCGTTTTGCCGTCGTCGACTTCATAGCCCGCGAGAACGTCTTTTTGATCTTTGAATACCTTTTCGGCGGCTTCGAGCATGGTGTCGTCAAGCGTGTTTATCAGCGCTTCCACCGAAAGATTTTCGTATCCGGACGGCAGTTTGCCCGTTTCTTTCATATAAAGCACGGCTGCAACGTAGGCGTCGCGGATGGAGTCTTTCATAAGGATCTTGCCTTTTAAAGAGGAATTGCCGGCGGCGTTCCACAGTATGCCGTAACCCGCCTCAATGTCCGCTTCGGTAACGTAAGCGGTATTGTACAAAATACCGAGCGTTCCCCACATATAAGGAATGAAATAATCGCTCATGGATTCCGATTCGCCTGTTCCGGGAACCGAAATATTCGTAAATACGGAATTGACCTTATCGTAAATGCGCGCGTCCACGTTGGCGAGATTAGTCAGTTTGCTCTTGTCCAGCTTTTGGATGAGTCCGCGCTGCATCAGGCGCTGGATCGCGTATTCGCTGGGGCAGACGAGATCTATCGATTCTTTTCCCTGCTCCAGGGTAGTCAACATGTCTTCGTTGGTATCGAAAGTCGAATAGACGACTTCGACCGAATGTCCCGTCGTCTCCAGATAATACACCTCGAAATCGTCGGTAACGCTTTCGTCGATGTAGTCGCCCCAGTTATATATCACCAGGGTATTGTCTGCAGCTTCGGCTTTCACGGTATCGCCCATGCCGACAAAACCTATTCCCGAAGCGATGGCGAACGCCGCGACGAGAACGAGCGAAAGTAGAAGTTTACCTGTTCTTTTCATTTATTTTCTCCTTTTTGCGCCCCTCCTTTTTATACGAGCGCAGATTGATCAAAAGTACCGCCGCCACCACTATCACGATAATTATCGAAAAAGCGGGCAGCCAGAACGCCCTCAGCCCGCTGGCTTTGCGGAGCGAGGAATATAGGTATGTGGACAGCGTGTCTATACCCGTGGAGGCGCCTTTATTCAGCTGAGTGATGATAAAGTCGTCCAACGATATCGTGAACGCCATCGCGAACCCCGACAGCACTCCGGGTAAAATATACGGAATGACCACCTTGAACAGCGCTTTTATCGGCGAAGCGCCGAGGTCCAGAGCCGCCTCGTAGATGTTCGAATCCATCTGCATAAGGCGGGGCATGACCGACAGCACCACATATGGAGTGCAGAACGTGATATGTCCGAGTATCAGTCTGGTATATCCGTTGGGGAACGCGAACGTCGTAAAGAAAAGCATCAGCGATACCGCCATGACGATCTCGGAATTGACAATCGGCAGCTGATTTATATTCTCGACGACGTGTCTGGAACGCGGTTTCATGTTGTAAATGCCAACCGCCGCGATAGAACCCATTATCGTTGCGACCACCGAGCTTATGATCGCGATAATAACGGTATTCAACAGAGAGTCCCAAAGTTTTTTGGGCGCGTCGGTAAACAGTTCTTTATAGGAATCGAACGTAAACCCGTTATTGAACGTGAAATGCGCCGAACCCGAAAACGAAAAGATTATCACCATCAGTATCGGCAGATACATCAGGGCGAGCACCAGGAAAACGTACCCTTTTTCGGCTATCTTTTTTACCATAGATTTTTCTGCGCCTCCCCTTTGTTCGCTTTATTCATAAAGAAGTTGAGTATCAGCACGAATACCAGCATTATCAGGCTCATAACGCTGCCGATACCGTAAAGCTGGTTGGCGAATCTGAGATTGATCGAATCACCGAACATCAGAACGGTGTTGTTGGAAAGCATGCCCGAGATCGCGAAAGCCGAGATCGTGGGAATGAACACCATGGTTATGCCGCTGATTATCCCGGGAAGCGACAGCGGCAGGGTCGATTTCAGGAAAGTCTGGACGCCGTTGGCACCGAGATCTTTCGCCGCTTCGGCATAGCTCGGGTCGATGTTCGTAAGCGTGGTATGCAGCGGCATTATCATGTACGGTATGAAGTTATACACCATGCCGATTATGACCGTACCCACGCCGAGCGTGGTGTCCAACAACGCGAAAATGGCTTTCAGCGCATACGTCCTTATCAGGAAATTGACCCACATTGGCAGGATTATCAGCAATACTATTATCGAGCCCGAAGACCACTTTGACAGGATATAGGCTACCGGATAGCCTATTACGAGGCACAAAACCGTGGTTATCAGCCCGACCGCAAGCGACAAAGACAATACTCTCACGTTGACGGAATCGGTAAAGAACGACTTGAAATTGTCGAAGGTGAAGTTCTGATCCGTATCCAAAAACGCGTTTACCAATAAAATGACCAAAGGCGCGAGAACGAATATCAGCATGAACAGAACGTATGGATACGCGAACACCTTTCTGGTCAGACGGAAGTTTTTGATTTTTCCGACTCCTTTCAGGAAAAACTCCTTGGCTTTCATTCGGCGCTGTCCTCCGCGATCTTTTCGACGATCAGTTTTTCGGGCGCGACCGAGATACCCACTCTGTCGCCTTTTAACCAGTCGTCCGTCGTATCCACGAAAAAGTCGTAGTGGTTATCGGCGCGGATTATGCACTGATAATAGCTGCCTTTATATATGCTGCTGACGACTTCGCCGCCTATTATGCCGTCCTCCTCGTCGTCGTGAACGATGACGTCGTCGAAATCGATGCTGACCTTGACGCGCGTGCCGCCCTCGTAAGGCGCGTTACAGGGGAATTTGCCGCCGCAGATCTCGACGACGCCGGTATCCCACATTTCCGTTTCAATCTCGTTGATGATACGCGCCTTGTGCATGATATGAAGGTCGAACGGCTTTATGAATATCCCTATCGTTTCTCCCTCTTTGACCTCGGCGGTATCGTGGATAATAAGCTCGTTTTCGCCGTCCACCAAGGCGATTATCTGATAATGATCGCCTTTGAACACGCAATCCGTAACCACCGCGCTCATCAGCGACGCGGGGTTGTCTTTGGGCAATACGTAAATGTCCTCGGGGCGTATTATAACGTCGATCGGCTCGTTACGCTTGAAGCCCTTGTCCACGCATTCGATGACCCTGTCGAAGAACTCGACCTTGAAATCCTCGCGCATGATGCCCGAGAATATGTTCGATTCGCCTATAAAGTCGGCGACGAATGCGTTTGCGGGTTCGTCGTAAACTTTTTGCGGAGAAGCTATCTGCTGGATCTCGCCGTTACGCATGACGACTATCGTATCCGACATCGTCAGAGCTTCTTCCTGGTCGTGCGTGACGTATATGAAGGTTATGCCGATCTTTTTGTGCATGTTCATCAGCTCGATCTGCATATCCTTTCTCATTTTGAGGTCGAGCGCGCCCAAAGGCTCGTCCAGCAGCAGCACCTGCGGCTCGTTGACCAGAGCGCGCGCTATCGCCACGCGCTGCTGCTGCCCGCCGGAAAGATTGTGTACGTTTCTGTGTCCGTAGTCCTCGAGGTCCACCATCTTAAGCGCGGCGTTTACCTTGTCCGCGATCTCCTGTTTGGTCAGTTTTCTGAGTTTTTCGTAGGTGGCTCCCGTCTTGTCCGTGAAAGTTTCGCCCGAGGGCACTTTCTTCATTTTCAACCCGAACGCGATGTTGTTGAAAACGTTCAGGTGCGGGAACAAAGCGTACTTTTGGAAAACGGTATTGACGGGTCTTAAATGCGGAGGCATCGCCGTGATGTCTTCGCCGTTGAAAAACACGCTGCCGGAAGTGGGCTTTTCGAAACCCGCGATCATTCTGAGCGTGGTCGTCTTGCCGCATCCCGAAGGTCCCAAAAACGTTACGAATTCGCCGCGCTTTATGGACATGCTGACGTTGTTTACGGCAGGTTTGCCGTCGTAAATTTTGCTGACGTTCTTCAGTTCGATAATGACGTTTTTCTTGCTCGTTTTCTTTGCCACGGCTTTATCCTCTAAAAATTGCTGGGCGTGGTTACCCAGATTATCTTTGCGTCGCGCGTGAAGTCGTTGACTATCTTGTGCTCGTAAGCGCCGTCGATATAAAACGCTTCTCCGCGTTTCGCGGTATAACTTTTGTCGTCGATCACCAAAGTGATCTTCCCTTCCAGAACGTAACCGAATTCCTCGCCCTCGAAAGGCATTCTGACCTCGCTTTCGCTGCCCGCCGGAAGCGATAACAGGATCGGTTCCATCTCGTTTTTCTGAGAATTGGGAATGAGCCAGGTGGCTTCTCCGCCGCCGTTCGGCGACACGAAAAAGTCGGTCTTGCCGAATACGCGCTGTTCCTCTTTCTCCTCCGCGAAAAACGCCTGGGGCGTAACGCCCAAAACGTTAAGTATGTCTATAAGCGTGGCTATAGACGGACTGGCAAGATCGTTTTCGAGCTGGGAAATATACCCCTTCGTCAATTCCGACCTCAGGGCGAGTTCTTCCTGCGTAAGTCCGCGTTTAAGCCTTATTGACTTTATTCTTCCTCCGATGTCCATGTCCGCTCCTTATGCAAGTATCCATATAATACATTACGCGATTATCTATGTCAAACAATTTGATTAAAAATATTAAACTTATTTTTGTTTAAAAATACTAAACTTTTTATTTATATATTTTAAAAAGCCGCTTATGGCCGTCTGCCGCGCGCATCGAAAAAGGGAACGGAGTCGTCCGTTCCCTTTCGCTTAAAAGTTTTCCGACCGTCGTCGCGCCGATTACACTATATCGATCGCGCACTGTACCGTCATCGTCTGACCGCCTATAACGAAGGAGCATACCAGAGTGTATCTCGCGCCCGACTTGGAGCCGGTGTCGATCGCTCCGAAACCGCCGGAAACTATGTTGCCCAGCGTGCCCGACGCGGAGCCGAAGCGGTCGGCAAGGTAGTAAACCGTCGAATTCTGCCACGGAATCAGATACATCAGGTCGTATTCCACTCCCTTATAGGTCGTCGTGCCGCCTATCAGACCGCCGTTTGCCTTGCTGACGGTGGGTCTGTAAAGCGTTACGGACATCATGGGCAGGTTCCTTAAGTCGAACATCGCGCCCGAAGTTACCTTGATATTCGGCACATAGTTTTGTACATACTTGCCGTTCGAGTACCTTATCGAATATCCGGTGGAAGGCAGTTTGTACATCGTCATGTTCTCGGTCTGAACGTACTGTACGCTGGTCGAACTCGCCTCCACCATCTGGTCGGGATAGGTGTAGGTGTCGCCCATGACCGGACGCAATTCGGAATAGGAGTAGATCGCGTCGGGATTGTGCAGCGTGATACCGTAGGTCTGCAGGTTGTTATAGGTGTTGGAGCCCGCTTCCGCGATGTCTTTGGTCGTCGGCGCGTCGTACACGCAGAACACGATCTTGCCGCCTACGGACTTGTTGGGCGACGGATACGCGCGGTATTCGGTCGCGTCCCAGAGAATGTAGCCGGTATAATACGGCGTCGGCAGACTGTTCTGATCCTCGTCGTTCATCGTGTACTTATACGACGGCGTAATGTACTGACCGTAAACGCCGTTGCCGCTCTTTTCGACGCCCAGCGGATAATCTTCGCCCTGATAGAATCCCGTGATCGAACTCGAATAGCTGACGGGGATCTCGGGCGAGTTGTTGAGGTTCGAGCCGGAGAACAGCTGCTTATACGTCGTGGGCAGCGATATGCTTTCGCCGACCTGCATCGCGTACATCGTCGGTATGGTGTTGTTGACGAGCACTTTCGTGGTATCCACGAAGAACTCCCACCTGACCGTCTGACCGCCTCTTCCGCCCAGCGTCAACGTGGCGTATTGCGCCGTAACGGAATTGGTCCAGCGTACTTCGTCGAAGTTCCACTTCATATAGTTGTCGGAGTAAGAACCGCCGCCGGAGACGCCTTCGAAGGTGAATGTCCTGCCGTTTCTGAACGTCACGGTATAGATATTGTTGACCTCGAATCCGCCTATCGTGGTGGAGCTTATCTGCATATTCGGATTGGAGGCGGTTCCCGGCAACAGGATTACCTCATCCTTGCTATAGCGGGTGCCGCTGGAGATCACGATATCGTTATCCATTACCCAGCCTTCGGCAATCAGGAAACGCAGTCTGTAGCTCTGTCCGTCGAGATCCATCTGGAAGGACGCCGTGTGTTCGGAGTCGTTGTATTTGATCCTCGAACGCACGCCTTCGTGGCTGTTGACGACGTTGTTCCAGTTCAGCTCTATCTGATAAGTGGCGTTGACGTTCTTCGTATTGGAGATGTCGTATCTCGCATACGCGTATTCGTAAGTGTCTTCGGTCAGCAGGTTGCCGTCCTTGTCCTTTAATTCGCTGACGGAACCGACGTGGATCAACGCCGTCTGCGGCAACAGCAATCCGCCTCTGGTGATGTACTCGTACGGACTGTTGATAAGGTAAGTGTCGTAGTAGTAACTCGCGTCAACGGTCGTACTTCTCTCCAGTTCGAAATTCTGGCTCATTCTGGCAAGCCATTCGCTGTAACCGAGGTTGTAAGATACCAGGCTGGTGTTGTCCAGCGAATCGTCGGTCGAGAACGTGATACCTATGATGTACTGTTCTTCGACGGGAATATCCTGACGTGCCAGCTGCTGTCCCTTCTCGCCGAGCGCGAATCCGGGGATGGCGACGTAGAACCTTGCGTCCTTACCCTGATAGCTGATACCCCTTGCGGAGTCGAGCACGAATGAGATAGACATATTGCTTTCCGCCGCGGTCATGGACTCGAGCATCAGTTCTTTGCTGAACGGATATTCGCCGTTTACGGAGAACTGCGAAGCCAGACCGCCGAGCGTAAAGCTTATCGAGAACGCTTCGGGATTACGTTGTACGTTGCCGAATTGTACCGTGAACAGTCCGTCGATCAGATAATCTTCGGCAATGGCTCCGGAGAGATCCTCCGCGTACATATAGTCGTACGGCTTCAGCGGCTTGATGTTGCCGTCGGAGTCGATAACGTCTTCGCGGAGCAGGTTCGTGAAGCCCGTAACCGTTCTGTCGTAAACTATCACGCGGTAAGTTATGGTCTGGGCGTATTTTCCGTTGTAACTTATCGTCGCGGTTACGGTGGAGTTGGTCGAACCGGAATAATTCCTGAGTACCCTGGTGTCGTCCCAGCTGACCGTAAGGTCGCCCGAGCCGCCCGCTACGCTGAACGAAGCGGTATCCCTGATCGCGGCGCCTTCGTCCTCTTTGAAGGTTACGTTCGAACCGTATTGCGGATATACCGACTCTACCGAATATGCGGCGAACGGGTCGATTTCGAAGTGCGTTTCAACCTTCGTAACGCCGTCGTAATCGGTATCGTATACATAGGGATAATAGCTTTGAGCGTTGGCTTCCTGAACGGTGAACAGCGAATCTATACGCCTGTCGAGATAACGGACGTCTATCTTGATTCTCTGAACTCCGCCCGTCTTTTCGTCGCCGATCAGCGCGTACATTACCGCGCTTCCGCCGTCCACTCCGACCTCTTTGTCGTATCCGGAACCGGAGTAAACCATGTTGACGTTCGTGCGGTCGAACGTTACGTCGGAGACGAATGTCGTTCCGGAAACCGTTTCGATGGTTACTCCCGTAGGCTCGGTTATATTCGCGGGATCGGTATACAGATCCTTTCTGATGCCGTACAGGTCGATCTGATACTCGGTTGTGAGTCCGCCGGTATACGTCATGTTCAGAATGTTGACCGTGATATTGTTATCGCCGAACCACGCGTCGGACGCTGCGGTCTCGCCGGTCGAGCCGAACTCGAAGTGTACGCTTATCCTTCTGCCGGTATACAGATTCTCGGTATCCGTCGGACGGTTCGTGTTCAGGTCTTTTATCGTATACGAATCGGAGTTAAGGTCGAACACGATATACTTGATGTCTTCCGTGCCGTCGGTACCGGTATCTACCGCCACGTAAACGCTCTTATAATACGTGAAGTTATTGTTCCAGTCCTCGGAGTACGCGGTAACGTAAGGATTGATTATCATCGTCGTACCGAGCTCGGTATAACCCGAAGGCGCGGTATCGAGGAGCGTTTCGGTAGGTACGGAAGCGGGATCCTGGCTGACGTAAATACCTACGAATTCGCGCCTCAGCACTTCTACGTCTACCTCTATCGACTGGACGGCGGTTCTGGTGCCGTTATCGTCAACGTACACGAACGCGACCAGAGCCTTGTTATCGCCGCTGAGGTATTTTCCGCCGGAAGTGGACATATCCTGCGCGATCCTCGCGTAATCCCACATGACGCTGAGTCTGACGGGAGAATCGTAACCCGTGAAGTACGCGAGTATTTCTGTGGGCAGCGTTTCGAATCCGCCTACGTAAGGATCTACAATCATTCCGGAAATCAATCCGTTTTCTTCGGTTATCGTAATGCCGGAGGAGACCGCCGCAGGCGTCAGCGCGATGCTTTCGAGGTTCGCGGAACGCACCTGTACTCTTACGCCGAAGGACTGCGTAAGCTTTCCGGAGCCGAGCGTCGCGGAAATGTAATACGTGCCGCCCGTAAACGAGTATCTGAGGTTGGTCGCGTCGAAGGTGAGCGGATATTGTTCTTCCTCGCCGCCTTCGAACAGAACGGTTATGCCTTCGTCGAAGGACTTGACGTTAACGGTATATCCGTTCCTGTTGTACGCCTCTTCCTTGACTGCCGCGCCGCGGTACAGCACGTAGGTAACGTCGCCCGAAACGAATATGCGTTGAATCTGTCTGTCGCCCGCGGACGCTACCGCGTTGGTCATCAGAGCCGCGTAAACGCCTTCGTCAAGCTCGGTAATTTCGACCGAGGTCATGCCCGCAAACGATTCAAAGCCGGTTATTCCGCCGATCAGGTCGCCGCCCGAAGCGGAAATCGCCACTACCGTCATTATTCCGAGGTTTTCGAAGTCGATCTTGTCGTAAATGCTGCCGGTAAGCGAAGTCGTTCTGTCGGTGAACCATGTGGAGATACCCACCGCGACGCGCGCTTCGACCACTACCGAGAGCGGCAGATTCTGTCTGACTTCGAGAGTCGTTCCGATACTGTTGCCGTCCTCGTCGAGCACCGCTTCGACGCCGCCGAAACCGATCGTGATACCCGTGCGAACGTCCGTTGCTATTCTCTGTTCGGTTGCATATCCGATATCGAATACGTTATCGCCGTATTTGACACTCAGATCGCGCGCTCCGAAAGAAGTGGTAACGCCGAGTTTTCCGCCCGTTGCGCCTATCGCCGCGTTCAGAGCGTTCTCTATGCCTTCGACCGCGTAAGGATTGAGCCTTACTTCGTCGGGCATCACATAGTCGACTATCGATTCGGGCTGTACGGTATAGCTTACTTCGTCGAGAATGAAGCCGTAGGTATCGTAAACGCTTCCGATACGCGCTACCGCCTCGACCGTGCCGCCCTCGGTCGTATAAGCCGATACGGACTGCCAGATGACTTCGTAAACGTTTTGTTCGATTACGCCGTCGATCTCGAGCATGGCGTATCCGGGCAATTCGTATTCGTCGAACGCCTTCGGACTGAACGAAGCGAAGTCGAACTCGTTCTGAGCCGCGGCGTCGGAATAGTATATGACGTCGGTCACGTTCTCGCGCACCATGCCGTTCTCGAACACGACGTTAAGCGTCTGGTAGTTGTTCTTTGCGCTGCCCAGCGTAATCGTTCCGTCCACGAAGGAGAGTCTGTAGAACGCGTCGGATATTTCGAACGAATACACGTCTACCGCGCCAACCGTGCCGTCGGCGAATACCGCTTCGAGGCTCGAGGGCATTTCGAATCCGTAAGGATCGGCTATCGCAAAGGTGATTTCGCCGTTTTCGGAAGAAATCGTGTAACCGAGGTTGAGTTCCTCGCCTACGTCGGAAAGCGAAACGATTTGCTTGTTCGGCAATACGTCCGCAGTCAGCGTTACGGGCACGACCTGTTGCCAGATGCGGTTGCCCGCGGAATATCCGACGTTGCCTATCGTAACGAGGATCTGCGGTACGTCGTCGCCCACGAACGTGTACGAGGGCTTGAAGCCGCCTTCCACCGCATATTTCCAACCGATAATTTCGAACGCGTCGGTCTTGATGGTTATGTTGTTCTGCTGATAAATGGTCGCCGTGATATCGCCGATATGCGTCTCGAGATATGCGTTTATGTCGCTGTCGGCGGTATAGGTGTATATCTGCAGCCCGGGCATGTTCAGCGCCGCGATCGTGCTCTTCCTGAGCGTTACGCGTACGTTGCCCATTTCCTTGGAGCCGAACACGTCGTCGTACAGGAGCACCGTCATATAGTAGAAGCTGCCGTCGAACGCGGGAGAAACGAATTCGATATCGGTCATGTAATCCTTACCGTCTATGGTAACGGTATTGCCGTCGACCGCGCCGCGCCAGGAATCGGGTATCTGATAGTAAACCTTCGCCTTGGAGCCGGAGGCGACGTTCAGATAATTGACGGTCTGCTCGTTGGCGAGCAACGCGCCCTGCTGCGCTTCGTCGCTACCCGCGACGTAATAGCTCGAATACGGATAAACCTCGATGTTGGAAACGCTTCTCGGAACTCTGGAATCGATGGTGAATACCACCTCGAGATCCTGAGTATTGGCGCCGTGGCCTACTCTCGCTATCCAGGTGTACGTCCAGGATTCGACGTCGGAGGAGTAATCGAATCTGAGCTTGGCGGGATCGTCCTCGCTGATCCATACGAAATCGACGCCTTCGGTCAGAGGCACTTCGTCGGAATACGCTTCACCGCCGGGTTCGCCGTATCTGACGGTGATGGTGCTCGGCAGCCCGAATTCGTTTATGGTTCCCGTTGCCGCGAATACGGTACCCGTAGACGCGGAATTTGCGAGAGTATCGGCGGTAACCACGCTCATCATTCCGCTTTCGTCCAACGTGTCGAAGTAATTCGCCACGGCGTTTCTTTCAACGCCGTTGATGACGATGTAAAGTTTGTCGCCTTTCGCGGATTCGTAAGAGTTGATGGCGCTCATCTTCCCGCCGAAAGCGGTAAAGGCGCCGTACTTCTTGACCCTGTCGGTCGGCCAGCCCGAGTCGTCGGTCGCCACTCCGCCGGTAATCGCGGTCGAAGCGTTCAACACTTCGTCCACGGCTGCGCCGGGCTTATAGAACGCAAGGACCAGCGTGCCGTCCGCGTTATAGTTCATCGCGGTCGTAACGGCTTTCCTGTCGGTTTCGAAAGGCGTCAGCGTTCTTTCGCTTACCGGTATGGTATCCTCGAGATCGTTCTCGACGATATACATCGGCAAGATCCTGACGATTATCGTAACCGTCTGAATGTTGCCCAAAGCGTCGCCGAAGTTCAGATATACGTAATAGTCCTCGTGCGAGGTCGCCGTCAGATCGACGTTCCTTAAAGCCTCGGCGTTGACCGAATTCAGTCTCCATTCCTTGATCTCGTTGCCGCCACCGGCGGTGGAACCGTCGATATCCACGGTGGGCAGCGTGACCACGTCCGCCCATTTCAGCGTGCTGAAGTCGCGGTAAACGTCTTCGACCTCGAATGGGTTGATCTCCACGACGTACTTGCCGTCTTCCGCCGATATGTCGTCGGCGCCGATTTCATAGGTTTCGATATAGCCGTAAGCCTTGTAATCGTTCGTCGCCGAAGAAACGACGTTATTTACGCCTTCCGTCCTGTATGCTTCGAGGTATTCGTTCGCCGCCGCGGAATCGGTAACGCCCGAGTAAACTATATAAGTCACGTCGCGCGTTAAATCGTAATATACGGCGGCGTCGGTATAGCCGTCCGCGTTAAACTCGGTAAAGCTGCCGTAACGCGAAGCGTACTTGATGATCGTGTTGACGTCGTCCAGCGTTACCGCGACGCCGTTTTCGGTAACGTAGTCATAAGAGAGGTTGGAACCTATGTCTACGTAAGCGTATTCGGAAAGCGCGGCAATCAGGTTGGAGCCGTCGAACGCGAGCGCGATATGCTGTTTGGAGGACAGCCTTTCGATAGCGGAGATCGTCAGGTTCTTGACCTTGATCGGAACCCTGATGGTTACGGCTTCGCTGCTTTCGCCCGTCGCTATGTCGGATACCTGCGACGCAAGCGCCGTAAAGTAATACGTCAGCGTGGCGTACGCCGTTTCGCCGTTCATGCCGATGCTCTTTTCGTCGATATCCCACTCCAGATTGTTGAACACGTATCTTCTGGTGATATGGTCGGTCTCGACGCCGTTTATCACGAACTTCTTGCCGGAGCCGTCGGTTTCGGTATAATACAGGTCGAAATCCTGCCACAGTTTTTCGGGCAACGACTCAAGATATTCGGTCTTGTTGAAGGTCAACGGATCGATCTCGGGCATTACGAAATCCGTCGTGCCGTCGGGCAGGAAGCCAAGGTCCGTGGGCGACAGCATTACGCCGGATTCCACGGTAACCTTAATGGATACGGTATTCTGATCGCCGCAATAGCCGCGGATATAACCTACGTTTTCGCTGCCGGGCGTGTAATCGACCATGTTCAGATCCCAGTATACGTGTACGCCCTGCGAGAGGTCCGAAGTGCCGTCGTCGAAATTCGCGTAAACGCGGTTGGGCAGAATATCGAGTATGTTGTCGACTATATAGTTACCGTTTTTGTCGAGGTTGTGCCTGATAGCGCCGCTGCCGCCCGCCCAGGTTCCGCCTATCGCGGTGAAGTCCAACAGATTGTACGGATCGTGGAAGACTATTTCCGAAGGCGGCAACATCGCCGTTTCGTTAAGCCCGGCGGTGCCGTTGGGCGTGGCAAGGAAGTATCCGCCTTCGTTCAGACTCATTACGCTTCTGAGCTGCACTCCGGTATTGTTGATGTCGATTTCGAGGAACTGGTCGTCCTTTGCCGACATCAATCCGAGCGCGGACGCATACGGCGCCGCGGAAATACCGTCTGCGGGATTATAGGTGTTGACGTTGTAATCGGGCGATCCGTCGGCGTTGAGTCTGTAACGGCTGACGTATGCGAACGTCATCTCCGTCACCTTACCGTCGGAATCGGTTTCCGAACCCGTATTCAGCCAGGATACCTCGCCGTAGACGTGGTCTTCTTCGTCGAAGTGTCCGTATACGTCGCGGATATAGGTCCTGCCTACGACCTTCGCGGTCTGTACACCGTTGATGTCGGTTTCATACTTGTAGTCGGTAATGATGACGTAGGAATTTACGATATTGGAATCTATCCATTCGTCTATCATCTTTGCGGTCGCCGCATACTTTTCGTTTAGCGGTTCGCCGTCGTCGTTATACAGTATGGTATCCGCGCGAAGCACCGTCGCGTTGGGCATATAGTTGTCGTAGCCGTACATCGTGCCCATTTCGGCGGCTGAATACGACGCGCCGTTGATAAACAGCACGATTCTGTCGAGCAACGTGTCGACGTTGTTGTTCAACACTACTTTCGCGTAAATCGATTTGTCTACGAAATCGATGTCGCGGCTGTAACCGCTGACCAATTCGCCGTCGTCGTTGACTTCGGGCGCCGAAGCGGTCGTGCCGAACGAAGCGTTGACGCCGTATCCGCTATTTACGTTATAGGTCTTCCCGTCGTACTTCGACACGGGATCGAACGACGCCGATTCGCCGTCGGAATTCGTATAGCTGACCGCATCGGTCGTGTAGTTGTAACCTACCAGAATATCGCCTTCGTCCAGTATTCCGATGTTATCGATCAGCGTCTTTACGTCGGTGGCGCGCTGGTTCAGATACTTGCTGATGTCGAAACCGGTATAATCGTAGCTCGTTCCGGGAGACGCGGTGGATACGCCGGTGCCCGTCAGGTCGCCGTCGGAATTATACGAACCGCCCGCCGATATGACGTTACCGTCCGCATCCTTATAGAAAGTATTGCCTTGGAGGAGCGGAACGTATTTGTACATCGAAATCGAGCCGGTACCTATCTGACCCTCACGTTTGTTCGTCATATAAGCGTACACGCTCGACGGGTCATCCCACACGGTGCTGTAAATCGCCGACTGCTGTAACGGACTGCCTTCGAGATCTTTTTCGAGTACCATCGAGTATCCGTTAGTGAACGGCAACAGGTGCGACAGCAGTCTGGTCGCCTGATCCAAGATATCGATCAGGAAGTCGAGCTGATACGCGAACATCTGGATCAGGTTCAACAGCGTAAACGAATTGTTGTTGACAAAGTCATTGCTCACAAACGAATTCAGTACCCACGGCAGAGCGAAACCGACTATGCTGCCCACGAGTCTGGCACCCGTGCTGTAATTGGCGTTGATGTATTCGCCTTCCGACATAAAGGTGTAATCGTAGATCTTATCGTCGGAGTTTTCGTCGAATACGCCCGTGAAGTTTACGATCTGAACGTCGGAGGTATCCGTACCCTCGGGAATAGCGCAAAGATCCGCCGCCGAATAACGTCTGTCTTCGGAGATCTGACCGTATCCGCAGTAGTCGAGCAACAGATTATAGATCATCGCGAACAGCGAATTGATCGTGGAGGAAGATACCCACGCCTCGATATACACTACCGAGTCGGAGTTGTCTTCAATACCCTTTTCGAAGCCCGTGACGTAATTTGTCCACGGTACGAATATGGGCTTGCCGTTGGCGTCTACGTATTGCGAGTTGGAATCGTAGCTTCCGATAAGTCCCGTCAGCTGACCCAGTCCCGCGTTAGCGAGCGCGCCCACGATCTGTCCGCCTATGCCGCCTATCGCGTTGGTTATCGCGTTGACGATCGCGCTGGTCGCCTGTCCGGTAGCCTGACCTATCGCCGCGTTCAGTACGCCTTCGCCCACGCTCGTCATGTACGAATAATTCGTCAGCGGTATGCCGTCCTGGGTATAACCCGCGTCGTCATAGTCCTGAGGGCTGGAACTGGAGGCGTCGTAAATATCCGCTCCCAGCCTGATCCTGATACCCTGCAGCAGCGAATTGGCGCTGTTTTCGGCTCTCGACGCTATCCAGTCGGGTTCCTGTCTTGCTGTCAGATAAAGCGTTCCGATATCCGCGAAATTGGAAGTTTCCGTCAGCGTCGCGGTCGTCAAGAAATCGACGTTTTCGTAAACCGTCGAACGCACCTTTACGGTATAGGTGTATCCGAGCGGCAACATGCTTAGCGCAAGATGTCCGTCGACCAACGAGTTTTCGACTACGTCGTCGTCGGGATTGGTATCGTAAGTGAGATAATTGCGCGCGTTGTTCTGATAGTAAAGTTGCTTTTGTGTATTCGCGGCTTTTGTCAACGCGTCGTCCGTAGCTTCGAAGACGTACTGCGAACCGAAATCGGCGTCGTAATCGTCAAGGCTGTTGATGCGTATAGTTCTGGGAGAACCGTTCGGCAACTTGATTTCCAGCCAGATCTCGACGTCTCCCTGTACGGGCGTTATGGCAGCTTCCGATACGGCAAGCACCGCCCTGTATACGTTGACGCCCTTGACGCTCTGATAAGAGAACCCGCGGATGTCGACGATGATCCTTTCGGAATAGCTGACGGCGTGATAATATTTTCCGTATATCACTTCCTCGACGTTGAATATCTCTTCCGTGCCGCCGTTCTTTTCCGCGACAAGCTCCGAACTGAACTGCTTGATCGCGTTGTCGAGAGCGGTCTCGGTAGCGTAATCGTAGGTCGTGATAAACACGTTCGCGTCCGTAACTTCGGAATAGAACGGCGTGCCGTTCGCGCTAAGCGCGTCGTCGAACGATTGGTCGAATACGGATGAGATGGTCGCAGCGCCCTCGTTAAAGGAGGGATTCTCGCTCGCCTCGTCGGCATAAGCCGCGAATATCTCGGTCGCCGTTCCGTCGATGAGGTATTTATCGTTAACGGTCAAAAGCTCCGCAGCGATGTTGCCTGTTTCCGGAGTAACGGGACCTACGGGTTCGTCGGGACCGTACTTGGTGATCGTTATACGTCCGATATTGATGGGTCCGGAAGTCCAGTTCCAGTAATTGTTCAGGTTCAGCGTACCCGTGCCGAGAGTGGCTCCGCCGTATGTCGCCCTGATCTGATAACCCGTTGCGCTCAGGTTGATGTTGACTACCGTCTTCAATACGCCGTCGGCGCCAGTGGTGCCCAGCGTCTTCCAGCCGCCCGCGTTGATCTCGACCGTCGCACCCGAAACGGGCGTAAAAGTATTGTCTCCGTAACCGGAAGCGTTCAGGTTCTCGTTACGGACGAATACTTCGATATTGACGTTGCCCGCGGGAATGCTGGTCGTTGACAACGGATACATCACATAATTGGTTGCAGACCACGTAAGTTCGGAATCGGAGCTGAAAACGGTCAGTTTGGGCGCCGAGAATCCGGGTTCCGGCTTGGAACGGTAGCCTTCCGCGGAAATATTCACGTTATAGGTATCCGCCTTGATGTTGACGAACATGTAGTAGCCGTCGGAATCGGTCGTCGTGGTATAGTAAACGGTCTTGTTGTCGGCGCCGAGCAGCGTTACGGTCGCGCCCGCCACGGGGTTACCGGTGCCGTCCGCCGTAACCTGACCGAATGCGGAGCCGTACTCCGTGACCTCGCCCGTGTCTTCGGCTGCGAGCAGAGCGGGAATATAGATATTGAATACCGCCAGACCTCCCGCGTCTCCGCTGACAAAGTGCTCGATTATCTGACCTACTCTCAACGGGTTGCCGAATCCCGTAGCGGAGCCTATGCCTTCCGCTATAAGATCGCTGAGATAGTCGCCTACCAGTCCCCAGATAACGTCGAAGCCTACCTGCGCCGCAGGACCTATCGTCGGGATCAAACCGATCAGCTGTCTCAATACCCAGCCGACGATCTGGTTGATCATTCCCGAAACGTCGAGGACGAGAATGTTATAAAGCGACAGATGTAGGACGTTGTTGCGGATAAACGCCGTAACGCCCTGAGGTTCCCACCGCGAGGAATCCTCGATGTTGGTAACGTTGGCGACCTGGGTCAGCTGTTGAATGGGAACGTCGATCTGGTTCGCGACGTTCTTGGAGAGCTGCAGGCTGATACGTCTGTAGGCGTTCGAGAAGAATATCGGGTTGTAAGTCTTTAACAGACTGCCGACGTCAAAGGAGAGGAAGCCCAGATCGATCACCCAGCTGAACGCCTGTCCCGCGTCGACGAACGCGGAGTCGTAAGGCGTCTTCCAGCCGCCCTTGTATTCCTCGGAATAACTTGTATTCCTGAGTACCGGAGAGAAATACGTGGGACCGGTGGAGAAACTGGTACCGATACTGCCGGTATCCAGAGTACCGTTCATTCCGCCGTAACCGAGATTCCTGAGGAAGAAGTAGTCGTTCCTCTTCTCGAGGTACAGCGTAAAGTCAACCATATATATGGTATCGATAAGAGTCTGTATCAGCGAGGTGGTGTCGATGCCCGCAGCGATGTTGCCGCCCGAATCCATACCCAAAGTTATGCCTACCACTCCGCCGTAAGAATCGGTCGCGACGTTGACCTGCTTGGCCTCCGCGCGCTCGCCTATCAGGATCTCGAACGCTCCCTCGGGTATCGCGAGGTTGACGTAATTGCCCTTCTGGTCGAGTTTGACCCTGAGATTCAAGTTGTTCAATCCGTTATAAAGGTTCGTGGAAAGCCTGATATCGGTTATCTGCGGCAACGCCATGGAATCGCCGACCAAAGACTGAACTATCGCGATATTCGGATTGAGAATGAGTTCGTTGTTGGTCAGAAGTATCTTCAGCATCGGGCTGGAAGTCGAGGTAACCAGATCGGAAACGGGGGCGTTCTGCGCGGGCGCGTTCGACGGAGCCGAAGTCGCTATCGGGCTGGAGCCGGAAGCGCTGTCCGCCGCCGAAGCGGGTACCGTCAGAATACCGTCGAGGTACTGTCCGATATTGATACCGACGTCTTCTTCCACAAAGCTGCCGAGGAAAGTGTTGAGTATTCCGATAAAGTCGATGCCGTTGATCTGGGCACGGAAGAATCCGAGTCCGCTGAGGTCGGCGTAAACGGAGCCTTCGTACAGATACACGCCTATTATCGTGTCGCCCTGGAAAGTTATGTTGAGGGCAAGCGTCGTGGCTTCGAAATCGCCGAGATCGACATAGGCGTCCAACTCGACCGTCAGTACAACTACGCTGTCCTGCGGATCGATGTTGATGGTGTCTGCGCTCATGCCCAAAAGGTCTTGCAACAGCGTTTCCACCGCCACCAGCTGAGGCGCCTTTTCGGTGTCCTTGGAACGGATACGCGCTTCCAGCGCGAGCGACAGTCCGATCTTGCCGAGCGTAGAAATGTCTTCGTAAACGATGCTTCCCGAATTGTCGGGATCGAACTCGTCGAATTCGTCGGGATCTATGGACGACTCCTTGGTCGTCGTAAAGTCGGAATAGCTTTGTACAAAGTTATAACCGATCCTGAACGCGTGCTCGTAATCGGCTTCGTCCGTCAGCCTTATGAATAGACCCGCAAGACCCTCTTCCTCGGAATAACCGATCTGAAGGTTTCTGAACATCGGAATCTCGATGACGGTGTCGCCCATCATATCGCCGAACAGCGAGCTGATGCCGAGGTTGTAGATAAGCGAATAAAGCAGCGCGCCCGTTATTGCGATCGAGGTTTCCGCTTCGCCCAGAGTTATCAGTAACAGCCTGTCGTTCCAGCCGAAGTCGCCGAGATTCACGCGGTCTATCTCACCCGCCTCGGCATTCAGCGGTTCGGTCGCGGCGCCCGAAGAAGCGTTTTCGCCCCCCGAGGACAGATTCAACGCGTTGTTGCCGCCCGCGAGTCCGCCGATAAGGTTTTTAAGCACTCCGCCTATCTGGATGCCGGGCAGTTTGACCGCAACCAGTCCCATACCCGTCAGATCGGCGTAAAGCGTGCCGTTTTCGATCATCTCGCCGTATTCGTCGACGTCGTAGCCGCCGATATAGGTTATCGACAGCATTGTCTTTCCGTTATAGGTAACGGCTATCTGCAATCTGGTATTGCTGATATCCGCGAAGTCTATATACGCGCCTATCGAGAAGCCTATTCTGATATCGATATCGTCGACGGGCTGTATCGCAAGCCTGAGATCGCTGAGTCCCGCAAGTATCGCGTTGTCGCCGCCGATAAGCGAGAATATCGTCGAAACAAGATTCGTCATGTCGAACAGGCCGCCGACGGAGTCGTCGAGGCTTATCTCGCTGTTTAATTCGAATTCCCACGCGTAATCGCCGAGAGTCTTGTAGTTCTCGGTAAAGTAGGTTATCGGGTCTTCTCTCAGTTCGCCGTTTATAGGCGTGGTTTGGAATATGTTGCCGTCGTCGAGTCCTATGTCGAGGTTTCCTATCGAAAGCGAAACGTTGAACTTGGATTCGGCGCTCGCCGCAGCAAGCATGACGCGGTAATCGTACACGCTGCCGTCGGCGTCGTATACGCCCGCGACCTTGATGCATACGGTAAGCTGCGACTGATGATACGTATATTCGTACATCGTGCCGTATTCGGTCTGATAAGTTATTAAAGTGTACGCCTTGCCTTCGAAGTTCGCGGCAATGGCTTCCACGATCAACCGGCTCCTTTCCAGAGTGCCGAGCGACGCGTAACCCGCACCGACAAAGTAATCGTCGTAATCGGCGGCGTTATATATCAGATAGTACACTTCCATGGCGCCGGGGTTGTCCAGCGGATACGAATCGGAAGTGTCGATACGCTGCTCGTTGATTATGGCGACCGAGGGCTTGAGTTCGACGTCGCCCAGTACCGCGCCTTCGAGGAACGTGCCTTCGTATCTTCTGACGTCTTCTATGACCTCGTCGGGATTATACAGCAGATAATCGCTCTCGCCCAGATTGTACGCTTCGACCATGCCGAGGTCGAGATATTCGGGAGCGGCGCTTATGCCGTCCGCCGCCGCAACCACGACGCATGCGTTGCCGTCAGAATCGGTCGTCAGCTTTACGGCTATCGACAGACTGGAATTTCTGTTCAGTCCGTCGGCGGACTCCAGAGCGTCGGAACCGCGGAACAATACGTAGCTGCCCGCGTCAACCACGTTTACGTCGTATACGTTTATCGGAGAACCGCCCGCGGGAATATAGGTCGTGTTTGTCAGATGTTCGACAATGGCGCTGAACAGAGTGTTTTCGTATCCCGCCGCGTCGCGGTAAACGAAATAGTAAACGTTGCCCGTCAGCGCTCCGGGAATTATGCCGTATACGCTTGCCAGATCCGAAGTCGTATAGAACGCGTTCGAATAAGTCAGCTCATACGTGCCGTACGTCATTTCCATGAAGTTCGCGGAATAGCCGAATCTCGAATCGTCCGAACGCGCGTTCGCCATGAAGTTCTCGCCCTCGACGACGCTTTCTTCCGCAACGGTGTATTCCAGTTCGTCCAACTCGGTATCGGTAACCGAGATAGGTTCGTGATAATCGAGTCCGAGTCTTATCGTCAAAGTGTTGTCGACGTTATTGAGGTCTAACGCCACCTCTCCGAGAGAATCTTCGAACGGGAACTGGAGCGCGTTCTGGAGCAGAGTCTGCAACGCAGTACGCGCGACCACTATCGAGATAATGCCCTTGGTAAATTCGACGGAATCCAAAAGACCCAGGTACCACGCCTCGTCGGACGTCTCTTCTTCGTCGTCAACGGTGCCGCTGAAATCGTCTCCGGGGGCGTTTTGGGCTTCCGAACCGCCCTCTTCGGGAGACGTTTCTTCGCCAGATCCGCCGAGTCCGCCGAGCAGACCGCCCAGTTGTACGATCAATCCGTTCAGCGTTCCCGACAGATCGTCGCCCACGTTTCCGAGCGTTCCCGACAAATCGTCCAGAATGGCGTTGAGATTCAGTCCGAGGAAGTTTTGGAACACTTCGCCGTCGAGCATTATGTTCGCCACGCCGCCGAGCGTCAGATAGACCTTCAAGTCTTCAGACGTAAAGTCGACGTCGCCGCCCGCGGAAGCGTCGATCTGGGTCAGACCGCCGACAACATAGAGACCTAAATATTCTTCTATAACGTCGCCGTTTTCGTCCAGCGTAACCAGTTGCAACAACAGGTCTACCGACCATTTGTCAAGGTCGCGCAGCAATACGTCGGCTTTTATTCTGACCGTAAGATCGCCGCGCATGTCGTTCAACGCCTGAATATAGAACGCCGCGCCGACATAGTTGCCGTCCGCGTCCATTTCCTGGTCGAACAACGACGACCAGTTCAGTATGTATTCCCTGAGATCCGCCGAAAGCGTCAGGTCCACACCCACGTTAAAGCGCCAGTTCGCGCCCGTTTCCATGTCGATAGTCAGGCAGCTGTTGCGGAAAGAGGTGAAGTCCGCGCTACTCGTCAGCTCGTTATAATAGTTGTTATAGGTGTCGGAATTGATGACGAATCTGCTGTCCTGCAACAGCGACAGTATGATGCTGTAGCCTACCGACTGGAACGCTCCGCCGTCGGGAGTCGTTTCTTCGACGGGTTCTTTGGTTATTGCGATCTGCAAGGACATGTTGCCGTCCTTGTTCTCGTCGAAATACAGTCCTATGCTGGCGTAGCTTAACAGCTCCTCTACTATGCCCTCGATTCTTTCGGGAGTCAGGACCGCTTCTTCGCTGCTGCCTATCGCGGCATCGATTATTTCTACCAATACGTCCGCGGCGCTGATCAACAGTTCGTTTGTAACCATCAGCGCGAAGCCTTGCGAATTCAGATAAATGATCGGGGTCAGGAACTGCCCTATGGAGGTTACGTTGTCCTCGAACATATCGATTATCGGATTCCTGACGGAATTCAGCGGCGCCGTCGTCGCGCTGCCGGTGTCGCCGGCATTGCCGGGAGCGTTGCCGTCGATACTGGTATCGTCGTCGAGTTCGGGGATGACGAACGCGTCTTCGAGAAGCGACCTGATGAGTGAAGTCAGTCCGAGGTTGGGGATGCTGACGCTGAGCTGGGAATCGAACAGTTCCAGTCCCGCGTACACGACGTCGTCAACCATCGTCAGCCGTAACAGTTTCTGGTTGTGGTATACCGCGCCCGTTTCGCCTTCGCCCACGCCTTCGTTGTCCAAAATGGTGTACTGAACAACCAGTTCCAGAACGATGGCTTTGGCTATCTCGGCGGGATCCTGCGAATAAAGCAGTCTGTTAAGGTCGAACGCGAAGTTTACGTTGAGTTCGCATACCAGCGTTTCGTCGCCGCCGGAGAAGACTATGTCGGTATTGAATTCTTCGGGCGGATCGAGTCCGAGCATTCCGAAGATGATCTCGAGCAAATCGGTAATACTGAGGTTACCGTCCTTAAGGTCGAACGTCAGCGAAAGGTTCGTGCCCGCCGTCACGGCGATCTGCGCAAAATATGTGTATGCCGCGCGTTCTTCCGCGCTTATCAGCGGCGTTATCGAGCTTGTTACGCCGTCGTCGGTAACGATGGTGTATACGTTTTCGACGCCCGCCTTTATGGATTGTCCGAGGATCCTGATGACGAAATCGAGTCCCGCGTCGTTGGGTTTATATATCGGATTGCCGTCTTCGTCCACCGCTACTTCGCCCGTAACGGGATCGTAGGTAACATACTCGTTCGTCGCGGTATCCAGATGGATGCCTACTTCGTATTCGGAATCGGGGGTCATTCCCACTGACACCGAGGGATTGACGACGTTTTCGAGATACGCGCCGAGGTCGACGTCCACGTTGAGCATCGACAAAAGCGCCGCCATCATTTCGAAAGCCACCGTTATCAACAGTCCGTCGTCGTTGGAAAGCAGTATCTTTGCTATACCTATCAGCTTGTCGGCTTCGTTTGCGTTGTTGAGTCCCATCGCCTGCGCCCAGGTGGGATATCTTGCAGCAAACTGCGCCGTCGCCTGATCGGCGTCCGCGGCGGTGTCGCCGCCGGCGTCGTTTGCACCCTTGCCGTTGATCAGGAAGTTGATGACGTTCGGCATCTCGGGCGCTGAAATCTTGCCCAGTCCCAGTTTACTCAGATCCGCATACAGATCGTTTTCGTGATAATAGAACGCCATGAAATAGCTACCGTTTTCTTTCGAGAATTTCTCGTTATCGGTGTAAATCATGACCCTGAGTTGCAGGTTGTCCAACAATCCGTCCAGACCCTCGCGGATATACATATAACCGGTTATCTCGATCGTTATCACGTCGCCGAATTCGCCGAGCATGACCATCTGCGGCAAAACCGACGTCAGCGGACTGTCCTCGGAGAACAGGCTGCCGAAAGCCGAATCGAGCACTCCGTCCATCTGCGCCAGATCGCCGTTCGGGTCGAGGATCGATTCGTACAGCGATTCGAGGTTGATAATGCCGTCGGCGGTGCTTAATTCGACCTGGAAAGCCGCCTCGAGCGTGATCGTGTTGACGGTATGCGCGGGAATGTAATACGAGGTCTGCGGTATCAGTAGCACGTCGCTCGGGAACGCCTCGAAATTGAGCCTCAGCCCGTCGAGTCCCAGTCCCAGCGACAATACTTCGCTGTTAAGCGTATTTCCGGTAGCCGAACCTTCGGAATCGATCTCGTCGTACTGCGCGGTCGCAGAAACGCCCAGACCGAATATGAACGAATAGTCTTTGGGCGCGAGATATATTTCCGCAAGCAGTTCGTTGAATATTCTGAAGTCCGCCATGTCGAACAGCCCGAGCAAGGAGTTGACCGCAGTTTCGGTAAGGTACAGCGCGAGACCGTAAGTTCCTATATCCGCAAAGAATCTGCCGAGGTCAATGCCGATCGGGGTCGTCGTATCGGAACCGTTGGCGTTGGAGGGAGCGCCCGGGGCGTTTGACGGAGCGGAAGACGCTCCCGACGCGTCGGACGAACCTCCTCCGAACAACCCGCCAAGCACGGAATCGTCGAATTCCTTTTCTCCGAGCAGCACTTCCAGAACTTCCTCGACTATGAATCTCGGTCCGTTCAGATACGTCAAGTCGACGTACAGGTTGGAGTTATGCAGATTCGCGCGCAACACGTTATAATTATGGTTATTGTCCACGCGCCTGATCGTCAGCTGCATTTCCACACCGCGCAGGTTTCTGAGCGGCAGGTTCGCCAGAAGTTCGATTTCCAGGCTGAAGTCCTGATCTTCCATGATCTCCAGCAGAATGGAAAGCGTAACGTCCAGGATTCCCGCCAAAAGGCTGGTCAGAGGTTCGCGGTTCAATTCGTAGCCGGTAAAGATATTGCCGGAAATAGCGCCTTCCGTGCCCGTACCGGTAACCTTGCCCGCGTGAACGTCGATGAACAGCGTGGTGGAAAGTCCGATAACGGGGTTCGTGGGGTCGAGTACGGCATATTCCGACTCGCTGCCGTCGGGCATATACACGACGGTGGGCTCCGCCATGGTCTTGTCGACCTCGACTCTTTCCACGCTTCCGTCCTCGTGACGGATCTCTTCTATCCAAGTATAGGTGAACGCCACCGTGAAATCGTTGGAGAATTTGAGTCCTATCGAGATCTCGTCGCCGGACAGCATATATTCGGGATTTTCGGGGTCGGTGGAAACGTTGACGCGTTCGTCGCCGTTATATTCGTATCCCTTAAAAGTAATGCCGAGACCGAGTAATTCGTCGTCGCCCACGAGCGTCAAGTCGAGATCGATTTCGCCGATGGGTTCGACGTAGGACGAAAAGTCCATGGCTTCGCCGCCTATCGCGACGAGGATCCCGAACAACGCCGCCGTGCCGATACCGATACAGAATCCCTCGGGGCAAAGTAAAAGGTTAATGTAAGTAGCAATAGCGGTGGCGCCTTCGGGAAGCTGCCTTAAAATTGCGAACGGATCGAATCCCTGATCGCTCTCGTATCCCGCAAAACCTGCGTTTTGGGGTTCCGTAACTTCACCTTCGGTCCCTTCTTCTCCGCTTTCAGCATCGCCCCAAATATTTATTCCGTAACCGGGCAACAGGTCTTTGACCAAAAAGTCATAGAAGTTTTCTATCTTGACCGCCTGGAGATTGAAGCATTCCGCGTTGATATAAAGCGCGCGGTCATAGTGGTAAACGGACAAAACTTCCTTATATTTGGTTTCGCCGTTATAAACCGCCGTTTCCGTCCTGTCGCGCAGAACCACCGAGAAGTTCGAATCGTAGAACGAAAGTTCGTCTATGATCTCGGTAAAGTTCAGATTGCCTTCGAATTCCAGCAAATAGTGCGTGGAAATCGTGCTGAGCAACGTTATTACCGGAGCCAGCCCCAGTCCTTTTATCGTTGAAACGACGGAATTTTCGCTGCCGTCTTCGTTCGCCCCGAACTGACTGAGTATTGCGTCGAGCGTTTCGTCCAGACCGAATATCGTATTTTCGTCGCCGTCTATATCGAATTCAAACGAGAAATTCAGATAAACCGTGCTGAGGTTGTCCGTTTCGGGATAATCGTTTTCGTTAAAGTCCGCGGGTAAAAGCGTCGCGGAAGACTGCGAGGAGTCGTCCAGTCCGACCATAAGTTCGCTGATGGCAAGTCCCACGGTATAGTTGCCGATCTGAATACCTATACTGAGAGCGTCCTTGTCGTCCTCGCCTTCGCTCCAGCGATCCAACAGACCCAGTTTAGTCATTATACCGAGCTGTAAATCGAGGTTGCCGTTCAGCGTCGATTCAATCAAATCGCCTATAGGCTTGTCGCCCACGTTGACGCCTGTTCCGTTAAGCACCGAGAAGATGACGGGACCCAGGAAGTCGAGCACCACGCCCGTGGAGTTGCCGAGAATGACGTGGAGATAAGGTATCAGCTCCCCGCCGGTCGGTTCGTCATCCGCGTTCATAGGCGCGTTAGCGGGAGCGTTCACGGGAGCGGAATTCAACGGATCGTTGCCCGAAGAACCCGAATCGTCGGGATAATATTGGTCAATATCGATGCCGAACAGTTTGAGCAACTGACCGAGCGCCTTGTCGACCCTGATCTTCTGTATTCCTATAATGCTGCCGTCTATGAACGCGCTGCCTTCGAAATAGTAAATCGAAATATAATCGGTCTGCTTGACGACGTGCGGAATACCTTCGGAATCGTATTCCGTTTTTTCGGAAACAAACCCGAGTTCGACGCTTAACTGGGCGTTGACCAGCAGCGCGTAAATATCGGTGGTAGCGACGAAACGCAGCAGGTCGCCCATATTTATGAGCACCTCGATCTCGTAAGTCATCTGTTTGGGGTCGTAACCCGCGTTTTCGAGTATGGCGCCGAAATCGGTCGCGCTTGCGCCGAGAACGGTCGTGAACAAAGCCTCGATCACTTCGGTGAAGTTGATCGCGGTATTGTTCTCGGGGAACTCGAGGTCGACGTTGGTATCCTCCGCGGCAAAATCCACCTCGCCCGAAAGCGACAGGTGTATATTATGCGCCTCCATGTTCTGGGGATTGAGGTGATAATAGTCGGCGTTCAGCAGACCGCCCGATACGTTGCCGTATTCGTCCTCGGTACCCACATAATAGCTTTCATCGGGGGCGACGGTGATTTCGATGGAGCCGAACTCCAACTGAATTTCGACCACGTCCTCGAGCGTCAGATTCAACAGGAAGAACGCCGTTCTGGTGCCGCCGTTACCGTCGGGCACCTCGGACGCACCTATCTGTATGAGACCCGAAGGCGCGTTGTCGTTAAAGAATTTGCTGACGTCGATCTGCGGATACAGATCGGGATCGATATATTCGGGAGCGCCCTCGACGGGGAACGACGAGCCGTCCAGACGACCTATCATGCCGTTTACGAGATATTCGTAATCGCGTTCGCTGATCTCTTTGTTTTCAAGCTGTCTGTCGAGTTCGTCCAGGCGGTCTTCCCTCAGTCCGAGGATAAGAATCTGATGCTCTTCCTGAGTATACTCTTCGCCCTCTTCGTTATTCAGCGCGTCGTCGTAGATCGCGTTGAACGCCGTGAGCAACTCCGCGGCGGAGGAAACGGCGCCGACGGAGAGTGCGAACGCCTCCACGGACGTGGCGTAAGAAGCCATACGCTCATCGTCGTTGACATACGCGGGATTGATGAACGCGTCGCGCAGATTGCCGTCGAGCGTATCCAGTGCGACCAGTATCGATTCGTACTCGCTTTCGGCAATACTTCCGGCGGTATACAACGCTATCCACGCGTCGCGGAACGATTTGGATGCGCCGCGGAGCGCGTAATAAACCTCGGCGGGAGTATAAGTACCCGTGGCTATGTAATTGGCTATCAGGTTTTCGTCGACAGCCACGACGTGTTCGGTATTCGCCGTCTGCAGCAACGAGCCGATCAGCGCGTATATCGCCGCGGTGGGAGCAACTACGGATACGGGCGCGCCGTTGGGAATTCCGAAATCGCCGGGGTTGGCGGTGATCGCCAAAACGAACGCGGCACCGGTCATGATACTGCCGGCAACGTTGCCGTCGGAGTTTTTGGGCAGCTCCAGTCCGTTGTTTTGAGAATTCATCGCCACCTGATTGGGAGCGGCGTTCTTGCCCGTAAAGGTCGCGGCGAATTTTTCCATATAAGCGGAAAATTCGTCGAAATGCGATATACGGATTCTGTCGTCTATAACGATACCCTGGCTGAGTACGTTGGTCAGATCCGCAAACAGATTGATGTCGTATGCGCCGGTGGCTTCGTCGTAAATGCCCATTACGCTGACGGACATTATGTCGCCTTTCAATCCGGGCTGAGTATTAAGGAACAGCGCGAGCTTGAGGTTCATGATATCGGTTATATCCAATATAGCCTCTATCGTATAATATATCTCGCCGCCGAATACGGCGTCGCCGTCCTCGCCTACCATCTCGTCCAAAACCTCGAGCACGAGTCCCACGTTCAGCAAGCCTTCGTAGCTCATCGGCGCAACGTTCTCATCGTAGATCCCGCCGAGATATTCTTCGAGTTCGACGTGGGTCCAGCCGTTCTCGATGCGGAGCGCCTGGTTTTCTTCCAGAAGCGCCTGCTCTCTAATCCAAACCAGTCTGTCTTTTTCCGCCGACTGATCGAGCACGTCGGCAATCGCTTTGAATACGTCGGTAAACGCGTGAATATTGCCGCTGGCGCCCGTTTCTGGATCGGTCACGCCCGTGGGCGCGGAAATTTCCGCTTTAAGCGCACCGGTAATGGTAACGCCCAGTGTTCTCAGTTCTTCGACCAGGCTGTATTCCGCTTTTTCTTCGTCGGTCAGTTCGAGAATCGTGTCGAATCCCAGTTCGAGATTACCTATCGACGCCTGAAGTTCCACGAACTCCGAACCGGAGCCGGGAGTACCGTCGCCGAGGTCCTGAATGCCCAAAGAAAGGAATATTTCGAGCGGACTGAGCGTCGCGCCCGCCTCGACCTGAAGATTCAGGGACTTCAGATAAGATCCGATGTCCAGTCCCAGCGCCAGGAAGATTCCCGTCAGGAAGTCTTTTGTCAGCGTCAGAGTCAGTCCGCCGTCGGCAAGCGCCAGATTGATATAAGTGTATACGACTTCGCCTGCGGTAACGTCGCCTTCCTCGTAATAAGGAGCGTTGGAAACGTCGCCCGCTTCGCCGCCGCCGGTGAGCGAAGAAATCAAAGATCCGATGACTTCGTTGGCGTCCGGTATCATGATGTGATCGAGTCCGACGATCGCGGTATCGATATTAAGGTATAAATCGCCCTCAATATAGTAGATACTCATTACGTCGCGCAGCCTGCGCTCGTGCGTGTCGGGATCTATGTCGTTCGGGTCGTCGGACGCATAGGTCTGAAGTTTTAATTTCAACGCCGTCTTTTGTATCTTGGCAAAATCGAAGCCGTTCGTCGCTATATCGACGATCTCTTCGAGGTTGACGCTGCCTTCGACGCTGAGCATCAGTTTTTCGTCGATAATGCCGAGGAATTCGATAAGAGCGTTCAGTTCCACCTCTCCAAGCAAACCTTCGAGCGCGGGCGCGAGGTCTATGGTATTGCGGTCGGAACCCTCTCCCGGAGTGGAATTGATGCCTATCTCGGCGCCCAGCGAAAGATTAATATTCGTGGGCATACCGTCTTCGGTCATATAGTAATCGGAGGGATTTTGCGGAGGAATCACGAATCCGTTCAGTTCCTCCTCGTCCAGAGCGACTTTGAAATTATCAACTCCGAGACTTAGGTTGAATACTTCCACTCCCGTTTCCAGACCGAGAGTGATGTTGCCGTCCGTATATCCGAGTTCCAAAGAGGTATCCTGTATGGTTACGGGCAGATCGCTGGTCAGGAACAGTCCCAGAAGCGCGGCTATCGCGTCTTTGGACAAAGTTACCGAGAGGCTCTCGGGAGAAATTACCGCCCTCAAAGCGACCGCCTCGGGATTTGCGGAATTGGCATAACGCGCCGAATTGTTTATATTCAACAGATTCAACGTGGTGTCGTTGACGAGTTC
This sequence comes from uncultured Clostridia bacterium, assembly GCA_944363505.1. Taxonomy (GTDB): domain Bacteria; phylum Bacillota; class Clostridia; order Christensenellales; family DTU072; genus Stercoripulliclostridium_A. The sequence continues at coordinate 238,969 of CALVUD010000003.1, read as the reverse complement.
GGCGTTTTCGCCGCTCGCGCCGTCGGGCGTCGGCGACGCCGTCAGATCGGTAATGTCGTCGATGAGCGCGGAAACGTCGGAGATGCCTATATTCGGTATTCCGAAATAATTTAGATCGAGATACAGATTGTTATCGATCAGATACAACGCGAGGATAGTCAGATTGTTGTGCTCGCGGTCGAACAGTCTGATCATGACTTCCGAACCCGACAAAATAGTCTGAACGGGATCCGCCGCTTCGCTTCCGTCCAGCTTTATGACGCCGGCGAGCGAAAGTTTGACGATTATTTCAAAGCCGAGCTCTATATTCAGTCGGGACGTGTCCACCATCAGCCCCAACCCGGGCAACAATCCGCTTAACAATCCGTTAAGGTAATCGTTGGTGTACTGTTGAACGGTCTGATACAGATAATTTCCGTCCTCGTCGGTAGCGTGAACGGGATTGCCCTCCGCGTCGGTAACGACGTTGCCCTCGGAGTCTATTTCGTAAACAGGCTCCTCGTCCACGGTCAGATCGAAGTGTCCGCCGATACTGAGCCCGACGGTAAGGGTATCCAAAAACGACTGCATCGCGACGAAACTTTGCTGATATCCCGATTCGTCGCTCGCCCAAAGGTTCGTACCGTTGCCGTCCGTGGGGCAGGTCAGCTGAATCTGCTTCAGAATATCCAGTTCGATTTCCACGGCGCGGATCTCGGGATCGCCCGAATCCAGTATGTTCAGCACTACGCGCAACAATCCGTTTTCGGTGTCGTTGAAATCTATGTTTGCAAGGTGAATTTCGAGGAACGCTTCGACGCTCGGCAGATTTGCGTCCGCGGGGAAGTCCGTTATCAGCATCGCCATCAGCGTGGTCAGCACGTTGGAGGCGATATAAACGCTCAGCGTACCCGCCGCGGCGTCTATGACCGCGCCGTCGAGGAGCGAGCCGATGACGCCGAGTATGTCGGTGCCTCCCGAAGCGCCGTCGCCGTCGGCGTTAAACGCATAATCGGGGTTGAATTTATTCATTTCGCCGCCGGACATGTTGGATAAATATCCGATGCCGAGCAGCGCCTGATTCAGGACCGCGAACGAATCGTAAATGAAGTTCGGATCGGAGGTATCCACGCTGATACCGCCGCTGAGATTTGAGGCGCCCGAATATCCTTCCAACAGAATGCTCGCCAGTAATCCGACGATATCGACGTCGGCAAGCATGGGCGCCAGTCCCAGTCCGTCGTATCTTAGCCTCGGCAGTTCGCCTATTGAAGCAATGCCGAGATTTTCAAGGCGTTTCAGATCCAACCACAGCGTGTCCGTGGATCCGGTATAGTATACGGTCAGTATCGAATCACCGGTATTCAGGTTTGCGATATCGAGCCTTAGTTCTATCGCCGAAAGATTCATCAGGTTGATCTTGGCTATGACCTCGTACCCGAGTTTCAGATGCATGTCGTCGGTAATACCCACGGACAACAGCAGATTGTCCACGAAAGCTCCGATAAGGTCGCTAAGATCTATACCCGTATCGGTCGTTTCGTTAAGTCCGAAGGTTACGTCTCCCGAAAGTTTGAACTCGAACTGGCTGTTGGCGAGTTCCGGGTTGCCGCTTTCGTCAAGCGTTACTCCGAGAGAAATGTAGTTTTTACGCTGGGATTCGCTCGCAACCATTTCGCGGTTGTTCCAGTCGGGTTCTCTCAGGTATGTGAGTTTGTCCAGTTTCAGCCCGAATCTTACGGTATCCGTAAGGTCCGCGCTGAGTTCCAAAGTATTGATGGGATCGTACTGATTGAAGTACAATTCGACGCGCAGATCGTCGCCGAGCTGCCCGCCGTCGTTTACCGCCAGTCCGAAACTTGCCAAAAGTTCGCTCAGTTCCGCCGAATCGAGTACCAGATAAATGTCGAAATTGTTCGGAATGGGGTTGCCGTTCTCGTCCAGTTTCAGGTTGCCGTCCGCGTCGACGACGTATTCGCCCCTGCCGGGGAATTCGAAGTTGTCGATTATCGTGCCGAGCAGCGCCATAACGTCGATCCCGCCGCCCTCTTCGCCTTCTTCGGCGTTGGAGGGAGCGTTGGATGCTCCCGACGAGGGAGCGACGTAATCGGGATTAAGGTAGGGTTGCAGCATATCCAGGAAGACCCCGTCCAGCATCGAATTGATGTTAAATCCGGGAATCTGGATATTGGGCAGGATCTGATTGCCCGCGCCGCCGTTGCCGGCGGTCCTCAGATTCTCGAAGTTCAGATACAGAGTGTTGTTGCCCAGATATATTCTGATAAGCGGCGTTGCGTTATACGAAATCGTGATTTCCGCTTCGGTGTCGGATCCGTTGAAAAAGTCCAGCGCCACGTTGGCGTCGATGTTGAATTCGTATCTTGAGGCATACGGGAAATCGATGGGCATGTCGCCGAGAGCGCCGAGATCGAGATCCAACAGGTTGCCGAGAATCGAGTTAATGGTCAGATTGCCGTTTTCGTCGTTTTCGACGTAAAGAGTGGCGCCGAGACCGATATTGCCAAGACCGCCTTTGGTATAATAAGAGTCGCGTCCGCTTTCGTTGACGTTAAGGTTCGCGAAGTTGATGCTGACGGGTTCGTCGCTGGCATACAGCATGGGCGACAGCCCTATCTTCACGGAGTATTCCTCGACGTGGTCTGTGCCGTCCGCGGGCACGAAAGTCGAGGGCGTAACGTTAGCGTACTTTTCGCGCACGGCGTCCATATTACCGCCTTCCGCGGTGATGATGTCGAGTCCCCAGCCCGTAGCCGCATAGCCGTATTCGGACGATTCGTATCCCGCCGAATCGACGCGGGTTATCAGCTTGCGCTCGGTAACGACGTTCCACGAAGCGCTCATCTGCGGCCAGTCTTTTTCGCCCAGCTCCTCCACGGTGAATCCGAGGAACTGTCCGAGCACGGGGTCGAGGTTGACTCCCACGAGATCCCACAGTTTTCCGAAAGAAATCGTAATTACTCCGGGGATGCTGACGCCCGCTCCGGAAAGCTGCGTCAACAAATAGTTCAGTTTTAATTCCGTGCCGATGGTCTGCGTGGCGTAGTTGCCGTCCGCGTCGACGTCGTACGAAGTCAGAGTGCTGTTTGTCTTATTGAACAACAGGCTGCCGATAATTATGTTCAATCCGTCTATCAGGCTGATCCCGGTATTCCCCGAAGACAAGCCCGCGAGTACCTGGTAAATATCTATTCCCAGACCGCCGAGACCTTCGTTGATCAGCGCGCCCAGTTGCGAGAAGTTAAGCTCGCGCGCATAATATCTGTCCTCGCCTATTACGAAATACGCGTAGTTTTCGACATAATAGAAACACAGTATCGGGGTGGAACTGGAATTGCGCAGCTGAAAGTATACCTGGCTCTTGGAATTGTCTTTCAGATTCATGTTGGCTTTGAAAACCACTTCGAAAGAATAAGCGTTTTCGTACTTTTCGGTATTGTCAAGCCAGAAATAGTCGTAATCGAAAGTAAGGCTCAGATCGATGACGTACCATTCGGGATCGTCGGGAGCGGTATGTAAATGCTTATAATTGTCGATTGCTTCCTTGAGCAATTCGTCCGCCTCTTTACTGGTTAGCGGCGTCTGAAGCCTGTCGTCGGTTGCGATACCGCCGCCGGAACCCTGGTTGACCTGATCGTCCGTTATCGGCGTTTCGCGCGGCGAACACGCCGCGATGGACGCGACGATCGTAACGGCGACGATTAGCAGAAGGATTCGTTTAAACAATTTCGTTTTCATAGCTGTCTCCCGAGCCTTTGGAGTTCGTTTTCGTTATTTGCCGATTTGAGCCGAATCGGCGTTTTACGTCGGAATTCTACTAAAATAATACGCGTATGTCAATATAGCGCCCGTGTAAACAGAAGGTAAAACTTCATTGCAATTCACCTGCCGTTCACTTAGATGTGCGGATTTTCGTTGTTTTTCCGCAATTTTATAATATTTTATTCACGCGCGTTCTCGCGCGAAAACAAAGTGAATTTTTTGTGAAAAAATCCCGTTTCCGACTCCGCTCCGCCAACCGCGCCGGATTTGTTACTTTTTATTTACTTCGGTATCCGTTTGCCGTTGTCTCTCGCTTTGTACGGAGCAGCATAATTTTATAACTAAGATTGTTTGTAAATTAACCTTTGGAAAATAATATTGTGTAAAATTTGTTCGGCTCATATAATTCATCAGAGCAAATAAGCAATAGTTATTGATTAAATAAATTTTATTAACGATACGAGTAAACGTCGGGCAGCGTTGAAATCCGTTTCTCGCAGAGTAAAATCAGTTGATCTCGCGCATCAGTTTTTCGAAATCGCGCCCGCCGTTCAGGTACTCGCACAATTTCTCTGCAAGTTTTGCGGTAGCCGCCCCGAGCGCCTGCTTCGCGTCCTCGGAAGGACGGGAGAGCACATAGTCTTTCAGTTCGCCTTCTCCCCTGCCTATGCCTATCCTGATGCGGCAAAAATCGCTCCTGCCCAATTTCTCCACAATATCGCGCATACCGTTATGCGTACCCGCGGAGCCGCCCTCGCGCGCCCTCAGCGCGCCGAGCGGAAGATCGATGTCGTCGTAAATTATGATAGGCTCGCCGCCGTATTTCGAAACCAGGCTTTTTACCGCTTCGCCGCTGAGATTCATATACGTCAACGGCTTTGCCAGAACGATCTTCTCGCCGCCAACGTTCCCCGTCCACGTCAGCGAGGAACATTCGGCTTTTTTGAGTTTCTTGCCGAGCTTGTCGCCAAGCGCGTCCACCGCGCGCCAGCCGGCGTTATGGTATGTCGATTCGTATTCCTTGCCCGGATTGCCGAGACCTACTATCACGAGAGTCATTTCAATTCCTTTTCCTTTTGAAATATTGAGTCAGCTCCGCGGCGCATTCCGCCTGCATAACGCCGCCTTCCGTTTCGAAATTATGGTTGAAACGTTTGTCCGCGGGGAGATCGTATATCGAACCGCAACACCCGTATTTAGGGTCCCAAGCGCCGAAATAAAGTTTCCTTATCCTCGAATTTATCATAGCGCCCGCACACATCGCGCAAGGCTCCAGCGTAACGAAGATATCACAGTTTTCCAGCCACCAGTTCCCCGTTTTTTTCGCCGCGCGCTCTATCGCCACTATCTCGGCGTGCCGCGTCGCCATGCCTTTTTTCTCCTTAAGGTTATGCGCTTTCGCGAGTATTTTACCTTCCTTTACGACGACGGCGCCCACGGGAACTTCGTCTTCGGCTGCGGCTTTTTTTGCCTGGGCAAGCGCTATTTTCATGTAGTATTCCTTGTTCTTTTCCATACTCTTTCAGCTATCTCGGCGTACAGACCGAACGCGCCGGCGTGAGTGCGAATCAGGTTATCCAGTTCGCTTTCGGGATACGGGTGCGGGAAAGAGTCCTTTCCGACCTCCACCGTAAACCCGGGGAGCCCCGTTTCCTGTATCCAGTAGTCTTTCAGTCCGCCCGCGGAATCGGGTGTCTGTTTCGGTTTATACCCTAAAAGCCTTGCTATTTTTTCGGCCTCGTCGCGGTAATCGTTGTTTTGACCGAAACCCCAATATACCTCCTCGCCCTTGGAGTGGTACGCCACCGCGACCGCGTAACGCCCCGATTTTATCAGGGAGCGGACAATGCGCGTTTCGGGTTCGCTGAACGGATAACTCCCGATATAGTTTTCGCCTCCCGGCACCCTGACGTTTTTTGCGCCCGTACCCCAGCCCGCGTCGAAGTTTACGTTCAGGTCGACGCCCCTTAGGTTGGCTTTCCACAGCGAAAAATCGGTGGAGCCTCCGTTCAGTCTCAAAAGCCGCAGTCTTTCGGCATTCTTTAAAGCGAATGCCGTAATCCCCTCGGTCGCCAGTATCGCGCCGTCGGGGTTCAGGTACGGTATCACGTCCAGAGGATAGTCGCCCGAATACCGCGACGCGAGTTCCGTAAGCAGTCTGCCCGTTATATGCTCCCTGGCGTGGACGGTGCCCGCTATCAATACGGCTCCCGGACGCGCTACGCCCAATCGGATCATCGGGACAGGGTTGCCGTAAAGGCTTTTGCCCGCATATGTTACTTTACCCGCGCGTTGCGCGGAGGAAATTATATCGGATATCAGCATATTCAAGAATATGCCGAACGTCCGTTTATGTTGTCGGTTTATTTATGATACGGCATTCCCGCGCTTATGGCGAACGCGCGGTATATCTGCTCCAAAAGCATAACGCGCATCAGCGTGTGCGGAAAAGTCATCTTGCCGAAGCTGAGTCTTTTATCCGACGCCGCCCTGACCCGGTCGGTAACTCCTCTGGAGCCTCCGATAACGAAAGTGATCTCGCTGCTACCGCCCGAAGCAAGCATTGATATGTAATCCGAAAACTCCTCGGAACCCATCTGCTCCCCGCTTATATCCAGCAAGACGACGTGCCCTTTCAACCTTTTAAGAATTTCGCCCTCTTCGGCTTCCGCCTCCGTGGTCTTCCCGCGGTCTACGCCCTCGGGGCACTCCGTTTCCCTGACCGCGGCGAAACGGGAAAGACGTTTAAGATATTCGTCCGCCGCCGCTCTGTAAAAGGAGTCCTTCAGTCTGCCCACGGCGACGAGGTTGATCTTCATCATCTCAAAATCCCCCATATCAGCGTGAAAACCGTGCCGGCGGCGGCGGCGATCGCGCCTATCGTCAACAGTGCTATCGCGGCGACGTCGGCTTTAAAACGCTTTTCGGAGCTTTTTGCGGCTGGCGCGGCGTTACGCTCGGCAAAATACCCGTAATATCCGCCCGCTCTTCCGCAGTTGCCGCCGTATCCGTTAAATACGTCGCCGACGTCGTATACGCCGCCGGGAACATCCGAGGGGACAGGCGGAGCGCCGTTCGCTTTTTTCGCCGCTCTCGCGTTTTCGCGGGTGATCTCGCGCAGCAGCAGTATTATACATACCGTTGCCGCCGCCATCGCGCCGAACAGCACGAATAGCGAAGAAAACATAAAGTTGACGAAAACGTTGTACGCGTAAGCTATTCCCAGTCCGACCTGCTCGGCATAATCGAAGAAAGTGATTATGAAGTTATTCATAAAGTGCACTATCATGCCGGGCACTATCGAACGGCACTTGACCGCCATATAAGAGATGATCAGTCCTATCACGAAAGTGGGGATCAGCTGAAGGATGTTCTGATGCCCCAGCCCGAAAAACAGCGCCATGACGAACACTTTCGCGCCGTCGGGAACGCCCTGTTCTTCCAAAGCGCCCTGAAGCACGCCGCGGTGCGTTATTTCCTCGAATACCGCGGGCATCATGGATCCGGTAATGACCTCGAGTATCAATACTTCGATCCCCGAATACACCGTGCCGGAAGAACTGACCGAAACGTAGCCCGTCGCCTCCCAGAAAGTATACGAAAGCGACGACACCCCGACGTTAAGCACGAATCCCAGTAAACCTATCGCAACCGCGTAAAGGTAAGTAACGGGTTTTAAATGCGAAGCCTTGAGATATACGCTGTCCCTGAAGCCCGCGTCTTTGGGGGAAATGAATTTTATCATAAGATACGGCATAAGCCCCATGAAGCCGCACTGCATGACCACCGAGAACAGCCAGTTCGAAAGGTTGTCCGACAAATTTACGAACCCGAAAATCAGCCTTGCCAAGGTTAAAGAAACCAAAGCGGCAAGATATACGCAACCGAGTTTAAACGATTTTGTCATAAACCTACTCCTTTAACGCTCAATACAGTATTTATAGCCGTGAGCACCGCCAAAAATACGATTATCATCCATACATACAGCGTTTCCGCCCTGTCCGATCTTCTCGCATCCGCACAGAAAGCGTCGTCGGCAAAGGGCGCATACCACTTTTTTTCGCCCCGCCCGGTAATCACGGCGCAGAAACCGTCTTTCCGGTCGTATCCCTTTCCCGTATGCAGTTTTACGAGCGCGTGCAACGACGGATACAGTATTATTATACCCGCAACGCACAAAACAGGCAACAGCCACGCTCCCCGCCCGTCAAAGTTCAGCGCTTCGGCGTATCCCGGGATCATCTCGGCAAACAGAGCACCCGCGTTGTTCAGAAAATGTATCGCGACGGAATACCACACCGTCCCCGTTGCGTATACGAGATACGAAAGGATAATGCCCAATAAAAACTGATGGATCATCTGCACGGGGCTTAGATGTCCGAGAGCGAACACTCCCGCCGAATAAAAGATCATGAAAAATCTGCTTTTGTAATCGGAACACGCGAACACGCCGCGGAATAAAAATTCTTCCGCGAACGCGGGAAGCACCGCTATCGTCAGCAAGGCGATCACGGCGTTCGCCGGGTCTCCCAAATACGGGATAGCGATCGCGGCGCCGACGCCCGCTTTCGCCCACAGCTCGGATACGCCCGTAGAAAGCAAAAGGTTTTGCATATAGACTCCCGCCGCGACCGCTATCGAAAGCGGAAGCGCTTTCGGCGAAAGTTTACTCATCGGCACAACTGCGCTTACCCTCGATTTCAGCATAACGCGCGAAAACAGGATCACCGCCGCTATAAATCCCGCCTGAGTCCCCGCATAAGAAGCGAATACTCCCCATCTCCCGGGCGCAAAAGACAATACGGCGCTCAATACGGCGCCCGCACACAGCCCCAAAACGTATACGTTCAGTATCGGTCTGATAGATATTTTTCCCGTCATAACGTAATGCCTTTGCCCGCTTCCTTTAACGGAGCGACGCATATTTCGTAATCCGTCCCCGCCTCGGCGCCGAGTTTTCCGAGCGCTTCCACCGTAGTTCCTAACGCAAGACTCGTTGTGTTGTTATGCTCGCTAAGGTGCCCTAAAATAAATTTTCGGGTACCTGAATCTAAAATTTTAATAACCGCCTCTGCGCACGAAGCGTTGGAAAGATGTCCGCGCTGAGACAGGATCCTCTGCTTCAAATACTTCGGATAAGAGCCGTTTAGCAGCATGTCCACATCGTGATTGGATTCTATCATCACGATGTCCGCGCCGCGCATCGCCTCGGTTACCGAAGGCGAAAACCAGCCTATATCCGTAGCAAGGACGAAACGCCCCTCGGCGGTATTAACGGAATATCCGACGGGGAAAACGGCGTCGTGAGGCGTCAAAAAAGGTCTGATCTCCATGCCCGCTAACGAAAACGCGGAAGTACCCGTAAAATAGAATCCGCCCTTCAGCTCCGTGCGCCTTTTGACCGCGCGCATGGTGCGTTCTTCGGCATAGACGGGTATGGAATAGTTCTCCGATACCGCCGCAACGGTACGGATATGATCGTCGTGCTCGTGCGTCAGAAGAATCCCTTTAACGGAAGAAAGCGAGACGCCCGCCGCTTCCAGACCGCGTCTCAGTCTGGTAACGGGGATCCCGCAATCGATCAAGATGTTAGAGCCGTTTACGCTCACCAGCACCGAATTCCCGGCGCTGGAAGAGGACAGCGGCGTGATAGTCATGCTCATCGTTTTACCGCGGTATACCTTTCCGCCATTCTAACGGGATGATAACTTTGTTTGGACTTTCTGAGTCCCTCCAGTCCCATATCCTCCTGTTTGTTTATATATCTGACCGAAGCGAAATGTTCGCGGCAGAACAGATTGTCCAGAACGGGATATATGCCTCTGTAATCGATATTGGCTTTTTCGAAATAGAGCGCACCCACGTTGTTGGGAAGAATTTCTCCCGCGGCGAACGCGGCTATTTTGCCGTCGATCTCCATGACGTCTGCAAAGCAGTTGAAAGCTCTCAGATCCCTGACCACCCTGTCCAACACGATTATTTCGTCGTCGACTTCGACTTTATCCAGGGATTTGTACTTTATCCAACCCTCCTGTTCGCAAAATCTGACGCCGTTGTCTATATGGCGGTACGACCACATGCACACCAATTCCATTAACGCTTCGTAATCGGATTCCCTATAAGGACGGAAAACGTATTTTTCCGAAAACCGGTTGATGAAGTTCCGTTTCGCGTGATATTTCGGACCTTTCAGTTCGATGAGATCCTCGGGAGAATACAGGTATTCGAACATATTTTCGTCCGCCGTTACCTCGTATCCGAGGCTTTCCAGAATGTCGGCGCGGCGTTTGTCGGCGCCGCTTATCGAATCCAGTCCCAGTCTTTCGTATTCGGCTACGGCTTTCATATACGCTGCGTCGGAAACCGCGAGCGGGGAAATATTTATTCGCTTATCCCCTTTTCCCGCGGACAAAAGCGCGTATTCGTCCGTAACCTCGACTAATGCGTCGTACAGCGAAAACCAACCTTTCACCGTAACTCTCGAAAAGCCGGTGTCCAGGACGTCGGCTTTCGGAATGAGTTCGTATATTTTATTCAGATCCCTGTTATCGGGTTTATGCATGTTACTCCTTCAGAATGGGAATACGCGCCAGATACTTTATGTCCTTTCTGTCCGCGGCGGCGCCCTCCGCAAGCACGAAAGCGCGCGAATAAATGATTCCGCCCGCCTCCTCGACCAGCTTTTCCAGCCCCGTCAGAGAGCCGCCCGTACTGATCACGTCGTCGACTATCGCCACCTTCTTGCCGCAGATAAGCTCCGCGTCGTGAAGCGACAGATACAGCGTCTGCTCCTCGGCGGTCGTGATCGACTTTACCGAAACCGATATGCCGTCTTTCATGTAAAGTTTTTTGGACTTTCTCGCGACCGCGTAAAACTCTTTGCCGAGCTCTCTGCTGACAACGTGCGCAAGCTGAAGCCCTTTGCTCTCCGCGGTTATCACGACGTCGGCGCCCCTGACAAGCTCCGCCACCTTTTTACCGCAATGCTCGGTCAAAGCCTGCGCTCCGTGCAGATTGAAAAAACATATCTTCACGCCGCCGCCGATCGACAGTATCGGCAGATCGTGAGTGTATCCCGCTATATCCAGTGTGTAAAATTCCATTTTTATATTTCGTAATCTATTGCTACCGAGCCGGACCTTACCGCGTGCATATGCGGCTTTACGACCGAACAATGGTATTCGTCCTTCTGATAAGCGTCCAGCGCTTCGCGGTCTTTGACCGTAACCTCGAGCGCGACGTCGTAGGAGCGTTCCGATCTCAGAAAGTCTACTCCCGCCTCGATCGTAATGATTTGGGGTACCTTACCGCGCATTCCGAGCAACACGTCGACGGCTTTCTGACATTCTTCGGCGGTCGGATTCTTGAGCTTGAACAACACTATATGCTTTATCATCAAGCTTCCTCCGCGACGCTTTCCTGTTCGGGAGCGGAGGATCCGAAAGCGGTATCCTTGGGATCGACCGTTCCGTAAAGCTCTTTTACCATCGCTTCGCGTTCGATCCTCTCATCTTCGGTCAGACTTTCGAGACCGCCCTGTTTGACCTTTTCGATGAAGTAACGCATACGCGCGAGCTTCTTGTCGGTAACCTTATACTTCAGCGACGAGAACAGCGCGAAACTTATCAGCACCGCGATGGCGATACCCATCATCAGACGGATGGCGAGCAGCGCGCTTTCGGGCTGAATGGGATGAATATCGGGATTGTCTGAAGAAATATAGTCCGCGCCCGTCATTATCCAGCCTACCATGCCTACGCCCAAAGCGCCCGCGATCTTGCGGATAAGCGTCATCATGCCCGAATACGTGCCCGTGGAGCGCACGCCGGTCGCGAACTCCGCGACGTCCACGGTGTCGGGGAAGATTATCCACGGCATCATCTGCGCGCCGCCGAAGCCGAAGCCCATTATGAAAGAAATTATCGGGATCAAAATCGGGGGCGTCCATTCGGGAGACATCACCGCAAGCAGTATGCCGCCAATGATATAAAACGGCAGTCCTATACGGAAAGCGAACTGTTTGGATTTTTTAGACATCAGCCATCTGACGACGGGGAACGCGATGACCGCTGCGACCATCAAAGGCGCGACGATGAACATCGACGAAAACTCCATGCCGTAAATATCCTTGCCGCGCCACACGTCGGTAGCGTAATACACCGCGAGCGCGCTGATGATGTCCATGCACATGAACGCCGAAGCGTACATACCGATATGCCAGCGGAAAGATTTGTTTTTATAAGGAACGGCGTAACCCGCCCAAAATTTCTTGAAATTGAATTTCTCCCTGACCGCGGGAGGAGCGATACGCTCTTTGACGAATATAGCGCATAAAACCAGTCCGCCGCCGAACAGCAGTCCGAAGATCAACGCGGTGGCGAGCCAGAAGCCCACGCCGTCCATTTTGGGCAGCCACGAATCTTCCTCGGTATACGCTTCCAGAAGCAGTAAAGGCACTATGTACGCAAGTCCCGCCGAAAGCGCGCTGACCACGAGCTTTATGGTATTAGCGTTGTTACGTTCGCGGTAGTTCGGGGATATATCCGACGCGAGCGAGCAATACGGCACCTGGGTTATAGTGGAGAACGTGTTCCATAACAGATACATTATGACCATGTACGCGGTGAATCCGCCCACTCCGACGCCCCAGTCGCGTATCGGCATGAACAACAGCATCAGTCCTACGAGGAGCAAAATACCGCCAACGAACATATAGGGCTTACGACGTCCCCATCTGGAGCGGGTATTGTCCGAGATAAAGCCCATCAGCGGATCCGAAACGGCGTCCCAGAACTTGGCAATCAGCATTATGGTGGAAGCGACCGCGGCGGCGATTCCCAAAGAGGTCATGTATTTCAGCATCACGCAACTCATCAGCGCGACGCCGCCTCCGTCCATCAGAGCGCCTATGCCGTACATCCATTTTTCCTTTGTGGGAATATAATCGGGATGCCCCGGCCCTACGCGCATTTCATCGTTCGGAGAGGCTGTGTTAGAGACTTCAACCTGTTCGGTCGCGTCCGCTTTTAGGTTATCTTCCATGTCGTCCTCCTGTATTAATAAATATACACTACTATAATAATATTAAATAACGCCTTTGTCAAGAAACAAGTGCCCGGGCAGGGAGCGCAAAACACTAAAAAAACGCCCCGTCGCTTTCGCGCGGGGCGTTTTAAAAGCGAACTTTTAATCCGTTCAGACGCTTACGTGACTGACGATGTCGGAAGCGTTCTGGCTGAACTTGTTCTGAGCGTCGATGTCGTTTCTGAGCGGCACGAAGCTTTCGACGGCTATCACGTTGGCAAGGAACTCGTTGTCCGCGATAACGGGATTGACCGCGTCGGAAAGCCCGATATACACGGCTTTTTCGGTCATTCCTCTGAAAGTGTTGCCGTTAAGCGTTACCGTGCCCGTCAGGACGTTGACGGCTATGTTGTTATACTCGAATACGGAGTCGGAAACGTTAGCGGAACCCGTTTCCATATACAGAGCGTTGGCGTATCCCTTCACGTAAGTATCGGTAACGGAAAGTTCGCCCGCATATCCCGTGCCCGCGCGGATAGCGACCGCCATGTGTTCGGTGCCGCTTCCGACAAATTCGGAACGGCTTACCGACAGACTCGCGCCCTTGGCGACAGAAACGGACGACTTCCCGGGAACCGCTTCGAAGCTGAGTATGTCGAGATATACGGCGCCCGCGTTGACGGTTATCGAATCGAAGGAGACCGCTATCTCCGCCTCGCCCGACTGAGTCGTGCGATACGAGCCTATCACTGATACGGAAGCGTTGACCGAGATCGTTATGCTGCCGTAGTCGCCCTCTCTCAAGTACCATCTGGCGGTATCGCCGTCGCGCAGCGTTTCCAATCTCGCCGTTAGCTGTTCCGCGTTGTCTATCACGACCGCGCCGTCGACTTCGGCGACGATGTCGTAACTTCCCCTGACGACGGTGAAGGAATAATTGGAGCTGAGCGCCGCGACGTCCGACGTGAATCCCATCGGATAGCTGCCGACCATGTTCAGCGGCGTCAGTTCGCCCGCATCGGGCAATACAGCGCTGCCCGCGAAGATGGTCAGGAAGTTGACCCCGACGTATCCCGTCGGATCGGAAGCGGAAACGCCTATCAGCTGAGCCAGCTCTCTGCCTACCAGACCTGCCTCGTACTCGCCGTTACCCAGGTCGTACAGTACGCGTATCGCCGAAGCGTAAGGCGCGATGTCGTCCAGATATTCCGTGCTGACGGTGCCTATGTCGACGATAACTTTCCTCGGATCGATCGTAACGGAACGGTTCATCAGGGTCAGCGAATTGTAATTCGTGCCGCCGTCGACGATTACGTCGACTTCGTAGTCGCCCGCGTCGATTATACGGCTGCCTTCGGGCAGTTCCGCGCCCGACGCCGTCCTGTACACGAATCTGACGTTCACGCCCTCCGGCAGTCCCGTAACTACCGCGTCGCGGTATTCGCCGTTGTATTCCATATGCGACGCCACGCTTACGGAATCGGCGCTGATGGTCGCTTTGGCGATCTCTATCTTCAATACGAACGACACGTTCGCGCTGAGTATGAAGTTACGTTGATCGGCGGCAAACGTAACGCGCATAGCATACGTTCCCGCGGTAACGGGTCTGACGGTGGGCTGATAGTTCTGGTTGTCGCCGCGATCGGGATCGTAAACGGCGTATTCGCGCACCACCTCGGCGCCTTCGGGCAGTCCTCCGATATAAGGAATGCACTCGGAACCGTCGTAAACGTATTGTGCGACATTGTTGTAAATCACCGAGCCGTCGGGATCGGAAGCGTTCGTATAGAAGTACACCTTGTCGACATCTATCGTGCTCCTGTTGATCTCGAGGCGGTATTCCAGCGAACCCGTATAGTTATAGTCGTCGCCGTCGTATATGATTATCCTGACGCGGTACATCGGATTGCCGTCAAGTCTGACCTGCAAGGGCTGGTCGCTCTGCCAGGACATGCCGTCGTCGATACTGTATTCGACGGTAAATCCTTCGAGCGCGCCCAGACTGCCGTCGGCTCTGAGGAAGGAATTCCCGAACGATATAAACTGAGTGACGTCGAGCTCCTGTCCCGTATAAGTCCTGTCCAAGAAGTTTACGCCGCCCACGTTTATCCACGTTACGTCGTCCGCGGTGATTGCGCGTTTGGAGATCACGACGTTTATCTCGCCGCTGAGCGTTGAGCCGTATGCGTTCTTGTAGCTGTATCTTGCGGTGTATTCACCCGCGCGGTTGGCGTTTACTCCGTCGAACGACCACAACGGCATTATGTTCATATTCGAAGCAAGCGGCATATCGTAAGGCGTGATTAAGGTACCCAAATCAAAGGTTATACTGTCGACGCCTCCCGCGAGCGAAGGTTCGGTATCCTCTATCGCGGTATAGTCGTATACGACTACGGGCACGTTAAACGACAGCGTCAATCTTCTGCCGCCCGCGTCGTCGCCGTAAACACGGTCGGAGTCGTTCAGCGTTATGAACTCGTAACTGGCGTAAACCACGGCGTAAGGATCGGTTTTGTCGTCAAGGAAGTATTCGATCCTCTCGATGTCCCAGTAAGTTCCCGAATCGTCCACGATTACTCTGTCGGGAAGCATGGTTTCTTCGGGTCCGGGTACGTACTGTCCGGCCCTGTTTACGCCGACCACTATCGCGTTATGCAGGAACGTGCCGTTGTAATAATGTTCGATACCCGAGGTTTCGCCCGACTCTATCGTATAGAGCATCGGGTCTACCACCACTACGTAGAATCTGATGTTGCCGGGGTCGATGCCGAGGTTGCCCGAAATCTGATAGGTATTGCCGACGATGTCGGTATTGTAGTTTCCGATACTGTTTTCGTCGAACGTGAGCGGGACCGAGGAAATTTCCCTGACGCCGTCTACCTCGAATTCGTAATACAGTCTGTCGGGAAGCTGATCGATGAGCGGAATCCCTTTCAATACGTACAGCGTACCGCCGTTCAAAGGCGTGGTCGTGGTTTCGCCTCCGGGGGTGATGGTCGTGGTGTCGATATTCCTCTGCCTGACGGGGAAACGGATCGTCAGCGTCGTACCGAATACGGGGATACTCGCCGCGACGTATCTTAGCATCTGGTCAACGGGATTGCCGTTCTGATCGATACCGGTAACGACGTCGGGTCTTTCGAGGAAGGTCTCGTCGTACTGCCACGTTATGTCCGTGAACGTTCTTCCGGTATCCTCGGAAGCTCCGAAGTATATTGTAACCTCGGAGGGGAACTCGATGTTGTACGGATCGATATAGTAGCTGTCGGAACGCTGATAATAAACGTTTTTATCGACGAACAGCGTGGATATGTCGGTGTGGTGGATCTGCCGCTCCGTAGTCGAAAGCAACAGCTCGTACAGATTCGACAACACTCCGTCGTCGGAGAAATAGTCGTATTCCGCCGAGGTTATCCACGCGCCTTCGTCGTTTTGATAACGCACCTTGAACCTTCTGGGTTCGGCGGTTATCGCGCCCCCCGAAGTCGCGGTACCAACCAAAGTGATGTCTCTGGAGATTATCCATTCGATGTCCACAAGCTCCAGGAACGTTCCCAGTCTTTCCGCCGCCTTTGCAAGAGTGCTGCCCGAGGCGTAATTGTTCGCGTAAGTTATTCTGAGCGTGGAAGGCAGAATATATTTGGACGCCGTCATCGTGCCGCCTGCGGGAGTATAGTACGCATTGGCGCGGGCGGGATCGTCGGAGAATACCGCCGTATTGGTGGGATCCATCGCAAAGAAATAGTTTCTGCTGCCCTGCGACGCGTTATTCAGGTTCATCAGAGTATAGAACCCGCTGACCTGAACGGAAGAAGTCGAATAATTGCTCTCGGAAGTCAGGATCGTTTCGGGAGTGCGGTTCAGATAGCTGACGCGCACGACGAAGCTTGCGGGTTCGGGCGCCACGTCGGAGGAATCGGACACCACCGTGGCAAAGACAGTGCGCTCGTATTCTCCCGATATCGGCAGGTCGTAAACGCTGTACCCGCTGTCGGAGTTCCAGAAAATACTGACCGTTCCGATATCCTCGGCGTTTTCAAGCGACGTGTCGGCGCTGCCGGAAACGTTGCCCTTTGCCTGTCCCGTGGTCGGGATCACGGGATTGAACGGGTCGATGACCAGTTCCACTTCTCCGCTCTGGGCGAATCCGTATCCGAGGTCGAGCCAGTCTATACCTATCTGTCTGGTGATATAACGGTAAACCTCGGGGGTCAGATAACCGTCGCTTCTGACGTCGGAAGCGTAGTACGCGTTCTTTTTATAGTCGTTATAGAGCTTGACCGAGAAAGTCTTGGAGCCGCCGGCGTCGCCCGCGGCGGGATTCCAGTCGGGATCCCATCCTATCACCGCGCGGAGCGAATCCTCGTCGGTTACCGTACCCTCCGGGCGGAACGTAACGTACAACGGAGCGCCCGAAGAACGGTCGAACTGCACGACGAATTCGCTTTCGGCACATTCCATCGTATAAGGATTGAATTCGAAAATACCTTCGCCGAGCGATTCGAACACACCGTTTTTGTAAGTGCCTATCGCAGCGAATGTTATCGCATCGGCGCTGATGAAACCGCTGAGCAACTGCCCCGAGGTTCTTTCTTCTCCGACGCCGAAGCCCACGGAACCAGTAAGTTCGAACTCATAACCGCCGAACGGATCGAGATCGTCGTCGCTGAGCGCCGCCCCGTCCTTCATCCAAAGGATGTCCGGCGTAACGGGCGTCAATTTCGCGTCGTTGTATTTTTTGTACAGACTATCCGAAAGCGCCGCAAATCCCGTAAGCGCGTTGTTCAGGTCGCCCGCGAGTACTGTAAACGGATTTTCCGGGGTAAACACGCTTTCTTCGGCAACGGCAGTACGGTTCAGCACTATCACGCGCATAACGAAGGTTAAGTCTTTGCCCGCGTATCCCGTTCCCGAATGGTATCCGGGAAGCGTCGCTACAAATTCGAATTCCGCACCCGAATAGTCGCCGCCCTTATAAACGGTCATACCGTTGCCGGCTTCGAACCGCTCTGCCGCCGACTCGGGAATATTCCACGTTACCTCCCTTTCGAGGGCGCCCGTAGCGAACGTAAATAACGCCTTGTTCGGCAACCCGTACGTTTTGCCGTCGTAAGGATCGATATAATAAGTTCCCTCTATAACCGCGCTTTGGGTTCCGTCGTTTGCGGTATTGGTATACGAAACCAGGTTTAATACGTTCCTCGGAATGAAGTTCGCCGTCAAAGCTATACTGACTCCGTCCGGGAGACGCACGTTCAGCTGAACAGGCAACGCCGCGCCTTGCTCGTTCACATAAGCTTTGCCGTTTACGACGAACGAGGCGTTGTTATACAGTAAGCGGTCTACGGTGGTTCCGTCGGACAGCGAGTAAGCGAACTGTCCCGCGCCGAACGACTGGCTGACGCCGCCCGCAAAGTTTATCTTAACGGACGTCGGCAGTACGAATATGCCGTTGTTCGAGGTAAATCCGTAAGGATCGAAGGCGAAGACGTTGTCTACCACTTCGTAGTTCGCGAAAGTTATCTTTGCGTCCGTAAGCGCGGACACCACCAGATAAAGCTGTACGGTCTGCAATTCGCCGTTATAGCCCGCTATTTCCGCGGTGGCTATCGGCATATCCGATTCGAAACCTTTCGAAGTAATGTTCTGTTTCAGTTTTTCTGCGGAGAAACCGCCCGTGCCGTCGTCGAATTCTGCCGCGGGTTTCCATCCGTCGTAAAGCGTGAAAGTGATCTGATACGCGCTGGTGTAATAAGTGGTGTTGTAAGGACGGATCTCCGTCGGCAGATAATCCTCGAAATTATCGAGCCTGTCCAGTATTTCGTATACGTTCGGTATTACAATCGTACCGTTCGTAACCGTGAATCCGTTTTCGTCGGTCGCCGCATACTGCGTACCGCCTATATCTTTGGCGCGGAACAGAATACGTCTTTCGATACGCGTCCCGTTCGGCAGGATCGTATACAGCGAGAAGTAGTTCATGTTTGTGAACTTCAAAAACGCGCGGTCTATCGCTTCTACGCGTTCGTCTTTCTCTATCACGGCGTCGCCGTCCTCTACAAAGTTGGAGGCGTACCACACCAGTCCCGTATACGTTACGGCGCCCGAAGAAGTAAAGTTAACGGTGTATTCGTCGGGAATGACGTACCCGCGGTCGGTTTCGTACAGGAGCGTGCCGTTTTCGGCAAACGTTTCGACGTATTCCGTAACGGATAGCGACTCCGTGGTTACGGTTTCGCGCGTAAACACAAATCTCACCGTAACGCTCTGAACGCAGCTGCCGGGACGGAGCTTTTCGACAAAAATGTCGACCGTAACCGTGGTGTCCGTGCGCCCCGGCGAATCGATGGTGCCGTAAGCTATCCTGTCAAAGTCGTCGGGCAACGCGAACTCGAAGCCTTCGGGTATGATTATCGGGTCGCCGTTTACGGTCAGCTGGATATTGGACAACAGATATTCCACGTATTCGGACGGAGTGGCAAGTTTTGTCGTCCTGAGCGCGTTGATCCTCTCCACCGTAACGATGTATGTATTGTTGTCGATGTTTATCGACCCGGAATCGTTGACGAGTTTCATTTCCGCCACCGAGGAATCGAAGTTGTTGAAAGCGATCGCGTTAAGATATTTTTCGCCGATGTCGAAGCACATCGTGAACGTCGTTTCGAGCGGAGTCCCGCGTTCTATGGTCGCGCTGAGCTTGAACAGATTGTCGTCGCCGAGATAATCGGTATAAGATCCCGGATTGCCCGCCTTTATGCTGCCGTAAGGACTCTGAAGCGCCGCCATGAAAGCTTCGAGCATGCCGTCCGCCCAATACGCGGACACAAAGCTCCTGGACATCGAACCGTCGGCGTTTCTGAAGCCTATCTCCACCGTCTTAAGCCCCGCCGTCAGTCCGTCAAGCACATAAAGACTGTTCTCGGTATAGGTGTCTATGCTCTGATACGGCACGTTTTCGGAAGATTCGGAATACTCGTAAGAACCCGTTATGCCGAAAATCAGGTTGCCGACGGGCGTAACCGCGTCGAACACGACGTACAATTCGATCGTCTGGCTCAGGATCTCGCCGTCTCCGGCGGTATCGCTTGCGAACACGAACGTTCCGCCGAGCGCCGAGCATATGAAGTCGTCGTCCGTCGAACCGGTATAATTGGCGGAAACCGACGTCGTCCTGAGGAAATACCAGTCCGTTCCGTAAGTGGCGTCGTTAAGACCCGACGATTCGGCAAAATGCAGCGTTACCTCGCTCGGAAGGCGCATAACGGTATCGCCTTCGTCGTCGATGCCTACCAGTTTGTCATAGGGATTCAGTCCCGTCAGATAATATCTGACGTAAGCTATTTCGTCGGAGCCGGCGTCAACCTCGATATTGTCCGACGTAAAGTAACGCGCTTGGATCCTGTCGGAAAGTCCGCCCGCAAAGCTCAGACTTTCGTAAGCGCCCGAACGGTTCAGAACGAGCATCGTCAGTACCGTCTGCGAAGCGGGATCGGGATTATCTCCGATAACGCCCCTGACCCTCAGCAGCGTTTCGTCCGCGAACTTGTTAAGGATGTTGCCGCCGGCATCGATGACGTTGCCTTCGGCTATCCAGGTGATCGGATACTCGATTTTCTGAGTTCTGCCGCGGTATTCCACTTCCACGAACACCGTAGAGGGCAACCTCGTATTGGATAGGAGGTTGCTGTACGGATCGAAATAGAACACGTCGGAATTGACGTCGCCGTCCGCGGTGAACGACGCGAGCGACACGCTGACGCCGGACGTAACGGCTTCGGCAACGTTACCCGAAGAATCGTATCTTATTTCCACGACCGCCTGCCGATAACCGCCCGAACGCGTGCCTATGCTGCGCGACGGGCAACGCACCGCCAGCGACACGCTTTGCGTGCCGGCGTATCTGTCGCCGAAAATCGCCGTCGTCAGGTAGTCCCTGCCGTCGTTCAGAGGCTGAGGCGTGCCCGAAACGGGCGTAAACGTCGCGACCGAATAACTCCAGTCGAGTATCCCTTCATAGAAGCCGTCGAACCAAACGTCGTCGGGGATCTGTCCGGTATAGCTCGCTTCGTTTCCGAGTATACGGTAGTGTCCCGTTTCGAAATAAATTCTGACCTCGTTATACTCATCGGTCGCCGAGGGTATCGTATACGTTCTCTGAATCAGAACGTCAACGGTGTATTCGTTTCTGTTTTCGTCGTTGATCTGTATGTACGCGAGCTTTTTCGCCTCGACGGTAACCGCCAGCGCGATCTCCAGCGTCTGATACTTTGCGACGACGTAATATTCGCCGCCCGAATAGTTGATCAGCGAAGTGTCGAAGTTCCAGTCGAAATTCTCCACCGTCAGCGTCTGGTTCGCCCCGCCGTTGACGCCGTAGAACGTCAGTACGAGCGCCGTCGACTCGTCGAGCGCGGTGTTAGGATCGTCGGCGCGGTAACGGATCGGATTTACGGAGGGATTCTGGGAATATTCGTAAGGGTCTATCGATACGCGCGCGACGATAGGTATATTATTATAATAGTTGCTCGTGCCGTCCGTCGAAGGCGCGACGTAAATTATCCTGCCCAGGATAGATAGCCTGATTTCGAATTTCGTTTCGGCTATGGAGCCTTTCCCCAATACCAGAACGTAATTGTCCGCCGCAAGACCGCCCATGACGTTGCGGATATTCGAATTGTTGTATTCGAACGCCCTGCCGTCGGTATATTCCAGCGTGTATTTAAGGCGTCCCACCGCGCCGGAATCGTAGACCACGGCGATCGTTTCGGGGAACGGGGTTTCGGCGGACGGATCTATAACCATGTTATACGCGTCGTTGCCGTACAGTCTTTCAACCACGTTCGTACCGTTAACGGTGTCTGTGAAATACAGAGTATATCCCGCGTTGGCGCCCATCAGAGCCGCGCGCGGACGATACTCGTATACGCCCGTCTTCAGTTCGGTCGATTCCTCCGAATACGTCAGCGTCATCGTAAACCTGGTATTGCCGACCGCTACGGACGCGGTGGTGTACCAGACCGCCTCGTAAATACTCGTCCAGCCGGCTTCGGTTACCAGATCGCCGGTTTCGGGATGCATAACATTGACTTCCGGTATCGGATAATCCGATGCCGAGAGGTCGGTATACACGGGAGCGGCAAATCCGAACGAGAGTGTGGCGTTGCCCGAAAGACGTTCTATTCCCAAAAATTCGCCTATTACGGAGGACGCTTCCGCCGAGCCTATAAAGGCTACGGACATATACCCGCTTTCTATCGACACGCGCGAATTGCCGAGTATCTCGTACAGAACTTCTATCACGGAGTCGTAATCGATCTCCCCGCCGGACACCGACGCGCAGTTGTCGATGACCGACGCGCGGCTAAGCCTGTACCTGACGCCGAGGACGTAATTATCCACGTATGCGTAGTCGAAATCGCCCGCGTACATCCGGATCCGTCCGTAATCGACTCCGCCGACGTTGACCGTCAGATCGATATAGACTTCTCCTTCCTCGTCCCAGACCGAACCTCTTATGGAAAGCACTTCCGAAGTTCCCAAAACGTATTCAGAGTTGTTGCCCGAAGGATCGCCTATGAATAATCCGAGGAATTTCGATATATCGCTGCCGCCGACCTGCTGAGTTGATATTTCGGCAGTAAAATCGGCTCTGAAAACGTCGGGCATCGAAGGCGCTTTGAAGCTTTGCAGCTCGGCGGCGTCGGGCACCTCGATTATCAGCGAACCGTCGGGATTCAACAATTCGTCGGGAGCGTCGACGGAGCGAAGCGTCAGTTTCATCAACAGGGTACTCCCTGCGCTGAGCGAAACGCATACCGTATCCGAAGCGGTATCGTATTCGAGCACCGCGACCAGTTTCTCGAACAGACCGAGTTCAGCCAGTTTGTCGATTATCCCGGAATCTATACCCGTGTCCGCCGCCATATCGGCTATCAGCGAAGTTATCGACTGTCCCGTCAGCGCCTCCACGAGTTCGGAATCCACACTTATGCGGAAAACATCGCCTTCCGACTCTATCTTGGAAAACACCGTGCTCCAGTCTATCGCGGATTCGTCCCCCGTTTCCGTTCCGTCGAAATCGAATATTCCGTCCAAGGAATCGGATACGATCGCTACCAGGGTTTGTAAAACGTAATTTATCTCCGCGGACAGATCGATGCCTTCCAGCTTCAGTTTGGGAAGTCCTATCGCTTCGAAGTCTATAAAACTGCCTTCGACGCTTTCTCCGCCGAGATACGCGTTGATAAACGCCTTGGCGTCGATATACAGATTGCCGTTCACGAAATACACGCTTATCATCGGCGTGCGGGAAGTCTGGATTTCGCCGTCATCGTCTTTATAATAATGCTCCAGGAACACCTCGAAACCTATTCTGTTGGCGGAATTGTCCAGAGTGTCTATATGCGCTTTCAGTTCGACGTCGAATTCTCCGTCCACGAACGGCAGTTCCAGCGTGCCCGTCATATAGCTATCGCCCTGCTGCTCGCTTTCGTAATAGCCCGCGGGTCTCAGAGCGGGATCCAATTCGGAGGGAATATCAAGTTCGGCGCGCGCGTTCTGTTGCGCGTAATCCACGGAAAGATAATAAGTGTCGATATTGTTGTTCTGCGTGCCTTCGAAAACCATACGGAAATCGCGGTTGACGTAGTTTTCTCCGCTTCTTTCCAGTACGGTCCTGAATTCGGTCGCGGTGAACAGGCCTATCTGAAGTCTGCCTACGTCGCTGATGTCGAAGCCTAAGAAGCGGTTCGAAAGCGCGTCCAGCCTGTCGCCGACAAGTTCGAAAATGTTTTCGGTAATGAAATCGTTAACCTCGCCGCGCAGTCTGTCGAGGTTGATGTCGCGTATGTTTATCGTTTCCTTGTTCTCGTCGAGGCTGAGGCGCGTGATGTTTGCGCTCTCGGCAAACGTGGAAAGCGTTTCGATATTTTCGGCAAAGTCCTGAGAATACAATACCCCGCTCATATCGAACGACGTAACCATATCGTAGAAAAAGTCGAACATGCTGCCCGCGCCGAAAGAAGCGAAACGCGCTCTGTCTCCGCCTATATCGTAGTAAAGATCCTTGCCGTCGTAATACACGAAAACGACGTTGTTCTGATGCGTGTAGTCGAAGATGCGGAGCATGATTTCGGAATCTTCCCTGCGCTCCGGCACGTAATTGGCAAAATACTCTATCTCGATATTGACGCCGTTGGCGCGGAAGGTATATTCGGAGGTTACGTTGCGAACTCCTTCCTGCGCGGCGGAAATTTCCGTCCCCGCGTTAACCAGGGAATTACGTATGTCTTCGAAAACGATACTCTTATTTATCGGCTCGTCCGTAGATGGCTGCTCGTCCGGCGTAGTCGTGCCCGGCGAATTCGTCTCGCCATTATTTATCGGCTCGTCCGTAGATGGCTGCTCGTTTGGCGGAGG
Source organism: uncultured Clostridia bacterium (assembly GCA_944363505.1). Classification (GTDB taxonomy): domain Bacteria; phylum Bacillota; class Clostridia; order Christensenellales; family DTU072; genus Stercoripulliclostridium_A. Next base: position 214,768 of record CALVUD010000003.1, on the reverse strand, counting down.
CGTCACCGGCGAGTTTGTTTCGCCCTTGTCGTTGCACGCCAAAGCCGTCAGCGCTATCAGCGCCATCAGCATAATCAGCAACAATCGTTTCAGTCTGTTTTTCATCGTAACCTCCCGGGGCATGCGCCCCGTATCTGTTTAGTTTCAGCCGCGGCTGAACGCGTCGGTAGAGTATGCGCCTATCAGCGTTCCCGACGAGTTGTTGCCCGCGTATACGTCCGCGCTCCGGCTGACGCCGTCGGTATCCCATTCGGTTATCAGGAAGTAATACGTCTTGCTTGCCATATTCACGTCGGAAGAATTCGCACGCATGGTCAGCATCGTATAAAGCGCTTCGCCCGTCGAGCTGACGGCGGCGTAATACGTTCCGTAAGGATTATCCGAGGAGTAAGTGTCCGCCGCATAAGTCGTTTTGGGATCGGATACCGCGCCAAGCACGCCGCTCTGGATATAGCGGTTCGAGTTCGACGGCAGCACGTCGAGGAACGCGACGGCTATCGTGACGGTTTCGGCATAGATTACGCTTCCGCCGTCCGAAACCAGTATCCTCGCCGTCCAGTCGCTTACCACGCCGCCGCCCAGCCAGTCGCCGTTAGCGACAAACGCACCCTGATTGATTACATCCCACCATATCAGCTCGTAAGTCGCGGTAGCGGGAATATTGTTCGCCGTAACCGTAGCGGAGTCTATCGGTATCGAATACGAACCGGGTTCCAACGGATTCAGGATGAGCAGCTGCCTTTCGGCGCCGTCTATCATCAGGTTATAAGTCAAAGCGAAGTCTTCGATCTTGTATCCGTTGACGCTCCACCTGCGTTCCACGATGCTCGTGGAATATACGTTTCCGAATATCGTAACGCTCGTAGAGTATCTCGTATTGATGCCCTGCGAGGTGTACACCCTGCCGTCCCAGGCATTGACGCGATACGTTATACGCATATCACGGATACCCAAAACGTCGATTGCGGTTTCCAGAACGTTCTTTCCGCTCGATTCGACCACGTTGCCTACGAGGTCGCGCATGTAAACGTCGGCATAGGGATTGTATTCGCCCAGATACGAGGACTCGTTATATTCGGTCCTGACGCTGGAGATCAGCACGTCGCCCGCGTCGCCGCTGATATAGTCCAGGGGCGACATATCCGTAAATACCATCATCAGCGCGAATTCCTGCTCGTAGCTGAAGTCGGGATCCGCCGAGTTGGTCAGAGTGATCTTGACGGTCCAGTCTCTCAAAACGCCGCCGCCGAGATAGCTTGACGGAATATTCGTGCTGATCCAGTTCAGCGTCGCCGTAAATCCCGCGGCGCCCGTCAGCTCCGTTTCGTATTCGGTATTGTACGTTCCTATCGCGCCCACGCTCATTCCGTCCGTCAGCGCAAAGTTCGGGTTCAGCGGGTTGACGACGTAAATGGCGTTGTTTTCGGTACCGAAGCCGTATCCGAGGTCTATCTGCGTGATCGTGGGATGTTCGTATTCGTAGTACGCCTGCGTACGCGTTATAATGTTTTCTCTGTACGCGCCGCCCGATTCGGTGGTAGCGTTGCCCAGATAGAATTCGCCCGTCGAAGTACCGTTTCTTCTGGCTTCCGCAACAGCTTCGTCGTCCATATACAATACGTATTGGTGTCCGCTCTTCAATGTTCCCGCAAAAGCGGAGTTCGTACCCGTATAAACGACGCTCTCGGGGTCGTAACCTTCCGAAACGAACGGTATGCGCACCGAAACCGAAGAAGTGTTCGTCATGATACCCGTGGCGGGATCGACGTTGACTTCGGTTACCGCGAACGCCACCTCGAAGTGGTCGGTCGTCAGCAAATCGGTGATCGACGAAACCACGAATCGGAGCGAATCGCCGGTCATTATCTGGTATTCTCCGTTTATCGGACGACGGATCGCCTCGAAATTCCACGTTTCGACGTATACCTTGATGTATACGGGCTGACCGCGCGAAGCGTTGTAGACGTGTCCGGAAACCAGTCTGTAGCCGCCCTCAAGAGCGGTGGTGCCCGCCGCGGTTATGTCGGAGTCGGTGAACTGCCACACGATCCCCAGTTCCGAATAATAGGTATTGTTCAGCGTATACCCCTTTATTTGAGCGGGCATGTCGGACGCCCTGTCCGCGAATGGATCGTCGAAAACGTAACTTGCGTTCGGCGTGTCGCGAGAGGGATAATAATCGTAGTTCTGCCCGTCGGACACGAGATAGCTGTTCAGCAATCTGTCCATGATCTTCACTTTGTAGGTTACGTTCTGAACGCCTAACCCGGTGAATACGACATCTCCCGCGAATCCGAAATATCCTTCGTCCGAACCCAGGAACAGTCTTTGATAAGTGTCGTACATCACCTCGAAAGGTATCCCGACGTCATAACCCGTAGCCGGCATATACGCACCCGCATAATTCCAAGAGAACGTATGCTCCAGCTCCGTGCCCTCCCTGAATACCAACGTAACGGTATCGTGGACGGTAACGTCCTCGGTATACGGGTCGATAAGCAGAGTGTTCAGCGTGTCGGGGTCTTGCGGATTTCCCGCGCCGCCCGCGTCGTTTGAGGCGCGGATGTCGATTATCGTCTTGTCAAGGAAGTTGATCCTTACTTTTACCTGCTGTCCGTCGGTCAGCGTCATGATAAATTCGGCGTCTCCCAGTCCGTCGTAGGTATATGCGTAGCTGTTGGGACCGGTATAGTTCGAAGCCAGTATCGCGAGCGGATAAACGAATTCGCGCGGATTCGCTTCGTCGCCGTAAGCGAACGTCAGCGTGCGCGAGGACGTCGGCATCGAGAAAACTCCCTCATAGCCCGTCTGAACGTATGGATCGATATTGATAAGGATATACCCCTCGTCGTCGACCCACTCCGAAGTGAAGTGTCTGGTAGACACGACCGAATCGGAAACGAGTGCGATTCTGTTGACCACCGCGGGCAATACGTTCAGATAAAGCGTGATCGTCTGTCCGGACACGGTTGCGGTCGCAAACTCGATCTCGCCGCCCGTGCCGGTATAGTTGATAGCCGCTATCTCTGCGCCCGAAAGCACTATTTCCCAAGCGACGTTGCTTTTGACGATGTTGCCCTCGTCGCCGTAATTTTCGCCTATGGCAATGCGCGTGGGCAGATTGTTGACGGTCAGATACTGCGAGAACGGATAATACGCATAGTAGTTGTCTATGGTTATCGCGCCGTCGATCACGGTAAAGCGCGAAGTATCTCCGGGCACGGAATGGAAGTCCCTGCCTATTTCCATACTGGGCACGTTGATCGAAACGTATATCCTGGAATCGTCGGAAAGCATCGCCGTCAGCCATATCCTGCCGCCCATCGCCAGATCGTCCCAGGAAATATTCGTTACCGAGTCGTAACGTCCGAATCCGTACATACGGTTCGCCGCGTTGGATTCCGCCCAATAAGCGTCGGCGTACGCCGGATTTTCGCCGTATACCGCGGGGGCTTCGACGTACCAGACTTCCGGCAGCGCCGCGCCTACTCCTCCGTAGAGAGTAGCGGTAACGTTATCGCCGCTGCCTCTTCTCAACCAGAACGAAGGCAGCTCCGCCGCAATGTCGTATCCGTCGGGATACGCGGGTTCGTTCGACGAAGTATACGCCTCCAGCGTGAAGTCCATGACTACCGCGTTCAGCGCGTCGCTCCACGTTATCGTGTTGCCCGCGTCGGTATACTGCTCGTCGCTGAATTCGACGGCGTTACGGTCATCGGAGTTCCTGAATCCGACCGCGAGCGTTACCGTATAATCGTCCGCATTGTCGCCTTGCCCGATATAAATATCGATGTTCTGTCCTCCGTCAGCCACCTTTTGGGTGTCGAAAGTCGACATTATGTAACTTTCGGCAGAGATCGCCGCGTCGGTTACGACGATATCGGGTTTCGAAAAGTCCGTAAACGTCAGCACGATATTGTCGAACAGCGCCATAAAGAAGTCGTACGGCGCGTAAGTTTTAACGAGCGTACCGCTTTGATCGTAAACGCCTATCACTCCGATGTTGTTTGCGCCCGCGGACGGATCGCGGATGATATATATCCTGCCGTCGGGCACGTTTACGGTTATCGTATTATCGGTATAGTTTACGGTGAAGGTTATGCCCGTTCCCGCAATCGTCGCGTCCGTCGGAGCGATATTCATTTCGTAAATGCGCTTCGCTTCGACTTTGACGTCGAGTCTCAGTTCGCAAGCGATGCCGTTTCCTATATCCGTCAACGCGACGACCGTGTTGTCCCCCGTCGTCGGGTCGCCGGGCGCCCAGGGAGCGTGTTCCTTCCATGCCACGGGATAACTTCTCACGGAAGCGTCGCTGAAAGTTATCTTTACGCCGTCGGGTACGACGAATCTGTCATAGGTATCGACGTAATAGCTGTACTGCGGTATCTGGAATACACTGTGGTCGTCGTCCGTCCAGACGGAGTTTTCCACCATAACGCCGTCGCCGTAAGGCGCGGTGGGCGCGAAGTATTCCGTGTTCAATTCGTTGCCGTTTGCCGTAAAGCGCACCGCGTACATATAGGCGGAGCGTAACTGGACCAGCAATTCAATTTCCATGGTCTGGTCGCCCGAGCCTATCACGGCGGTAACTCTCAGATAACGCGCGGAGCCGTTTGCGTCTTTAACTACGTTGTCGAACGCGATACCGTCGGCATATGATTCGCCTTCGAATACCCAGGTAACGTCGTAATGCCTCGGGTCGTACTCGGGTTCGCCGCCTTCGTCGGTTCCGTCGTCGAAGTATACGGTAACGCCTTTAGCGAGATACCACGTCGAAATATCGTAAGGATCGATAAAGTAAACTCCCCTGTCTTCCCACGTTCCGCCGTCGGACACTATGTTCATGACCGATTCGGTCGTAACCGAATCGCCTATCGCGCCCGAATCGGGATCGATCGTCGTCTCGTGCGCGTCATAGTCGCGCGTACCCACGACCTTGTCGGGTACGTTGACCGCGATAGTTACCTGTTCGGCTCTGAACCATTCGGAAACAACCGTGCCGTCGGCGTTGACGACGGTATGATACCACGCTCTGTCGCGGTCGAAGTAGTCCGCGAATCCCACGTATGAGTTGGTAAGGTTACCTTCGTATCCCACGAACGGATTCCCCGTGTTGCCCGTCAGATAAACGCGGGTCGCCTCGGGATTCGCCCAGCGGATGATCTCGGGCGCTTCGTAGCAACCCAACGCTCCGATCTCTCCCAACGGGTCGGCGGTGAAATCGGTGCCCTCCGCCAAAAGCGTCACGAACAAGGAATTGAGTTCGGATTCGTCCACGCCGAGCATTGCGGCGAGCTTTGCGCGCTGTTCGAGATAAACCTGTTCGGTTTCGTCGCCCGCGACGAAAGCGTATTCGTAATTCAGCGGATTGTATACGAAGTATTCGTAGCCGCCGTTTGCCAGTTTTTCTCTGAAAATATAGATAAGTGAGGTCGGCAGTTTATAGGATCTGGGTTCGAGCGCGTCCACGGTATACGTATTCAGCTCATCTTCCCCGTCGATATATACCGCCACAAGCTCTCTGGGCAGAATTTCTATGCCCAGCGCTATCACCTGATTATGGAATACGGTGTAAACGTAGGTATATTCGGGAGCGAAGTCGTCCGAACCCGCCTGTATCCCCGTGTGGCGGTTGTCGATATTGCTCTCGGAATAAATTTCGTTGCCGTCGGCATAGTCGAAATTCCATGTGAACGACCCGACCTCGTCGGGGGTATCCTCCTCGGGTGCGGCGCTGCCGGCATATATCTCGGTAAATTCGAAGGTAACTACGTAATGCCGGAAGTACCACGCCGCAAATCCCGCCGCGAGTTCGGAGGCGCTCATGGAATCGCTCAGGGTGTTCTCATAGTAAGCGCGATACATCAGGTACAGGTACGGGTCGACTTCGATATAGTCGGCTACGGGCGCCACTACCTTGCCGTTTTCGGTGTTGATGTTGACGTAAACGTCGGTGTCTATTTCGCGGTTAAGTATCTTGACGCGCACGTTCTCGCGATACGTCGCCATCATTCCGTCGCCTATCACGACGTAAACGACGAATATTCCGCCGTTGATAGTAACGTCCTCCCAGTCCATGTCCGTCCACGTCAGCGAAGCGAATATGGCGTCCTCCCAGTCGACGTCCGCATAGCGGTAGCCGTCAAGCGTCAGTCCGTCCGCGGAAATCGCGTCCCAGTCCACGCGGTCGTAAGGCGCCGCGTTCCAGTTAAGATCGGCGGAATACTGCACGCGGTTACCGAGAATGCTTCTGAGGTAAGTTACGTCCTCGCTGCTGCCCGCATAGACGTAGCTTTCTTCGAAATCGAACACGGCGCGGCGGTTGATGCTCTGTATGACTTCTCCCGTGGTTTCGTCGGTGATCGTCTGTACGAAATTACGCACATAAGTATCGGCCGCAGGGTCGAAGTAGAACGTTTGTCCGTAAGCGGTGGTCGCGAAAGTATAAATGGTCGCGGGTGTCATCACCGTTTCGGTTATGAAGTCGTTGGGATCGGCGGTCTCCTCGTTGGGAACGCGTATCTCGACTTCGTACTGACCGAAGTTGGCGTCGAGCAGTTGCTGCTTCAGTTCTTCGCTCTCTACCAGATAATAGTTGCCGTCGGCGTTATAAAGGATCCGTTCTTCGCGGTCGGTGACGATATACCAGCCGGGTTCTCTCATTCCGAAATCGTACATGACGTTGACCCTGCCGATATTCTGATATTCTTTGTAATAGTACGGCACGTCCTCGTTAAGCCCTTTCCACACCCTGTCGTAACCGAGATTGGAACCGAGTCCGATAACGTACACGTCGTTGTCCAGATCGTAAACGACTTCGTACCCTTCGTCGTTCAAAACGGTATAATATCCCGTTGGAATGTCGTAGACGGCGTGCAGATTGAAGTCCGCGGGATAGTCCTGGGTCATGTTATTGTCGCCGTAATAAGCGAGAACGGTGTCGGGTACCGGCTCCAGCGGCTCCCAGGTATAATTGTCGCTGTACAGTGAGTTGATCCCCTGTCTGCCTATCTCCGTCAATATGTGTACGTGATAGTCCCTCGACACGCCCATGAACAGATTCTTCATCGTGGGCATATAGTACACGCGGTTATTCTGAACGGCTATACTGTCCTCGTCGTAAAGGAAATAGAAGTCCTTCTTGACTACGCGGTTGCCGAAGTCGAAATATACCTCCACGGTGTCGTGCAGTTTGACGTTATAAACGCTGTCGCCCTCGATGTCCGCGAGATTGCCCACCGTGTACATCGCGAAAGTTACTTCCAGCTGGTCGATATTCTTTACGCGCTGAGTGAATCCGATCTGAACGGCGATGGTGCCGATCAGTTCGTCCACGCGGAAAAAGTCCTTTATCGTCTGGTTGGAGGTGGTGATACGGATGACGTCCGGTTCGAACGTCGCCCACGAATCCTCCATCAGAGCGCTGACGATGTCCGTAAGACCCAAAACGACGTCGTCGTCCTCCTCGGCGTCGAAGTCATAACCCATATACGCATAGAAGCCGCGCACGAAATGGTCTTCCCTTACTTTGAACCTGGGCATTCCCTCGATACAGTCGTATTGCAACCAGATATACCCCAGTTCCTCGACGGGATCGGCGGTATTCAGACTGACGTCGTTCGCGTAAACGTGAGCGAGCGGCGTTACCTCGTCCTCGACGACCATATACAGATACAGCGAAAACGCGCTTCTGGACTTTCTGGTCCAACGCCCGTTCTCGAGATTCTGCTCTCTGATGTACTGGTCGTAGTAAAGGGTAAAATAGATGTCGGCGGCTTCGGGCAGTATGAACGGAGTGTTCAGTCCCGATTCGTCGCCCATGAACGAGCCGAGCAGCTGCGAAAGATCGACTTCCTCGGTCGCCGCGAATATGAACTGACCTTCGAGATAACCCGAATAAGTCATTACTTCCTTGAACTGGTTAAAGTCGGAAAAATCGGGGAAAACGATCCTGACGTATTCGCCGATATGCTGCGGATACAGATCCAGTCGCATTACCAGGTTCGGACCGTTCGTTTCTATTTCTTCCTCCGTCATTTCCGCAGTGGAGTAAAGTTCCAGACGGATACTGTAATAATCTACGTCGTATGTCAGATAGAAATAGGACGTTTCTATCAGTTCTTCGACGCTTATGCCCGCAATCGAAGCGATCGCCTCGATATCGATGTTGAACTGGTTGTTGATCAGTAAGATCAGCTGTTCGACGGAATATTCCGTTCCCGTTTCGCTGGTCAGAGAGAGTATCTTGCGGATCATTTCGAAATCCACGCGTATCTGTATCGTGGCGCGGCTGGACGGGTCTGACTCGTCGCGCATCGTGGACTCCATGTTGTCGATGATGACGCTAGTTATTTCCGAGAATTTGGATTCCTCGCCCTCGGGAGTGCTCTGACCGTAAAGGATATTGTCCACGGCAATGACGATATAGGTGTCGATAAGGTCGAACAACTGGTTCAACGTGTCCGCAAGGTCGAACCCTCCCCGGTACGCCTTCGGCAAACCCAGATCCTCTATCTGAACTCCTCCGTACAGATTCTGTATGCCCTCAACGTCGATATAGGTAAGTTCGTTGTCATAATAAATACCCATCATCAGATCGTCCGTCGCTAAGTCGCGGCAGGTCATGTATACCTCGTTGAGCGAGTTGTCCACCTCGTTGACGTCGGTCCTCAGCAGGACGTCGAGCTTAAGGTCGAGCATCGGTATGTACATGTCGCCGGTATATTCGTAATTACCGTAATCGTACTCGGTATATCCCAACTTGTCGAAAGTGATGTTGGACGAGATTCTGATGGAATAATTCGCCTCGATATGCGCGGTATACGGCACGTTTTCGCGTACCGTTCCCAAAACGGGGTCCGTTTTCGCGACCTCGGAGTTACCCGAAACGTCCAGCACCAACGCCGACATGATGTCGAGGTTGTCCAGGTTTTCGTTCGGCTCCATGCGGAACTGCATGTCCGAGTTCATCGACGTGAACGTGGTATTCCCGAGCGTCGAAATCAAGAAGCCCAGATATTTGTTGGACAACGGGTCGAGCTTGTCCTCGAAAGGCGAGAAAATGCTCTGCATATAGCTCGTGATGTCGTCGGTCAGAGTATTGAGCGTGACGGAATCGAAGAATATCGTCGTTTCGTTGCCGTTGATGGTCTGTTTATAGTTATTGTCGACCGCCATGTCGAGCGCTTCGCGCAGACTCTGGAAAGAGCCGTCCGCGGTGCCGTCCTCCGAAGCGGAGCCTATCAGCGTTTCGAGATTGAAATGCGTGATAAGTCTGATTATCTGCTGATAAAGAACGGAGTTACCGAAATCGCGGAAAATACGTTTGGAGCCTTGCAGATTAAGATAGAGGTCGTTGCCGTCGTCGGCGGAGTTGGGGTTGATTCCGTCGAAATAGAAGCCTATCAGCATTTCGTTGGTCGACCCGTCGTACCACTCCAGTATGATGTCCGAATAGCGGATAACGTCGTTATGTATCGCTAAAGCCGCCTCGTCCACCAAGGGGAGTCCCGTTTCGGGATCGAGTATCACGTTGCCGTTCTCGTCCTTGATTTCGTAAGGGTATGTGTAAAGGTTTGCCTGGAGATTAAGCCTGAAAGCCGAACCGTTTTCGGTATTGATCGTCATATTCGCGCCGACGAAATAACCGGTATCGGAAGTTTCTTCCGTATCCAGATGCTTCAGCAGATTTTCCATGGAATCCACGGCTTTGTCAATCGCCTGTTCCTTTGTCGTATGATCAAGGTTGGCGTCGTTGTCGGGTCCCTCGATGATCGGGTACGGGTCCGAATACGGCGTGTCCACGGGGTCGCAGGCGATAAGTATTCCCGCCAGCAACGCGACCGTTATCGCTAAGATAATCGTTTTGAAGAGGTGTCGTTTCATTGTTCCTCCATGCGCCAACCCATAAGCGCCCGCGTCCTCCTGCGCGAAAAGGAAGTACGCGAATTGAATTTTATTTAGCGCGCGCGTATAAAAAATACGCGAATGCGTTTGCCCGGACGCGCCGAAGCGCGACCGAATCGGTCATTATCGACCCGAAAACCCCGCGGGAATACCCGCCGGGCAAGTTGTAACACGGTTTCCGCATATGCGAACGCGTCGTTTACGAAAGCCGCGGACGTACTCGAGATTTGCCCGCGCCGTAGCGTATATAACGCGCATTTATATAATAAAAGAATTATCCGCCCCTGTCAATACGGTCGGGATAAATTTACTTTGTTTATACCGTCCGCGCCTTTTGCGAGCTTCTTTCGGAAAGTCCGATCTTTCGTTTTGTCGCTGCGCGCGTCGCCGTAAAACGACGCGTTTTAAGGCGTTCGGCGGCGTAAAATTCAACATTCCGCCGTAAGCGAAAATCCGATCCGCCGCTATTGCGCCGAAAAGATTGCTTAATCAAATAAACTTGGATAAGGTAACCCTTTTATGCGTTACGGTTACCTTATTGCGGCATAAAGAGGTTAAAAGAATTTTCTTCGGATGAGCCGCTCGGGGCAAAAAAACGATTTGTACGCGAGCGCCTTACGAATCGGAAAATTTGAAAATCCCCCCTGTTTTTTTTATCGCATCGGCGCCGCGTTCGATTTCAAAATCGGCCTGCCCCGACATTCCCTGAAGGAGCGCGCCTACAAAATATTATTTTTATTGAACCGAATAATCGCTAAGCGGGCGCAAGGCGCGCCCGCTTAGCGCTACGCGCGCGATATCACGCGGCGCGAGTAAAAACACTGCAAGCCGCCCCGTTCGGCGCGTTTTAAGGCAAATACCGGGCTTCAGGCGCAGGACGAGGTCGAACCCTTATGACGGCATATCGGAAACGCCTCCGCTACGCGCGCTGTAGTTTTCAAACATATCCGCCAACAATGGCGATCCCGCTCGCCGCACCGATTCGTTAAACGCCGTTTACCGAGGTTTCAACGCATAAAAAACGGGCGTTGCCGCCCGTTTTTATCTTTGCTTTTTAGGTTTCGGAAGTAATTTCCGATGCTTTTCGGACAATGGCAACAACGTTTGATCATACTTGTTTGCCTTTTCGGTATTAACGTCCGTGAGCGCCTGTCGGCAAGCTCTTTCGACGTATTGCAAAACGCTTGCCCGCATACCTTAAATCCCTCTTTCGTAACGCTTTCTCCGCATAAAAAAACGGGCGTTGCCGCCCGTTTTTTATGAGTGCGTGTTAAATTACACCACAGGGTTCAAGGTTACGGTAACGATGGTTTGTTCGAACTTGTCAGTGCCGTCGGTAACGTTGAGGAGCGCCGCGTTGGCAAGCTCTTTCAGCGTGTTGTACAGCAGTCTGCCGTTATCGTTTGCCGTGTAGTTGGAATATACCGTCGTTTCCACGGTGCCGCTGACCTCGGCGGGTTTAGCCATGACCTTGTCGGTCGCGGGCGCGACGTATTCTTCGATATTCGCGCTGATGCCGATCGTGATACCCGCAAGACTGAGTTCGGCGGAGATACCGTCACGGTAAGAAACGGTGGCTTGGATGTCGCCTATCGCCTCGTACAGGTTGCTCTGATCCGCGCTGAGCTCTATGCCGAGCTTGGCAGCCCATGCGTAGACGTTTTCAATCTCGATAAACGAACCGGGATTCGCAGTAACACAAGCCTCGTAGGTTCCGACTGCTGCGACGGCTGCATCAAACATCGCTTTTTCGCATCCGGCTACATACTCTTCATAAGCCTTAGTGGCTCTTGCGTCGTAGTCGGCGTCCTCTTCGTCTTCTTCCTTAGCGTTAGCCTCTTTCCAACTAGCGATCCAGGTCGCGCTCTTCTCAATGGTGATCGTATTTGCGTCGGAAGCGATCCACGCATCGAGTTTGCTTTCATATATCAACGAGTTGACCAAGGTCACGATATGACCGAGCACGTCGTCGCCGTCAAGAATCTCGGCCAGCGTGTAGGCAGCCTTTTCGTTGCCGATACCGGTATAGAGGTCGAATTTAACGACGTCGCTCTTGAGTCCGCCGATAAGTCCGTCGGAAGCGAGCAAGTTGTTCATCAGATTGACGAGTTTAACGGTAACGGTCGCGCTGGTCGCGTTGTCGTCAAGGTCGGGTAAGACGACCAAAGAAGTGTCTTCGAAGATCGCTCCGATCGAGTTGAAAGCGTTGATCACGGGGCTGATAAGTTCCATGACTGCGCCGAAATCGAACTGTCCCGCAGTGACCATTCCCGCTATGGTATCGATTATGGTATCGACGTCGGACGCTGCGTTCATGGGCGCGGCGGCGGGAGTAGTTGCCGCGGCTTTTTTGTCGGCGATCCAGTTATCGTACATGGTCTGAGCGTCAAGCGCGATAAAGTAATCGTATGTTCCGTTTACGCTGGTCGTTCCCGCGAGCTGGAATACGGGTTCGAGGTCGATTACGAATCCGCCGAGTTCGCTGTTGTACTGAGCGATCATAACGTTCTGAACGAGAGCGCCGCTACCTCTCTGATAAGAGAGCGTCGCGTATCCTTCGAGGTCGCTGAAGTCGATCGCCACATAGCCGTCCGCGTCCCAGCCGAGTTTGACGGCGGGGTTGACGTAAAGGTCGACGGTCGCGCTCGCCTGTGCGCCGTTAAGGGAGGGAACGGCGGCGTCGAGAGCGATGTGCGCCGCAAATTCTTCGGCATTTTCAACGCCTTCGGGTCTTTCGACCGCTTGGGCGGTGGAGGAAACAACGAGATCGGAGATCTTGAGATCCAATGCCACAAACGTGGGATCCGTGCCTTCGGTCAAAGCGATGTCGTAATCGTAATGGAGACTGAGACCCTTGAGGGCGCCGTCCTCGCCGATGGTGATAGCGATGGTGATCGTCGGATAATCCGCGGGATCCTCGGAAACCTGGGCGTCGGGGTTGGTGATCTGGTCATAGGTCAGTCCGAGCAGGATGGGTCCGATGGCGTCGATGATGTCTTTAAATCCGGAAAGATCGATACCTTCGCCACCTGCACTGAGATCACTGAGCAGGGAGCTGACTTCGGTAAGGTCCAAAGTGGCTTCGTAAACGGTGTCGCCGTTAACGGTAGATTTGGTGGTGGGAATAAGCTCGGAAGCCATTGTTCCCGCCATGGAGATAAGACTGCTGAGCGCGGAATTGCCGATAAAGCCCTGGCTCGCGAGATCTCCGAAAGTGCCCTTTCCGAACGTATCGTCCTCGATCTCCATAGCGTTCAAATTGGTGATCGCGGTGTACACGTTGGAAATGAGGCCGCCTTCGCCGGTCAGGAGGCTGCCGACGATCGGGGAGCCTTCCGCCAGTTCGGAAACGTCCAGCTGACTGAGCTTGGACCATTTATACTCGGCGTCGGTCAGACTTTGTCCGAGATAAACGATCTCCTTGTTCTCGCCTGCGGCTTCCGCAAACAGCGCCACGTTATTGCCCTCTTCGCCGCCTACGGCGATTTCAACGAAAGCCCAGTTCTTGCTGGTGGTGTTCTCGCTGATGCTGGCTTTGAGGTTCAGCGCGACGTCGAGTTCGAACTGCTCCTCGCCCTCGCCGACGATAACGCCGAATTCGAGACCCGCGCTTATGTAAGCTTCATCCTCGATCGCAGCCAGTTCTCTGATAAGGCTGTCCGCGCCGCTTACCACCGAGGTCAAGGCTTCGGAAAGGTAGCCGGGAGTCTCATCATCCGGTTTTTCTTCTACCGGCGGCTTTTTGTCGTCGTCATCTTTGTCTTTATTGTTATTGCAGGCAAAAGCCGTAAAGGCCAGAATGCCCACCAATAGCAACACCAACAATACGACTATTGATTTCCTTTTCATTTTTTTACCTCCGATTTGGAATGGATATTTTTTGTACTACCATTATATAATTTTAAATTCAATGTGTCAAGTGCCAAAATTTAGGCCGCGTCGAAAACGCGGCCGATTCTTTTTTTGTTTTTTGCCTCATTCTTCCGAAGAAAAATACCTTTCCGTATCCCGCGCAATTCTGTCTGCGAGCGGTGCGAGAGCGTCTCCGTAATCCTCCCCCGCTCCGGCATCCGCGCCGTCGCTTACGTATTTTACCGCGGCGAACGGTATCTCCAACGCATTTGCCGCCTCCAGCGCCCCCGCGCACTCCATATCGCAAGCCGAGGCGCCGAACAACTCCGCGATACGATTCGCGCGGACTTTGTCCGCGACGAACACGTCTCCCGTCGCCACCGTACCCGCGATCCCCTGCGTAGCCGCCGCCAGTCTTTCCGAAAGCCGCTCGTCGCATTCGCCCGAAAACAGCCCCGGTTCGTCGCCCGCCGCAGTGGTGTCGAAATCGTGTTGCCAGACTTTGCGGGCGATCACCGCGGCGCCGCGCGGGGTAACGCCCAGCCCCCCCGCCACTCCGGCGTTTATGATCGCATCGGGCTTAAACGCCTTCGCCAACGCGAAGACTCCCGTTGCCGCGGCGACTTTGCCTATCCCGCACACGCATACGGCGAAAGGTTTTCCGCAAAGCGTGCCGATATGCACCTGTTTACCCATGACCCGCTTTACGGCGGATATCTCGGCTTTTTCCAAAAGCGGCGCGCATTCCCGCGGCATCGCTATTAAAAACCCGGTTTTCCTCATTGTTCGTCTCCGACGGCGGCGTCGACGTCAGAAGAAGTATAAGTGATAAGCGTCAACGCGTGATTTTCGATTCCTCCCGCTCCGAGCGCGATCTCTCCCGTAACGATACGGGTTTCGGGATCGAACTCCGCCACGCCGACTTTGCCGAGATTGGCTACGACAGCGGCGAATCCTTCTCCGATAAGGTCGTTCACGGTGTTTTCGTCGCCGAGATTCTCGTCGGTCTCCACGCTTTCGTCGGCGGCGTCGGACAGCACCTTGAATATCGCGTCCGCCACGACGGACTCGACGTCGTTAATGCGTATCGCCCTGCCGTCGGTAACAAGTCTTCCGTCGGAATCGGCTCCGACAGACGAATAAGAGACCAGGTAGATCCTGTCGGGTATCCTGACGATTTTCAGCGGAATCAAGGATTCTATCTCCGATTTGAATTTGCTGACGTCAACCGAAAAAACCGTCCTCAGTTCGTAGCCCGCGCCCGAAGCGTATATGCTGATTTCCTCGACTTTTCCGTTAATATCGCGCAAAAAGTCTATCGCTCCGTTGCTCTCCGAAACGGCGGCTTCTCCCTCGTCGAGGATCGACTGGAAAATATACGCCAAAGTGGTGTCCCTGTACTCGTAAAAATACTTTTCGTCATAGACGATCTTGTCTTTCAGTATGTCGGAATAAACGATCCCCCCGCTTGCGGAAGAACCCACGTTGACCGCCGATTGCAGATTGTTTTCGGACGTCGTTTTTTCGGTTTCGGGAGAATAAGGATTCTGCACGATCCCGTCGGGGTCCGCGTTAAGAATGTCCTTAACGAACTTCAGGACCTCTTTTATCTTGACGTCGGCAAGCCCCATTTCCCTCAGCGTAGTGCCGTTGATGTCGACGTCGGCGATCCCCAGCTGTTCGGGAGTCATGTTCAGAATAACCGCCGCCGCGACTCCCAGAACGACCGCAACGATCAGGACCGCTATCAGCAGTTTAATCAGACAACCGCCGCATCCGCAGCCGCTCTTTTTATTGCGAGCCATAAATGTCCCTCCTGTGGTTTAAGCGCGTCGCGCCAAAGTTATTTTAAACCAGGTCGGCGTCGAAGTCAACGCCTTTTATATTTTAGGACGCCCGACTGAAGTCGGCTCCGTTATAAAAAACCGCGCTTTACGGCGCGGTTTTAATGCACTTAACGGTATTTTCGGATTAAACGTCGATTACGCGCTCCTGCCCGTCAGGCGGTCGTAAAGCGTGTGGTCGTTGGGAATCTGATCCCCCGGCTCTATCGCGGGCGCTCCGGAGGAGAAGTCCGAACAGATCAGGAAGCAGTCGTTGTCTATCGACAGCCCTTCCACGTTGAACAGATTCAACAGCGCCTGAACGCCTTTCAGCGCGGGAAGAAGTTCGCCGTTTTCGTCGCGGAAATAAACGAATTGCGCGCTTACTCCGCTCTCTTTCGGTATATCCACGCCGGTAAGATCCAGCGCGCACATTATTCCCAGACCTACGCCAGCGATCGACACGTATTCTTCGCCTCCCGATTTATAGACCAGATGGCTGAACGACGGATCGTTCGCGACCTCGTCCATAACCGTCGCCAAGGCTTTTTTCAGAGTGTCCCGCAAAGTTCCCGCTATATACTCCTCGCTGACCAAAGTAAACAGCGTTGTCGTCAGTATGTCTTTTACTTCGCTCCTCTTTTTCCAGTTGTAAACGTCCAGGAAACCTTCGACTTTGAAATTCGGGATAATGTTTTTATTCAGAGACGCCGAATTGACCATTCTGGGAATGATCTGAATGGAAGCGCCGTAGGTGGCTTTCAGCACGTTGTTTTTCAGCGTAACGCTGCAATTTTTCGCCTGTGAAGGATTATAGCCGAATTCGAGCGAAGAAGAATAATTGTCGCCCAGAATGCAACCTTCGATGGTGATATCCGCAACGTCCTGTGTCTGGATGCCGCGCGTCGTGTTATAAATCTGGCAATATCTGTATGTGAGTTTGCTGTTACGGACGTCGCGCGCTCTGACCAGCTGCGAAGTCTTTTCGGCGTCTTCCAGCGTTTCGGCGCCGCGCATGACTATTTCTTCGAAAACGAATCCCTCGTCGTAAACGCCGTTGCCGTAATCCTTGCCTTCGGCAAAATGCGTTCCGTTGTCGATCGAGAACACGAAATCCGTGCTCTGCGACTCATACGGGCGATGCGCCGAGAAATCGAAAGTATAGCCGTTGCCGTAAATCGAGGAACGCAGCGCTTTGCTACGCACGTCGTTGGTCGCGTAAAGGTCGTTTTGCATGATTATGTCACGGCTTCCGATGTCGATAACGCTCAGCGCGTCCTGAAAATCGTATACGTTTACCGCAGGCAAATCGTGGAATTTGAAAGTAAAACTTCTGGAAACTTCTACGGGACGGTTGTTTACCATGAGCGTAGCGGTAACGGTTACGGTTTTGCCCAAAGCCTTCACCGGATCAACTTTTATCACCGCCGTCTGCGAGCCTTCCTCTTTGGAAACGCCTACGGGCGAAACGTCGCCTTCGGCAAGCCCTTCGGTCGAAACGCTCCAACGAACGTCGAACGAATTGTTGTCCCCGACTATTCCCAGTCGGAAAACGTCGGTGATATTGTTGTTTTCGTCCAGCCACTCCGTTCCCCAGACCCTGTCGAGTTGTATGCCGCGCTGTGCGTCGGCAGTGGTAAGCTCCAGCGAAAACGCAACGGGGCGCTCTCTGACGGTGATCTGTTTGGCCACGGTTTTACCGTTGTATACGGCGCTTAGCGTAACCACGCCCGCCTTATGCGGTTTCAGTTCGAATCCCGCGCCGACGGACGCAAACGACACCCGCTCCACGCTCAGCACGTCGGGGTTGTCCGAAACCAGCGTCAACGATTCGTCGGTAATCGGTTCGGACGTTATAAAATATCCGAAAGTGGCGTAATACGGTCCGTTTTGCGTATAAATCGTTTCCAGCGTGTCGGTAAATCCCCATTCGTCCTCGCCGCAGTAAAGGACCCCCACCTCTACGGTGGTCAGTTCGCCGTTATAGAAGATGTCCATGGCGTACAGATCGTCGGAGATTTTTTCGGTTTTCTCGACGCTGACTCCTATACCCGTTACGACGTTTGCGAGCAGCAAACTTTCGACGTCGGCAGAATTGTCGGAAACGTATATGGTCGGCCTTTTCACCACCGCCATGGTTGTGTCGACATATATCTGCGCGCGGTGGTTATTGCCTTCGCGGTCCGTGGCGGACAACACCAGCCAGGTTACGCCTTTGGAAACGGGCGTAACGGTTCCGTTCACGCTGACCCTGATAATATCGGTATTCCCCGAGATCCATTCGACGTTGGACTCGTGAAGCGCCGCCATCGGATTAATGTCGTAATAGAACTGCTCCGCCGTCTTCAGGTCGTAAACTTCGTTCTCGTTTATCGGAGCACCCTCGCCGTTGTAAATACAAATCGAGTCGATCTCCGTGGTGGTAACGTAAAAACTGAGCGTATATACTACGTTTATGTTCTTTGCCGCGCGGATAATGAGGTCCGTGGCGCCCATCGACAACGCGTGTATGCGGTAGCGGTTCGTGCCCTCTATCGGCACCAATTCAACCTCGCCGTCTCCGGCACCGGGATCACGCTCCTGTATAATGCTTTTGTCTGGCGTGATGTTGGGATATATCTCCACTATCAGAAAATCTTCCGTATCCTTGTCGACCGTGATCAGTTCGCCCTGTCCGATAACCTCGTTACGCGAGTTTTTCACGACGATGCTCTCGGGATTTACCGGCGTCGTCAACAGGATAATGTTCGACGTAACGCTCAGCGCCAACACCACCACTATCGGTATGATACAAATCACCGCAATCAGAAATTTCTTCATTTTTCCCTTCTTTATCGCGCGTATGCTTCCCAGGGCGCGGCATCGCCTTTACCCGCCGTAAGCATATCGTACATCGCGTCGTTGGCGGGAACGGGATCGCCCGGTTCTATGTCGGAGTGCCCCGACGAAAAATTGTTGCACATTATCATGCAGTTGTTGGAAACCTTGTTGAATCCGGGTACTTTCAGCAGCCTGACGAGGTCTTCGATCTTTTTGAGATTGCTCGGCAGACTTCCGTCCGCATAGGTCATCATCATCTTGACGATCTCGACGTCGGGCGAAGACGCGTCGGAAATGGTTACCCTGCCGAAATCCCAGCCGTAGATACAGCCCATTCCGAAAACCCCCAGTCCGATATATCTGTCGCCGCCGTAGGAATAGTAAAGCTTGTCGTTTTCCGCTATTCCCAGGAACTCGTTCACGACCTTTTCGAGATAATCGCCGAGCAACGTGTTGACCAAACCCTCGTAGTCCTTTCCCGCGACCAGAACGAGATAGTACGTTATCAGATCTTTGACGCAGGTATAGAACTCGTCTTTCGTCATCCAGTTGTAGATCTTGAGAGAGCCTTCCACCGTTATGTTCGGCGCCACCGAATAATCGCCCCAGTTATAGTTGTATCCGCCGGGCAGACCGGTTCCCGAGAACACCATGGCGGGTCCGGAACTCATCTTGCAGACGTTGTTTTTAAGGGTCAGATTATAACCCGGACGACGGTCGTCGGTATAGGTATTGGGCGTTACCGAAACGACTTTGCCCGAAGCGTCGAATTCGTAGAAATAATTGGGATACCTTCTCAGCGGCTCCAGATGATTGAACGAGAAAACCGAGTGTCTGGAGTTATCGCCCAGTATGCATCCCTCTATCAATACGTCGTTGACGCGTTCAAGCTGTATGCCGCGCTCGGAATTGTAGATTTCGCAGTATTTTATCGCCATCGGGGGGTCGCGCGGAATGTTGACGTCCATGGCGGGTTCGTTATAATAACCGAGAGCGTAGCCGATAACGGAATAAGTGTCCACCGCATCCTCGAGCGTTTCCGCCCCGCGTATCTTCAGATTATAGATCGTCAGTTCGTCCAGACCCTTTTCTTCCATCAGATCGAGCATTAATTCTTTAGAAGGCGTCGCCCCGCCGAAATAATCGTTTCTGAGCCTGTTGTATATGTCTTCCCAGCGGTACCTGAGCGCGGAATCGCCGTCGTCGGGTATCGTTATGCCCGCGGCGTCGTAAAGGAAGCCGTTGCCGTAAACGCTGCCCATCATGGAAGAAAACATCCTGTCGGCGCGAATGTCCGCCTGCATCGCGTAATCGTAGGTGGGATAGGAATCGTATACTTTTCCGAAATCCGCCGCCGTATAAACGTTGACGGAGTTGAGTTTTTCAAGCATACGGAACGTAAAACTGCGCTGCATGCTGTCGACGACCCTGCCCTGCATATATAGCTTCGCCGTCAAGGTTACGTTCTGTCCCGCCGCGGCGTCCGTAAAGGTGACGTAAACGGACTGCGTTTCGTCGTAAGCGGGAGTCAGCTCCGCCAAAGTTTCGCCGTTTTCGCCCGTACTCACATACCAGCGCACTTCGAAAGTGTTCGCGTCGTTCTTTATGCCGAAATACATTGTTTTGGTCAGATTACCCTCGGAATCCAGCCAATAATTGCCCCAGTACCTGTCGCGCGCTATACCGCGTTCGCCGTCTGTTTTTTGGAGCGTCAGATCGAACGCCACCGGGCGCTCTCTGACGGTAAAGGTTTTTTGCACGGTCTCTCCGTTCATCGTGAGCGACACCGTCGCCGTTCCCGCTTTCAGAGGTATCAGGTGCATGTTTTCGGCGTCGACTTTGAGGACATCGGGAGCGTCGCTGGAGGCGGTGAACCCCGACCTGATGCTTTCGCCCGTGGAGTAGTCCGTTACGGTAAACGGCTGATATCCGTTGCCCGAATAAATCAGTTCCTCCACGTTCCCGAATCCCCAGTCGTTCTCGGCGTATTCGACGCGCACCGTAACGGAGATCCCGTCGTAACTTACGTCAAAGCTCCTGAAGCCGTCAGCGGGGCGTGAATCGTCGTTTTCTTCGATCTCGGCTTCGGACACGAGCAAGACGTTTTCGGCAAGCCACGCCTTAATTATGCCCGCGCTCGCGCCGAACAGAGCGCTGTCGGACAGATACGTTACGCTGTCGCTTGCCAAAGCCTCGCTAAGATCCACCGTGAAGCTCACGGAAAACTGTTTGCCCGAACCGTCGTAAGTCGTGGCTGTGATCTGAACGCGCTCGTCGGTTTGTTTCAGCGGGGTTACCAGCCCCGTTGCGTCCACGCTCGCAAGCTCGGGGTCGGAAGACTGCCATATTATGTCGTTTTCGAGAGCGGAATAAGCGCTGTGCGGTTCGGCTGCGGAATAAAAACGTTCCGCGGCGTGCAGTTTGACTTCGCCGGAATAAGTAGTTTCGCTTTTCGTCGAATACGCGATCGGCTTGTCGGTTTCTTCTCCCGTTCCGCGGTATATTTCGAAGCGCGAAATTTCTTTCGTAGTGACGTTGAACGTCAAATTCCTGTAAACGTCCCTTGCGGACGCAGCGCGCACCGTAAGTTTGGTTATGCCCGCCTCCACGGGCACGATGGTGTACCGGTTTTGAGAACCGTCGCGTTTGACCAGCTCAACCTTGCCGGTCATGCCCTCTTCCGAGGAATCTTCGTAGGCTATTTCCTTGTCCTGCACGAACGAAGGCAATACCTCGATTATCAGAAAGTCGTCGGCGTCGTTGACGTCGATTTCCACCAAGGCGCCGTCTTCCAGTTCGACGTTCTCGGAATTTTTAATCACCATATCGCTGGGATTGGGCGAAGTGGCGGATAATATCAAAGTTCCGGTGACGCTCAGCGCGAGCACCACCACAACCGGAATTATACATATCACCGCAATCAGAAATTTTTTCATATCGTTTTCGTTTTACTACCCTTTTTCTCGCTTTTTACGGTTTGCACCGAAAGCGAAATTCGATTTTTTTGTTTTTTCACGCTTCTCCGGGAACCCAAACAAGCGTTTTTTATGCGATTATTTTGCAATCTTGTTATATGCCTTTTTCAGCCCTATCGTGTAGGTCAGAACCGCCGTCACGAAGAAAATTCCCGTCAGAACGCTGACCACGAGATACATGAAATTCATGTCCAGCACCAGTTCGAACGTGCCTATGAGGAAGGAGATCGGCGTCGTCATCGAGCCGAGATAGCTGAGGAACATACACACGATCCCGATACTCAGAGCCACCGCGAAACCCATCGCCACGGACATCGTCGTGGAGGCGTTGTTGTTGACGACCTCGCCCTCTCCGGACAGGTTGAAGTACGGGCGCGCGATATCCATTCTCATCGACGCGAGCGTCTGGGCGACGGAGCACAGTTGTACGACGACGAACAGCCAAAGACCCTCTTTGATTTCGAGCTGTTCGGTCCCCAGCAATACCGCAAGACACACCGCGTTAGCCGCCACCGACACCAACAGGTACATCACGAATTTGGCAAGCAGCTGCGTTCTGATGGATACGGGCGCGACCTTGGTATGATAGAAATTGTCGCCTTCGCGGCTGGTCGAAGTCGCGGAAAACGAAGTGATGACCGTCGCGAATATCAGCATTACCAGCATCGACATTCCGAGAGAGATCTGTTCGCCGACCTGATTCTGTCCCAGTTCGCGGGTGATGTTGTTGCAGAAAAACACCATTACGGGCATCGCGCATGCCAACACGAAGTACTGGAAAGAATAGTTTACGGACCTGAACACCTGCAAAAATTCCTTGTGCATCAGCGTCAGGAAAATCGGACGGCAACGGTTTTTGGTTACGTGTTTGAAAGCGCTGCCCTCGACCTCGACGTTGTTCAGCAGCGTTTTCGCATACAGGAAATAGATAACCAGTATCGTTCCCGCCAGCGTTATGCCCAGAATACCAAGCAACGCGGGATAAGCTATATACAGTTCGTGCCCCACCATTATGTCCGCAAAGTATTTCATCGGTATCAGCCATTTCGCGGTCGTTTCGATAATATTGACCATTTCGTCGCTGAAAACCGAAAATTCCTTGTCGTTCATGAATGTCACCATGCTGTTAAACAGAACCATGTAAACCGCAAACGCGGCGGTTACCAGAATCGCAAGACCTATTATGATCAACGCGAATTTGTTGCGGATACGGTTTGTCAGATGCATGATCGGTATCGCCAGAATGTTACTGAGGAAGAATGTGATGAACACCAAAAACAGTATCGGAACGGGAATTTTGACGTAAAACGCCAGTCCCAGACCGCTGACTTCGGCATACGCGACCAAAAACGGAGCCATGACTATCGCCGTAACCACGAACTGGGTCAGGAACAGAAACAGCGTCTTGGAAATGAACACCTCCGCTCCCGAAACGGGATAACGCATCAGAATTTCGTTGTCGCCTTTGTAATAGAGGACTTTTATCGTGCTGCTGACGCCGGTAAAAAGCATGAACAGGAATATCAGCGAAACCAGCAACACCAGCGCTTCGTACAGCAATCCGCCCGCTTCGAACATTTCGAAGAACAGACCGGCGACCCAATAAAGCGCGTAGATTATCGCCCCCGTCAGCACCAAAGTGCCGAAAAGCTTGAAATAGGATTTATAATCCGACAACGAATAGTTGGAAAATCTGTTTTTTATCTCCAGCCTGAGGAGAGTACGGATATTGCCGTTCATTTATCCCCTCCTGAGGAGCGTGCGCTCGTTGATTTTGTCCTGTTCGGTCGCGGTGATCTCGACGAAGCGCCTCTCCAGAGTTTCTTTGTTGCCCTTGATGTGCAAATCGATGACGTCTTGAAGCTTTCCGTCCTTGATTATCGCGGCGCGGTCGCATATCTTTGCGACCAGATCCAGGTTGTGCGACGAGAAAAACACGGTATTACCCTCGGCGCAGTGGTCGTCCATCCTCTTTAGTATTTCCGCCATCGACTGATGGTCGAGTCCCATCATCGGTTCGTCCAACACCCACAGCTTCGGGTTGTGGATCAGCGCCGCAATGATACAGATTTTCTGTTTCATACCGTGCGAATACGATTTGATCTGAGTATCCACGGCTTTCGTCAATTTGAACTGGCTGACGTATTTGTCGAAACGTTCGTTACGGTCGCGTTTGGACACTTTATAAAGGTCGGCGGTGTAATTAACGTATTCTCTGCCCGTCAGCTTTTCGTAAACCGAATGGTTATCGGGCACGTATCCCATATTCAGCTTGGCGTTTATGGGGTCTTTCGCGATGTCGTAGCCGCAAATCGTGATCTTTCCCGAATTGAAAGGATATATCCCCGTCAGACACTTTATCGTGGTAGATTTTCCCGCGCCGTTTTGTCCCAAAAATCCGAATATCTCGCCCGGTTGCAGGGAAAGCGAAAGGTCTTCCACCGAAAAACGTTCGGAATTCAGATATTTTTTGTAAAGATGACTTATCTCCAGCATGATTTTCTCCTAATTATTTACGCGCGCACGCGCTCCTTTATTTTATATATAATTTTAATATAATCTATCATACTATTATATATAATGTCAACGATTTTTATCAATATATTCCCGACGGGCGTTTTTCGGCGCCAGAAACGCATTCCGAAAAAGGCTTTTGCCGTTGCAAAACGCAAAACAGCGTGATAAAATATAGAAAAACGGAATATAATTAGCCGAAAAGGAGCGATAATATGATTGTAATTCAAGCCAAAGATTACGACGAAATGAGTTTAAAGGCATACGAAGCGATGAAAATCGTGCTGACGGAAAAACCCGAAGCCGTGCTGGGTCTGGCAACCGGCTCGACTCCGATAGGCTTGTATAAATGTATGATCGCCGACTACAAGGCGGGCGCGGTAAGCTATAAAAACACGACCAGCATAAACCTGGACGAATACGTAGGTCTTCCCGTAACGCACCCCGAATCGTACAGAAGCTTCATGAACAGAAACCTGTTCGACCACATCGACATCAAACCGGAAAACACCCACGTGCCCGACGGACTCGCCGAGGATCTGCAAAAAGCGGCGGACGAATACACCGCTTTCGCCGCGGCGCATCCGATAGACGTCCAGATACTGGGCATAGGCGCTAACGGACACATCGGATTCAACGAACCCGGCACCCCGTTCGATTCCCACACCCACGTCGTAACTCTGAAAGAAGGCACCCGCCGCGACAACGCGCGGTTCTTCGATAACGACATTTCGCTGGTCCCCACCCATGCGGTGACGCTCGGAATGCAGGACATCATGAACGCAAAAGCAGTAATACTGCTCGCGTCGGGCGCGGGCAAAGCCGACGCAGTCGCCAAAATGATAAAGGGTCCCGTTTCCACGGACTGCCCCGCCTCCATTCTCCAGACCCATCCGAACGTCTTGGTCGTAACCGACGAAGCCGCAGGATATTATTTAAATTAAATCGGTATCTTGGGATACATAATAACGCCCGTCTTTCGACGGGCGTTTGCTTTTACGACGAGTCTTTCATATCTGCGCGGAACGTCGCGTCCCGCAGAAAGAAACATAGCGGACCGGCGCCGTACCGCGCAAGTCCGCTATTATGTTTGCGGATTATTCTGTATCTATAGCAACATTAATCGCTTAAAACCGTTACCGTGCCGTCTTGGGCTACGCGGACGCGGTCGCCCGTCTTGACGCATTCCAGAAACTCCTTGCCCAGGTTGTCCACGGCGATGACGTCGCTGTCCTCCCAGATACGCGCGAGCACTATTCCGCTCGCGGCGAGAGAATCGATATGCTCCGAGAACAAAAAGCATTTCGGATTGATTTTCATAGAGCAGACCGTCTGAATGACCAGACCTCCCGTAGTCGAGCCTATGGTGATCGGAAGGCACAGCGCTCTACCCGTTATGTTTTTACCGAAAAGGTCGGGGTTGTTCTGGTCGGACGCCACTACTTCCTTTTTGTTCGCCATGGCGCTTTTTTGGAACGTGGCGAGGGTGTTCACCCCGCCGTGAGACACTATTGCTTCGCCTTCGAATTCGCCCGCGGCGATCACTCTTCCTTTAAACTGTTTCATTTTTACGCCTCCCCGGATACGATTTTCAGGATGTCGGCGTCTTTAAAGTAACGCGCGACGGAATAAGTGCGGAGCTTGTTGCTGTTGGTTGCTATGGGGGTGGTCTTCGTCAGGGGATTATTCGTGTACATCAGCGGGCATATCCCGGTGATGCCAACCCCTGCCGTCTTTATTTTTGCGTACAGTTCGGCGTTGTCGGCTTTGAATTTCGCGATCACGGCGGGAGAGGAACAGAATACCGTCCTGACCGCCGTCTTCTTTAAGCCGTTGTCTTTCAGCGCCTTCAGCACGCTTTCCGACCAGCCCACGAGTTGCCCGTAGGTCAAATGCGGACAGCCTATGAACACGAGTTTGGCTTTTGCGCCTTCTTTCCACATGTTCGGATAAGATCCGTATACTCTTTCGAGTTCAGCGTCGTCGATGACGTAGGTCTTAGCGTCCCCGGTTATCAGCGATTCGCCCGCTTCTTTGGCTTCGGGGGTCAGTTTGTCGATGTGATACAGACCCACGGCTCCGTTCGACGCGGTAGCCGCGCCGAAATCCTTCAGATACGCTTCCGTTTCCGGCGTTATCTCCTCGCCGAGCCACTTTTCCATGCCGTAAACGTAGGGAACGTCCTCCATGACTTTCATTCCTATGGCGCTGCCGAGTATCTGCGCTTCGGGTTTAGTCGAGGTCTTGACGTAAACCTTCCAGGTCGCCTTTCTGCCTTCGTCCGTAAGCAGTCCGAAATAAGGAACGCAGCCGACTATGGAGCCGAACAGATCCAGCATCCCCGAATTACGGTTGCACCGCGCGCCCAGCACGGAGTTTGCATAAACCACCGCCGAGGACTCCGCCCAGCTTAAAACGTCGCCCTTTTTCGGGATATTGCCCGTTTCTTTCAGATAACATGTACAGCTGAACGCGTCGCGGTCCACAAGCCCCGCCTTCAGAAGTTGCTCCTCGTAGCGCGCCTGTTCGGAGTACATGAACTTGTTGAAAACGAGTTTCAGCAGCGGATTGCATTTTACGTTTTCATAATCCAACGGGCGCGGATCTACTGTAAATCCGCCCTCAGCTTTAAGCCCCGCGTCAATCAGCTCGTCCATAGTCCTGAACAAAGGCTTCAACAGCCCGATGCCGAAGCTGGTAACCAGATGCCCGCAGGCGTGGGTTACGGGCACCATTTTTTCGGCGCCGAAGATCTCCCCGAATTTCACCAGCGTCAGCATGACTTTGGCTTTGACTTCGCCTTCAGCCCCGTCGAGTACGGCACGCTGAGCATCGGTAAGTTTCATCTTGTATTCCACTTGCTCCTCCCGTGTATGCCGCGCGTGGAATTGAGACCGAAGCCTCCGGGCGGCATCGCATAACTAAGCCTTACGTTTATATTATCGCACACCCGCGCGCCTTTTTCAAGAGCGAAATCGTCGACGACCGCTTTGAAAAGAAACTCCGCCTGACGCGGAGTTTCTATGTTTAAGGTTACCTGAAACCGATAAAAGGTTTCCGCGAACGCGTTTCAGCGCCCGATAAGATCGAAAGTAAGCTTCATGGACTTCGCCGCCAGAACGTCGTCGGGGCGGCATACCGGGGTCGTGGCGGGCATCGATCGAAACGCCGTCGGATCGTTTACCGCCGTCGAATAAATCTCTTTCAGCGCTTCCGCCATACGGTCGAGCGAAGCCTTGTTTTCCGTTTCGGTAGGCTCGAACATCAGCGCCTCGTGAACCGTCAGCGGGAAATACATGGTCGGGGGGTGTATTCCGCGGTCTATCATGGCTTTCGCGATATCCAGCGCGCTCACGCCCGTTTGTTTTTTCAGTTCTTCCGCCGAAACGACGAACTCGTGCATGCAATATCCGTCGGCGGATCTAAATTCGGGCGCCAGACGCGCTTTCAGATAATTGGCGTTCAATACCGCCGCCATCGCGCTCTCCCTGACGCCGTCTTTGCCCAGACTCAACAAATACGCGTACGCTTTTACAAGCACCGAGAAATTGCCGTAAAACGCGTTTATCTTTCCTATGCTCGACGTCGGTCTGACAAACGAACAAACGCCGTCCTTTTCCTCCACAACCGGATAAGGCAGAAAGTCTTTTAAAAACGCCTTTACGCCGACGGGACCGGCGCCCGGTCCGCCGCCGCCGTGCGGCGTGGAAAAGGTTTTGTGAAGATTCAGATGCACCACGTCGAAACCCGTATCGCCGGGACGCACGACGCCCATGACCGCATTCAGATTAGCGCCGTCGTAATACAAAAGTCCGCCCTTTGAATGTACGATTTCAGCGATTTTCGAGATGTTTTTTTCGAAAAGTCCAAGCGTCGTGGGGTTGGTAAGCATCAGCGCCGCTGTGTCGGAATCGGTCAAAGCCTCCAGAGCTTTCAGGTCCACGCCGTGCGAGGCATCGCTCGGAACGTTGACGACTTCGTATCCCGCCATTGCCGCGCTCGCGGGGTTGGTACCGTGCGCGGAATCGGGTACAAGCACTTTTCTGCGCTTTTCGCCCAGCGAAGCGTGATACGCGGATATTATCTTAAGTCCCGTATACTCGCCGTGCGCGCCTGCGGCACCCGAAAGCGTTACGGCATCCATACCGGTGATCTCTTTCAGGATTTCGCCGAGGGAGTACATCAGTTTCAGCGCGCCCTGAACGTCGCGTCCGGGCGCCAGAGGGTGGATATCGGTAAAGCCCTCGAACGAAGCGACCGCCTCGTTTAGCTTCGGATTGTATTTCATCGTGCAAGAACCGAGAGGATAAGAGCCGTCGTCCACCCCGAAAGCCATACGCGAAAGCGCGCTGAAATGCCTTTCCGCGTCGACCTCGGCAAGATCGGGAAGTTTAAGTTCCGTTTCTTTTCCGAAATCGGGTACGACTACGGGGAGGTCGCTCGCCGCCACGTATTCCGTCGCGCGGGACTCGTTCAGTTCGAATATCAGTTTCATATCGCGCCCTCCAGGATCTTTGCCGCTTTCATTACGTCTTCCCTGCCGTTTAACTCGGTAAACGCCCACAGTATGCTGTCCTCGTCCAGAACGAGTCCCGACAGAATGTCGTTTTCGGCGAAGGCGCGTTCGATCTTCAACGCTTTGCCGGGAGTTACCGTAACGAATTCGTTAAAGAAATCGCCCTTGTATTTGAGGCGGGCGCCCGCTTCGGTAAATTTTGCCGCGGCGAAATGCGCGTTTTTGTAGCAGTTGAGCGCCACGCGCTTAAGCCCAGAGCCGCCGGTACAAGCCAGATATGCAGTAACCCTGAGAGCGCACAGCGCCTGATTGGAACAGATATTGGAAAGCGCGCGCTCCCTTTTTATGTGCTGTTCGCGCGGCTGAAGCGTCAATACATACGCGCGTCTGCCGTACTTGTCCGAGGTTTCGCCCACTATTCGTCCCGGCATTTTCCTGACGTCGGCTTTTTTCGTCGCGTAATAGCCGACGTATGCGCCGCCGAACGAAAGCGGTATTCCGAAAGGCTGAGCGTCGCCCACCGCCACGTCCGCGCCCGCTTCGCCGGGGGACGGCAAAAGCGCGTATGAAAGCGGATTCCCGCCCACGATAAATTTTGCGCCGACGGAGTGTACGACGGTCGCAAGCGCCTTTAAGTCGAGTATCCCGCCGAAGTACGACGGCTGTTCCGCGTATACCGCGAACACGCTCGGGTCAATCGCTTTACCGAGCGTTTCGGCTTCCAAAACCCCGCTCGGAGTTTCCAAAACAACGATTTCAATGTTTTTGGAAGAAAGGTACGTCTTTAATACTTCCAACGTGTCGGGACGCACCGAACGGGCGACTATCAGTTTTCCGCCGGACTTTACCGACTGAATGACGGCTTCCGCGGCGGCGGTGGCTCCCGAGTACATCGAGGCGTTCGCGACCTCCATGCCGGTGATCCTTGCTATATACGTCTGGTATTCGAAAATGGCCTGCAAAACGCCCTGCGCCATTTCCGCCTGATAAGGCGTGTAAGCGGTAAGGAAAGAGGATTTGGACGCCACCTCGTTCACCGCGTCGGGGATATAATGCCTGTATGCGCCCGCTCCGCGCATCACCGAAGAATAAACTCTGTTTTCCGCCGCCAGTTTTTTCAGTTCGGCACGTACCTCGCACTCGCTTTTCCCGGGCGCGAGGTTCAATTCCCCGCATTTCAAAGCGGGATCGACGTCGCGGTACAGCGCTTCGATATCGGGCGCGCCCACGACCTTCAGCATCTCGGCAACGTCCGACGGGGTATGCGGATAATATACGCCCATCGTTATAAAGAAGCGCGGTATGCCGCTTCGTCCATCAGTCCGGCAGGTTGTGCGGACAGCTCTATTTTACATATCCACACCGCTTCCGCGTCGGAGGAGAGTTTTTCGGGCTCGTCCTCGAGTTCGGCGTTTACTTCCGTTACCGTACCCGACACGGGGGAAAAGACGGGAGAAGCCGCTTTGACGCTTTCCAGTTCCAGCAATTCGTCGCCCGCGTTGACGCTTTTGCCCACTTCGGGCAACTCCACGTAAACGACGTCGCCCAGTTCTTTGGCGGCAAAGTCTGAAATGCCTATTTCGGCGACGTTACCGTCGATCTTTGCCCATTCGTGACTTTTACTGTAAAGTTTAAGCATATGACACCTCTTTTTATTTGCGTTTATAAAACGGAAGCGCGGTAAGCTCCAGTCCTACCGTTTTCCCGCGTATCTGTGTAAAAATCGCGCCGGAAGCGCTGTTTTTCAGTCTGAGCATGGCTATCGCCCTGCCGAGGGTCGGCGACATCGTGCCTGAGGTAACTTCCCCGACTTCCTCGCCGTTTTCGTCGAATAACGGCGCGCCTTCGCGCGCAATTCCTTTGTCCGAAAGAAACGCGCCCGTCCTATGATATGCGGGTTCGCTTTCCTGTAACGCTTTTTTGCCGACGAAATCGGTTTTTCCGTACTTTATCGCAAAATCCAGTCCCGCTTCCGAAGCGAGACGGTCGCTTCTCAGTTCGTGCCCGTATAGCGGCATCGCCGCTTCGAGCCTCAGCGTGTCGCGGGCGCCAAGCCCCGCGGGGCAAAGCCCGTATTCCTTTCCCGCCGTCATCAGGTTTTTCCACATCTTTACGGCGTTTTCCGCGGGCAAAGCTATCTCGAAACCGTCCTCGCCCGTGTATCCCGTGCGGGAAACCATGGCGTTCATGCCGAATAAAGAAACGTTTTCCTTGAAAGTGTAATATTTTTCGGGGAGATCGGCGCCGCCCAGGATCTTTTCGGCGTTTCTGCCCTGTAGCGCGATAAGAGCCACGGAATCGGAAATGTCCTCGACCTTTACGCTGCCCGAAGCGTGTTCCTTCATCCATTCGACGTCCTTTATGCGGTTGGACGCGTTGACGACGACCAGATATTTTTCCTCGCCGCGGCGGTAGACCAAAACGTCGTCCACCGTGCCCCCGTCGGGATAAAGCATCAGCGAATACCTGACTTTTCCGAAAGCCATATCCGAAAAACGGTTGGTCAGCAGCGTTTCCAGATATTCGGTGGCGCCCGCGCCCTCGACGATGACTTCGCCCATATGCGAAACGTCGAAAATTCCAGCCGCTTCCCTGACCGCGGTATGCTCCGCGATTATGCCGTTCAAATAGCGAACGGGCAGCTCATATCCGCCGAAATCGACCATGACGCCGCCCGCCTCGAGGTGTTCGTTGTATAAAGGGGTTTTCTGTGACATTCTAAAGCTCCGCTCCCGAATATATTCCGATTATACATCTTATGCGTTACGCTTTCAAGCGTTTTGACTTTATATTGACCGACGCTTTTCAATGAGGCGCCGCCCGTGATATCCGTAAGCTTTTTCGGGAATAATGCCGCGGTATTGCTTTTTTTACCGCGATATGTTAAAATCGCGGTATGCAAAGACAGGATTACCCGCGTCCCGACGCGGTCAGACCGAGACTGAAGTCGTTGAACGGCGTATGGGAATTCGCCAAAGGCGCATTGCCCGAGTCGTTTTCCGAACTCGTTTTCGACGAAAAAATCAACGTTCCCTTTCCCGCGGGCAGCGAGATGTCGGGGCAAACGGAGCCTTCCGCTTCGGTGCGTTACCGCAAGAGTTTCGAATTGACCGCCTTCGAATGTTCGGGCACGGTGCTTTTGAATTTTTTAAACGTGGACGGCGCGTTCGGCGTCGTGCTTAACGGCGTCACCGTTTTCAGCGGCATCAAGGGCGGCGCTTCCGCCCATTTCGACGTGTCCCGAATAGTCAGGGAAGGCGTCAACGAACTGACCGTTTTTTCCGCCGCATCGCCCGCAACCAGAGGTATCTACGGTAGCGTATGGTTGGAATTTGCCGCGAAAAGCTATTTCTCGTTCATACGCGCCAACGCCGTATACTCCGCTAAAGCCGTGTACATACAGGGCGCCGTCGCTGGCGCGACCGAAAATTACAAGATACTCGTGGAAACAGCCTCGGGCGGCAAACAGATATTCAGGCGCGAATACAAGGCTTTGCCCTCGTTCACCCTGCACGTTCCCCTGGAACGCCTGCCGGACATGTGGACGGCTTCTCATCCCGCGCTGTACGACGTGCGCCTTACGCTGATTACCCCGGGCGGCGGCATGGCGGACATGCTTTATACCTATACCGCCTTCCGCGAGATCGACGTTCTGGACGGAAAAATCTACATAAACGGCAGACGCACGTTCTTCGAAGCCGTCCTCGACCCGATGTATTATCCGGGTTCGGGTTCCACGCCGCCCGACTCCGAACGTATCGCAAAGGATCTCGCGTTTGCATTGCTCGCGGGCTTCAACAGCGTGATCTTCGACTCATACCCCACCCCGGCGCACCTTTATATAGCGGATAAACTGGGGCTGTTCGCAATAGTAAAATTAAAGAATATAGTGCCCTCCGACGAAAACTACCGCGAATTGATAATGCGCGATTACGGGCACCCTTCCGTGATAATATGGGAAGCAGAACCCCAAAATTACGATGCCGCAACCCAAAGAAGCGTCTATACCGACCTAAAGAACACAGACCCCAAACGCATCGTAACTTTCCCCGCGGCGAAACGCATTTACGCAACGGACCTTTACTCTTTTGACTGCGACGAAAAAGACATTCCGATGTATCTTCAGCTGCGTTTCAACACCGTGCCCGTATCCGAAAAAGAAGAACTGCGCCTGAAAAAAACAGACCCGGCGGCGTTAAGTTACGAAAAGCTGAAAGCCATGCCCGCGTTTTATACGGGAATCAAAGCGGAACTGAACATATCCGACGCCGTAAAGGAAGCGTCTTATAAAGCGAAATATTCGAGGATCCTTGCGGCGCTTTACGAAAACGCGAGCGGACTGGAAGTATCTTCCCTGTACGACACGCCCGACCGCTTTGACGGATTGATGAGCGCGGAGCGCGAATACAAACTTTCTTCTCCGAAGCGAGACGCCTGACGGTATTCAAACCCGAAGCCCGCGGAAACGCGGGCTTCTTTATTTTCGGAGCAGTATCTTATCGAAGTGTATTTTAAAGACAGGCAAGGATTTCCGACGGATGACGGACTACCCGTTCCGCGCCCGCCGCGACGAGTTTATCCTCCGACTGGAAGCCCCACGCGCAGAACACGCCGCTGATTCCGGCGTTCTTAGCCGCCCTCACGTCGACGTCGGAGTCGCCGACGTAAAGCGTTTCCGTTTCGGTTACGTTCAGTTGCGCCATCGCCGCTTTTATCATATCGGGCGCTGGCTTTAGCGGCATTTCGGGACAGCCGCCGTAAACGGCGTCGAAAACGCCGGGGAAAAACTTTTCAGTGATCTCTTTTAGCGGAACAACGGACTTGTTGGACACCACGCCGAGTTTTATTCCGCGCGTTCTAAGCCCCATCACCAGCTCCGTTATCCCCTCGTAAGGCAGAGTGTGTACGGTTAGATGAGTACGGTAATATTGCTGAAAATATTTTTCGGCGTCCGCTATGTATTCCTTTTTCCCCTCGGGCAGCGCAAGCTCTATCAGCTTGAGACTGCCGTTGCCCACGAAACGCAGCACGTCCTCGTCCGAGGGAGGCGCGAACCCGAAATGCGCCAGCGCCGCCTGTACGGCGCGCGCGAGATCCAGCCATGTATTGCAAAGCGTGCCGTCCATATCGAACAATACGCATTTTATCCTGCCGTCGTAACTCATATTCCGATTATACCGCCCGCGCGGACGAAAGGGCAAACGATTTCCTTAATTTACCAAACATACAATACATTTTCACAAAACATTCAAACCACGGGTACTTTACTTTTCATATTCGGCTGATAGCATATAGACATCATAAAAGTACACAAACCCGTAAAGACCGAAAGTCTTTCGCTTGCAGGGTGTTCGATAAAGTGTAAAAAACCAAAAATTTTAATTTCTCAATCCCTCCTCCACAAATATGCAAAGGACCAGCAAGCGGGTCCTTTCTTTTTGCGGACGGAGCGACGGAAAAATCTCAATACCTCTTTTTTTTCAGATATATCAACAGCACCGTTACGTCCGCGGAATTGACGCCGCTGATGCGCCCCGCCTGTCCCAGCGTCATGGGTCTTACCTCCGAAAGCTTTTCCCTTGCCTCCGTTCTCAGCCCTTCGACGTCGTTATAGTCCATATCGCAGGGGATCTTGTAACCGTTCAGGCGGCTTTCCTCGGCGACGCGCTTGTCCTCCTTTTCCAGATACCCCGAATACTTGATGTCCGTCACGGCTGAGGTCACGGCATCGGTCATGTACGAATCCAACTCCGGCAGCAATTTCTTTATATCCGCGATACCGACTCCCGTTTTTATCAGTTCGGTAATCGTAAACGAGGGTTTGGAGCTTTCTCCCAAATCTATGCCCGCTTGTGAAACGTCTTTCCTTTTGAAGCGCACGGCGTCGAATGTTTCCTTAAGCGACTCCACTTCCGCTTTCTTTTTCAGATATTTAGCATAGCGTTTTTCGTCCGCAAGTCCTATCGCGTGCCCCAGTTCGGTCAGGCGGATGTCGGCGTTGTCCTGTCTGAGCCTGAGTCTGTATTCGGCGCGCGAGGTCATCATTCTGTACGGTTCCTCCGTGCCCTTGGTAACGAGGTCGTCTATCAGCACGCCTATGTAGGACGAATCCCTGGTGAGTATGACGGGTTCTTTGCCGTCGAGGTACCTTGCGGCGTTTATGCCCGCGATAAGCCCCTGCGCCGCCGCTTCCTCATAGCCAGAACTTCCGTTAATCTGCCCCGCCGAATACAGCCCCGCATAGCCTTTTATTCCCAAAGCCGCGTTAAGGCATTTCGGATTCAGACAGTCGTACTCTATCGCGTAGCCGTAGCGGGTGATCTTGGCACGGGTCAGTCCTTTTACGGTATGGAGCATAAGTTCCTGTACGTCGAACGGCAACGAAGTCGACAGCCCCTGCACGTACATTTCGTAGGTGTCCGCGCCCTCGGGTTCGACAAAGATCTGGTGGCGTTCCTTGTCCTTGAATCTGACCACCTTGGTTTCTATCGAAGGGCAGTATCTGGGTCCTATGCCGCTGATGTTGCCGTTATATAGCGGTGCGCGGTCGAGGTTGGATAGAATTATCCTGTGGGTTTCCTCGTTGGTATAGGTCAGATAACACGGACAATCGTTTCTTACTTCGCCCTCGGTCAACATTCCGAAAGAGGGCAGATCCTCCTCTCCCGGCTGAAGCTCCATTTCGTCGTAATCCACGCTTTTCGACAGCACCCTCATCGGAGTGCCGGTCTTGAAACGCCTGATATCCAGTCCGTAACGCTTCAGATTTTCGGAGAGTCCGACGCTGCGCATAAACCCCGCGGGACCCGTGGCGCGTTCGTAGTTGCCCGTGATGATCCTCGAATCCATATATACGCCCGTGCAAATCACCGCGGCGTCCGCTTTTATCGTGTCGCCCACGGCGGTTTTTACGCCGACGACGCGGTTGCCTTCGAAAAGTATCTCGTTGACGTCGGCTTCCATGACGTCGAGATTTTCGGTATTTTCCATGCGCTGTTTCATAAGGCGGTGATAAAGGTTTTTGTCCACCTGCGCCCTCAGACTGTGCACGGCTTCGCCGCCCGCGCGGTTCAGCATCCTGACCTGTATGGTCGCCTTGTCCGCCACCTCGCCCATCACGCCGCCCAAAGCGTCTATTTCCTTTACCAGGTGCCCTTTTGCGGTGCCGCCGATATTCGGATTGCACGCCATAAAAGCCACCGCTTCCGCGGACAGCGTCGTCAAAAGCGTCTTCTTGTTCAGTTTTGCCATAGCCGAGGCGGCCTCTACTCCGGCGTGCCCCGCGCCTATGACCACGGCATCGTACCTTTTCATCATTTACCTACGCAGAATCTTGAAAAAATTTCGTCCACCACGCTTTCGGCGGCGTCCTCGCCCGTCAGCGAATAAAGCGCCTCCAAAGCTTCCTTGACGTCGGCGGAAACGCAATCGGGGGTCGAGGTCTTAAGCGCGTTCAGCGCCGCGACGACGGCGTTCAACGCCTTTTTTGCGGCGTGCAACTGCCTTTCGCGGGTAAGCGGCGGCGAAGTCATCGCCCGAATACCGGTGCGCTCGGCAATTAGCGCCCCGAGTCTGTCGACGTTTTCGCCCGTCAGCGCGGATACGGTTATATCCGCTTCGCGCGGATAATCCCCGACGTCGCCCTTGTTCTTTACGCGTATGTGCGGGCGCTTGCATATCTTTGAATACAGCTCGCGCTCCTCGTCGCTTTCCGGTTCTCCGCCGTCCATTACGAAAAGCACGAGGTCGGCGCCGGCAAGCGCTCTCTCGGCGCGTTCGATACCTATCTTTTCGGCGCCCTCGGCGCCCTCGCGGATACCGGCGGTATCCGATAAGGACACTTTGACGCCGTTTATCTCCAGGGTTTCCCTCAAAACGTCGCGCGTCGTGCCCGCGAACTCGGTAACTATCGCCCTGTCCGCGCCGCAAAGCGCGTTCATCAGCGAAGATTTGCCCGCGTTTACCAGCCCCGCTATCACCACGGATATGCCCTCGGAAATCATTTTTCTTTCTTTTTCCGTGCCGATAAGCCTGTTCAGAGCGGTCTTGACCTCGCCGAGAGTTTCTCTGACCTCGGGAAGCGTGTCTTCTATCATTTCCTCGGGATAGTCGAGCATCACGTCCAGCGCCGCCGTCGCCTTTACGAGTTTTGACCCGATGGCGCGAACGGTTTTGTCCAGTTCGCCGTCCATGGCGCGGTACGCCGCGGCGGCTTCCGCCTCGGAATCGGCGGCTATCAGCGCCTCGACGCCTTCCGCCTCGGACAGACTCATCTTGGAGTTCAGATAAGCTCTTTTTGTAAACTCGCCCGGCTCCGCCGGACGCGCTCCGAACGAAAGCGCGGCTTCCAGCACGGCTTCCGTGACCACTCTGCCGCCGTGAAGCTGAAACTCGATAACGTCCTCGCCCGTATACGATTTAGGCGCCCTGCAATACATACAGAACGCCCTGTCCTTTACCATTCCCGCGCGAATCTCGCCCAGATACATCCTGTTCGCTTCGGCGTTTTTGAAATCGAATCCTTTTTTGAAAAAAATGCGGGAAGCTACCTCGTCCGCTCCGTCCCCGGAAAGTCTGACTATGCCGACGGCGGCGTTTCCGCGCGCCGTCGAGATGGCGGCGATTACGTCCGACATGTCCGATTAAAACGGCTTTCTGCGGGGGGCGCCGTAACTTTTGCCTTTCCGCGCGCCTTTTTGACGGAATTTAGCCGAAGTTCCGTAGTTTTTCTCGGAAACTTCGGTGATACCCGACTTTTTCTCCGAAACACGCTCGTCCTTGGGAACGATGACGACGTGACGGTTGTGTCCCTCGCCCTCCGAGACCGTTTCCACTCCGTTGAAATCGGTGAGCGCGGTGTGGATTATGCGCCTGTCGTAAGGGTTCATAGGTTCCAACGCTTCGCGTCTGTGCGTCTTTACCGCCTTGCGCGCAAGGCGCTCGGCAAGCGAACGGAGCGTTTCCGTGCGTTTTTTGCGGTAGCCTTCGGCGTCCAACGACACCCTGATAAACTCCTTTACTGATTTATTGGCGATCCACAACGCCATATACTGGACGGCGTCCAGCACTTCGCCGCGATACCCGATAACGCTGCCGGCGTCTTCGCCCGTGATCTTGACGGTGATATTCTCGTTTTGTCTTTCGACGACGGCTCCGCACCTTAAACGCATTTCGCCGATCAGTCCTTCGACGAAAGCGCGCACTCTTTCCTCGGCAAGCGCGCATTCCTCTTCGGAAGGCGCACCCTCTCCGACGCTCATTTCTTCCCCGTCGGTAACGGGGTTCTCGGTTGTCAATTTAGATTCATCCATTCCGTTAGCTCCTTCAGACATTACTTTTTGACGGTAATGCTCATCTCGTAATCCAGCTGTTTGGCGTCGCGACGTTTAAGCACTATATTCCATATTAGGTTCAACGCGAACGACATAAAACTTCTGAGGAACATGTATAGCGAGAACGCCGCGCTGTAGAACAGGGAGAATATCCCCATCACCACGGGCATGATATATTGCATCATCTTCATCTGAGTCTGCTGCGCCTTGACCTGTTCCTCGGTCTGACCCGCCATCTGCGGCTGTTCCGGCGGCTTGATAAGCTTGGACGAAACGACGCTGAGTACCATGACCAGTATCGGCAGGATCAGATAGCCGTTCCACGCCGATTTGCCCTTTGCGGTATAGTTGTATTCCTCTATCAGCGGCGCCATGACCCGGTTATATTCTCTGGAATCGACGTCGCTGACGCCTATACTGCCTATTCCCGTTCCCGCATATGTCGAAACGTCGGGGATCGGGTCTTTCCACGTGTCGGGCATGAAGATGTTGGTCGTCAGCAGGAAGCGTTCGGGCTCGTATGCGTTCAGAACGGCAGCCTCGGCGGCTTCGGTGGCTTTGTCGCCCGCTTCCGAAACCGGCGTGCCCGCGCCCGTTTCCGCAAGATAGGTCGCGTTGTAGGTGTTGTTATATGTTTCTTTCAAACGTTCGTAAACCACGCTGTTGTGGTATCTGACGGCAGAGTTGAAGCCCGAGAAAACGACCATGAATATCACCAGAGTCGCAAGCGTGGGCAGACATGTTTTGAATGTGGAGTATTTGTACTTTTTGTAAAGCTCGCGCTGTTTTATCATCAGCGTGTTTTTGTCGGACTCGTAAAGCTTGTTCAGCTTGTCGAGTTCGGGTTTCATCAAGCGCATTTTGCGGGAATTGCTTCTCGCGATCATCTTCTGCCAGATGTCCAAGGGCATCGTCAACAGCGTTAAAAATACGGTAAACAGTATGACCGTAACGCCGAAAGCGCCTATGAGTTCAGAGTCGATTCCCCAGCCGGCTACCCATTCGTACAATACGTTGTATACCAGCTTACCGACAAGGTTAAGTTCCGTTGCCAGGCTCATAACGTCCATTTAGCGGCTCCTTTGAAGTTTTCTTTTACGGGATCGAACCCGCCACGGTGAAAGGGCGTACAACGCATTATACGAGCGGCGCCTTTCAGGCATCCGACGAACGCGCCGTATTTCATGATCGCGTCCAGCGTGTACATCGAACAGGTCGGAGTATATATACACCCCTTGCCCATTATCGGCGAAAGCACCTTTTTATATGCCAAAATAAACCATTTGCAAATCGTTTTAAACATTAATTCAGGTGCCCCGCGCGAATCAACAACGTCTCCAGCGATTCGCCTATACTACGAAAATCGGCGCCCGCTATCCCCTCTTTGGCGACTACCACATAGTTATACTCGTCCTTAAGGCGGGGAATGAGGCGCATGAAATTTTCGTTGATTCTCCGTTTTGCAAGATTTCTGACCACGCTTTTGCCGATTTTTTTGGAAACGCTTACCCCGACCTTCAGCCCCTTCGCCTTGACGAAAATCAAAGTCATCAAATCGGAGGAAACGGCTGTTCCCTTACGGTAAACGTATTGGAAACTGGCGTTTTTCCTTAAACGGCAGCGTTTCAGCATCAGGCGGTCAAAACGGCTCTGCCCTTCCTTCTGCGACGGGAAATGACCTTTCTGCCGCCTTTGGTGGACATTCTTTCACGGAAGCCGTGAACTTTCTTCTTGTGTCTTTTCTTGGGTTGATAAGTTCTTTTCATATCTCGTTCTCCTGACTGAGTTATAGTTTTCTTCGCGCGTGAATTTATATAAATATAAAGACGTGCGCTTCAACATTATACTGTATCGGCAATACGCTGTCAAGTTTTTTGGGGCACAGAATAAGGCGGCGAACCATTAAGCGCGCCGCCACCTTTCAATCCGTTCAGATTTTTTACGATTCAACGGTTAAATTCCCGCCTCGGAAAGCGCCTCGGAAACTTCCTTTCCCCATTTTTCGCTTTCCTCGTTTATCGGCGAATGGGCGGATTCGGAAAATTCGATCCACTTTTTGAACGGCGCGTCGAGCCGATCGAACCACGCTTTCGCAAGCGACGTCGGGGTGTTGTAGTCGTGCGCGCCCTGGGTTACTATGACGGGAACCTTTAACTCGGCGACCGAGCGGTAATCCGCCGCCACCGCGTCGTCCCAAAGGGTTTTACTGAGATAAAGTGCGCCGGCGGCATAGTCGAATATCTGTTTCCAAGAATACTCTCCGCTCCTTATCAGCGGCGTCAGGATCGAAGCGAACAATCCCTTTTTACCTTTCCACACTCCGCCGCCGTAACGCGAAAGATAATCGCGTTGAATTTTCATTGCTTTATCGTTCGGGTACTTGCCGTTCACCGGACGGATACCCGAAAGCCGCTTTATCGCGCGCTCGTCGCCGCGGCGCCTTGCTTCCTCCAGACAAAAACGGTAGCTTTCGTCCTCGTTCTCTCCGCCCGAAACGAACACGCCCTGAGCGATATACGCGGCGATCCTTTCCGGGTGCTCCAGCACTAGAGGCATACCTACGATAGTGCCCCAGGAATGGGCGGCGACGACGACCTTTCCGACGTTGAATTTTTCGCACAACAGCTCTGTGAGCGCCGCGGCGTCGTCGACGTAGGTCCGAAGCGAAAGCTTTTCGCTGCGGATGCTTTTCCGGTAACTTTTCCCCGAGCCGCGCTGATCCCAACATACGAGAGTATATTTTTCTGCGAGCGCGGACTGATTCGTAATGACGTTATGTCTGTCGGGCACCCCCGGTCCGCCGTGCAGAAAAAGCATGACGGGAAGACCTTCCTTTGCCGCCCTGACGCGGATATTCTGCGCGTCGCCGTTCACCGTAACCGCGGCTTCGTAGTCTAATAAATAATCTTTGCCCATTGAACGTCCTCCGTCAGTTTGTCGAGAATTTCTTCTATTTTTTTAATGCGCATCAACCCGAACGAGTAAACGACGCGACCGCCCGCGACCACTTTCTGCGGCTTTGCCAACGCACTGAGATCGTCCAGCGGATTGTCCTTAAGCAGCATGAAATCCGCGCTTTTTCCCACAGCTATGCTGCCCGTAACCTTTTCCAGCCCCAATACCTCGGCGTTGCCCAGGGTTGCGGTATACAGCGCCTTTTC
This sequence comes from uncultured Clostridia bacterium, assembly GCA_944363505.1. Taxonomy (GTDB): domain Bacteria; phylum Bacillota; class Clostridia; order Christensenellales; family DTU072; genus Stercoripulliclostridium_A. The sequence goes on along the minus strand of CALVUD010000003.1, from coordinate 173,869 downwards.
ACGCGAAACGCCCATGGCGTTTTTGAAATACACCGCCTCTCTCCACGTTCCGTATTGAGTACAGAAAGGACACGACGCGTCCGTTCCGATACCGACTTTAACGCCTGCTGCGCTAAATTTGTGCGCGCCTTTCGTCATACCGCGGAGCACCACTCCCGAATTGTACCTTGCCGTATCGCCGAGTTTGGTGATCTCGGGACTCAGCGCCGCAAGCGGCAATGCGGGCGAATAAGTGACGACCATCGCGCCTCCGCGCGCTTTTATCGCGGCGATGCTTTCCTCGTCCGCGGGAGCGCCGTGTTCTATGGTATCCACGCCGTTCAGCGCCGCGATCCTGACCCCTTCGGGGCTTTGCGCGTGCGCCGCGACTTTCTTTCCCTGCTCGTGCGCGCGGTCGCACACGGCTTTGACTTCTTCGGCGCTCATTCTGACCTCTCCCGGCTCTCCGCGCTTTTTGGAGTCCATGACGCCGCCCGTGATACATATCTTTATGTAATCCGCGCCCGCCGCCGCGGCTTCGTCCACGAGTTTTACGAGTTCGTCGGGGGTTCGTCCCGTTTTTGCAAAGGTGCCGTCGCCGTGTCCGCCCGGTACGGTCAGAGCGTAACCCGGCACTATGAGCCTTAATCCTCTCGCGCCGCCCTTTCCGGCGGATACTTTCTTTTTGAGGGCAAGGTCGGAACCGACCATATCTCCCGAAGTGCGCAGCGTCGTAACGCCGGATCTAAGCTGTGTTTTGGCGGAAAAAGCGACTATCACGTTCATCACGCGTTTCCCTATCGGCGTGGCGATGAATTTCAAAAGCCTTTCCTGGGTCTTGCCCGCGCCGAGCGCTTTGGAGGGTCTCCCCGTTCCGAACAGGTGCGCGTGCAGATTTATAAGTCCGGGCGAAGCGAACCGTCCGGAAAGTTTATATATTTTGTCGGCTTTTTTCTTCTCTCCCGCGCCCGACGGGGAAATATCGGTGATTATACCGTTTTCAACGGTGATGTCGGTATGCGGAAGTACCCTTCTTTTTTCGACGTCCACTACTGTCAGATCGTGAAATAACGTTTTCATTTCTCCACCTTTCCGCCTTTTTTCGATTGAATCAAGTGTATTTTATACCCGCGCACGCATAAAGTCAACGTAAAGCGAAACACTTCTTGAGCTTCGGAAAAAGTTTTTTGCGGCGATTTTTTTCAAATAACCGGCTCTTGCTGCGATTACTTTGAATTTTACCTTGTGCGACGGGCGTTCGTAACGACGACGCGAAAAAATCCTCTTTACACGCCTTCCGGAATGTGGTATAATGCATAACAAGGTTAAATTACCTAATTTTAATGGAGGACTTAGCATGAAAAAGAAAATTTTATCCGTTGTCGCCGTTATAGCGCTTGCGGCAATTCTCGCGGTGGCTCTCGTCGCCTGTATCCCCTCTGACCCCGACAAAGCGGCGGCAAACCTGAAAGAAGAAGGTTACGTTTCCATTCCTCTCGGTGTTCCGCTCGGCAATGTCGACGACATGGTTTTCGCGACCAAGGGCGACGAAGGCATATTGATTCTTTACTTCAAAGAATCTGCCGACGCGAAAGAATTCTATGAAAGCGACGAAGCGAAATCCCTGAAAGAAGAATTCTTCGACGAAAACGAAAGCCTCGTTTTCAAAAGACAGGGCAAGATCGTTTACATCGGAACCGACGCTGCCGTAAAAGCGGCGCGCTAATTCAAGAGCGTAAAAAAGGAGCGGAAATCCGCTCCTTTTTTTATGCCTTTTTCGTTCTTTGTCTTGATATTTACGACAATCCCGTTATCCTCGCCACGCCGTCAGCGTCGACCGTCACGTCGATATTGCACGCGGCTGGAGAAGCGGGAAGCCCCGGCATCGTGATTATTTCGCCCGTCAGAGCGACTATGAATCCCGCGCCCGCGGAAAGCCTTACGTCCCTTACCGTGATTTTGAAATTTTCCGGGGCGCCTATCTTTTTGGGGTCGTCGGAAAAACTGTATTGCGTCTTTGCGATACATACGGGCAACGAACTGTATCCGAGTTCTTTGAACCGCAACAGCTTGGCTTTTGCGGCGGGCAGTATCTCGGCGCCCGAACCGCGGTACACTTTTCTGACCACGGCTTCTATCTTTTCCTCGACCGGGACGTCCGACTCGTAGGCAAAACGGAAACCGTTCGGACTTTCGGTAAGTTTCACCGCTTCCCGCGCCAGCTCCTCTGCGCCCGCGCCGCCCTTTGCCCAGACATCCGTTTCCACGGCTTTTACGCCGACCTTGGCACATTCCTTTACGACCATGTCCTTTTCGGCTGCGGTGTCGGCGGTAAACGCGTTCAGCGCGACCGCCACGGGCAATCCGTAAACGTTTTTCATGTTGTCGATATGCCTTAGAAGGTTCTTCATGCCCTTTTCGAGCGCTTTCAGATCCTCTTTGTCAAGGTCTATTTTTGCCGCGCCTCCGTGCATTTTCAGCGCGCGGACGGTGGCGACGATCACGCACGCGTCGGGTTTGAAGCCCGCCGCCCTGCACTTGATGTCAATAAATTTTTCGGCTCCCAGATCGGCGCCGAAGCCCGCTTCGGTGATGACGTAATCCCCGAGGGAAAGCGCAAGACGCGTCGCCGCCACGGAATTGCATCCGTGCGCGATATTAGCAAACGGACCTCCGTGAATGAAAACGGGAGTGCCCTCGAGTGTCTGCACGAGATTGGGATTCATGGCGCCGAGCATCAGCGCCGCCATCGCGCCCGCCGCCTTCAGATCGCCCGCCGTAACGGGTTTGCGGTCGTAAGCGTAACCGACTACGATCCTCGAAAACCTTTCTTTCAAATCGGTCAGGTCGTTTGCCATGCACCACGCCGCCATAACCTCGGAAGCCGCGGTGATGTCGAACCCGTCCTCGCGCGGCACGCCGTGCGCCCTGCCGCCGAGTCCCGAAACGATGAATCGCAGCTGTCTGTCGCCCATATCGACGGCGCGTTTGAAAGAAACGGTCGCGGGATCTATGCCCAAGGCGTTGCCCTGTTTTATGTGATTGTCCAGCATCGCCGCGAGCAGATTGTTCGCCGCGGAAACGGCGTGAAAGTCGCCGTTGAAGTGCAGGTTGATGTCCTCCATGGGCACCACCTGCGCCCTGCCGCCGCCCGTGGCGCCGCCTTTCAACCCGAACACGGGACCCAGCGACGGCTCTCTGAGCGCCGCCACGGCGTTCAGCCCCAATCTGCGCATGCCGTCCGCAAGCCCTATGGAAACCGTCGTTTTGCCCTCGCCTGCGGGCGTAGGCGTTACGGCTGTAACAAGTATCAGTTTCCCGCACTTGTCCGGCCTTTTGTTCAGTATTGACAGATCGACTTTTGCTTTATAACGCCCGTAACGCTCGATAAGGCTTTCGTCGATCCCGACCTTTTCGGCAATCTTTGCGATGTCCTCGTATTTGACCGAACGCGCAATCTCTATGTCGCTTAAAGCCATGTATTCTCCTTATATCCGCTTATTTGAAGTATTCCGTCAGCGATTCGAACAGTCCCATGTCATAACGCGCGGGTACGTTTTTGTATAAGCCCGCGCCCGTTCTCTCGCTGTGTCCCATTTTGCCGAAGACTCTGCCGTCGGGGCTTAAAATACCCTCCACGTTCATGACGGAGCCGTTCGGATTGACCGAAACCGAGCCGTCCGCCGCGCCCGAGAAGTCGGCGTACTGAGTGGCGATCTGACCGTTTTCGATCAGCTTTTGCAAAATCTCGTCGCTGCATACGAATCTGCCTTCGCCGTGCGATACAGGCACCGAAACAAGATCGCCGACCTCGACTTTCATTAGCCACGGCGACTTTACGGACGCCACTCTCGTGGTAACGATGCGCGACTGATGACGCGCTATCGTGTTGAAAGTCAGCGTCGGAAATTCGGGTTTCGCCTCCGGCATGATTTTACCGAAAGGCACCAGTCCCAGTTTTATCAGCGCCTGGAAGCCGTTGCACACGCCGAGCATCAGCCCGTCGCGGTTTTCCATAAGATCCGTTACGGCGTCGGCTATCCTGGCGTTTCTGAAAAACGCCGTGATGAATTTGCCGGAACCGTCGGGTTCGTCTCCGCCCGAAAAGCCGCCCGGAATAAACACGGCGTTGGATTTACTTATCAGCTTAGAGAAGCTTTCGACAGACTCTTTTACCGCGGCTCCCGAAAGGTTGTTCACTACGAATATCTCGGCTTTCGCGCCCGCTCTTTCCACCGCTTTGGCGCTGTCGTATTCGCAGTTGGTTCCCGGGAATACGGGTATCAGAACGCGCGGTTTGGCAACCGAAACACGAGGTTTTGCGGACGACCTTTCTCTGTGTTCCAACGCGCGGACGTTCTCTACGCAAGGCGCGGAAACCGGATAAACGCTCTCGAGTTTCCCTTCGTAAACGGCATTCAGGTCGCATAAGTTCACGCGCGTCGAACCGTAAGAAATCACGGGCGCGAGGCTCGTTCTGCCTAGGAAAACTCCTTCCTTGACGTCGTCGTCCGTCTCGATAACGAATCCGCCGTAATTGTATCCGAACAGCTCCTCTTCCGTCAGCGCGCCGCTGAAACCGAAGCCCAGTCCGTTGCCTATGCACATTTTATAAACAGCTTCGGCTATGCCGCCGTAAGCGGGAGTATATGCCGCGCGGATCTTGCCCGCGGCGTTCAGCTCTGCGATTATCCCGAAATTGCGTTTCAGCGATTCGGGATCGGGGAGCATGTCGGCATTCAGTTCGGTCTTCAGGAATCTGACCGTGGAGGAGGGCATTTTGAATTCGTTAGAAACGATCTCGGGGATTTTAGCGGTAGTTACCGCAAAAGACACCAGCGTCGGCGGAACGTCTATATCCTCGAAAGAACCGCTCATTGAATCCTTGCCGCCTATCGCGCCCGCGCCGAGTTCTTTTTGCGCCCTGAACGCGCCGAGCAGCGCCGCAAGCGGCAGACCCCAGCGACGCGCGTCGTTCGTAGGCTTCGGGAAATACTCCTGGAAGGTGAGATACACGTCCTCGAACCTCGCGCCCGCGGCGATGAGTTTGGAAACGCTCTCGACCACCGCGTAATACGCGCCGTGGAAGGGGCTGGCTTTGGATATCGCGGGATTGAAGCCCCAGCTCATTACCGAACAATCCTCCGTATCCCCTTTTTCGGTGGAGATCTTATGCACCATCGCCTGTACGGGGGTCAGCTGTTTTTTGCCGCCGAAAGGCATCAGCACCGTCCCCGCGCCGATAGTGGAATCGAATCTTTCGGACAATCCTCTTTCGGAAGCCACGTTAAGATCGTCTACCAGCGCCATTATATCCTTTTCGAAATCGCCCGTTCCCTTTTTGCCGAAGTCGGCGGGCTTTGCCATTTCGATATCGATATGCTTTTCGGCGCCGTTGGAGGACAAAAATTCGCGTGAAATATCGACGATCTTATCGCCGTTCCAGTACATTTTAAGGCGTTTTTCCTCGGTAACCGTGGCAACGAGAGTGGCTTCGAGGTTCTCCGCCGAAGCAAGCGAAAGGAAGTTCGGAACGTCCGCTTCCGCGACGACGACCGCCATTCTCTCCTGGGATTCGCTGATGGCAAGCTCGGTGCCGTCCAGACCCTCGTACTTTTTCGGGACCTTGTCAAGCTCGATTTCCAGTCCGTCCGCAAGCTCTCCTATCGCGACCGACACGCCGCCCGCGCCGAAGTCGTTGCAACGCTTTATCAGTCTTGACGCCTCTTTGTTCCGGAACAGGCGCTGAAGTTTCCTTTCCTCGGGCGCGTTACCCTTTTGCACCTCGGCGCCGCAGGTTTCTATGCTCTTTACGTTATGCGATTTGCTGGAACCCGTCGCGCCGCCGCAGCCGTCGCGTCCGGTTCTGCCGCCCAGCAGTATTACTTTGTCGCCGGGTTCCGGAGACAGCCTTATGACGTTTTCGGCTTTGGTCGCCGCGATGACAGCGCCTATTTCCATGCGCTTTGCGACGTAGCCGGGGTCGTAAATCTCGTTTACCATGCCCGTGGCAAGCCCTATCTGATTACCGTAGGAACTGTATCCCGCGGCAGCGGTCGTAACTATTTTGCGCTGAGGGAGTTTGCCCGCGATAGTCTTTTCGACGGGAGCGAGCGGGTCGCCCGCGCCGGTAACGCGCATGGCGGCATAAACGTAGGCTCTCCCCGAAAGCGGATCGCGTATCGCGCCGCCTATACAGGTAGCCGCGCCGCCGAAAGGCTCTATCTCGGTGGGGTGGTTGTGCGTTTCGTTCTTGAAAAGCAGCAGCCAGTCCTGTTCCTCGCCGTCCACGGTTACCTTGATCTTGACGGTACAGGCGTTTATTTCCTCCGATTCGTCGAGTTTGTCGAGCTTCCCTTGGGATTTAAGATATTTTGCGGCAAGCGTCGCCACGTCCATGAGATTGACGGGTTTCGTGCGCCCGAGCGCCTTTCTGGTGGCGATATAGTCGTCGAACGCCTTTTGCAGCAGGGCGCTCTCGGTTTTGACGGAATCTATCGAGGTCAAAAAAGTGGTATGACGGCAGTGATCCGACCAGTATGTGTCCAGCATCCTGATCTCGGTCAGGGTGGGATCGCGCCCCTCTTTTTTGAAGTATTCCACGGTGAATTTTAGGTCCGCCGCGTCCATGGCGAGCGAATATTCCTTTAAAAGCGCCTCCACGCCCGCGTCGTCCAGCCCGCAAAATCCCTCGAGCACCTTCACCTTGTCGGGACGGCGGTATTCTTCCCTCAGCGTTTCGGGGAGTTCGAGCGAAGCGATACGGCTTTCCACGGGGTTGACGACATACTTTTCTATCGCTGCAAAATCGCCGTCGGATACGTCGCCGTACAACGCGTATACCTTGGCGGTCCTGATGACGGGCCTTTCGCAAAGCGCCACCAGTTCGGCGCATTCCGCGGCGCTCGCCGCGCGCTGATCGAACTGTCCGGGAAGATACTCGACCGCAAACACGCGGTCGGCTTCCGGCAAAGCGTCGTATACGTTGTCCGCCTGCGGCTCCGAGAACACCGTGGGTATAAGTCTTTCGAACAGCGCTTCGTCCGCGTTCTCGACGTCATAGCGGTTTATGATCCTGACTTTTTCCAGTCCCGCGATCCCGAGAAAGGATCTGAGTTCCTTCAAAAGCGCTTCGGCTTCGGAGCCGAGTCCTTCTTTCTTTTCGACGTAAATTCTGTAGACCATTGTTTTTTTCCTTCCGGTTTTTATTTTGCCGCCAATGCGCGCGCTCCGATATCCGAACGCATATATTTGTTTTTGAAATCTATTCTGCCGCTTTCGCGGTACGCTTTTTCGACGGCTTCAGCCAAAGTGGCGCCCGTCGCGGCTACCGCCAGCACTCTGCCGCCCGAGGTTTTCAGCACTCCGTCCTCGTCTTTGACGCCCGCGCAATATACCTCGGCTTCTTCGCAGTTTCCCGTGATCGGGTACCCCGTTTCATACTTTTCGGGATATCCTTTCGAGGCAAGCACGACGGCGCAGGAAAATCCGTCGGAAAAGCGCACGAGCTCTTCGGTCAGCCTTTCTTCCTCGACTGCGAGCATTATTTCCATGAGGTCGGAGTTTAAAAGCGGCAGCACCGCCTGAGTCTCGGGATCTCCGAAACGGGAGTTGTATTCGATGACCTTTACCCCGTCCGCGGTGATCATAAGTCCGAAATACAGACAGCCTTTGAACGCCCTGCCTTCCGCCGCCATGGCTTTTATCGTAGGCAAAAAGATCGTCCTTTCCGCCTCCGCTTTCAGTTCGTCGGTAAAATACGGATTGGGAGCGACCGCGCCCATTCCGCCCGTATTCAGCCCCGTGTCGCCGTCGCCTATGCGTTTATGGTCCATGCTCGAAACCATGGGTACCACGCATTTTCCGTCCGTGAACGCGAGCACGCTGACCTCGGGCCCCGTCAAAAATTCCTCGATGACGACCTTTTCCCCGGAAGCGCCGAACTTGCCGCGCATCATCTCGGCAACGGCGGTTTTGGCTTCTTCGCGGCTCATGGCGATGATGACGCCCTTTCCCAGCGCCAGTCCGTCGGCTTTGACGACCACGGGAACGGGAGAAGCGTCGATATACGCGTTCGCTTCCTTTTCGGACGTGAATACGGCGTATTTCGCGGTGGGTATCGAATACTTTTTCATCAGATCCTTCGCAAAAGCCTTGCTGGATTCTATCTCGGCGGCGGCCTTTTCCGGTCCGAAGCACTTTATCCCCTCGGCATGCAGCCTGTCCACCGCGCCCATAGCGAGCGGGTCGTCGGGCGCGACCACCACGAAATCGATCCGCTTTTCCTTTGCGAACGCCGTTATTGCGTCGATGTCGGTCGCCTTGATCGGCACGCACTCGGCGTCGCGGGCTATACCGCCGTTCCCCGGCAGAACGTATATCTTTTCCACCAGGGCGCTTTCCTTGAGTTTCCTGACGATGGCGTGCTCTCTGCCGCCGCCGCCCACTACAGCTACTTTCATACAGCCTCCGGGATCAATGATGGAACAGTCTCAGCCCCGTAAAGCACATCGCAATGCCGAGGCGGTCGGCGGTCTCGATGACCTGATCGTCCCTGACGGAGCCGCCGGGTTCGGTTATGTAACTGACGCCGCTCTTGTACGCGCGTTCCACGTTGTCGCCGAACGGGAAAAACGCGTCTGAACCGAGGCTGACGCCTTTAATGTCTTTCAGATATTCTTTCTTTTCCTCGTCCGTAAACGCTTCGGGACGGCGTTTGAAATACTTCCTCCATACGTCGCATCCGATAACGTCGTCGCTGTCCTTGGAAAGATATATGTCGATTATGTTGTTTTTCTCGGGTCTGCCCACGTCGTCGTTAAACTCCAGTCCGAGTACCTTATCAGATTGTCTCAGGTGCCATAAATCGGCTTTTTCGGCGGCAAGGCGGGTGCAGTGGATACGGCTTTGCTGACCCGCTCCCACGCCTATCGCCTGACCGTCTACGGCAAAGCACACCGAATTGGACTGGGTGTATTTCAGGGTTATCAACGAAACCACGAGATCGGTCAAAGCTGATTCGGGGATCTTTTTTTCGGTTACCACGTTCGAAAGGAGAGCCTTGTCGATCTCGACCGAGTTCCTGCCCTGTTCGAAGGTTACGCCGAACACCTGTTTTCTTTCGACGGGAGCGGGAACGTAATCGGGGTCTATACGCACGATGTTGTAGTTACCCTTACGTTTGCCGCGAAGTATTTCGAGCGCTTCCGGAGTATACGCCGGAGCGATGATGCCGTCGGACACCTCGCGCGCGATTATTTTCGCGGTCGTTTCGTCGCAACAGTCCGACAACGCTATCCAGTCGCCGAAAGAACTCATTCTGTCTGTGCCTCTCGCGCGGGCGTATGCGCAAGCGACGGGAGAATCGTCAAGCCCCTCTATGTCGTGAACGAACGCAGATTTTTTGAGTCGCGCGGGCAGTACCCTGCCTATCGCCGCGGAAGTCGGGCTGACGTGTTTGAAGCTGGTGGCGGCGACTTCGCCCGTCGCCTTTTTCAGCTCCTTTACCAGCTGCCACGAGTTGAACGCGTCGAGGAAATTGATGTATCCGGGACGTCCCGAAAGTATCTCGATCGGGAGTTCGCCGCCGTTTTCCATAAAGATACGCGCGGGTTTCTGATTGGGATTACAACCGTACTTCAATTCGAATTCTTTCATTTCCTGCTCCTATTTGGCATATTTGTTTATAAGTCTGTGTTCCTCGGTACCCGTAGCGCGGTCGAAATATACTGTATACAGCGAAATTTTATTGTCCGCGTTCAGGTTGTTCCACACGTCCGCGGTGAATTCGTCGATGTCCGAAGGGATATCGACCTCCTCGGGTTCGCCGTAAAACGAAGGTATCGGATTGCCGTCGCCGATATAGGTATGTAGGAAGCGACCGTTCCCCGCGACGGGTTCGTAATCGAAGGTGGAGCGGGCGCAGGCTTTGCCGACGCCGTCCGCGCACTTCAGTATGCTCATTTTATATGAGCCGTCCGGCTCTATCATCAGGCTGATCCTGGGGGTGAAGTTGGGGCGGTCCGGCTCGAAAGTCCTGGTCTTGAGCGCTTCCTCGAAACTTTTGCCCTTTTCCAAAAACTCGCAGACCGTGTCCGTCTGGTCGCCGTTGGTAACGACTATCCTGTCGCCCGCGCGCCTTACCGGCGAATAGATGATAAGCGACGGATCCTCGACCTTGGACGCGTCGAAGGGATAGATAGTTATCCCGTCCGCGCTCTTTACGAATACGCGGTTTCTGGAATTAGAGCTTCTGCCCATTATGAAATAGGCGAATACCGATTTCCCCTCGGGAGAAACGCCCGCCACTATGCCCCTGCCGGGGTACGGATTGTCTTTTAAAAGTTTTCCGACGTAGTTATTCATTATTGTCTCCTTATTTTTGAAGCGACCTTTTCTATCGCCTCGGGATAGATGACCCATTCCGCTTCGCGCATGACGCGCTGTTGAAGCGTTTCGGGGGTGTCGTTTTCGTCGATATAGACGGCTTTTTGCATTATTATCCTGCCGCCGTCGGGGACCTCGTTTACGAAATGCACGGTGGCTCCCGTAACTTTGACGCCGTAACCGAGCGCCGCTTCATGTACCCGAAGTCCGTAGTAGCCTTCCCCGCAGAACGAGGGTATCAGCGACGGATGGATATTCAGTATCCTTTCGGGATAACGCGAGGTAAAATCGGCGGAAAGTATCCGCATAAAGCCCGCAAGCACTATCAATCCGATCTTTCTTTCTTCCAAAAGCGCGTTCAGCCGCCTTTCGAATTCGGCTCCGCCCAAAGCTTTATAGGGTATAACCGCGGTATCGACGCGGGCTTTTTCGGCGCGCTCCAAAGCGAACGCGCCCTCGCGGTCGGATACGACGACGTCTATATCGACCGAGGGCATCCCGCCCGAAGCGGCCTTGTCGAGTATCGCCTGTAAATTGGTGCCGCCGCCCGAAACGAGCACGGCAGTCTTTACGCCGCCGCTCATCTGAATACCACGCCTTCGTCGCCCTCGGCGATCTCGCCGACGACAAAAGGCTCCTCTCCCGCTGCCGCGAGCGTTCCGAGCGCCTTTTCGGCGTCGGATGCGGCGACTACCGCGACCATGCCCACGCCCATGTTGAAGGTATTGAACATATCCCTTTCGGGTATGCCGCCCGCGGTCTTTATCAGCTCGAAAATCGGCGGTATCTTTAAGGACGCGCGGTCTATCACCGCGTGCAATCCCTCGGGGATACTGCGCGGAATGTTCTCGTAGAAGCCGCCGCCCGTGATATGCGACACGCCCTTGACCGTTACGCTTTCGAACAGCTTCAGCATCGGTTTGACGTAGATCCTGGTGGGTGTTAGCAGCGTTTCGCCTATCGACTTGCCGCCAAGCGATTCCAAAGGTCTTATCAGCGCGTCGTAATCGGACTTTATCACCTTTCTGACCAGCGAAAAACCGTTGGAATGAACGCCCGAAGATCTCAGCGCTATTATGACGTCGCCCTTTTTCATCGAAGAATTGTCGAGAATCTTCGCCTTGTCCACCACGCCCGTCGAAAAGCCCGCGAGGTCGTATTCGTTTTCGGGATAAAATCCGGGCATTTCCGCGGTCTCGCCGCCGATGAGCGCCGCTCCCGCCGCGACGCAGCCGTCCGCTACGCCCTTAACTATCTCCGCGATGCGCTCGGGCACGAGTTTGCCGCACGCGATATAATCCAAAAAGATCAACGGCTTTGCGCCGCAGCAGACGATGTCGTTTACGCACATCGCCACGCAGTCTATGCCCACGGTGTCGTGCTTGTCCAGCAAAAAGGCGTACTTCAACTTCGTGCCCACGCCGTCCGTGCCCGAAACGAGTACGGGAACGGAAATACCGCATAGATCCGGCTCGAACAGCCCGCCGAAGCCGCCCACGTCCGAACACACGCCCGCTGTCGAGGTGCGTTTGACGTGCGATTTCATCAGTTGAACCGCCTTGTATCCCGCGGTGATGTCTACGCCCGCCTGTTTGTAGCTTTCGCTGTAGGATTTCATCTTATTCTCCTTTTTCGGAAATTTTCCTTTCGAACTTCGCTTTTTTGCGCTCGGAGGGAACTGGTGTGGGGTATTCCCCGGTAAAGCAACCCGTACAATATCCCTTGGTCTTGCCGCCGTCGGGGAGTTTTACAACGTTCTCCACGCTCAAAAATCCCAAAGTGTCCACGCCTATCATCGCGGCGATCTCCTCGGTGGTGTGGTTGTTGGCTATCAGGCAGGACGGGTCGTCGATGTCGGTACCGTAATAGCAAGCCGCTATGAATTTGGGAGCGGTAACGCGCATATGCACTTCCTTTGCGCCCGCGTCCCGCAGAAGTCTGACTATCCTCGCCGAGGTCGTTCCGCGCACTATAGAGTCGTCGATAAGCACTATGCGCTTGCCCTTTATCGTGCTGGGCACGGCGTTGAGTTTCATTTTGACGGCTTTTTCGCGCATCTTCTGGTCGGGGGCTATAAAAGTCCTGCCGACGTACTTGTTCTTTATCAGTCCCACGCCGTAAGGGATGCCCGAACGCCTCGCGTAACCCAGAGCGCCGTCTATTCCCGAATCGGGCACGCCTATGACCACGTCCGCCTCGCAGGGGTGCTCGTCGGCAAGATAAGCGCCCGCGCGCATACGCGCTTCGTGTACGGAACAGCCGTCCACCACGGAATCGGGTCTGGCAAAATAAATGTATTCGAATATGCACATCGCGCGCTCGGCTTTACCGGTGTGCGTGCGGTCGGAAAACATCCCGTCCTTGGTGAACACCAGCATTTCGCCGGGTTCGACGTCGCGCACGAACCTCGCTCCCACGGCGTCCAGCGCGCAGGATTCGGACGCCACGACATAATCGCCTTCGGGGGTCATGCCGTAGCATATCGGGCGGAAACCGTTGGGGTCGCGTACCGCGATCATCTTTGTGGGCGACATAATGACCAGCGAATACGCGCCGCATATTTTATCCATCGCGCGTTCGACCGCGACCTCGATGCTGGGCGCGGTCAGACGTTCTTTCGTGATTATGTAGGAAATGACCTCGGTATCCGAAGTCGTATGGAAAATAGAACCCGAAAGCTCCAGTTCCTGCCTGAGTTCGTAAGAATTGGTCAGGTTGCCGTTATGGCAAAGCGCCATCGCGCCCTTGACGTGCTTGACGACTATCGGCTGGACGTTGGTGCGGTCGTTGGAACCCGAGGTCGAATAGCGGACGTGGCCTATCGCGATGTTGCCTTCGCCGAGTTTCGTTAAAGCGTCCTGGTCGAAAACCTCGCTGACCAGTCCAAGGTCCTTGCGGTAAGTGAACACGCCGTCGTCGTTAACGACTATGCCGGCGCCTTCCTGACCGCGGTGCTGAAGGGCGTGCAGTCCGAAATAAACGCTGCCCGCCAGGTCTTTGCGGCTGAGGGAAAATATCCCGAAAACGCCGCATTCTTCGTGTAATACGCCCATATTATTCTCCGAGAACGCGTTTCATCATCTCGTCGTAAGCCTCTTCCACGTTGCCGAGATCGCGGCGGAAGCGGTCCTTGTCGAGTTTTTCGTGGGTGGTCATGTCCCAGAATCTGCAAGTGTCGGGAGAGATCTCGTCGGCAAGCACTATTGCGCCGTCGCGGGTTTTGCCGAACTCCAGCTTGAAGTCGACGAGATCGACGTTGACGCCGGCGAAAAAGTCCTTCAGATAATCGTTGACTCTGAACGCGTAATCGGCTATCGTGTTCAGTTCCTCTTCGGTGGCGAAACCGCACGCGAGGATCTGATAATCGTTTATCATGGGATCGCCCAAGGCGTCGTCCTTAAGGCAGTATTCGAGAGTCGGGCATTTCAGCGGCGTTCCCTCTTTGACGCCGAAACGCTTAGAAAACGAGCCTGCCGCGATATTTCTGACTATGACTTCGAGGGGTACTATTTTGACTTTTTTGACCAACGTTTCGCGGTCGGAAAGTTCCTCGACGAAATGGGTGGGCACTCCCGCCTCGGCGGCGAGTTTCTTCATCAGGTAGTTGGTCATTTTATTGTTTATGACGCCTTTTCCCGCGATGGTGCCGCGCTTTACGCCGTTGAACGCCGTGGCGTCGTCCTTATAGGATACTATGCAATAATCCTCGGAATCGGTAGCGAATACCTTTTTGGCTTTGCCTTCATACATTTGTTCCGTTTTTTTCATTTTGATCACCTCTAAATAAAAACTATTGGTATTTTGCGGATATTTCCGCGTCTTTTGCTAAGATCTTCGCCGTATTCTCGCGCCTTGCGCTCTCCAGCTTTTCCCTGAGTCCGTCGTCCGAGACCGCGAGGATCTCAACCGCCAGCAGCGCCGCGTTCTCCGCACCGTCTATCGCGACCGTGGCTACCGGCATCCCGGAAGGCATCTGGACCGTGGACAGCAACGCGTCCAGTCCGTCCAGCGTCGAACTCTTGACGGGGATCCCGATGACGGGAAGCGTAGTGCGCGCGGCAAGCGCGCCCGCAAGATGCGCCGCCTTTCCCGCGGCGGCGATTATGGCGCCGAAGCCGTTACGGACGGCGTTCTCCGCGAACGCTCCCGCCTCGGCGGGCGTCCTGTGCGCGGAATAAACGTGCACTTCGTATTCGACTCCGTATTTTTTCAGAGTACCGATCGCCTTTTCGACTACGGGCAGGTCTGAATCCGAACCCATAATTACAGCAACTTTCTTCATTTACGAAAACTCCTTTGGCTGTTTTTGTCCCGATAAAAAGCAAAACGGCAGTCTGTTCACGGGAACAAGGCTGCCGATGGCCGCATGTGTTGCGAATGACGTATAGAATATCGTTAATACTCTTAACCTCATGTATCTATTTTCCCACATCGCGAGGGGTAAAGTCAAACGATTGACCCGGATATTTTTTGTCGCCGCTCCGGGGCGGTATAAAAATGCCGCTCCGTAATTACGGAGCGGTTTCGGCGCGGATACGTTTTCATTTTGTTCCGCTCAGTCTTCCGACGGCGGCAGCTCGTCGGTCAGGTCGTCGGGATCGAACTCGGGTTCCTCTTTTTTACGCTCGCCTTTTGCGAAACGGATTTCTTCCAGGGGCAGTCTTTTTACCGTAACGGCGCCCTCGGGGTCGGTGAATTTGAGTTTTACTTCGCCTTTCAGCGCGTCGTTTTCCATGACCACGGCTTTCCCCTCGTCGGTGTCCACCGTGGAATTAAGCTTCGGCATTTTCTTTGCCATCTCCTGATAGTATGCGTTTTCGTATCTGAGACAGCACATCAGCTTGCCGCAGCAACCCGAAATCTTTGACGGATTCAGCGAAAGCCCTTGATATTTTGCCATGCGGATACTGACCTTTTCGTAATCTTTCAAAAACGTGGTGCAGCAACAGGGTCTGCCGCACTGGGCAAGAGCGCCGCGTAATTTGATGTCGTCTCTTTCGTAGATCTGCCTGAGTTCTATCCTGTTGCGGAACAAGCCCGCAAGATCTCTGACCAGATCCCTGAAATCTATTCTGCCGTCCGCGGTAAAGTATATAATAACCTTGCCGCGGTCAAAGGTGTATTCGGCGTCGGCGATCTTCATTTTCAGCCCGTGCGCCTCGACCTTTTTACGGGTTTCCTCCACCAGTCTGTCGCGCTCGGCGAGGTTTCTCATGTGATCGGCGGTATCCTTTTCGGTCGCTTTCCTGAGAGCGGGTTTCAGCGGCTGAACGATGTCTTTGTCGTCCACCTCGCGGTTACCGAAGCACACCGTGCCGTATTCTATGCCGCGCTGAGTTTCGACTATAACGCCGTCGCCCTCGTCATAGTTGACGTCCGCAGGGTCGAAATAATAACATTTGACGTTGTTCTTGAATTTAACTCCTATGACTGTCGCCATTTATACTTCGCCTCCAATATATCGAATAACATCTTTTCCCCCACCGTTTCGGGCGCGATGTTGACCTCGAGCATCGACCTCAACGCGTTGACGCGCAGTATCGCCATCGCGGCGCCGCCGGCGGTAAACCCGTCTCCTATCCTGTTCAGATCGTAGTCGCGGTTATATGTGTATCTTTGCACCCCGGCGCCCGCCTTGTCCGCCAGCACGTCCCTTAGGATTATCTCCGTAAAATCCAACACGCGCCTTATCTTTTCGGCGGTAAAGATATCGGAGTAAACGTATTTTGCCGCGTCGCGTGTGTTTGCGCAATTCGCGAGCATATCGAAAACGCGCGCGTAATCCTCTTCCAGACCCTCTTCCTCGGCATATGCCAGAGCGAGAGAAAAACTGCCGCCCGCAAGCCTGGACGCCACCGTCGCTATCCCCGAGGGAGCGCCGCGCTCCTCGAGTTCCTCACATACCGACCGCGTATCCCACAGCGGCAAACGTATCAGCTTGACCCTGGAGCGCACCGTAGGAAGCAGCGCGCTTTCGTGCGCGGCGTGCATCAGTATCACGGCGCCCTCGGGCGGTTCCTCCATGACCTTTAACAGTTTATTCTGCACTTCGGGCGTCAGCTTCTCGGCGTTGTATATCGCAAAAATTCGGGTTCCAGATTGCCAGCCGCCTTTTTGGGCTTCCACAACAAGGTTTTCGGCGTCCGAAACATTCATTTTCTTTTCGCGGTTGTAAATGTGTACGTCCGGATGCGAGTTAGCGAAAACGGCTTTGCACGCTTTGCAAACGCCGCACCCGTATGTAGGACACATGATCGCCGCTTCCGCCTCGGAAAGCATCGCTTCGCCCGTCAACGAGTCCTCTCCGACGAACAGATAGGCGTTGGACAAACGTCCCTGTTTCAATTCGCGGACGAATTCTTTGTATACGGGCTGTAGCTTTAACCTCTCCGAGATCATAAAACTCCGCCTTTTTTCAGGGCTTCTATTATTTTCCCGTGAGTGGACGATTTGTCCTGTTCGGGCACGACGGATCTGAACCGCTCGGGGTAAAGTTTTTCTATCTCTTTGAATCCGCGGTAACAAGCCGCGTGAAATTCTGCGTTTTCGGTTTCGATCCTGTCGTGCTCGATTTTTTTGCCGCTCATCTTCCTGAAAGATTTCAGCGGATCCATATCTATGAACACGGTCAGGTCGGGCATACATTTCCCGACGGCGTATGCGTTGATGCGAAGCACCGTTTCCAGCCCCAGTCCTCTGCCGAAGCCCTGATACGCCAAAGAGGAATCGAGGTATCTGTCGCACACGACGAGTTTACCCTCGTTTAGAGCGGGCAGAATGAAATTGTCGATATGGTCGCGGCGCGCCGTAGCGAAAAGCTCGGCTTCCGCCTCGGGAGAGATATTCAATGAGTCGTCCAAAAGCACCGCGCGTATGCGTTCCGCGAGCGGAGTGCCCCCGGGTTCGCGCGTGAAAACGGCGGGAACGCCTTCGCGTTCCAGATATTCTTTCAGGTATTTCAGCTGCGTGCTTTTGCCTACGCCTTCGCAGCCTTCCAACGTTACGAATTTTCCGTTCATGTTTCCTCGGAATTATTTTATCACGTTTATGCCGTCGTTTTCAAGTCCGAAGACCCTCTCCGAAGGCATTTCGGCAAGTTTTACGAGAATTTCGAGTTCCCTTTCGCCTATCGTCTGCCCCGGAAACAGCTTTAGCGTCCCGGGAGGGTACACGCCCGCGCCCGCATACATCCGTCTGCCGAGCGCGTCGCTCAAACTCACTTTCTCTTTTTTGCCCTCCGCGACGAGTTTAAACGTGGCGCCGTCGCACGCGGGAAAACTTTGCGTCGGCGTCGGACGGTATTCTATGCGTTTCAGCGCCGCGGCGACATCAATAAGCTTGTGCGCGTTGAACGGAGTAACTATCAGCGCAACGCCGTCGTCGAAACAACATTCCGCATAGATCCCCTCGTCCTCCAGTTTTTCGCAAAGCTCCGCGCCGAAGCCTTCAGCCGAGATGACAAGCCTTGTCGGATCCGCCGTTTCCGCGACCGAATACGCCGTGCCCGAAATGCCGAGGCGGAATTCGTCGATACGCTCCTTAACTTTCCGGTACAGCTTTTCGCCCTCTTTTTTGAACAGCGCCACCGCGGCTTCGATACTCAACATGACCGGGTACGAGGGAGAAGTGGTATGGAACGTCCGAAAGGCCTCCATATATTTTTCTCTGTGCTCCGACTTAACGTGCATTACCGCGCCGCCCGTCAATACCGGCATCGTTTTATGCAGCGAATGGATAACCGTATCGAAGTATTCGGTTGCCGAATCCGGCAAAATACTGCTGAACGCAAAATGCGCGCCGTGCGAGGCGTCCACAATTACGGATACCCCTTTTTCGTCTGCCGTGCGTTTAATTTGATTTAGATCGAGCGTTTTCCCGAAATAATCCGGGGAGGTTATCCATACCACGGAAGCGCCGCTTTCCGCGAGCGCCTTTTTAAGGTCGGTACGGGTCGTCTGCCACGCCTCGGCGCCCGAAACCGCAACGGCGTTGTACACGCTTTTATGCGCTTCGCCGTAAATCAGAAAACGCTCCGAACGGTTTGCGTAGACCGCGGTAAACACGAGCGCGGTCGCGCCCGCGGTGGAATAAAGCGCTGACTCGGTGCCGTATGCGGCCGCCGTCGCCTTTTCCGACAGACCGATAACGCCCTCGGGCTTTAAAAGGTTGTCCGTCGCGGCGGTCTCCGTCCAGTCGGTTTCGCCGAGCGGCGCGTCGAAAGGAAAAAAATCCACAACACCCCCGCTATGACCGGGGGTGTGGAAGGAAATACTGTCTTTCAGAGCCTTTATTCGCTCCGCAAGCGGCATGTCAGACATTCTTTACGGGTTTCATCGTCGGGAACAGCAAAACGTCGCGTATCGAAGCAGAATCGGTAAACAGCATCACCATTCTGTCGATGCCTATTCCCAGTCCTCCCGTGGGAGGCAGTCCGTATTCCAGCGCGGTAACGTAATCTTCGTCCATCATCTGAGCTTCGTCGTCGCCCTTTTCGCGTTTCTTGACCTGATCCTCGAACCTCGCGCGCTGATCTTCGGGGTCGTTGAGTTCGCTGAACGCGTTGCCCATTTCGCGCGCGTTGATGAAGAACTCGAATCTTTCGGTGAGGCGCGGATCGGAGGGCTTGCGCTTCGCGAGCGGGCTGACCTCTACGGGATAGTCGATGACGAATATCGGACCCGTCAGGGTTTCCTCGACTTTTTCGTCGAATACTTTATAAAGCGCGTTGCCCCAGCCGTCGTCGGGAGCGAGCTCCACGCCTAAGGCTTTCGCCTGCGCCCTGATTGCGGTCATGTCGGGATCGCCGCCAAAATCGATGCCCGTTACCTTTTTGACGATGTCGATCATGGTAACGCGTTCCCATTTTTTACCGAGATCGACTTCTTCGCCCTGATAATTCAAAAGCGTCGTGCCCAATACCTTTTCGGCGCAGTATTTATAAAGCTCCTCGGTAATATCCATCATGTCGGAGTAGTCGGCGTAAGCCTGATACAGTTCCATGGTGGTGAACTCGGGGTTGTGCCGGGTGTCCATGCCCTCGTTACGGAACAGCCTGCCCATCTCGTACACTTTGTCAAAACCGCCCACAATAAGACGTTTCAGGTACAGTTCGGGCGCGATCCTGAGATACATATCCATATCCAGCGTGTTATGGTGCGTAACGAACGGTCTCGCGTTCGCGCCGCCCATGATCGTATTGAGGATAGGCGTTTCCACCTCTATAAACCCGCGCTCGTTCAGGAAAGTGCGTATCGAGGCGATTATCGCGGAACGCTTTACGAACACGTCCTTGACCTCGGGATTGACGATGAGATCCAGATAACGTTTTCTGTATCTGATCTCGGTGTCTTTCAGCCCGTGGTATTTCTCGGGCAGCGGTCTTAAGGATTTGGTCAGCAGCGTAAAATCTGCGACCTTTACGGAAATTTCGCCTTTGTGAGTGGTGAAAACCTCGCCCTTGACGCCTATGATGTCGCCTATGTCTATTTTTTTGAACTCGTCGTACTTTTCCTCGCCCAGCGCGTCTATGCGGAAATAAAGCTGTATGTCGCCTTCGGCGTCGCGTATGTGCGCGAATCCCGCTTTCCCCATCAGCCTTTTGGAAATCAGACGCCCCGCCAGCGAAACGCGTTTGGCGTCGTATGCGGCGTAATCGGATACGATCTTTTTGGACGTGGCGTCCACGTCGTAGCCGACGATCTTAAACGGGTCGTGGCCCGCGGCTTTCAGTTCTTTGAGCCGTTCGCGCCTCAGCGCGACGATCTCGTTTTCGTCTTCGGGTAACGGCAGATTGTTCGTGTCGGTATCCATATTATTTTTTTATCTCCAGTATTTTAAGTCCTACCATCGCGCCGCCGGGAGATTTGAAAGACACCTCGTCTCCTTTTTTCTTGCCCATCAACGCCTTGCCCAGAGGAGATTCGTCGCTTATCTTGTTTTCGGCGGTGTTGACCTCCAGCGAATTTACGATCGTATACGTTTCCGCGTCCTCCTCGTCGTCGCCGTCGAACAGAACCTTGACGCTTAACCCTATCTGTACGCTCTTGGTGCTGACCAGACTCATGTCGATGGGATACGCCTGAGCGAGGATCTCCTCCAGACGCATGATGTCGATCTCGAGTTTCTGTTGCGCGTCCTTGGCGGCGGTGTATTCGGCGTTCTCGGAAAGATCGCCGAACTCTTTGGCGGTTTTGAGCGCCAGCGCTACTTCGGCTTTGCCCGTCGTCTTCAGATACTGAAGGCGCGAATTGAGTTCGTCGAAGTACTGTTGAGAAAGCGGTATCGTTTTTTCCATGATTTCCTCTTTTTATCCCTGTAAGGGATATTTAATGGTTGTTTGTACATTATAGGTTAAAAAAAACGGCTTGTCAATCTTTATCCGTCTTTTCTTGTTCCCTTTCCGGTTCGAATGTCTGCGCTCCATCCGCATCGGCGGGCGTCCCTTGCCCGGGACGGCTTTTGCCGACTTTTACGTTGATCAGCGCGTCCGTCTTGCTTAAAGCCAAAACCAAGGGTACACCTATGCAGATTACGGCGCCCGCCTGGGTAACCGTCAGCATCGCGAAGTTGAACCAGTACGCCGCGTCGCCCATGGCGAGCAGCCACATCAAAGGCAAAATAGCGGCGTTGACGAGTATAGGCGGAATGCTCCCCGCGAGCGCGCGCCATATCATATTTTTATTTTTAAGCAATCTGCCGATAAAATATGTGCATATCGCGGCAATCACCGTAGCCAGCGTACCGAATACGATGTCGTACCACGCGTAAGGCGAAAAGACGTTCGCCAGCAGGCACCCCAGCGACACTCCGACGACGGCTTCAGGGAATATTATCGGCAAAAGCGTCAGCGCTTCGCCGACCCTGAATTGCAACACGGGGCTGAAAGCGATCGGCTGCATGAAAAACGTCAGCACGAAGTAAAGCGCGGCTTCGACCGCAAGCCGCGCCACGATTATCGTAACTTTGCGAGCCTTGTTCATTCAATCTCCTTTTCCGATATACTCGGTTTTTCTGCCTATACCGCGTCGCGTTTCAAAACGGAACAGTACGTGCCGACAACCGAAGCGGCGACCCATACCGCCCATACCGCGAGCGAAATAAAGAAATTCGATCCTCCGTAAAGGACTGTGCCTATTCCGACGAATTTGGACCAGTCTGCGGCGTCCGTTATAAAGAAACGTCCGAGACCGAACATGGATATTATCGCGCCCGCGACTTCTATAAGTATTATGGGCGCGATAATGCCGAATACCTTGTTTCTGGTCAGCGTGCCCGCCGCAAACGCCAGAACGGCGTAGGTCAACACGGTAACCAGATTGGTCGCATACATCGTTCCCAGTACGTTGGACGACGCGGATAAGCTGAATGCCGAATTGTTGAAGCTGAAAACGGCTTTTGCCCCCGCCGCAGGGAATACCGCATAGCCCACTATTGCGGTGCAAGCGAACATTACGGTATACGCCGCGACGGTATGCGTCAAAGCCGAAAGCAGCTTGGCTGTGGTTACCGCGTTGCGGCTGACGGGCCGTATCAGCAGCATTTTGACGGTGCCGCGTTTGTATTCGTCCGCAAAAGTGCCGCCCGCGACTATCGCCGCATAAATCACCACCAGTAATATCAGCATCGAGCCTACCGTCGTGGTAAAAGTCTCGGCGGTTACTCCGGCGCCTGCGTTCAGCACGCCGTTGGAAACGGAAGCGATTTCAACGCCGTACAATTCGTTGTCGATCACGTACTCCATGAACGCGACGTAGCTTTCATACATGTACACGCTGTCATAGTTACGGTAATAATCGAAACCCGCTTCCTCCTTGGCGGCGACCGCCTTGTCCAGTTCTTTGCGATAATATTCCAAAAACTGCTTTGCCGTTTCTTCCGTATAAACGGTCTCGAAATTTTCTTCCGCCCCTTGTAGCGTCTCTTCCATGATGTCGTTGAGCGCGTCGAAAAGCACCGCCGTCAACAACAGCAAAACCGCCATGATTATCACCAAAGTTATGATGGCGCTTTTTGAGGTCTGTTTCCTCAGTTCGCCCAGGTAAAGTCTACCGAACATCGCCGTCCTCCTTTATTCCGCCGCCGGAATGGACTTCACGCATAAACACGTCTTCGAGACTGATCTCGTCCTCGCTGACCCCGTACACGTTAAATCCCGCGATCACCAGTTCCTTGGTGATTTCGGCAATCGTCGCGGAAGTGGAAAACGATAACGAATTTGCGTTCGTAACGACGTCTTTTGCCCCGAAACGTTCACCGACGAAACGCGCCGCGTCATCGGGCGAATCGGTTCTGACCGTAACGCGCACCGCGCCTTCGCCGCTCTTTGCCAGATCCTCTATTTTTTTGTCTGCTACTATTTTGCCGTGCGAAATAATCAGCACCCGGTCGCACATCAGTTGCATTTCGTGCAGCTGATGCGAGGAAACGAATACCCCTATGCCGCGTCCCGCAAGTTCCCTGATCAGGCTCCTGATCTCCTTTATCCCGTCGGGATCCAGCCCGTTGGCGGGTTCGTCCAGAATCAGCAGTTTGGGCTCCGCAATCAGCGCCTGTGCGATACCCAAACGCTGCTTCATTCCTAACGAAAAGGTTTTTACCGCGGT
This sequence comes from uncultured Clostridia bacterium, assembly GCA_944363505.1. Classification (GTDB taxonomy): domain Bacteria; phylum Bacillota; class Clostridia; order Christensenellales; family DTU072; genus Stercoripulliclostridium_A. The sequence continues at coordinate 150,902 of CALVUD010000003.1, read as the reverse complement.
ATCCGCGCGCTCCGAAAGCCCGACCGTTTCCAACGCTTTGTTTACCCGGCGTTCGATAACGGTTTTAAGCGGAGTCGCGGCATCGAAACCTTTTCTGAGCCTCGCTTCGTCCGAGATCGAAGCGAAATATTTCAGATTCCATCTGGCGGTTTTATTCTGGTACAGATCGGGATTTTCGACGATCGCGCCCAGTTGGGTCAGCGCGCCGACATGATCTTTTGCAAGATCGAAACCGTTTATCACGATACTGCCCGAATAGGAAGCGAGCCCGGTTATCGCCTTGATAGCGGTGGTTTTCCCCGCGCCGTTGGGTCCCAAAAAACCGACGACCTCGCCGGGGTAAACCTCGAACGATATCCCGTCCACAGCCTTAATAAGCGCACCCTTTGACGCGCCCCGGCGGGCATGATAATATTTGGTCAGTCCGTTTACCGTCAATACGGAATCCATATTTACCTCACTGTCTTTATTTATCCAAAACGCCCGCCGCAACGGCAGGCGTTTTACGGCAACAGTCTGTTAAATTGCGTCAGATATTTATCTTGCTGACCGCGCGGAAGAACAGCGCGTCGTCGTCGGGGAATACCACGATGTCGCGCTCCTTGGCATATTCCACCAAAGGAGTCAGGGACTGTTTGTCGCATTCTTCGACGGATACCGCAAGCATCGGGGTAACGTCGCCCGCCAAAAGCGACGTCATTATCTCGTTGAACGCCGCGGCGGAAGCGAGAGGCGTCAGCATCTTTTCCTCTTTCGTCATTTTATCGGGCTTTACCCTGCCTTTAGAAGTGGACTTCAACACGATTTCGCCGTCGGCGCCTCTCTCGGTCGCGTAACGGTTGGCGGAAGTATAGCGCACTATCTCGTCCGTGCGCTCGGCAATCAGCTCGGCGAGATCGGAAGCGAGGATCGCGCCCTCTTTTATAGCCGCGGACAGGTCTTCTATGCCTTTGATGCGTACTTGCAGATAACCGAGACGCTTGTTAAGCTCCAATACCTCCGTGTAACGCTTTTCCATGTCGGCTTTCAACGCTATGCTCGCGCCGAGCTTCATGATCGCGTCCTCTTCCTCTTTCTTTATCTCGTCTCTCAGGCTGAGGTTTGCCTCGTAGTTTTCATAGTACCCGACGTGTTCGTCGATACTCTGCTTGTATACGTTGACGGCTTCTTTCGTGCCCACGAGATCCTCGTCGTATTTATAGAGCATGTCGCGCGCCGCCGAAAGCTCTTCGTCGCTCATCACTATGCGTTCGATGTCGGAAGGAGTCTTGAGTCCGATGGCGTCGAAGCGCGGAACGTATTCCTTGTACAGAGCGTCGTGCGCCTGTTCCGCCGCGTTGTACGCCGCGCGCATCTCCAACAGACGTTCTTTGCCTTCGCTTTCCTCGGCTTTCGCCTCGTCGACCACCTTGCGGGTCGCCTGAAGTCTGGCTTTCGCCTGTTCTTTGTTTTCGTCGGCGTTCTTTATCTCTTCGTTTATGGCTTTCAGATAGTCCGCTTCCGCCTTGGCGACCACTTCCTTGTAGGAAAGCTCCTTGTCGCCCACCTTGATGAGCATAGTGCGGTTGATTATCTCGTACAGCCTTTCGTTGACGGAGGCGAGTTCTTCCGCCACGCTCTGAGCGCGCATGCGGTTGGCGTCCAGTTCGTTTTCGGCGGTTTCGTACTCCGCGTCCACCACTTCCAGCTTCACCAGAAGGTCGGACGCCTTTTCGCCGTCGAAGTAAACGGCGCAGTCGCGGTAATATCTGTCCTTTTCGGAAATCTGTTTGCGCAGTTCTTCCCTGTTGGCGCGGGCGGCGGGCAATTTTTCGTCGTCGATCCTGTCAAGCTCTGCTCCGATCGTGTCGAGCATCTCGTTCAGACGCTTTTCTTCGCCCGTCAGTTCGCGGTACCTGTCCACCTTATGCGTCAGCGCTTTGCTGTCCCGGACAGCCTTTTCGACCAGCGCGAACAAAGCGGGAATATTCTCCGCTCCGTAAGTTTTCAGCACTCCGTCGATGGCGGCTTTCTTGTCGTCGCGGACGGCGACGAGATTGTCGAGATACTGCTTGCTGACCGACGCCGCCGCGGAAAGCTGACCGATATTCAGTTCAGCGGTGGCGAGCGCGTCGGAATCCTTGGCTATTTCGGCTTCGACCGCCTTTATCTGGTCGTCCAACGCCTTCGTGTCGCGCAGCGGCAGCTCCTTTTTATAGGTTACGAAGCCGTCGCATACGGGACAATGACTGCCGTATTCGACCTCGGCGGTTATCTCGCGCAAACGGTTATAGCTCATGTATTCGGTCAGTTTTTCGTTCAGAAGCGTCAGCTTTTCGTTGAGACGCGTCCTGTGCGCTTTGACCTCTTCGCTACGCGCTTTTACGGTTTCGAGTTTTTCGGAATAGCCTTTCGCCGCTTCCTGTACCTTGGCGATCTTTTTCTCGACGGCGTCGAGTTCGACCTCGTTGTCGGAGACGAACAGATGCTTATAATAAATCGTCTGTTTATAATAGACGTCGTGATTTACCGCGTCCTCCACGCTGTTGAATTCGCCGCAGATCTCTTTTTCGAGTTTCTTTTTTTCGGCGGAAACGTTTCTGAGATCTTCCGTAACGGCGTTCTTGCGCTCGACCAGTTCGCTGCGATGGCGCTCCTCCGCTTCCGTCAGCTTCAGGCTGGACTCGTATGCGGCGTTAAGCCCCGCGAGGCTCTCCTCCAGCACCGCGCCTTCCTGGACGGCTTTTTTGTATTCGGCGGAGCGGCGCATCTCTTTCAGACCGTCTTGGAGCGCGGCGCTCTTTTCGTCGAGTTCCTTAAGCTCCGCGGACAGCGTCTCGCTTCTTTCCAAAAGCTCTTTCTTTTCGTCCTCGAATACGGCGTAACGCGCCTCGACCATACCGCCCATTTTGAATTCCTCGGGATTCTCCGACAGACGGCTGATCTCCTCCGAAAGCGCTTTTCTGAACTCCTCGGCGCGGATGGCGTGTTCCATATAGTCCTTACCCAGGTTCTCCAAGGCTCCTTCGCCCGCCTTTACGCGTTCGGCGCGCCTCGCGGCGGCGTCCTCTTCCGCCTTGAGCTCGGCTTTCTTCTCTTCCAGCGCTTTGACGCTGGCGTCGTAAGCGATGAAAACTTTGGCAAGTTCCGTAGCGGACTCGGACGCGGCGGCGCGTTCGGCTATCGCCGCCATCTCGGCGTTCATGGCGTTGAGTTCTCCCAGTTTTGCCACGGCGGCGTCGTAATCGTTTAATTCGTCGCGGTACGCCTCCGCAAGCTGTATCTCGTGGTTTACCGCCTCCAGTCTGGAACGGACCTCCTCCAACCTGATCCTGTCGGAGTCGGCGGCAATCTGCTGGGTCTTCAGCTCGTCGCGTGTAACCGGCTCGACGGCCTCTATGCCGTCCATGAGCTTCAGCTCCTCGTCCTTCATCGCGGCGTACTTGTTCATCACTTTTTCCGAGGTCGCGAAATCCGCCATCATTTCGGCGATGAAACTTTCGCGGGAAACCGTGTCGCCCAGAACGGGTTTGACGGCGTCGCGATCGAGTACTGCCAGTTTGGCGAATCCTTCGCGGTCCAGCCCTATCTTGTCGGCGACGAAACCGTTGATGCCCTCGTCGTCGTCGGCATAGACGATCTTTCCGTCGGGAGACGAAAGTATCGCCGTTTGACGCGGACTGCCCGCGGGATCGGTTTCGAACGCGCGGGTCAAGAGATATTCTTCCTCTTCCACGGCGAAATAAAGGCGCACTTCGGTGTCTGAAAACCCGGCGTCTTCCGAACCGTAAAAAGCGAAAACGAGAGCGTCCGCCACCTGTTTGGCGTCCGCGTCCGCGACCACTACCGCGCCGGCAACCTTGTTGCCGAAGTCGATGACTTTTTCCGAGCCTGTCGCTCCCTTAATCGTCAGGTTGTTGAGTTTCATTTTGCTCCTCCGCTAATTTGTGTTCCCGCACCTGTCGCAAAGTCCTCTCGCGACGCGAAAAAAATTTTTCATTTCGGTGGAATGTAGCGCGGGATTGTGGTATATTGTATACACCGAACCCGCGTCATTCGGCTCGGGTGTACGATGTTATTATACATCCTTAAATATTATAATGCAATACCCAAAAGGCGAAAAATTCGCGCTTTCGAGGAAAAGGAAGTCGATGAGCGAACTCAAATTGGGCGGAGAGTATCTCCGCGAAGGTTTTACCGAAATAGACAACGTGTTTTTGTCGCGCTATCTGCCGGAGGCGGACGCCGTGGACGTCAAAGTTTATCTGTACGGACTGTATCTCGCGCTGCACGGCGGCGGAAACGCGTCCGACGTGGCGTTGGCGCTCCGCCTGACCGACGAGCGCGTGGCGGACGCTTTCGCGTACTGGGAAGAAACGGGATTGGTAACTTTTACCCAAAGTTCCCCGCGATCTGTGATTTTTAACTCCGTAAAAGCCCCGGTCCTGCCCGCCGTCAGATACAATGCGGGAGAATATTCGGAATTCGTCGACGAATTGCGCCGCGTGTTCGGCGGCAGAGAACTCGCCGTCCAGGACGTCGTAAGATACGTCGAACTGATGCGCCGTTACAAAATCGAGCCGAACGCCATGCTGTTGATCGCCACCTACTGCATCAGCAGAAAGTCCGCCTCGACCGCATATGTTTTGGGGGTTGCGGCGAACTGGGCAAAGGAAGGCGCCGTTACCGAAGCCGAGGTCAACGCGAAAATCGGCGATCTGGAGCGCGGCTCCGCGGAAATGCGCGATCTGTTCAGGACGCTGGGGCTGAAATCGGAGCCTTCTTTCGAAGACAGGAACACTTATCTGTACTGGACGAAAGAATGTTCTTTCCGCCCCGACGCCGTAATGCAGGCGGCGAAGATATGCAAAAACAAAGGCGGCATGAAACGCCTCGTGAAGTTTATGGAGGAGCTGAAAGCGGCAGGCGCGCTGACTGCGGCGGAGGTAGCGGCTTACGCGAAGAAAAAAGACGAATTGTACGCGCTCGCCGAAAACGTCGTCTCGAATCTCGGGGCGCGATACGCCTCTATGGACGCCGTGGTCGAGACCTACGTTTCTCCGTGGCTTAATCTCGGTTTCGAGCCGGACGCTCTCGAAGAATTGTCCCGCTTTTGCTTCCGCAGAAACATCCGCACTCCCGATACGATGAACGTATACGTCGAAAAGCTTTATAAACTCGGCATCGTTACCCGCGACGGCATGGCGGCATATATCAAAAAACAGGCGAATCTGGATAAACTGATCTGCGAGATAAAGGAGATCGCGAACTCCGAGCCTATAATTTCGTCGCGCGACCGCGATTTCTACCGCACGTTCACGGAGACCTGGGGCTTTTCCCACGAAGTCGTCAAGGAAGTCGCCCTGCACGCGGCGGGTCAGCCCTTCCCGATGTCCTACGTCAACAAAATACTGCTGATATTCAAGGAAAACGGCATCTCCGACCCCGAAAGAGCGCGCGCTTTCTTTGAGTCCGGCACTCCCAAGAAAAAGCCCGAGCGCGACTCGCTGATAAAGCAGGAATATACCGAAAGCGAAATTGCGGGGGCGTTCCGCTCTCTGGACGAGATCGACCCCGACGAGGAGGACGTATAATGGCGGATTATCTGGAAAGAGCTTACCGCATATTGAACGAATCCCGCGACTCCGCCCTCGACGCCGCAAGAAAGGTCAGGGAGCGCCTGAACGAGGATCCCCTGTTTGCTTCCCTCGAAAGCGAATGTCGCAAACTTGCGTTTGAAAAGGCGCGTTTGGCTTCCCAAAACCGCGATATAAGTACATTAAACGCGAAATACGAGGAATTGTCGGCTCGGCGCGCGAAACGCATGGAGGAGCTGGGATACAGCGCCGCGGATCTGAAACCGAAGTTTTCCTGCGAGCTTTGCGGCGATACGGGCAAGGCAAACGGAAAGGACTGCGTCTGCCTGAAAAAAATCGTCTATGCGGTGCTTAGCGAAGGGCAGGACATTCCCTGCGGCGAGGAAGGATTTTTGACCCGACCGCGCCTGGACGTCTTGACCGCCGACGCGCGCGACGCATATAAAAAGCTTTACGCATTGTTGAACCGATATGCGCTCAGCTTCCCCGAAGTCAAAAAAATCTATACGCTTACCGGTGCGGTCGGCGTGGGAAAAAGCTATGCCGCGGGCGCAGTATCGCACGCGCTGATGAGGCGCGGTTTCAGCGTGCTTTTTCTGAACGCCGTGCGTTTGAACGAGATTTTCTTGGAATACCATCTGGCGCCGCTGCATCTGAAACAGTCGGTATTCGCCCCCCTGACGGAAGCCGATCTTCTGGTAGTCGACGATCTGGGCGCGGAACCGCTGTTGAACAACGTAACCGTAAACTATCTGTATTCTCTGCTCAGCGAACGCACGAAACCCGTGATGATCACGACCAACCTCGACGCCGAAGCGCTGAAAGCGCGCTATACCGACAGAATTTTCTCGAGACTGCTGGACAAGAAAAATTCCAAAATAATCAACGTCGCAGGCTCCGATCTCCGTCTGAAAGAACGCTGAGTCCGTCGGAGGGTAATATAAAAGTAAAATTATATATACTATATTTGACGCGCGCGCGCACTACTTATATAATAAAGACGGTATTTTATACAGGAGGAGAAAAAAATGCCGGCTGAACTCGAATACAAAATCACTAAAAACTGCGGCGTGCTGTCTACTTCCGCGAGAGGCTGGACAAAAGAACTTAACTATGTCAGCTGGAACGGCAGAGATCCGCGTCTGGACCTCAGGGAATGGAGTCCCTCCCACGAAAGAATGGGCAAAGGCATGACCCTTAGCATCGAAGAGGCGAAGGCTCTGAAAGAAATTCTGGATTCGCTGGAACTGTAAAATCGTCTAACGACTTACATAGAGGTATCCGATGGCAAAAAAAGCAAGCGGCTCAAAACCCGCCGTAAATCCGCGGAAAAAATACGACCCGTACTACCCTACCGATTATTCGGTCGGGCAACGGAAAAGACCCGAGCCCCGTCCTTTGGTGCCTTCGTCCCCCGTACTCAGCCCCAAAAAATGGTTCGGGATGCTGTTTTTCGGGTTGATTCCCCTGTTCAATTTTATTCCGCTGATCGCCTGGGCGCGCCGTAAAAATCCGAAAACGAGCGAAAATCAGAAAACTTTCGCCAAAGCGGCGATATTGCTTTCGGCGCTGTTCTGGGTCGTCGCGGTCGCTGCGGGAGCGGTATTGTACTTCGGCGGATTCGTTTCGTTGTGATTCGGAAAGATTTTATACGGGCGCACGACGTGCGCCCGTATGGTTTTGCCCGCTTTAGGGCAGACGGAGGCAGATTTGACCGGACGTGAACATATGGGTTTCGAGCCTTGCTTCGAATCCGACAGCCGTATATTGATACTCGGCTCTTTCCCGAGCGTTATTTCCAGAAAAGAGCTGTTTTACTATGCAAATCCTCTGAACAGATTCTGGAAAACTTTAGCGAAGCTGACCGGCGAAACGCTCCCCGAAAGCACGGCGGACAAAAAAGCTTTTCTTTCGAGGCACAGGATCGCGCTGTGGGACGTGGTTACTGAGTGCGACATACGCGGCAGTCTGGACTCGAACATCAAAAATTACGCGGTTGCGGACGTAGGGAAGATATTAAACGCCGCAAAAATAGAAGCCGTATTCTTGAACGGGCAGACCGCCTACCGCATTTTCAAAAAGCATTTCCCCTCTTTGTCGTCCTTAGCCGTATTACTGCCCTCGACATCGCCCGCCAATACACGATTCGACTATGCGGAATGGGAAAAGGCGCTTTCTCCATATTTGGAATAAACTTTATACCGAAATATTTAATTACGCGTTTGCCCGCGCGGGCGAAAAATGATATATTTGAATTATGGAAATGAGAAAGGCATACGCCGCGGAGCTTGAAAAGCTGATGCGCGCGGATCAAAGCATAGTTACCGTGGACGCCGACGTCGGCAAAGCGTTGGGTACGGATAATTTTAAAAACGTTTTCGGCGCGAGATGTATAGACGTAGGCATCGCCGAACAGAACATGATAGGCGTGGCGGCAGGACTGAACAGCTACTCCTTTAAGCCGGTCTGCCAAAGTTTCGCGCCGTTCGTTACGCGGAACGTCTGCGATCAAATCACCATGAATCTGTGTTTTACGGGACTCAAAGCGTTGCTTGTGGGAGCCGATCCGGGTATTTCTGCGGAATTGAACGGAGCCACCCACATGGCGATGGAAGACATATCCGTAATGCGCGCGATCCCCGGTATCGCCGTGTTCGAGCCTGCCGACGAAATCGAGCTTAAAGCGGCTCTCCCCGTTCTGATCGACTGTCCGGAAACGGTTTATATGCGTATGTACCGAAAGGAACTTCCCGTCGTACACGCCCCCGATTACCGGTTTTCGTTCGGTAAGATCGACGTGTTACGGCGCGGCAAGGACGTCGCGTTGTTTACCTCGGGCATATTCGTTCGGGACGCGCTGAACGCGGCGGAAACGCTTTTTGCCGAAGGCGTTTCCTGTTCGGTGATCAACGTACACACATTAAAACCCGCCGACGCAAAAGGCATCGCCGAAGAACTGAAAAAGGTAAAAGTCGCCCTATGTGTGGAAAACCACAACGTTTACGGCGGACTGTATTCGGTTATATCGGAGATAAACTCCTCCTCTCCAGCGCCCAGACGGGTCGGAGCGCTCGGCGTGCGCGACAGATTCGGTCTAAGGGGCACCCTGCCCGAACTGAAGCGGGAGTTGGGACTTACCGAGCGCGACATTGCGCGTAAAGTCAGATCGTTACTTGACGACCTTGTCGATTAACGCGCCGAGTTCGTCGAGTTTTTCTTCCTTGGCGGCGCCGGTAGCTTCGTTCACGCACCCTTTCAGATGCGCTTTCAGCACTTCGCGGTTGACCTTTCCGAGTATCGCCTGACACGACATGATCTGATTGGAAATGTCGATGCAGTATTTTTTCTCGGTCAGCATCCTTTCTATGCCTTCGATCTGCCCTGCCGCGGTACGGAGCAATGCTATCAGTTTTTTGTCGTCTCTCATACCCGCTACTCCGCCTCCTCGGTCGCTTCGTAACCCGCGTCCGCAACGGCTTTTTTCAAAGCCCGGACGTCTCCGCCCGTTATCACGGCGTTTTTGTTCTCGAGAGAAACGACGACGTCTTCGACGCCCGCTACGCTTCTTAACGCCTGTTCCACTCTCCTGACGCAGTGCATGCACATCATGCCTTCGATTTTGAGTTCCGTTTTCATATTGTTTTCTCTCCTTTCGGGAAGTGATTCTGTTTCTTTCGCAGGTGAAACGGTATTCGCCGACGAGACGTCCGCCGGCTTTTCGCCGAACGCGCTTTCGGTTCCCGACAGCGCACGCGGCAAAGGTTTAAAAAACTTCAGTCTCAGCGCGTTCCCAACCACGAACAGACTGGACAGGCTCATCGCGAGCGCGCCTATCATCGGATTTAACTTGATCCCGAACGGCACAAACAGCACGCCCGCCGCAAGAGGGATGCCCAAAGCGTTATAAAAGAAAGCCCAAAACAGGTTTTCTTTGATATTGCGCATTGTCTTTGCGGAAAGTCTCAGCGCGTTCACGACGTCCATGAGATCGTTTTTCACTATGATGACGTCGGCGGAATCCACGGCAATGTCGGCGCCGCTGCCGATGGCTATGCCAACGTCCGCGCGCATCAGCGCGGGCGCGTCGTTTATGCCGTCGCCGACCATCGCGACCCCGCCCTGTAAGGACAGTTTTGCCACGACGCGTTCCTTGTCCTCGGGCAGCACCTCGGCTATCACCTCGTCCACGCCGGCTGTTTTCGCCACCGCGTTCGCCGTGCGGGCGTTGTCGCCGGTCAGCATCACGGTCTTTATACCCATGCGTTTCATGTGTCCGATCGCCTCGGCGCTCGTTTCCTTTATAGCGTCCGTCGCCGCGATCAGCCCGAGGTATTTCCCGTCGCACTCTACCAGAAGCGGCGTCTTGCCTTCATCGCTCACCGCGCGAAGCTCCCTTGAAAATTCCTCCTCGTTTACGCCCCTTTCGCGCATTAGCAACGCGTTACCTACGGCATACTCCTTTCCGTTCACCTCGCCCGTTACTCCGCGCCCGGGCAACGAAGCAAAATCGCCCGTGGACAATTCTTTCAGACCTTTTTCTTCGCCGTATCTTACAACGGCTTCCCCCAGCGGATGCTCGCTCTTTTTTTCGAGCGAATATACCGCTTGCAGCACTTCGTCTGAAACCGACACATAGTCTACGCAGGGCTTTCCCGAGGTTATCGTGCCCGTCTTGTCCAGCACGACGTACTTTACGGAATGCAGTCTTTCGAGCGCTTCGCCAGACTTTATTAAAATTCCGTTCTCGGCACCCTTGCCCGTTCCCACCATTATGGCGACGGGAGTCGCCAGTCCCAGTGCGCACGGACAGCTGATGACCAGCACGGCTATCGCGGTCTGGATCGCCGTATCGATATCTTTCGTTCCCGCCGCCCAGCCGATAAACGTCGCCAAAGCTATGCTCATCACCACGGGCACGAACACGCCCGCGACCTTGTCCGCCACTTTGGCTATAGGCGCTTTGGAAGCGCCCGCTTCCTCGACCAGCGCGATGATCTTCTGTAGAACCGATTCGCTGCCCACGGCGCTGACGCGGGCGCGAAGATACCCGGACTTCAGGATTGTGCCGCCTATCAGCTTATCCCCCTCCCTTTTTTCCACGGGCACGGACTCGCCGCTGACGGCGGCTTCGTCCACGAACGCGTTTCCCGAAACGACGATGGCGTCGGCGGGCACGGACATGCCCGATTTGACCGCTATCTCGTCGCCCGTCCTAAGCGTTTCGCCCGGCACCTCGGTCTCCGCGCCGTCGATTATCGCGATCGCGGTGGCGGGCGCGAGCTTTTTGAGTTTTGCCAGGGCGTCGCCCGTTTTCTGTTTGGACTTCGTCTCCAGATATTTCCCCACCGTAACCAGCGCGAGAATCATACCCGCAGACTCGAAATAAAGATCGTGCATGAACGTTTCCGCGGTATGCGCGTCGCCGTGTCCCAACGCGAAACTCATTTTGTAAATGGCGTATACGCCGTAAACGAGCGACGCCGCGGAACCCGTCGCCACCAGCGTGTCCATATTGGGCGCGCCCTTAAACAAACTTTTGAATCCGTTTATATAATAGGCGCGGTTAACGTAAAGAATGGGTAACGTCAGCAATAACTGTGTAAACGCATAGGAAACGGCGTTTTCCGCTCCCGTCAAAAATCCGGGCAGCGGCGCGCCCGCCATATGCCCCATCGCAACGTACATCAGCGCCGCCATGAATACCAGCGAAACCGCAAGCCTTACGCGCATAGAACGCGTCGCCCGCGCGCGTTTCGAGCCGTCCTTATCGTCTTTTGAGCCCGATACGGACGGTTTATCGCTCTTTGCTTTTTCCGAAGCGCCGTAGCCCGCGTTGCCGACCGCGGCAACGATATCCGCGACGTTTGTCAGGCTTTCGTCGAAGCGTGCGCGCATACTGTTCGCCAACAAGTTCACCGAAACGCTTTCGACGCCTTTTATTTTGGACACCGCTTTTTCTATATGCGCGGCGCACGCCGAGCAGGTCATGCCCGTGATTTCAAAGTCGGCTGTTGCCGTTTTACCCGACAAAGAACAAGCCCGCTCCTCGGCAAAACGCCCGTCGTCGGTAAGCGCGCGCGACTGTTTTTCGGCACAGCCTGCGGCATTGTCGCAGCTTTTCGACTCGGTTTCTGAGCCGATTCCGCCGAATACCCTTTTTGCGTCTTCCGACGCGGCGGCAAACGTCTTCTTTTGCTTCGCGTCCGTTAAACGTTCCGTTCCTTCGGTTTTGATTTTTTCAGTCATCTCCGTCAACCCTTACTTTTTACCCCGACTTGCGTTTTATTTCTCGCGTCTTCCGACGCGGCTTGAAGTTTTCCCTTTCCCGCCCTGTCCGCGCGTCCCGGATGCGCCGTTTTACTGTTTTATCCGTTTCCGGCACGATGCCGTGTTCATATTTTTATCCTTTTCTCCGTTCGGATACACCCCTCCCCCGTGGGGAGGTTGCGATGTAATTATATATGCATGCGGATTGGTTGTCAAGGGTTTATCGGCATATCGCAAAAAGCCGTTCACGGTCGGTTTACGCTTTGCCGCGAAGCGACGTACACTCGCCCGATTTAAGTTTTGTCTGCTTCGGTACGGGGTTAGATCGTGTCCGCCCCGCTAATGTATTTTAACGCGCTTAAGGCTGTCTGTGCGGACGCGAAAAAAGAGTTACTGTTTTTGCCGAACAAGTTTTCCGCTACGTTCGGTAATGCGTTTTTCGGCGTATACTTGCGGAGTGCGGAGCGAATCACGTTTTCCCCGCAGTGCCGTAAATTATAATTAAGGCAACCTTTACGCGAAAAGAGGTTGCCTCAATCTTCATATTATATCTCGGAATTAAAGAGCGCGCGGGTTTTCGGCATCTTTTTCGACGGCTTTCGAATCGTCGTTTTCCTCAGACGAAGTTAGGGCGTATTCCGCCGGGACGGGTCTCGGGTCGAGCGCCGAAAAAATACTCTTTGCCCTTTGAGACTTATACCATCTGTTGGACAGATACAGCGCTGTCGAGACGATTGTCGCCGCCGTCCAGCCTATGGGCCACGACCACCATATGCCCTCGGTGTGGAGGACGGGATCCAACGCATAACAAAGAATGACGCGGATAAACAGATCCGCAAAAGTCGCGACCATGAACGCGAGCATGCTCTGCGCCCCTCTCAATACCGAATCCAACATCAGTTTGACGGCTATTACGGCGTAGAACGGCGAAACTATCGTCAGGAATTTGATCCCTGTGGAAACGGAAAGCGCGCTGCTCTCCTCCAGGAACAGTTTCAACATCGTATCGGGCAATAACGAAAACAGCAGCGAAAACGGAACGACCATTATCAAAGCCATGACGACGGAAACCGCCGTCCCCTGTTTTACGCGCTTCGGCTTGCCCGCGCCGAGGTTCTGCGCGGCAAACGCCGACAGTCCGCCCGCGACCGCGGTCAGCGTAGTCAGGACAAAAGTGTTAAGCTTGACTGCCGCGATATACCCCGCCAGCACCGACGAGCCGTAGCCGTTTATTATCGACTGGATGATCAGGTTCCCGACCGACACGAAACTCTGCTGTATGATACTGGGAATGGCGACGTAAAGCATCTGCCTTAAAAGCAGAACCGAAAACACTTTGGGCTTTTCGTCGCTGCGGATCTTCCTGATCTTGAAAAAGAGCGTCAGCATGCACAACACGCCGGCGAAGCCCTGCGCGAGGAAGGTTGCCCACGCAAGACCCGAAACGCCCATCGGGACGACCATCGTGAAGATCAGATCGAGTCCCACGTTCGCGACGCTCGACGACACCAGGAAATAAAGCGGCGTACGGCTGTCGCCGAGAGCCGAAAAAATGCCCGTACATACGTTATAGATCAGTACGAACAGGAATCCGCCGATATAAATATACAGATATGTCAGCGAATCCCCCATTATGTCCTCGGGCGTATTCAAAAGGCGCATGACGGGGTTGCCGAGACCTATTCCCGCCGCGGTAAGCACCGCTCCCAGCGCCGTAACCGAAATCAGTATCGTGCTGACGCCCGACTTTAAATCGGTAAAGTTTTTTTCGCCGAAAAGTTTGGATATTATTACGGAACAGCCGAGGTTGCATCCCAAAGCTATCGCCGTGAATATCATCGTTATCGGATATGACGCCCCTACCGCCGCGAGAGCGGCTTCGCCCAGTACCTTGCCCGCGATAATGCTGTCCGCCATGTTGTAAAGCTGCTGGAACACCGCGCTTATCAGCAACGGCAGACAGAATATAAACAATACTTTTACGGATTTTCCTTGCGTTAAGTCCTTGACCATGGTTTTATCTCTTTACATTTGTTCAATTAGTTATTATACTGATATCGGTTGTTATATGGTATATATTAAAAAATGTTTTTTGTTATCTCGTTTGACGATAATAAAAACATGTCGCGCACGTGACGCGGGAAAATAAAAGGATATGGACACCGAAATACTGAAAAGTTTCGTGGTTTTGGCGGAAAGCGACTCGGTCTCGCAAGCCGCCAGAAAACTTTACATCGCGCAATCGGCGTTGAGCAACAGGCTTAAAGCTCTGGAAAAAGAGTGCGGCGCCACGCTGATAGAGCGCGACTATCACAATTTCAAACTGACCGCATGCGGACGGCAGTTCTACGAACGCGCGCTGAAGATCGTGGAGCTTACCGACTGCGCCGTCGAGGAAATACGCTCGGCGGTTACGGGCGCAGGCGGTACGCTGACCCTTGCTGCCACCCCCTCGTTGGCCACGGGTGTGTTACGCGATCTGATAAAACGCTACCGCCGTGAATACCCCGCCGTAACGCTGCGCACTTTCGAAGGGGCGACTCCGCACGTTCTGCACAGACTGGACGAAGGACTTTGCGACGTCGCTTTCGTGCGCTCGCCCTTTACGACCAATCCCGCATATTCCGTGCATACCGTGTACCGCGACAAAATGAAAGTGCTTTCCGCCGAGCCTTTGCCGCAGGTGATGGGTTTCGAAGAACTGTTCAAATACCCGTTGATACTTACCCACCGCTATGCGTCGATGCTGGAAAGGATAGCGCGCAGGCTGGGAACGGAGCTCGACTCGCCCGTTCAATGCGAGGAGATCGCAACCTGCGTGGCTTTCGCGGAAAGCGGTCTCGGGCTTACGATGGTGCCCGAATCGGGGTATCGCATTCAGGCGGAACACGGATCGAAGCTGTATTCCGCGGCGCTATTAAGCGACGAATGCGACACCACCTGCGACGTGGTGGTCGTAAAGAACAGGCGGCTATCTTTAGCCGCAACGAACTTTCTGGCATTGATCAACAATTAGACAACGCAAGTTAAATTTACGAAACGGAGAAGCTTATGGAACTGAAAGAGATCGCCGAAAGAATGCGCGACGGCAGATTATATTACTCAAACGACGAAAGACTGTTGAAAATACAGCTCGCATGTATGGAAAACGTGTACGATTACAACTTGACCAGACCCCTCGAACAGGACAAACGCGCCGCCCTATTAGAAAAAATATTTGCGGAGATCGGCAAAAACTGTTACGTCGAACCGCCTCTGAGAGCGAATTGGGGGATAAATACGCATATAGGCGACAATTTTTACGCGAATTTCAACCTGACCCTCGTGGACGATACCGATATTCATATCGGAAACAACGTGCTCATAGGTCCCAACGTCACGCTGATAACCGGCACTCATCCCGTGCGCCCCGACATCCGTGCGAAAACCGCGCAATACAACCTTCCCGTCAGTATCGGCGACAACGTATGGCTCGGCGCAAACGTAACGGTACTTCCCGGAGTGAGTATAGGCGACAACAGCGTCGTGGGCGCGGGAAGCGTGGTTACTAAGGACATTCCCGCAAACTCAGTTTGTTACGGAGTTCCCTGCCGCGTTCAACGCAAAATTTCAAAACGCGACATGCTGTTCTATCACAAGGACAAAGAAATAGACCTCGAAAAGCCTTAGACTATTCTCGTAACTCCCTAAGTACGGACTTCGGTCACCGGTTCAATATATGCTTTACATTTCCACAAAAAAAGCGGCACCAACGTGCCACTCTTTTTTGTGGAGCTGCTAACCGGATTTGAACCGGTGACCTCGTCCTTACCAAGGACGCGCTCTACCTGCTGAGCCATAGCAGCATATCGGTGTTTTCTTTGGCGCCTCGCGACGCGCTATTTTATTATAGGCAGATAATATCCCTTTGTCAATCGTTTTTTTGATTTTACCCGTATAAGTAACGGACAGCTGCGGGACGGGTCGTTTACCGAAAACCGCCCTGTTCACAGCCCTACAAACGGGTACGCGTTAAAGCGTCGGGCGGTATATGCCGCCCGACGCTTTACTTACAGTACGCTTAGATACCTTTCGCCCGTGTCGGGGAAAAGCGTAACGACGATTTTGGAGGGGTCGCGCGCCGCCACGCGCATCGCCGCGGCAAGCGCGGCGCCCGAAGAAATGCCGACCAGCGTTCCGTATCTTGTCGCCGCATAACGCATTTTCTCGTATGCCTCGTCGGTCGTTACCGTCATGACTTCGTCGACCGCCTGTTTGTCGAAAAGCGCCGGAACGAAGTTCGCTCCTATCCCCTGTATGCCGTGCGCGCCCCACTTTCCGGTGGATACGAGCGGGCTTTCGGCGGGTTCCACTGCGATCGTCTTTAAGTTCGGATATTCGGATTTCAGCGCCCTTGACAGCCCTGTAAGGGTGCCCGAAGAGCCGAAAACGAGCACGAGGTAGTCGGGCTTTACGTCGCCCAGATCGGCGATTATTTCCTGCGCCGTGGTTTCGACGTGAGCCTTTATGCCGTCAGGGTTCGAGAACTGGTCGGGTACGAACGCTTTAAGCTCGGCGGCAATTTCCCGCGCGCGCTCCACGGAGCCGTTCATGCCGAGCGCCGCGGGAGTCTCCACGACTTCTGCGCCGAGATGGCGAAGAAGTTTTTTGCGTTCCTCGCTCATGTTCTCGGGAAGCACGGTAACGAGTTTTAAGCCTTTCCTCGCGGCAATGTATGCAAGCGCGATTCCCGTATTTCCGCTGGTGGCTTCGACGACGGTGCCGCCCGCTTGGAGTTCGCCGCGACTCATCGCGCCCTCTATCATATACAGCGCCGCCCTGTCCTTTACGGAATGGAGAGGATTGAAATACTCGAGTTTGGCGTATATACGGGCGTCGTCGAGCTTAAGAAGCGGCGTTTTGCCGATTAGTTCCAGAATATCGTTTGCAAGCATTATACTTTACCCAATTTATACAGTATCAAGGTGGCGATTATGCTGACGACCATGCCGACGATGACCATCGTGGACTGGTTGTTGACGGTGGAGCCGAAGCCGATAAGGTTGCCTATCACGCAGATAAGTATGCACGCGATAAACGGAATGATCGCGATCTTGTAGTATTTTGCCATAAGCGCCATCGTCAGTCCGCCGAATACGGAGGGTATGACGTAGGGCGACAGCGGCATCAGCGCTTCGACGATCTCGCTTTGGAAAATGGCGAGCGGTATCAGCC
This sequence comes from uncultured Clostridia bacterium, assembly GCA_944363505.1. Lineage (GTDB taxonomy): Bacteria > Bacillota > Clostridia > Christensenellales > DTU072 > Stercoripulliclostridium_A. The sequence continues at coordinate 133,845 of CALVUD010000003.1, read as the reverse complement.
CTATCACGATAATAACGGTCGTAACGATACTGCTGACGGCTATGGAGATGGTCGAGACGATCTCCTGTTCTTCGCTGCCCTGTTTGACCTTGGCGATGTTCTGCGCGTTCAGCGAGCAAGGAAGCTTGAGGTTGGCGATGTTGCCCGTGATAAAGGAAAGGTACTGTCCGCCCGTTCCGAGAAGCGGCGCGTAGCTGATGGCTTCGATAAGCCCTATCGCCCAATATCCCGCCATGAACGGCACGGATTTGCCGAGTACCGACCAATCGGGAGTCACGCCTTCGGCGACGCAGTAAAGAATCGGCACGAGACATATCAGTCCCAGCGCAAACCAGGTAAATATCCTGCCGATGGTGTGCATCTGCCCGATATGCCCTTCGCGGGTACTTGCCGTCGTAAAGAGCGACTTGAATCCTGCCTTGAAGCCCTTCGGCGCGGGTCCTTCGACCGCCGCCCCGACGTTTTCGACGGGTTCCGCGTTTGAAACGGGTTCGGTTGCGTTTATGCTATCTTTTTCGAAATTGTTATCCATGCGTCACCTCTTATGCAAAAATCGGTACGAACGCGAACGCTATCGCCAACGAACCGAGAATCGAGATCGGCAAAGCGTAAGATTCCATCCATTTCTGTTTGCCGAATATCATTATCGCGCCGCATATAGCGGTCAGCACCACGCTCGACGCCAGAGTTATCAGCGTGATCTCGCCGTATGTAACCACTCCGCTCGCGTCCGCTTCGGGAGGATTGCCGATAGTGAAACACGCGCCCACGATTATAGCGCTCATTATACCGCTGAGCATGCCCGCGAGCATCGCTCCCGTTATCGCGTTCATCTTGCGCTCGTTCTTCTTCTGAAGGTCGTAAAGTTTGTTCTGATACTTTTTATAGAAGATCGCGTTGAACAACGGTCCCGTCAGGATTGCTATCGTCATGATGACCACTGCGGTTGCGATCGCCACCGCGTCGCCTACGCCGGCGGCGACTCCCGCCTGGTTCATAGCCAGCATTTCGTACTGAAGCGCGCCGATGACCGTCAGGCGTATCCACGGGATCGCAAGACCCAGAAACTGCATCATTATCCCGACACCTATCACTATCGGGATCGAGGGCACGATCGAGAATATCGCGCTGTTTCTGATTGTTTCGGTAACTACTTTTTTGTCCATGCCGATGGCTTTCGCACGCCTGACGGCTTTGAACAGAAAGACCAGCGACATCAAAATGATGACCGCCGCGATAATAGCGCCGATAACGAAAATAATTACGGGGCTGTCTACCATAAGCCTGATTCCTCCGAGTCTGAATAATAACATTTTAACGCACGCGCGCCGTAAAGTCAATAAAGAGCCTTTCCGACAATACGTTTCGGGGCTCGAAATTTTTGCACCTTTTACAGGAAAGGTAGTATAATGAATATGTATTAAGACTAAAATCGGAGACGGTATGTCAAGACTGAACGAAGCATTGAAAACGTTGTCGGAACTTATAAAGATCCCATCGGTACAGGGTTCTCCCGAACCCGGAGCGCCTTTCGGCAAGCAAACGCTGGCGGCATTGGATCTTACTCTGTCCGCCGCAGAAAAGCTGGGTTTCAAGAGCTTTTCGGGCGACGGATATTACGGATACGCCGAAGTGGGCGAAGCCGATAAACCCCTGTTCGGGATACTCGGGCACCTGGACGTGGTACCCGTAGGCGACGGTTGGAAATATCCGCCGTTCGGCGGAGAAATCCGGGAAGGATACCTGTGGGGGCGCGGCGCCCTGGACGACAAGGGACCCGTGATAGCCGCCATGTACGCGCTGAGAGAACTCCTCGACGAAGGATTGAAACCCGCCGCGCGTATCCGGTTCATATTCGGATTGAACGAGGAAAGCGGCTGGAAATGTATCGAAAAATATCTGGAACGCGAGGAAGTACCCGCAACCGGCTTTTCTCCCGACGGCAATTTCCCCGTCATATATTGCGAAAAAGCCGTTTCTCACGTCGGTTTATCGCTGCCGAAGCCCGACGGGATCGTTTCGTTCGAAGCGGGAAGCCGCGTGAACATCGTGCCCGACCGCGCCCGAGCCGTGATCTCGGAGAAGTTTTCCGCCGTTGCGCCGCCCGTGCCCGAAGGGATCGAACGAAGCGGCAACGCTTTCACGGCTTGCGGATTATCGGCGCACGGTTCGACGCCGGAAGCGGGCGACAACGCCGCGCTGAAACTGATGAAATATCTGTCGGGATTTATGCCCGAAGTAAAAAAACTTTACGAGATGCTGCGCTGTCCCGACGGAAGCGGTATGGGGCTGAAGCGCTCCGAGCCCGATTACGGCGACCTGAGCGTAAATACGGGCGTGGTGTCCGTAAAAGCCGACTGCGCCACGGCGGAACTGGCGCTGGACTTTCGTCATCCCGCCTGTGTTACGACCGCTAAGATACTCGAAACGCTGGAAAAGCTGACGGGCGGCAAAGCCGAGGCATGCGGCACGCACCCTCCCCTGCTGATCCCCAAAGAGCACCCGTTGGTCGTAAAGCTATCGGAAGCGTACCGCGAGGTAACGGGCGAGGATGCCGCGCCCGTATCCATAGGCGGCGCGACGTTCGCGCGGGCGCTCCCCGCGGCGGTGGCTTTCGGACCGGTGTTCCCGGACGACGAGGACAATATTCACCGCGCAAACGAGCGCGTTTCGCTGAAAACGTTTGAAAAGCTTATGAAAATCTATAAGGCGGCAATATATAAAACGTGTTTCTGACGGGCGTTTACGATAATAAAAAATCCGGACTCGGTCCGGATTTTTTATAGAGTTTTGCTCTCCGACTTCTTTTCGTCTATTTCGCGTTCCAGGGGGATCACCTCTTTCCGGAGCGTTTTGACAAAACGATTGTTCAATAACAGTCCCACGATAATCGCCAAAACGGAGGCGAAGGACCACAACTTGTCGGGGAACAGCGCGGCAAGCGCGAATCCCGACGCCAAGGCAACAACCGACGCAAAAATGAGCGTTTTCCCTTTAAACTTGGAAAAACTTTCGTACTTGCGGTAAACGGCAAGGTTCAATTCGTATTCGGGCGTCGATTCGAGAAGTATTTTCTGTTCCCGTTCGACGGCGTTGATTTTTACGCCGAACGGCAGGGACGCAGTCATTACGGATGCCGAGATCATCGCTATACTGACGGGTACGGCGTAGCCGGAAAAATCTCTCCCGAAAACGTCCGAGAAAAACATCACCGCGACGACGAGCGCCGCGACGACCGATACGATAAGCGCCGCGGTTACGGCTTTAACCTGTTTTTCTCTCAGGCTTTTGATCTTCAAACGTTTTTCCTCGGTCGGGAAAAGATAGTCGAACGAGGCGAGGTTAGTATCGGTTTTCAGCGAATAACCATCCGCTCTTCCCTCGCGGGCGTCGATCGCCTGTTGCTCGGCGGCGGCAACGGCTACCGGATTATCTCCCGAAGCCGCCTTTTTGTTGTTGTAAGAAATTACCGTTACCAGATAAACCGCCAGCCCTACGGCGAACGCTCCTATACCGAGATAAGAGAAAAGCCCCAGATCTTCGCTTTCGGGATTAAGTGAAAAGTCGGCTATCGTGAGCGCGACCATCGCGATAAATCCCGCCGCCGCAAGGATCAGAGCCCAACCCGTGGCTTTCAGTTCTGCCCTGCGCTCCTGTCTGAGCTTCATACGGTATGCGGAATATTCTTCCGGCTCCCCTTCCTCGCGCGGAGCCGCCAAAGCGCGGTTGTACGCAGTGCGGAAACGCACGAAACCGACGAGCGCCATTGCCACGAAAGCCCACCACGCGAAAACGGTCACACCCACTATCGCCAAAACGGCGTTGGTCGGCTCTTCCTCCAGCCCCGCTATCACAAGTTCGACGATCAAAGCAATACTCGCCGCCGCAATCAGCAGATAAGAAACGACTTTAAATCGGAATTTCCCGTATAACTCGGCGCGCCGCCGTCCCTCGGGCACCACTCGCGCATACTTTTCGAACATCTTTCCGAACATATTATTCCTGTCAATCCGATATGTTTTCAGCTTTCGGGCACGAAACCGTATTTGAACTCGGCGGCGCTTTCCCATTCGCTTATCAACGCCGCGTCGGTTTTTACCGAGTCGGAGACGCCCGCATATTTTACGTTCACCACTCTCAGCCCTCTGTGCGCGGCGTCCAGAAGTTTTCTGTAGCCCGATACCGCATAAAGGAAATCCCCCTTTTTGACGACTTCGGCTTCGCCGTCGGGGGATTTGAACAGACTCTCGGTGGGATAAATTCCCAAAAGCGAGGAATAAAACTCCTGCCCGGGGAAGCGCTTCGCCTCATAGCGGCGCGCCGCCCCGACGATAAGATCGAGTTCTTCCTTGACCGTGAGCAGGGACGTGTCGAGGATAAGGTCGTAATTACGGTAATCCGACATCTCCACTTTATACAGCATTTCGTAGCGCTCGTTTTCCAGGCGGCGACGTTCGATAAGGTTGAACATCGCCTCCTCTTTGGACGCATACTTTTCCTCTTCCGCGACGCGGTTGAAATAGACCCTGTCCGCGGCGATATCGGGAGAAACCAGTAAATGGACCTTGAAGGCGCCCTTGACGAAATGCCACGCCATTCGCGAATCGAACACGACGTCGGTACCTCTGACCGATTCGGCATACTCCACGAGTCTGGAGTCGATAATGCGGTCGTAGTGATGATCCTGCTTGCACAGCTCGTTCAATTGAAGGGTGCTGATACCCAGCTCGGCGGCGAATTCACGCTGGATCCTTCCCGTGTGAAACACTTCGAATCCGTACTCGTCTTTCAAGCGTTTACACAGTTCGGATTTGCCGCTGCCGAGCTGTCCGTTGATTGCTATAAACATCTCGATTCCTCTGCCGCTATTAGATCTCGTCGGGATCATCCCGTTCTTCGGTTTCCTCGATAACGTCGGTATCGGTTGCCGAATACATGTTTTCGGATACCGTTTCTTCGGTATTTTGAACGGTTTCGGGCTCTTGCGCAGCGCTGTCGGCGTTGACGGAATCGCTCGTTTCAGGCTCGGCGTCCTCGGCGGGAGCAAGACTTACCGCCGCTACTTTGCCGCCGTCTCTCAAGCGCATCAGTATGACGCCCTTGGTGTTCCTGCCTATCTTGCTGATCTCGTTTACGGGCGTTCTGATCATGACTCCCGTATCGGAAATAATGATGATGTCCTCGCTGAGATCGGTAAGCTTCATCGCCGCCAGTCCGCCCGTCGCGGGAGTGAACACGCCCGCTTTGATGCCTTTACCCGCTCTGCCCTGGACGCGGTATTCTTCGAGGTCGGTACGCTTGCCGTAGCCCAGTTCGCTGACGGTTACGACCTCCGCCGAGGGGTTGTGGATGACGTCCATGTCGACTATGTACTCGTTTTCGTCCAGACGCATGCTCTTGACGCCCATCGAACCCCTGCCCGTCTTTCTGACGGTGGATTCGTGGAAGCGGATACATTTGCCCGACGAACCCGCCATGATTATTTCGTTGTCGCCCGTGGTGATGTCCGCGGTCAGCATTTCGTCGCCCTCGGAAAGAGTTATCGCGATCTTTCCGTTTTTACGGATGTGGCTGAACTCGCCGAGGTCGCACTTTTTGATAAGACCCTGTCTGGTAGCCATCACCATGTAACCCGAGTCGTAATCCTTTGCGGAAAGGTAAGCGGTGATCTTTTCGCCGTCCTCGAGAGGCAGCAGATTGACCATCGCCCTGCCCTTTGCGGCGCGTCCCGCTTCGGGAACCTCGTACGCTTTCAGGCAGTAAACCTTGCCGCGGTTCGAGAAGAACAGCAGGTCGTCGTGGGAATTGCACACGAACATCTTGACGACGAAATCCTCGTCCTTTGCCTTGTGTGCGGTAACGCCCACGCCGCCGCGGTTCTGCGCCTTGTATTCGTGCACGGGAGTACGCTTGACGTATCCGCCGAAAGTCGCGGTGATGACCACCTCTTCTTTCGGGATAAGGTCTGCGATGTCTATCTCGCCGGCGTCGTAGCTGAGTTCGGAGCGGCGCGGCTCGTTGTATTTTTCCTTGATCTCGGTAAGCTCGTCTTTTATTATCTGTTTGACGCGCTCGGGTTTTGCCAAAATGTCGCGGTATTCGGCTATCTGAGCTTCGAGTGCCGCCAGTTCTTCCTTCAGCTTTTCGACTTCGAGAGCGTTCAGTCTGCCGAGTTTCATTTCGAGAATGGCTATCGCCTGTTTCTCGCTGAGTTCGAACGCCGCCATCAGTCTCGGCTTGGATTCGGTGTTGTCTTTCGACGTGCGGATTATACGGATGACTTCGTCGATGTTCGCCTGGGCGATGACGAGACCCTTGACCAGATGATCGCGCTCCAGCGCCTTGTTCAAAAGGAACTGCGTGCGCCTGGTGATAACGCTTATCTGATGCTCGATATAAGCGACGAGGATCTCTTTAAGGTTCATTATGCGCGGCAGTCCGTTGTACAGCGCCAGGAAGGTTATGCCCGTGGAAACCTGCAGGTTCGTCTGCTTGTAGAGGGTGTTGAGCACCACCTGAGGGCTGGCGTCGCGCTTTAGCTCTATGACTATGCGCATGCCGAAACGGTCGGATTCTTCGCGTATGTTCGCGATACCCTCGATCTTTTTGTCCTTGACCTGATCGGCGATACTCTTTATCAGCACGGCTTTGTTGACCTGATAAGGGATCTCGGTTACGACGATACAGTTTTTGCCGCCGATCTCCTCTATTTCGCATCTGGAGCGGATCACGACGCCGCCTTTTCCTGTGCGGTAAGCCTGCTTGACCGCCGCTCTGCCCAGCACCAGCGCGCCCGTGGGATAGTCGGGAGCGGGAATATACTGCATGATACCGTCGACGTCGATATCGGGGTTATCGAGAACGGCTATCGTGCCGTCGATGACCTCGCCGAGGTTGTGCGGAGGGATACTCGTCGCCATACCTACGGCGATACCCTCGGAGCCGTTTACCAGAATGTTGGGGAAGCGGCTGGGAAGAACCGTGGGCTGGAGCAGAGTGTCGTCGAAGTTCGGATAAAAATCGACGGTGTCCTTGTCCAGGTCGCGGAGCATTTCGCCCGCTATCTTGGAAAGACGCGCTTCGGTGTACCTCTGCGCCGCGGCGGGATGTCCGTCAACGGAGCCGAAGTTACCCTGTCCGTCCACCAGCGGACAACGTATCGAGAAGTCCTGCGCCAGTCTGACCAGCGCGTCGTAAACGGAGGAGTCGCCGTGAGGATGATATTTACCCAAAACCTCACCGACGATCCTGGCGCACTTTTTGTGGGGGTGGTTATACGTGTTGCCGAGGTCGTTCATCGCGAACAGGATCCTGCGGTGAACGGGCTTTAAACCGTCCCTTACGTCGGGAATGGCGCGCGATACGTTGACCGCCATCGCGTAAGAAATGAACGACTTTGACATTTCGTCCAGCAGCGGCGTTTCGATAACCCGCGTTTTGGAGAGTATTTCTTTTATGTTTTTTAAATCGAGTCTTCCGTTTTTAGCCATTATACGTCAAGCTCCTTTACCAAATCGGCGTTCTGTTCGATAAACGAACGTCTGAGTTCGGGGTTTTCTCCCATCAGTATGCTGAAAATCTGATCCGCGGCTTCGGCGTCCTCGACCGTAACCTTCAAAAGCGTGCGCGTTTCGGGATTCATCGTCGTTTCGTACAGCTGGGTGTTGCTCATTTCGCCCAAGCCTTTGTATCTTTGCAGGTCGTATTTAGCGCCCGTATAACCGTCCTGGAACTCCTTTAACTCGACGTCGGAATAATAGTAATGCTCTTCCTTGTTGGGAAGCGTTACTCTGTACAGCGGCGGAAGCGCGATATAAACGTGCCCTTCCTCGACCAAGGGACGCATGAATCTGTAGAAGAACGTAAGCAGCAGTATCCTGATGTGGCTGCCGTCGACGTCCGCGTCCGTCATGCATATTATGCGGTCGTAACGGCGTTTGGAAATGTCGAAGTCGTCCTTGTAGCCGCAACCGAACGCCTTGATCATCGATTTGATCTCCTCGTTGTCGAGTATGCGGTGAAGCCTTGCCTTCTCGACGTTTAGGATCTTGCCCCTAAGCGGCAGTATCGCCTGGATCTGACGGTCTCTGCCGTTTATCGCGGTGCCGCCCGCCGAGTCGCCCTCGACCAGGAAGATCTCGCAGTTCATCGGGTCGGTGTCGGAACAGTCGGCGAGCTTTCCGGGAAGCGAAGTGCCTTCCATAACTCCCTTGCGGAAACTTTCCCTTGCCTTTCTCGCCGCCTCACGCGCCCTCTGGGCGGTAATGGCTTTGGAGATAAGCTCCTTGCCTATCTTCGGATTTTCCTCGAGATATTCGCCCAGTTTCGCCTGTAAAACGCGGCTGACGACGCCGCGCATTTCGGCGTTGCCGAGCTTGGTCTTGGTCTGACCTTCGAACTGCGGTTCGGGCAGCTTGACGCTCAAGACAGCCGTCAGGCCTTCCCTGACGTCGTCGCCCGAAAGCTTCTCGTTTTCTTTCAGCGTCTTGGAGGACTGACCGTAGTCGTTCAATACCTTTGTCAACGCGGATTTGAAGCCCTCGAGGTGCATTCCGCCCTCTTCGGTGTTGATGTTATTCGCGTATGTATAGATCTTTTCGTCGTAACCGGTATTGTACTGCATCGCTATTTCGACGATGTTGTCGCCTACCGTCTCCTCGATATACAGCGTGTCGGGGAATACGACGTCCTTTCCTATATTCATCTGCTCCACGAAATGCTTGATACCGCCCTCGTAACAGAAGACTTCTTTACGTTCAAGTCCCTCGCGCCTATCCTCGAGGCTGATCTTCAGTCCCTTGTTAAGATACGCCAGCTCTCTCAGACGCAGCTTCATCGTATCGTACTGGAAGATTATGGAGTCGAATATCTCGTCGTCGGGGAAGAACGTTACTTCGGTGCCCGTCTCCTCGGTTTCGCCCACGACCTGAAGCGCGCGCTGCGGCACGCCGCGGTTGAAGACCTGCTTGTAGATCTTGCCGTTCTGGAAAACGCGTACTTCCAGCCATTCGCTGAGCGCGTTGACGCAGGACACGCCCACGCCGTGCAGACCGCCACTGATCTTGTATCCGCCCGAGCCGAACTTGCCGCCCGCGTGAAGCTTGGTCAGAACTACCTCGACCGCGGATTTGCCCTCTTTGGGAATGATACCCGTCGGGATTCCTCTGCCGTTGTCCCTGACGCGGCAGGCGCCGTCGGGTAAAACGGTAACTTCGATGTGTGTGCAGTACCCCGCCAAAGCCTCGTCTATCGAGTTGTCGACGACTTCGGTAACGAGATGGTGGAGACCCTTGACGTCGGTCGTGCCGATATACATTCCCGGACGTTTTCTGACGGGTTCCAGACCTTCCAGTACCTGAATGTCGCCGGCGTCGTAACCGTGGTTCAATTTTTCGGTCATATTTTGCTCCTGTTCCTTATTTGTTTTTCCGTATATGCGCCGATACGCGTATATGCGCGCGCATATATATAATTATATAAATATACTATATATTAACATATTAAATAAATATATACAACCGTTTGAACCAAATTTTTTTCCGACGCATCCGTACGGAATAAAAACGTCTCCCGTATGCAAACTAACGAAAAAGCTATAAAGGAGGCAATATGAAAAAAACTTTGGTTTTTCTGCTGATCTTAACCGTCCTTTCGGTGGCGGTGATAAGTTCGGCGTGTAACAATAAGGACGTCGAAAGCATAGCCCTCGGCGAAGGAGTAACGCTGGGACCCGTCGTCAAAGGTCAGGACATCGACCTCGACGGCAAAACGCTTTCCGTCACTTACAAAAACGGCGACGTGAAAGAAGTTCCCATTACCGCGGAAATGATTTCCGGCTTCGACAAAAACGTTTTGGGCGAACAGGAGATCACCGTAACCTATTCCGAGGGCGGTAAGAGCGCTTCGCTGAAAACCACGGTTACCGTGGTAAAAGCCGCGCCCGTGAGCCTGGAGCTGAGTTCCGCGCCCGAAATAACCGTGTACGCGTCGGGTGAGAAATTCCGTCCCGAAGGCATGGTGGTAACGGCGCGTTTCGCCGACGGATCTTCCGTTTCCGACGTGGCGGTGGACTATCCCGAAACCGCGCTCGGCGCTGAAACCACCGCGGTAAAGGTTACTTTCGGCAATCTGGAGCTTTCCGTGCCCGTAACGGTTAAGGCGCCCGACTATACCGCGACCGATTCGGGCGAACTCGCCTCGGCGCTCTCCGAAGCCGAAAACGGCGATTTCATCGTGGTGAGCGGCACCCTCGGAGCTAAGGAGCGCGACGGCGGATACACGCTGTATAACGTCAAAAAATCCGTCAACATCATAGGACTGGATCAAAACGAAATATACGGCTCTTTCCTGGTCGACGCCGATCTGGTTACCCTCAGAGGACTTAATATAAAAAATAAAGGTTGGGTAACCGGAGAAGATACTACGGCGCACAGAAACGCGGTTACCGTAGCTTCCAACAAAGTTACGCTGGAGCATAATACCATGACCGCTCCCGACGCGGACGTCATAGACGGCTCCGCCGCGATAGCGAACGGCATCGTGCTTTCCGCAGGCACCGACGCGGACACCGCGCTGAATATCAGGCACAATAAAATCACGGGCTACGGCTATCAGAACGAACAATGGAGTTCCGCCGCCGTGCTGTTCGTGGCGGGTTACGAATTCGCCTACGGTGCGACCAACACCGCCGGCAGCGACGTTTCCGTCAGGATCACCCCCGACTACGACGAACTGCTGACCTCTAACGTATTTGAAAACGACGAGTTCGAGTTCATTTATTCCGATTACGCGCTGGGCTTCGAGCGCCCGTATATCTACGGTTACGCATCCGATTCCGACAAGGCGAAAGGGATTCTGGAATTTTCCGCAAACGAGGGAATGACGCTCGTGTTGAAAGCGGGAGAATACGATCTGGGCGGTATGACCGTTGACAACGTGGCGTTTACCGCTATCGGCGGCGAAGCCGTTTTGAGAGGCGTAACGGCGGGCGAAAACTGCACTTTCGACAAAGTTACCGTCGCTACGGGCGAATAATTCGCCAGTCGTTATGAGCGATAAAAAAACCGTCGGTTTCCCGACGGTTTTTTAATCTTCGGATGCCCGCGACGGCACCGTTACGCCGTCGACGCACACTCCCCTGCCCAGGGCGAAAGCGAATTCTTCGTCCTCGAATACCGCCGCGGCGTCGTTTTCGACGGCGTAGCGTTTTCCGGGATACCCCGCCGACACTTCGTCGAACTCCTTTCTTTCGTCGTAATGCGGCGTCATAATGCCCTTTATAAGCCCCAATCCGTCCCTTACGGCGAATTTCCCGCCCTCGATACGCGCCGAATCGGTATACATCTTTTCGAACCAGCAGATCGCGCCCGCGGAAAGCCCCGACAGCACCGTGCCGTTGCGATACGCCTCGAGTACGGGTTCGATAATCCCCTTTTCGCGCCAAACGTCCAGCATGAACAACGTGTCGCCGCCGCCGACGTAAATAAGATCCGCGGCGGCGATCTTTTGAAGATTGTGCTCGATCGGCACGTCCTTTTTCGTCAGAAGCGCTACTTCCGCTTTTATGTCGAAAAGCGAAGTGTAAATTTTTCGGAACGAATTGAAGTACGGCAGCGAATCGTGGCTGGCTGTACCCAAAAACAGCGCCGTGCCGCGCGCTGGCGCGGCGCGTTTTTTAACGAGCGAAGCAATATAACGGTCTATGGCGACGGTTGACTTGCTTTTCAGTTCCCCGCCGCCTATCGCGATCAAAGTACGACTCACAGGCTTATTATTTCTTGGCTTTTTCCATTATTTCGGCGTGCGAAATTTCTTCGAAAACGTCGTCCGCCGTCGTCAGCGTCGAGGCGCCGCCTGTCATCAGGAACGCCTTGCCCACGAGTTTTTTAAGCTCCGAGGTGGGCAGAGCGTTCGCATACGCCACTTTTTCGGCGTCGCTCATTTCCCCTCCGGGATAGGCGCGGCAGATAGAGCACTGAGAATATTTCCTCAGCGCGACGTGTCCGTCGGTCAGTAGACTGTATTCGCCGTAGTCGGGATTGACGTAATTCGGATCAGCGAGGATATATACGCTCGAGTCCAGCAGTATCTGCCTGTCCTCGGCGGGGATCGCGAGGTTCAGAAAACTCGAATTATACGTATAATATTCGATTACGACGCCTTTTTGCGCCAGGTATTGAATCGCCTCTATGACGGCGCGGCCGGTCCTGTCGTCGGGCATGTCCTTACCCGTCCATCTGACGCTGAGACCCTTTGCGGAAATATCGAACAAATTGTCTCCTACCTGAAGATACGCGCCGAAAAAGGTGTCGTCCATGGTCATTCGGTCGGGAAGTTTATCCGCCGAGATCTGAGCCGATTCGCCCTCGGATATCTCGTAAAGCAAAAACGCCGCCGCCGAAACGAGTTCGCCGCCCATGGAGTGCGCGGTAAAGCGTATCTCTTCCTTGCCGAAATCGTCGTCGAGCAGTTCGAGAGCGCGCAGATAGTCGCCCACGAACAGTTCGGCTAACGAATACTCGACGGGATCGTCGTGGTATTTTCCGTCGGAGGAACGCCATCTGACGTTTGCGGGACCGTCGGTCGACCACACCTTTGCTTCGATCGCCGCGAAATCCACGCCTTCGGAAACGAAGCGGTGCCAGTTGTAGACGCCTACGTTCCAGCCCTTGTCCAGCCATATCCACAGCGTCTGAAGCGTATCGTAGGGCACTACGGCGCCGTCATAGCCGAATTCCTCGGAACTTCCGATAACGTTATTGAAGACGTAGTCCTCGATCCTGTAATATCCGTCCGTCATCATGCCGTGAACGTTGATGACGGTAGGTTTGGAAGGGTCGACCAACGCCGCGCCCTCGGCGGTGTCGGCGGGCACCATCTCTATAACGCCGGGAGAAACTTCGCGGCACCAGAAAAGTCCCAGTTCGTTAAGGTCGGGATCGTCGCCCTTTTCCAGATAAACGTCGTTTTTGTAGTCGGGATATTCCTCGGCTATCAGATTCGACGATACGATATCCGCGAGCGGCGCTACGCCGTCGTCTTTTGCGTAATCGATGCCTATCAGCACTCCCGCCGCGGCGATCAGCGCCGCCACAAGCACTACCGCTATGATTTTTACAGCTTTCATTTACCGCTCCTCCACCGTCGTCCGTTTACCAGCGCGGACGCTTGAATACCTTTTTGTCCTCGTCGAGATCCACCGCTATCGTGCCGCCGGGATTCATAACGTCGTCGGGGTCGAAATGCTGTTTCAGGCACCTTAAAATATCCATTTGGTTGCCTCCAAGGAAGCCTTCCAGCCACGGGGCAAACATCTTGCCGATACCGTGGTGGTGAGAGATCGCGGCGCCCGACTCCTGGATATGGTCGAGTATGCCGCGGTGATACTGCAGGTAATCGTCCAGTTCGCTCATCTTTGTTATAAAAATGAAATATAGGTTCGCGCCCTGCGGGTAGGCGTGCGACATGTGCGTGGTGCATATCGTGTTCGGGCGCGATTTGCAATACGCGCGGACGAATTTATGGACGTAATCCATGTTGTCCCAGTTGACCGTGCACTCCAGAGTGTCCGTCATTATGCCGAAGTCCTGCATCGAATCCCTGAGATACGGGTCTTTGAACCTGCCCTTTTCCCAGCCCTTGACGGGGAAAGAGCCCAGTCCCAGCGCGCCGTAAGCGTGGCATATCTTTTTGACCTGTTTCGCCTGATTCCTGGCAAAACCTCTCTCGCCCTCCGACCAGCCGAGGAACAGGCATTTGCCCTCGCCGTTGATCTCGCCTTCCAGCGACTTGTTGATGTCGAACTGGGGGTATCCCAGGGCGTTGAACAGTTTCAGCGCGCCGGGTATCTCGTCCACGCCGTAAAGGCGCAGCATCAGTTCGGTTTCCTCGGGATCGGACAGACGGAATACGCTGGGCATGCCGAATTCGCCCTGCATTATCTCCCTCGCCGCCGCCTGGGCGTCAGCCCAGCTCTTGAACAGATAGCTGAACTTTATGCGGTTTTGCGGCATATACCTGAAAAATCTGAGCGTTACGTGGGTCAACACGCCGAAGGCGCCCTCCGAACCCATCATTATCTGATTGATGTCGGGTCCGCACGCCTTTGCGGCGTAATCGTCCGTCTTTATCACGCCGACGGGCGTTGCGTATTCCTGTCCGAGGACTATGTGCTCGATTTTTCCGTAATAAGTGGAATTCTGCCCCGCGCCCCTGGTCACCGTCCAGCCGCCCACCGACGAATATTCGAACGACTGCGGGAAATGTCCGCAGGTGTACGCGCGTTTCGCGCCGAACTCCTTGACGGCGTTGTTCAGGTGCTCCTCGAGCTGAGGTCCCGACATGCCCGCTTCCACGGTTATGGTCTGATTGACCTCGTTGAACGCGATGACTTTGTTGAAATTCAGGCGCATATCCAGCGAAACGCCGCCTTTGACGCACTCGACGCCCCTCGTAACCGAGGAACCGCCGCCGTAAACGTACAGCGGTATCTTGTGTTCGGAAACGTATGCGACTATTTTTTCGATCTGTTCCTTGTTTTCGGGATACACGACGACGTCGGGAATGTTTTCTATGACCTTTTTCCTGAGACGCATAAGGTCGTGCATCGTCTTGCCGTAAGCCACCGACAAGCGCGCGTAATCGTCGGTACGCACGTTCTTATCGCCCGCTATCGCTTTCAGATCGGCAATGACCTCCTCCGAAAGCTTGACGGGCACGTCGAAACCGACTTTGTCGTATCCCGTTTCCTTGGGCTCGCGGAAATCGTCGTCCGTCATTTTGAATATCTCTTTCATCATCTTGTAAAGAGATTCCTTGGGCACTTTGGTTTCCGTATGATGCCCCCATTTGAAAATTTCGCGGTAAGAACCCTCGGGCGCCCTTTCTTCTATCCACGGCGGGCGGAAGCCTTTGTACGGTTTAGACATAGATTTCTCCTTTTTTCAGTTTTTTTATGCGCTTGTATACCGGTTTCAGCCGAGCGTAAACCGGACAGTAAACCTTTTTGAAGATTGTTTCGTATTTGTAATGAGTCTCGGGATCCGGCTCGAACACGCGCGCCGTCCTGACCATCGCGGAAATCGCGGCGTCGTAGTCGGGATACACCTTAAGCCCCACGAACGCGCATATCGCCGCTCCCAGCCCGCTGGTTTCGTAGGTCTGTACCCTGACCACGGGTACGCCGAACATGTCGGCGGTTATCTTGCACACTTCGTCGGACTGCGCGCCGCCGCCCGATACCGTTATCCTCTTTACGTTGACTTTGGCGCGTTTTTCCATCGTTTTCAGTCCTTCCATCAACGCAAAATTGATCCCCTCGATTATGGCGCGGTAAATGTGGAATACCGTATGCCGCTCCCTGAAGCCGACTATCGCGCCCAGCGCCTCCGTCCTTTTCAGCGAAGGCGACCAGTACGGTTCCACCGTCAGTCCGTCCGAGCCCGCGGGCACCGTGGGCAACATGCGGTCGAAATCCTTTTCGGTGAGTTCCTCGCCCTGCCGCCTCGCGAATTCGTTCAAAAACCAGGTCAGCATCCAGTAGCCGCGGTAAACTATCGTTTCGGGATTGTATTTTTTAGGGTATACCGCAGGATATGCGGGCAGATATTTTTCGGGTTCGACGTATTTGTCGGTCGTCAGCTGAACGGTTGCGGTCGTGCCGAAAGATATGGACGCGACGTCGGGGTATATCGCTCCCGTACCCACCGTCTCACAGCCTTTGTCGGAGCCGGAAGCAACCACCGGCAGCCCCGCCGGGATCCCGGTCTGAGCCGAGGCTTCCTCGCTGACCGTGCCCAGTACGGTGCCCGGTTCCGCGAGCGGGAAAAGCCTGTCTTCGCCGAAGTCGCCGAACACGGGACGCTGGATGTTGCGTCGGCTCATCCACCTTTTTTTCTTGTAGTTGAACGGGATATGCCCTATCATCGACGCCACCGAATCGGCGACGACGCCCGTCAGTTTATAATTCAGCCAGGTCGAACACTGAAAATATTTATCGGTCTTTTTCCATATCTCCGGCTCGTTTTGCTGTATCCATACGCACCGACATTCCCCGGCGTGTTTTTCGACGGCGTCGCGCATCCCCGCAAGCGAAAAACAAAACCTGGATTTCAGCGGCAGCTTGTCGAAATCGAATTCGGCTTCGCGTCGGTCAAGCCATAAAAGCGCGGGTCTCAGCGGCTTCATATCCTTATCCACGCATATCCCGACGTCGCGCATTGCGGTAACCGTAACTCCGATAACGGAATCCCAGATTTCGGAATTTCTGGATTTTAACGTCTGAACCGCCGAACAGATCTTTGCCCAGTACAATTCGGCGTGCTGTTCGGCGTAACCTTTCTGCAAAGAAAAATACGGCTCGAAGGTTTCCTTGACTTTATCCAAAAGATTGCCCTTCTCGTCGAACAGCATGGCTCTGGTAGACTGCGTTCCCGAATCCAGCGAAAGTATGATTTTCATGATTCCTCCAGACGCATATCGGCGGTCGCGACGAGATCCGCTCCCAGCCCCAATACGTTTTCTTCGACGATATCGCCCGGCGCATAACGCTTTGTCAGCGTCAGCGTATTGACGTAGCGCGCAACGCTCGGGATCTGTTCCCTGGGCACTTCGCGGTTTATCTTGACCGGCGCCACGGGAAAGTCCTCGAAAACCGTTACCGCGGTGCCCGTGAACGTCCTGACGGGTCGTTCGAGTTCGTCGGCGGCGAATTTGACGCCTTTGGGACAAAGATTTCCCGCGACTTCCAGCGAGCCGTCTTCCTTTTTTCCGACGATCAGTTCGCAACCGTTCGGACAGACTATGCACGTCAGTTTTATTTCGTTCATACGTCCTCCTCCAGCCTTAGCGTTACAGAGTCTTCCGCCGTGAATTTGAAAGAGGCGCGGATCATTTCGGGAGGTTTGACGTTTCTGAAACGCTTTTCGGCGACCAGTTCGCCGTCCGCGTACAGCATAAGTTTAGCGCGCGCCATTTCCCGCGGCGAACGCAGATAAAATACCGTCTTCTCGCCGATCGCGGATACGTCTATGTACTGCGGCACGACGTATGCGGGTCCCGAAACGTCGACTTTTACCGGATTTCTTTTCCTGTCGCGCGCGGCGTCCTCTCCCGCCAGCGCCGCGCCCTCGCTGACGTAATCGACGAGGTCGTGAACGTGCAAGGCGTTGCCCACCGCGTAGACGCCCTCTTTTTCGGCGCTCATCATGTATTGATCGACGGCGATCCCTTTCGTCGCGGGATCGAGAGTGAGTCCCAGCTTTTCGGCAAGTTCGTTTTCGGGAATAAGCCCCACCGAAACCACCAAAAGGTCACACTCTACGATCTCGCCTTCGCCGACCGGATTCATCGCTTCGTCCACGCGGGATACTCTGACCGCCTCGACGCGCTTTTGTCCGTAAACGTCGGTAACCGTCGTTTGCAGGTGAAGCGGTATCCCGAAATCGTCGAGACATTGCCGAATGTTTCTCTGAAGTCCGCTGGGCGAGGGTTTTGCCTCGTATACCCCTATAACTTTAGCGCCCTCGAGGGTCAGGCGTCTCGCCATTATCAGCCCTATATCGCCCGAACCGAGTATAACGACGCGTTTGCCGGGAAGCAAACCTTTCAGGTTGACGAAATTCTGACAAGCTCCCGCCGTCAATACGCCGGCAGGACGCGTGCCGTGAATGTTTACCTGCCGCGGCGTCCTCTCGCGACAGCCCGTGGCAAGCACTATTTTTTCGGAAAAATCGCTCCTTAACCCTTTTGCGGAGGTCGTTTCCACGACGTAGCCGCCCTCCTTGGCGTATATGTCCGTTACGAAGGTCCCCGTCAGATATTCTATCCCCAGACGCTTGACTTCGCTTACGTCCCTGTACGCGTATTCGGGACCGGTCAGCTTTTCGCCGAAACGGATGACGCCGAACCCGTCGTGTACGCACTGTTTCAATATGCCGCCGAGACGCGCTTCGCGCTCGATTATCAATACTTTCAGCCCTTTTTCCGCGGCGGAGCAGGCGGCTTTTAACCCCGCCGGTCCCCCGCCGATGACGATTACACCGTAATTCATACGCCGCCTCCCTTTTTCGGATAGGGAGCGACTTCGCTTCCCGCGCCTTTTTTACCCACCTTTTCGGGCGGGATGCCCAGCTCCTCGGATATTATCTTCACCACCGACGGCTGGCAGAAACCTCCCTGACAACGCCCCATCCCGGCGCGCACCCGCCTTTTCACGGCGTCCACGGAATCGACTTTCAGCGGCGTACGCAAGGCGGCAATTATTTCGCCCTTGCTGATCTCCTCGCAACGGCACACGATCTCGCCGAAATCGGGATTTTCGGCAATCAGCTTCGCGCGCGCCTCCTTATCCATCTCCCTGACGACGGGTATCCCCTTCCTGTAAGGGTCGAACGAGGGATTTTTCCTTAATTCGCCCAAGACCTCCCGGACCGCCCAGCGCGCCGCGTCCTCGGCTATCGCGGGAGCGGCGGTAACGCCCGGCGATTGTATCCCCGCCGCCTGTATGAAATTCGATGTCACCTCGCTCTTTTCGACGACGAAATCCTCCTCGTAGGTCGCAGCCCTCGTGCCCGCAAAATACGTTATAATGTCCGAGCGCTTTACTTCGGGCGCAAGCCGAGACTGCTTTTCGAACACTTCGTCGAGTTCCTCCCTCGTAGTCGCCTCGTTTTCGCGCTCCGCGCACTCCCTTGCCGACGGTCCGAGCAACAGGTTTCGGTCGATGGTTACTATGACCCCGCCGCCTTTGGTATGCCCCGAACCCGAACTGCCCGAGATGACGAACTTGCCCACAACGCACTTCGCCTTGGGATAAGCCTTTTTGTCCAGCACCGCTTCGACGCCGCGCCTGGGGTGTATGGTGAAATGTCTGTCGCCCGCCATTTCGGCGATCTTATCGGAAAACACGCCCGCGGCGTTGATGACGACTTTGGGATATATTGTGCCGCGATTGGTATCTACGGATACTATTTTACCCTCTTTCAGTTCCATCCCCGTGACGGCGGTGTCGACGAATATCTTCGCGCCGTTATGCGCAGCGTTCTCCATCAGCGCGATCGTCATGAGATACGGGCTGACCACTCCCGCCGACGGACACATGAAGCCGCCGTAATTCAGTCCCGGTTCGCGGACGTACTCCTTTACGCCCTCGGGCGAAACGGGATAAACGGGTATGCCGTTTCGGGCGCCGCGCAGTCTGATGAACGGGAACAGATATTTTTGCCAGCGCGCCGTATACAGCACGAGCTGACCGGGGCGTTCTATCGGAACGTCCAGTTCTTGCGACAGCGCGTCGTACATTTTAT
This sequence comes from uncultured Clostridia bacterium, assembly GCA_944363505.1. GTDB lineage: Bacteria > Bacillota > Clostridia > Christensenellales > DTU072 > Stercoripulliclostridium_A. Next base: position 114,541 of record CALVUD010000003.1, on the reverse strand, counting down.
TTCCGCGTACGTTGTATTTGACTTTTTTGCAATCGGGTTTCAAATCGATGCCCGCGTGGATCATTCCGTCGTTTCTCGCGGACTGGGCGGTGGCGACGTCGTATTCTTTTTCGACCACGGCGACCTTAACGGCATATCGGGTCAGCTCCCGCGCTATCGCGGCGCCGACTATCCCGCCGCCTATTACCAAAACGTCGGTTTCGAAACCGTCAAGGCTCTTGTCCGTTATCCCGGGCATACGCGCGGGCTCGGGGATAAAATCTCTCGGCACGATGTCGTTCACGACGCCGCGGGAACGCTTTTTGTTTACGGCAAGACGCCCCGCCTCCAACGCGGCTTCCCACGAATCCGTCTCCCCCGACAAACGCACCGCGCCGCCGAAGTCCTCCGCCCGGACGCCGACGTAACCTTTCTTCGCAAGGATTTTGCTTACTTTTTCGGCGTAAGTCATATACAGATTTTAGCACGGCGAAAACCGATTGTAAAGAGCGAACTTCCGCATCGGGAACGCGCGCGGGCGTCCTTTTCGGAGAGCGCGTGCGGGTAAATATCGGGAAAAAAGGAATAAATGTTTGACTTGTACGCGCGTACTGGGGTATAATCCCCATTGATAAAGCATGATTCAATGCATACGACAAAAATAAATTCCGAGTATGGAGGTTAATCCGATATGAGCAAAAAAATGACCATTGACGGTAATACCGCTGCGTCTTACGTCGCTTACGCGTTCAGCGAAGTCGCGGCAATCTACCCGATAACGCCCTCCTCGCCTATGGCGGAATATGCGGACGAGTGGTCCGCGCAGGGCGTCAAGAATATGTTCGGTCAACCCTTGAAACTTGCCGAGATGCAGTCCGAAGCGGGCGCCGCGGGCGCGGTGCACGGCTCCCTTTGCGCGGGCGCGTTGACCACCACTTATACCGCCAGCCAGGGTCTTCTGCTGATGATCCCCAATATGTACAAGATCGCGGGCGAACTGCTTCCCTGCGTGTTCCACGTCTCCGCCAGAGCTTTGGCGGCGCACGCGCTGAACATATTCGGCGACCATGCCGACGTAATGGCGTGCCGTCAGACGGGATTTGCCATGCTCGCCTCCAGCTCCGTTCAGGAAGCCATGGACCTCGCGCTGGTAGCGCATCTTTCCACCCTCGAGGCAAAGGTCCCGTTCATTCATTTCTTTGACGGTTTCCGCACCTCGCACGAGATCAGCAAGATCGACGCCATCGATTACGAGGACATGAAAAAACTCGTCGACATGAAATATATCGACGATTTCCGCAGCCGCGCGCTGAACCCCGAACACCCCGTCCAGAAAGGCACCGCGCAAAACGGCGACATTTACTTCCAGAACAGAGAAGCGGCGAATAAATATTACGCCGCGGTACCCGGAATAGTATCCAAGTATATGGAAAAGGTTTCCGCTCTGACGGGCAGGAACTATCACCTGTTCGACTATGTCGGAGCGCCCGACGCCGAAAAGGTCATCGTCATCATGGGCTCCGGCGCCGACGCCACCGAGGAAACCGTCAACTACCTCACCGCCAAGGGCGAAAAAGTGGGTCTCGTCAAGGTTCGCCTGTACCGTCCCTTCGACGCAAACGCGTTTGCCGCGGCTATCCCCGCAAGCGCCAAATACATCACCGTCATGGACAGGACCAAGGAAGCGGGCTCCCTCGGCGAACCCCTTTACCTAGACGTCGTCGCGGCGCTCAGCGGCAAGACCTCTGCCACCATACTCGGCGGCAGATACGGCCTCGGCAGCAAAGAGTTCAACCCCACCATGGTCAACGCCATCTATAAGAATATGGGCGGCGCCAACAAGAACGGCTTCTCCGTGGGTATCGTGGACGACGTTACCGGCAACTATCTGCCTCTCGACGAGTTCGTCAACGCCGCTCCCGCGGGCAGCATCTGCTGCAAGTTCTACGGCCTCGGTTCCGACGGCACGGTCGGCGCCAACAAGAACAGCATCAAGATCATCGGCGACCACACCGACAAATACGCTCAGGGCTATTTCGTTTACGACTCCAAAAAGTCGGGCGGCATCACCATTTCGCACTTGAGATTCGGCGACAAGCCCATACAGTCCAGCTATCTTATCGACAGAGCGGACTTCGTGGCTTGCCACACCCCCAGCTATCTGTTCCGTTACGACATGCTCTCCGACCTCAAAGAGGGCGGCACCTTCCTGCTCAACAGCATCTGGTCTCCCGAGGAAATGGACAAGGAGCTTCCCGCTTCCGTCAAGAACGCGATAGCCAAAAAGCACATCAAATTCTATACTCTGGACGGCAATAAGGTCATCGAATCCATCGGCGCGACCAAGGGCGTCAACACCGTCATGCAGGCGGCGTTCTTCAAGCTCTCCGAGGTCATTCCCTACGACGACGCCGAGAAATACATGAAAGCCGCCATCAAGAAGACCTACGGCAAGAAAGGCGACGCGGTCGTCAACATGAACTATGCCGCGGTGGACGGCGCCATCAAACACCTCGTCGAGGTCAAATATCCCGAATCCTGGGCGACCACGACCGAAGGCGCTCCCATGGTCGCTGTGGCGGACGACAAATATTTCCGCGACGTCATCAACCCCATACTGCGTCAGGAAGGTGACAAACTGCCCGTATCGGCTTTCGCTCCCGACGGCGTTGTACCCGTCGGCACCACCAAGTTCGAAAAACGCGGTACCGCCGTACACGTACCCGTCTGGATCCCCGAAAACTGCATACAGTGCAACCAGTGCTCGTTCGTTTGCCCGCACGCGGTGGTACGCCCCGTGCTCGCCACCGAGGATCAGTTGAAGGGCGCTCCCGAAGGTTTCGCCGTCAAGGACGCCACGGGCTTCAAGGGATATAAATTCCGTATCCAGGTCAGCCCCTACGACTGCACGGGCTGCGGCTCCTGCGCGAACGTCTGCCCCGCAAAGACCAAGGCTCTGGTCATGAAACCCATCGCCGAAGCGGTGGCTCTGGACGCCGTCAACGCAGAATTTGCGGCGCACCTGCCCGAAGCCGACAAGGTCTATAACACCAACACCGTAAAGGGCAGCCAGTTCGCCAAACCTCTGTTCGAGTTCTCGGGAGCCTGCGCTGGCTGCGGCGAGACCCCCTACGTCAAACTCGTAACCCAGCTGTTCGGCGACAGAATGGTCATCGCGAACGCCACGGGCTGCTCGTCTATTTACGGCGGTTCGGCGCCCACCTGCCCCTATACCACCAACGACAAAGGCCACGGACCCGCATGGGCGAACAGCCTGTTCGAGGACAACGCCGAATTCGGTTACGGAATGAATCTCGCTTACGCCGCGAGAAGAACGGAACTGAAAGCCGACGTCGAAGCGCTTAAGGACGGCGCGTGGGCGGACTACGCCGACGGAAAAGCCGCCTGCGAAGCGTGGCTCGAAGGCATGGACGACGCCGACAAGAGCAAAGCCGCCGCGGAAGCGCTCGTAAAAGCGCTCGAAGCGTGCAAAGACTGCGGATGCGAAGCCGACGAACTCGTCAAGAGAGTTTACGCCGCGAAAGACTGTCTCGTCAAAAAGTCCATATGGATCTTCGGCGGCGACGGTTGGGCATACGATATCGGTTACGGCGGTCTGGACCACGTTCTCGCTTCCGGCGAAGACGTCAACGTGCTCGTTCTGGACACCGAGGTTTACTCCAACACCGGCGGTCAGGCTTCCAAGTCCACTCCCACCGGCTCCATCGCGAAATTCGCCGCCAGCGGCAAGCGCGTAAAGAAGAAAGACCTCGGCATGATGGCAATGAGCTACGGCTACGTTTACGTGGCGCAGGTAGCCATGGGCGCGAACATGAACCAGCTGCTGAAAGCGCTGAAAGAAGCCGAAGCCTACAAAGGACCTTCGCTGATCATCGCTTACGCGACCTGCATCAACCACGGCGTCAATATGTCCAGACCCATGGACGAGATGAAGAAAGCCGTCGACTGCGGATACTGGCAGCTGTACCGCTTCAACCCCGCGCTCGCGGCGGAAGGCAAGAACCCCTTCACGCTCGACTCCAAGGAGCCTACGGGCGACTATAACGCATTCCTCAGCGGCGAAGTACGTTACGCCTCCCTCAAGAAGCTCTATCCCGCGGTTGCCGAGAAGCTGTACGAGGAGAACGAAGCCGAAGCCAAAGCGCGTTACGCGGGCTATAAGGCGCTCTCCGAAAAATAATCCGACCCTCAGGGCATAAAAAACCCCGTCCGAAAAGACGGGGTTTTTTTACGTTCGTAAATTCCGGTTTCGCGCGTTGCGTGCGCCCGCGCGAGCGCATATCGGTTTTAATCCTTTTCCAAAGCAGCCTCTATAAATCCGCGGAACAGCGGATGCGCACGGTTGGGACGGCTCTTGAGTTCGGGATGGAACTGTACGCCCACGAAAAACTTCTGCGCGGGTATTTCCACCGCCTCGACCAGCCTGTCGTCGGGCGAGGTGCCTACTATCCTCATGCCTTTTTCTTCGAAACGCGCGCGATACGCGTTGTTGAATTCGTAACGGTGGCGGTGGCGTTCGCTTATCTCCTCTTTGCCGTACAGGCGCATCATCAGACTGTCGCGTTTTATCCTGCACGGATAGGCGCCGAGGCGCATCGTGCCGCCCTTGGGAAGATTGCCCACCTGGTCGGGCATCAGGTCTATGACCTTGTCGGGGGAATCGGGATCGAACTCGGAAGAGTTGGCGCGTTTCAGCCCCAGTTCGTCGCGCGCGAACTCGATGACCGCAGTCTGCATGCCGAGGCATATCCCGAGATAAGGAATATCGTGCTTTCTGGCGTAACGCGCCGCGGCAATCTTGCCTTCTATCCCCCTGTCGCCGAATCCTCCCGGCACCAGAATGCCCTTCGCGCCGCCTAAAAGTTTGTCCGCCGTAGCGTCGGTAACTTCCTCGGCTTCGACCCAGCGGATATTGACCTTTGCGCCCGAGGCAAAGCCCCCGTGGCGCAGCGCTTCGACTATCGACATATACGCATCGTACATTTTGACGTACTTGCCGACCAGGGCGATCTCGACCTCTTTTTCGGCTTTTTCGATCCTGAAACACATTTCCGCCCATTCGCTCAAATCGGGCTTCGGGGTCCATAATCCCAGTTCTCGGCATACTATACCCGACATATTCATTTTCTCAAGCATGAGCGGCGCTTCGTAAATGTTCTTGACGGTAAGGCTCTCTATGACGCAATCGGGTTTGACGTCGCAAAACAGCGCAAGCTTCTGGCACGTGGCTTCGTCAAGCGGCATGTCGCAACGCGTAACTACGATGTCGGGAGAGATCCCCATGCTCCTGAGTTCCTTTACGGAGTGCTGGGAGGGTTTGGTCTTCTGCTCGCCGGAGCTTGCGATATACGGCACCAGCGTAACGTGTATGAACAGACAGTTGTTCCTGCCCTTTTCGCGGCTGACCTGGCGGATTGCCTCGATAAAGGGCTGGGACTCTATGTCGCCTATCGTGCCGCCGATCTCGGTCATCACGACGTCGGCGTCGGATTTTTCGCCCACGGCATATATAAAGTCCTTTATTTCTCCCGTGATGTGCGGTATCGTCTGTACGGTCTGCCCGAGATATTTGCCTTCGCGCTCCTTGTTCAGCACGTTCCAGAACACTTTTCCCGTAGTCAGGTTGGAATACTTGTTCAGGTCCTCGTCGATGAATCTTTCGTAATGCCCGAGATCGAGGTCGGTTTCGGCGCCGTCCTCGGTAACGAACACTTCGCCGTGCTGATAAGGGCTCATGGTTCCCGGGTCGATATTGATATACGGGTCGAGTTTCTGGGCGGCGATTTTCAGCCCGCGCGCTTTCAGCAGTCTGCCAAGCGACGCCATGACTATGCCTTTCCCCAGCCCCGACACCACGCCGCCCGTTACGAAAACGTACTTGATGATCTTAGACATTTTTCTCTCCTTTATTTATCCTAATTCTGATATATCCTGAGTATTCTCGCGGCGATCTCGGCTTTGGTAACGCGTCCGTTCATCGCCTCGCGTTCGATAAATCTGTGAGCCTCGGCTTCGGACATGTTCAGCTGACTCATCAGAAGCGCTTTCGCCCTGCTGACGGCGCGCGCTTCTTCGAGTTTCAGACCGAGCGCCGCTTTTTCGCGCCTGAATCTGCCCGCGCCGGCCGTCGCCGCCCGTAAAACGGCAAGAAAAACTTCCTTTTTCAACGGCGTTTCCAGAACGAACACGCCCGTCTCCTGCAATTCCCGCGCTCTTTTCCCGGAAACGGCGCCCTCGGGCGCCAGCAACAAGACCGCCGCATTAGAGGTATGCGAAACGTACTCCGCGAGCTGCGCTGCGGAACCTTCTGCCAACGGCGCCGATATTATCACCGAATCGAAATCTTTTTCGGAGACGAGGCGGGCGGCGTCGGCGGCCGAATCGGAAAGGGTAACCGATAAGCCCGCTTTTTCCGTCAAAGCGGTCAGGGCTTCGGCTTTACTTCCTGCAACGACCAACGCCGGCATATTTACCTCGTAAACAACAAAAATATGTCTGCTACTATATACCTAACAAACGCCCTTTGTCAACGCGGAAAAGCCAATTCCGCCGCGGTTAAATCCGCCGTTTATCCGAAGCGGAAATTTTCAATACGCTTGACATTATATATAAAATACTCTAAACTGTGTGTTGTTCTCCCCCGTAAACGGAGGCAGCCGCAAGGCACGACAAACGCACTTTCGAAACTACGGGACGCGGTCGGATACACGGCGTCCCTTTCTTATTCGGAGGAATCTATGTTAAAAGATACTTTCGGTCAACTGGTTTTCAACGACGCTGTGATGGCGTCGAGACTCCCGCGCGAAACCTACGAGGAATACCTCAGATGCCTGAACACGGACGCAGAGCTTTCTCCGGAAGCCGCCGACGTGATAGCCAACGCCATGAAAGACTGGGCGCTGGAAAAAGGCGCCACCCATTTCACGCACTGGTTCCAGCCCATGACGGGCGTTACCGCCGAAAAGCACGAGGGTTTCATCGCCCCCGTCGCGGGCGGCGGCGTGCTGACCGAGTTTTCCGGTAAGGAACTTATCAAGGGCGAACCGGACGCTTCGAGTTTTCCTTCGGGCGGACTGAGGGCGACGTTCGAGGCGCGCGGCTATACAAACTGGGATCCCAGCTCCTACGCGTTCATAAAGGACGGCGTATTGTGCATACCCACGGCGTTTTGTTCGTATACCGGCGAGGCTCTCGACAAAAAAACGCCCCTCCTGCGCTCGATGGAAGCTATCGACAAGGAAGCCAAACGCCTGTTGAAGGCGCTCGGGATAACCGACGTCAAAAAGATCTATACCACCGTGGGCGCCGAACAGGAATATTTCCTGATCGCGAAAGAGGATTTCGAAAAACGAAAGGATCTTCGCTTTACCGGCAGAACGCTTTTCGGCGCGCGTCCGCCTAAAGGACAGGACCTCGAGGACCACTATTTCGGACCCGTCAAGCCGAGAGTCGCCGCGTATATGCGCGAACTCGACGAGGAGCTGTGGCGCCTGGGCGTTCCCGCAAAGACCAGACACAACGAAACGGCGCCCTCCCAGCACGAGTCCGCTCCCGTATTCGAAACGGCAAATATCGCCACCGACCACAATCAGCTGACGATGGAGGTCATGAAACGCGTGGCGGCAAAACACGGGCTGGTGTGCCTGCTCCACGAAAAGCCTTTCGCCGGAGTCAGCGGCTCCGGAAAGCACAACAACTGGTCGCTTTCCACGGATACGGGCGTGAATTTACTTTCGCCCGGTCCCAATCCTTATACCAACACGCGCTTTTTGCTGTTCCTCGCCGCGGTCATCAAGGGCGTGGACGAATACGGCGACCTGATGCGCATCAGCATCGCGAGCGCCGGTAACGACCACCGCCTGGGCGGGCACGAAGCGCCGCCTGCGATAGTGTCGCTTTTCCTGGGCGACGACCTGACGGAGATGCTGAAATGCATCGCCGAAAACCGTCCCTACGCTTCTGTCGGCGGCGCAAAGATCGAAACGGGAGTACACATTCTGCCGCGCTTCGAAAAGGACACCTCCGACCGTAACCGCACCTCGCCTTTCGCGTTCACGGGCAACAAATTCGAATTCCGCATGCCCGGCGCGTCGATGTCCGTTTCCGACCCCACTCTTATCCTGAACACGATAGTCGCCGACGCGTTGCAGGGCTTTGCCGAGGAAATAGAAAACAGCCGCGACATCTCCGCCGCCGTCAAAAAGCTCATTTCCGACACCGTTTCCGAACACGGAAAAGTCATATTCAACGGCAACAACTATTCTTCAGACTGGATAGCGGAGGCGGAAAAACGCGGCCTGCCCAACTATAAAAACACCGCCGAGGCGCTTCCGCACCTGACCGACGAGAAAAATATAGGGCTGTTCGTCAGACACGGCATATTCACGGCTTCCGAACTGCATTCGCGCCGCGAAATTTACCTGGAAAACTACTGCAAAACGGTGTCAATAGAGGCGCTGACGATGCTGGATATGGCAAGACAGGAGATCCTGCCCGCCATAGCAAAGTACGCGGGTGCGCTTGCCGCAGCGGGAAAGGACATCGCCGCGTCCGGAGCGGAATCTCCGCTGAAAAAGGATCTGGAACATCTTTGTAAACTTTACCGGGACGGCTCAGAACGCGTCGAAAACCTCGAAAACGCGCTCTTTGCCGCACATGCGAGAGGCTTCGGTCAGGCCGCCGCCAGGCTGTACGCCGAACAGGTCCTCGGCGCGATGCGCGACCTCAGAGTGGTCGCCGACGAAGCCGAACTTTCCGTAGCCGCCGATTACTGGCCCTTCCCCGCATACGACAAAATTCTTTTCGACGTCAACTGAGTATGAAAAAAGCCGTTAAAATTACCGCAATAATTCTTGTCTCCCTGATTGCCGCCGTAGTGCTGGCGGCGGCGGGATACGTCGTCTATGTCGCGGCAGAATACGACAGGATAGAGGACAACCTCGAACTTGCGCTCGAGGGCACCGCCCTGTATCCGGAGCTTGAAACGGGAACGACCTACAGCGTCGTAACCTATAATATCGGCTTCGGCGCGTACACTCCCGACTATTCGTTTTTCATGGATTCGGGCGTGATGTCCGACGGCACCGAGGTTTCCGGCAAATACGGAAAAGCCATCGACAAAGACCACGTTTTGTATGCCGTAAACGGCGCTTCGGGGGTCCTGAAAGCGCAAAACGCCGATTTTTATTTTGTGCAGGAAGTGGATACGGACGGCGACAGAAGTTATAACGTGAACGAATACGAGATGCTGACCGCCGCCCTCGGCGAAGGGTATCAGCGCAGTTTCGCGGTCAATTTCCATTCGGCTTTTCTGATGTATCCGTTAAACGACTTTCACGGCAAGAACACTGCGGGAATTGCCACATACTCGCGCTATACGGTTTCCGAATCGGTGCGCAGAAGCTATCCCGTGGACGACGGATTTGCGAAATTTTTCGATCTGGACCGTTGCTTTCAGGTAAACCGCATAGCTGTGTCGGGAGGCAAGGAGCTGGTGCTGATCAACAGCCACATGTCCGCATACGACGAGGGCGGCACGATACGCGAAGCGCAACTGAACATGCTGAACTCGGTCATCGCCGACGAATACGCCAAAGGGAATTACGTCGTCGTGGGCGGCGATTTCAACCACGAACTCTCCGACAGTCTCGGCACATTCCCCTCCGAGCAGCAAACTCCCGACTGGGCGTATCCTCTTACCGACGACATGCTCGCTGACGGCTTCAGGGTGGTGGCTTCGAAGGAAATCACAGGCACCTGCCGCGCCGCGGAGATCCCATACGAAAAAGGCGTCAACTATCTGACGGTGCTGGACGGATTTATCGTCAGCCCAAACGTCGAGAGCGTTTCTATCGCGAATATCGACACCGACTTTGCCTATTCCGACCATAATCCCGTGCGTTTCGAATTCAGACTAATATAATAAACCCGTTTCCGCATTTTGCCGCGCCTCACGGGGCGCGGTTTTCGTTTGCGACGTTTCCCGGTCGCGGCGGCACCCGCTTTTGCAAAATTATAATCTTGCATTCCGCACGTTTTTTTGTTATATTATTTGTATAACAAATGCGTTAAAGAGGTGCATGCCATGGCGAAAAAACAGGAATTCGAAAGACTGATAACAGAGTTCGGAAAAAACGTGGACGTAAACTGCCCGCTGCCGGAATATCCGCGCCCCCAGATGCGGCGCGACAGCTATGTGAACCTCAACGGCGAATGGGATTACGCGATAACCCCGATGCGCCTGGATAACCCCGTATATTCGGGGAAAATACTGGTGCCGTTCTCGCCCGAATCGATACTCAGCGGCGTGGAACGCATACTCCAACCGGGCGAATACCTCTATTACAAAAGATACTTTTCTCTGCCGGAAGGCTTTAACCGCGGCAGAGTGCTTTTAAACTTCGGCGCCGTCGATTACGAAGCCACCGTATATTTGAACGACAAACAGGTCGGATATCACCGCGGCGGCTACTATCCTTTCTCGCTGGACATTACCGACTTTTTAAAAGACGGCGACAACAAACTGGTCGTCAAGGTCAGCGACCCCTCCGACACGGCTCCCGGCTCCAGAGGCAAACAGAAATTAAAACGCGGCGGTATATTCTATACTCCGCAATCGGGCATATGGCAGACGGTGTGGCTGGAAAGCGTGCCCGACGTGTACGTTACCGCAATGTATCTGACCCCGGACATCGATTCCGACTCTCTTGAGGTCAGAGTGCTGACCAACGCCCCCTATTCCTCGGGCGAAGCCGTGGCTTACGCGGGCGACAAAGTCATGGCGAAAGGCAGTCTGATAAACGGGAAATGCACGTTGAAATTCGAAAACTACGAACTGTGGTCTCCCGAGAATCCCGCGCTTTACGACCTTGTCGTCGTCGTGAACGAGGACGTCATCGTTTCCTATTTCGGAATGCGCAAGTTTTCGGTGGGCAAGGACGACGCGGGCGTGATGCGCCTTAAACTGAATAACAAACCCTATTTCCACAACGGGCTTCTGGACCAGGGTTACTGGCCCGACGGGCTGTATACTCCGCCCAGCGACGATGCGATGATCTTCGACATTGCAGAGATGAAAAAGCTCGGCTTCAACATGCTTAGAAAGCATATAAAACTGGAGCCGATGCGCTGGTACTATCACTGCGACAGGCTGGGAATGCTGGTGTGGCAGGACATGGTCAACGGCGGCATGGGCGCGAATACCGTGCTGAACGGAATCAGAGGATTTTTGCATCTGCCGCCCGACGACTCCAAGTACAAGCTGTTCGGCAGACAGGACGCGGAGGGCAGAAAAGAATATTATACGGATACCGAAAGAACGGTTTTGGGATTATATAACTGCGTTTCCATAGCACTGTGGGTGCCGTTCAACGAATCGTGGGGACAATTCGACGCGCTGAAAGCCACCGATTTCGTGCGCGCTCTGGATCCCACCCGTCCCGTGGACCACGCCAGCGGCTGGCACGATCAGGGCGGCGGGGATTTTTGCTCCCTGCATATCTATTTCAAACCCGTTTCCATTCCTAAACCCGACAAGCTCGGCAGGACAGTGATACTCTCCGAATTCGGCGGCTACTCCGTAAAGATAGAGGGACACGTCTTTAACAAAACCAAGTCGTTCGGATACAGAAAATTTGCGGATACGGTGTCTTTCGACAACGCCTACCACCGTCTGTTCGAGCATCAGATACTGCCGCTGATACCCGACGGGCTTTCCGCGACGGTATACACCCAGCTTTCGGACGTCGAGGACGAGATCAACGGCCTGTACACCTATGACAGAAAGATATTAAAGCTCGACCCCGAAAGGCTTAAAAAACTGAACGCGAAACTGAAGCTGTAACCCGCCCCGCCTTTTAGGCGACGCGGATCGGTTTTTGATAAAAGCGAGGATTGCGGAATGTACCTTATCGACAAAGAAAAATGCGTGGACTGCGGCTATTGCGAATACGTCTGCCCGTTCGGCGCGATAACCGAGCAAGAGGAAAACGGCAGGCATTATTATGCCGTCGGCGAAAAATGCGCGGGATGCGGGCAGTGCGCCGAAACCTGTCCGGCGGTATGTATCTCACCCGCGCCCGGGCACCGCGCGATAAAACGCGTCCGTATCGACGAGTCGAAATGTATAGGCTGCTCGCTTTGCAGCCGCAACTGTCCCGTCGCGGCGATCACGGGCGTTATAAAAAGCCCCTTCCGCATCGACGAAAGCGCGTGTATACGCTGCGGAGTTTGCGCAGCAAAGTGCAAGCCGCAGGCCGTTATGGTAGAATACGCGGAATAAGCGCGCGAAACGTTAAAAAAGCGCCTTGACGGCGCTTTTTCGTTTTTAATCGAAGGCTTTGGAAACTTCCTTTAACAGTTTTCTGATTTCAAGGTGCTGGGGACAGACTTTCTCGCAAGCGCCGCAACCCAAACACTCTTTCGCCCTGCCGCCCTCGGCGGTGTGTATGGCATAGTAACAATCCGCGCCTTTGTCGCCGAGCGACCTTTTTGCGTTCAGACACGCAAACAGATCGGGGATCGGGATATGCTTGGGACAACCCTCCAGACAGTAGCGGCACGCCGTACACGCGATATCGCCCTTTCCCCGAAGTATTTCCCCGACCCGCGCCACGGCTTCGGCTTCCCCGGCCGAAAGCGGCTTCGGATCGGACATTGTCCCTATGTTTTCCTCGAGCATTTTTTCGTCCGACATACCGCTTAAAATCATTCTGACGCCTTCGAAGCCCGCCGCGAATCGCAGCGCGTAACTTGCGGGAGAGGCGTCGCCGAGCGCGGCGAAAACTTCGGCGGCGTCTTCGGGAAGTTTTGCCAACAGCCCGCCTTTTACGGGTTCCATGACTATTACGGGCTTGTCGTGCTTCATACATACGTCATAGCACTTTTTGCTCTCCACCGACTCGTCGAAATAATCGAGGTAGTTGAACTGTATCTGCACTATCTCGATCTCGGGGTGCTCGGTAAGTATTTTGTCCAGAATTTCGGCGTTGTCGTGAAAGGACAGCCCGACGTGTTTTACCTTGCCTTCGCGCTTGAAGCGCGCCGCCTGTTCGTAGGCGTTCAGCTCGGTGTACTTTTTGTAAAGCTTCCTGTCCTGAGCGTGCATCAGGTAAAAATCGAAATAGTCCACGCCGCAGTCTTTCAACTGCGCCTCCAGAATTTTCGGAATGTCGGATTCCTTTTTGAAGCAATGCGAGGATAACTTATCCGTCAAAACGAAAGCGTCTCTCGGATACCTCGAAGTCAGCGCCTTTCTGACGGCGCCCTCGCTCCTGCCGAGCATATACCCGCGCGCGGTATCGAAATAATTGAAGCCGGCCTCTAAAAACCGGTCTGTCATACGGCTGAACTGCTTGATGTCCATAAGCCCCGCCCTGGTGGGCAGCCGCATACATCCGAAGCCGAAACGTTTCTTGATCCCGTCGAATTTTTCCATACCGCCTCCGTCCGTTCGGGCATCCTTTTTCGCGTTTTAGGTTACCCTTTTTCGAAATACACGGCACGCCCGTAAGGCGCGCCGAGCTATTTCCGATTAAATTGTACCGCGTTTTACCCTTCCCGTCAAGGCAAAAAAGGCGGAGGGAAGCCCCTCCGACTTTTATTTGCGTTTTATCTCCACGACGAAGTCGCCGTTTTTCTCGCCCACTTCGATGACGTCGCCCTGAGAGAGTTCCTCGGCTATTATCGTGCGCGCGATCAGCGTTTCGATACGGCTCTGCAGATAGCGTTTCAAGGGTCGCGCGCCGTAGACGGGATCGTAGCCGTTTTCGACGATCAGCCGTTTCGCCGCGGGCGTGATCTCAAGCCCGAGCTGTTTTTCGGCAAGGCGTTTCGACAGTCCTTTCAGCAACAGTTCCGCGATCTTGCCCACGTCGTCGCGCGTCAGCGGTTTATAGTACACTATCTCGTCCAGTCTGTTCAGAAACTCCGGACGGAAGTTTTCCTTCAGCAGCGCGCCGACCTGCTCTTTGGCTTCGTCCGAGATCTCGCCGTCGGCGGTTATGCCGTCGATAAGATACTGCGAACCGAGGTTGGAAGTCAGGATAATGATCGTGTTTTTGAAGTCTACGGTCCTGCCCTGCGAATCGGTTATCCTGCCGTCGTCGAGCACCTGGAGCAATATGTTGAATACGTCCGGATGCGCCTTTTCTATCTCGTCGAACAGCACCACCGAATACGGCTTTCTGCGCACCGCCTCGGTCAGCTGTCCGCCCTCGTCGTATCCTACGTATCCGGGAGGCGCGCCGATAAGACGGGATACCGAGAATTTTTCCATATACTCGGTCATGTCTATCCTGACGAGGTTGTGCTCGTCGTCGAACAGGCTCTCCGCAAGCGCCTTGGCAAGTTCCGTCTTGCCCACGCCCGTGGGACCCAGGAACATGAACGAACCTATCGGACGGTTCGGGTCCGCGATCCCCGCGCGGGAGCGGATTATCGCCTCGGTTACCTTGGTAACCGCCTCGTCCTGACCTATAACGCGCTTATGGAGGATTTCGTCCAGGTGCAGTATCTTTTCGCGTTCGCCTTCCATAAGCTTGTTCAGCGGGATCCCCGTCCAGCGCGAGACAACTCTCGCGATTTCCTCTTCGGTTACGGTGTCGCGAAGCAACGAATGTTTCTTGCCGCCCGCTTTTACCGCTTCCTCCAGCTTTTTCTGGAGTTCGGGCAGCTTGCTGTACTTGAGTTCGGCGGCTTTGGCATAATCGCCCACGCGCTGCGCTTCCTCGATCTCGCCGTTTTTCTTCTCTATCTCCGCTTTCAGGTCGCTGACAAGATGAATACTCTCCTTTTCGCGCTCCCATTGCACTTTCATTTCGTTGAAAGCGTCCTTTTGTTCGGCAAGTTCCTTGCGGATATCGCCGAGCCTCTCTTTGGAAAGGTTGTCCGTTTCCTTATTCAGAGCCATTTCCTCGATCTCGAGCTGCATTATCCTTCTCGCTATGTCGTCCATTTCCTGAGGCATGGAATCGATCTCGGTACGGATCGTCGCGGAAGCTTCGTCCACGAGGTCTATCGCCTTGTCGGGCAGGAAACGGTCGGAAATGTACCTGTTCGACAGCGTCGCCGCCGCTATCAGCGCCGAATCGTGGATCTGTACGCCGTGATACACTTCGTATCTTTCCTTCAGTCCGCGCAGTATGGATACGGTGTCCTCGACGCTCGGTTCGTCCACGGTAACGGGCTGGAAACGACGCTCAAGCGCGGCGTCTTTTTCTATATACTTTCTGTATTCGTCCAAAGTGGTCGCGCCGATACAGTGCAGTTCGCCTCTCGCCAGCATCGGCTTTAAAAGGTTGCCCGCGTCCATGGCGCCGTCGCTTTTGCCAGCGCCCACTATCGTATGCAGTTCGTCGATGAACAACAGCGTTTTGCCCTCGCTTTTACGGATGTCGTTCAGGACCGCCTTCAACCTTTCCTCGAACTCCCCGCGGAATTTGGCGCCCGCTATCAGCGCGCCCATGTCCAACGCGAAGATCGTCTTGTCCTTAAGCCCCTCGGGCACGTCGCCGCGCACTATCCTTTGGGCAAGCCCTTCCACGACCGCCGTTTTGCCTACGCCCGGTTCGCCTATCAGCACCGGGTTGTTCTTGGTCTTTCTGGAAAGGATCCTGATCACGTTCCTTATCTCGGAATCCCTGCCGATGACGGGATCGAGTTTTTGTTCTTTCGCGCGCTGAACGAGGTCGAAACCGTACTTCGACAGCGCGTCGTATGCGTTTTCGGGTTCGTCGCTGGTTACGCGGTCCGTCTTGACCTTTTTAAGCTCGGCGGTGAACGCCGCTTTCGTTATCCCCAGCGCGCGGAATACCGATTTGATGCCGTCCGTGGCGTGATCGAATATCGACAGCATTATGTGCTCCACGGAAACGTACTCGTCGGTCTGGGCGGCGGCAAGCCGCTCCGCGTCCGTCAGGATCTTGTCGGTGAGCGGCGCGACGTAGATTTTGTCCGGTTCCCTGCCCGATCCGCTGACGGCGGGCATCTTGGAGATCTCGCCGTCCAGCATTGCGATCAGTTTGTCGGTATCGACGCCCGCTTTCTTCAAAAGTCCCGGGATCAGTCCGCCGTCCTGGTCGCACAGAGCGTATAACAGATGCTCCGGCATTATCTGCATGTTTTGATTTTCTATGGCTATGCTTTGCGCCGAATTAAGTGCTTCGAGCGCCTTTTTCGTAAATTTCTGAGCGTTCATGGTCTCACCTCCTCTTGTAAGTTATATCAGCCTGACTCCGCTGTTGAGATACCTCAGATATTCGTTTTCTATTTCCTCGGCGGAGGCGTATTCGCCCGCAAGGTATTTTTTCAGTATTTCGTCGAACGCCGCGACGTATGCCGCTATGGCGTCGCTGAGTTCTTCGTCCGTGAACGGACCGTCTCCGTACATCCTGAAAGTACGACGGAAACGCCCCGGCTCCACCGCGTATTCGGGAGCACACCCGAAACAGGGGATCAGATAGACGCTCTCCAGCCGCATCCAGAGTTTGAAAAATTTCGTCAGCTCCATCATAAGCTCGGACGAAGTGGTGCGGAAATTGATCTTTATCCGGCCCGTCGCCTCGTCCGAAGACCGCGCCATTTCGACTTCGTATCGGATCGTGGGACGGTAGTGATACTTCAATACGCTCTTTATCGACATCGTCAGATTGTTCGGCTCGGCGTAAGTGCGGTAATTCCCGCGCCCGTCCATCAGCGAGCATATCATGTCGAAGACCCGTCCGACGTGCTTTTCGGGCGTAACGAGCGATACGTGTTCGGCAAGTATCTGGTTTATCAGATTTGATCTGTTCGTCCCCTGCTCCGCGGCGAGTTCGTCGATCGCGCGAATGACGTCCTCCGAAAGCATCAGACTGTACATGTTCTTTTTCATGATGCGTTCGCCTCCTTTTCTTTTCGAGTATAAGATATATCCGAAGCGAGAATTTGTCAAGCAATTTATATAAATTTTTAAACGAAATTTTTGTCGAAAAATTTTTTATCCGCCGAAATCGCCGAAAACAGCGACGTTATCGCACAAAAAAGCCCGGGGAAATTCCGGGCGTATTTGAGAAAAGGTTGTTGCCGCTCTATTTCAGTTCCTCGTCGGCAAGCGCCAGCGCAGAGGCTATCACCTTGTCCATATCGTAATACTTGTATTCTCCCAACCTGCCGCCGAAAATAACGTCGGGGGCGAGGCGGCGTGCCGTTTCCTTGTATTTATTATAGAGCGCTGCGTTTTCCTCGTCGTTTACGGTATAATACGCTTCTTTGCCGTCCTCGTAAGCGTCGGGATATTCGCGGCTGATGACCGTCCTTGGCGACGAGGCGTTTTCGAAATACTTGTGTTCGATTATGCGCGTATAAGGAACGTCGAAAGAGGTATAGTTCACGACGGCGTTACCCTGAAAATCGGGTTTGTCCAGAACCTCGGTTTCGAAGCGCAGACTGCGGTACGCCAGTTTTCCCAGACTGAATCCGAAAAATTCGTCGATCATTCCCGTATACACTGTCTTGCCGAACCCGGCGTCCGTTCCGGAGACGAAATCGCGGTATTCCGTACCCGTTCTGACCGGGATTCCTTCCAGCATTTTTTCGACCATCGCGGTATATCCGCCTATCGGGATGCCCTGGTATTTGTCGTTGAAATAGTTGTCGTCGTAGGTAAACCTGAGCGGCAGCCTTTTTATTATGGAAGGCGGCAGCTTGGTCGCCGGGCGTCCCCATTGCTTTTCGGTATAGCCCTTGACGAGCGTGCGGTACACGTCCGTTCCGACCATGCTGATCGCCTGTTCTTCGAGATTGGTGATCTCGCCTATGCCCGCTTCCTTTATCTGAGATTCTATAACGGCTTTGGCGGCTTCGGGGGTGGTTACGCCCCACAGTTTTTCGAACGTGTACATATTGAACGGCATGCTGTACCTGACGCCGTTATAGTCCGCGACCACCCTGTTGACGTAGTCGTTGAAACGCGCGAAACGGTTGACGAACTCCCATACTCGTTCGTCGGAAGTATGAAAAATGTGCGCGCCGTAAACGTGCACGTTTATGCCTTCGACTTCGCGGGTATAGACGTTGCCGCCGACGTAGGGACGTTTGTCTATCACCATCACCCTTTTCCCCGCGGCGGCGGCGCGGTTCGCGAATACGGCGCCGAACAATCCCGCGCCCACGACGAGATAATCGTAACGGTTTTTTTCAAAATTCTTTTCTTCCATCGGGTTCATCCTTTTGTACGACAGATGTGTTTTATGGGTATTTTTATTATAACATAAAGCGCGGAAAGGTCAATCGTATACGCGCCCAATAAATATATGTTGCAAAATCCGATATTTTTTTATATAATAAAAAAAAACGAGGTTTGCGATGTTTAAAATAACCAAAGCGGTAATACCTGCCGCGGGTTTCGGCACCAGACATTTGCCGATAACCAAAGCCGTGGCAAAGGAAATGCTGCCCATACTGGACCGCCCCGCCATAGATTACGTCGTCGAGGAGTGCGTCGAAAGCGGTATTACCGAAATATGTATCGTCGTTTCGCGCGGCAAATCGATGATAGCCGATTACTTTGACCGGGCACCCGAAATAGAAGCCTCGCTTAAACATACGGGCAAGGAAAATTATCTGAAAAAAATCAACGCTTATCAGGACAAAGTGCGCATAAATTATGTGCGCCAGCCCGAAATGCGCGGAACGGCATATGCCGTCGATTTGTGCAAGGAATTCGCTTCGGGCGAGCCCTTCGCGCTCCTGTTCCCCGACGACGTGATGTACAATCCCGAAAAAACGGTAACGCGCCAGTTGATGGAAGCCTGTTACGAAACGGGCACCACCGTCGTCGGCGTTCAGGACATTCCGCCGGAACAGGCGGTAAAATACGGCGTGATGCTGCCTCTCGAGCGCCGCGGAAAGCTGACGCTGATCGGCGGCTATCAGGAAAAGCCCGCCATCGCGGACCTGGTGTCCACGCTGACCAGTCTGGGACGATTTGTGCTGACCTACGACATTTTCGAATACATCCGCAAAGTCAAGCCTACCATTAACGGCGAATATTTCCTCTCTTCCGCGATCGACATGATGGCAAAGGACAAGCCCGTATATTCGTATACTTTCGACGGTACGCGCTACGATATGGGTTGCCGCGAAGGCTTTCTGAAAGCCAACGTCGAGTACGCGTTGCGCGACGACGATCTGAGGGAGTACGTAAAGGAACTGCTGCCGAAATAGCCGCGCGAGCGTCGTTTGACTTATCGCGTCGATAGTGGTAAGATTATTCAAATGAAAAAATTCCCGTCAACAGCCCTCGGGGAAAAACTTCAACCCGTTTTCGCGGGTTGGCGCAAAGGCGCCATAACGCTTTCCTCGCTGGTGGTCAAAAACGTAAAAAACCAATACCGCCGCTCCGTCCTCGGGATTTTGTGGACGGTGCTAAATCCGCTGCTGAACATGCTGGTCATGGCTTTCGTGTTTTCGAGCATCTTCGGCAGAGCGGGAATCGAAATGGATTATCCCGTATACGTGCTTTCTGGAAACATTGTGTTTACGCTGTTTTCGGCGGCGTCCTCCAACGCGATGACGTGTATCGTCAACAATTACGACCTGTTGTATAAAACGAAAGTACCTTTTTCGGTATTTCCCCTGTCCCAGATCTTCTCGGCGTGCGTGAACTTCTTGTTCTCGCTGATAGCTTTGGTCGCCGTAATGCTGATACGTATTCCGAACGGCGTTACTTTCCACTGGTCGATGCTGATGATACTGGTGCCCTGGCTTCCCGCAATGCTTCTGTTCACGGCGGGCGTTTCCTATTTTTTATGTACCCTTTACGTGCGTTTCCGCGACATAAAGCATATTTACTCGGTGATACTGCGGCTGTGGATGTACCTGACGCCGATATTCTATTCGCTTTCCTCGTTGAAACTTAGCGAAACGGCAAACGAAATCATGCAACTGAATCCGCTGTTGCATTACTTAAACTATTTCCGCAACATCATTTCGGGCGTGATTCCCGACTGGCGGGAACATCTCATCGTTTACGGCGTGGGAGCGGGCGTTTTCGCGATAGGCTGGCTGATATTCAGACTGTCGCGCAATAAATTCATCTTGCATATTTAGGAGGCGCGGACATGGCAAAAAATTCGCTTTACGCCGTTGCTGCTGACAATTTCCGCAAAGATCCCGATCTGCTGGTGGACGCCAAAAACGTCTGCATGCAGTTCAAGATGCCCTCCGAGCGTATCGACAATATAAAAGAATTTGCAATAAAACTCATTAAACGCAAAATCAAATACAAAAAGTTCGACGTGCTGAAAAACGTGGAGTTCAGCGTGTCGCGCGGCGAAAGCCTGGCTTTGATAGGCAGAAACGGCGCGGGCAAATCGACGCTCCTTAAAATAATCGCGGGTATCATAACGCCTACGGACGGTTTTGTGCTGACAAAAGGCAACGTCGTGCCCCTGCTGAAACTGGGCGCCGGTTTCGACATGAACGCTTCGGGCAAGGAAAACATCTTCCTGAACGGCGCAATGATGGGCTTTTCCCACCGGGAAATGCAGAAAAAATACGATAGCATCGTCGCTTTTTCCGAGCTCGAAGATTTTATCAACGCGCCTTTGAAAAATTATTCGTCGGGCATGATCTCGCGGCTGGGTTTCGCTATCGCCGTGGACGTCAATCCCGACCTCATGCTGATAGACGAGGTCCTGGGGGTCGGCGACATCCCCTTCCGTAACAAGTGCGCCGCCAAAATAGACGAACTGAAACGCGGCGGCACGACTTTCATCGTCGTTTCTCACAGCATGAGCCAGATCATGACGCTTTGTCAAAAGGCGGTATATCTGGAAAACGGCTCGATCAAAATGCAGGGCGACGTGAAAGAAGTGGCGAAAGCCTACGTCGCGGATTGCGAAAAACTGGGCATCAAAACGCAAAAATAAACCGCCCGGGGGCGGCGCGATATCACACTTCTTCCGCGTCGAAAAACAGCCTTCTTTTACGTTTCAGCCATAGCCGCGGAGGAATTAACCGGAACGCGATCGGTTTAAGCACCGCTTTGATCCCCTTCTTTTCTTTCAGCGCTTTTACGCCCTCGCGCACGCTTTCCTTTAGCCCGGGTTTTCGCCCCGTAACGAACATGACGGGCAAATGCCCGATCTTCTTTCCCTCGAGTATCAACACGTTAAAAAACGCCCCCGTCAGCCTTTCCGAAATATACGTTCTGCCCGTTCCTTTACGGCGTTTGACAAACTCCGAGAGTATGCCGAAAATCCATTCCGCATACCTGAAAAAATCTTCGCGGCAGAAAACGAACATATTGTATAGGTAACATCTGTCGCCCGCAAAATACGCCTTTGCCGCCTCAAGATATTCCGGCGTCCGCTTTGCGATTATTTCGAGCGCCAGTCGGACGTCGTTTGTATCGTGGGACAATGAATATTGCTTTTCGACGCTTGCGCACTTCAGCGGATACGGCGCTAAAAAATCATATTTGCCGAACATATTTCCGAGCTTTTCGGCATCCTTTTTCAGCATTCCGAGTTCCTTTTCTCCGATTTCCGAAACCTCGTAATAATTTTCGTCCCCGTCGAAAACGAACATCCTCCTGTACTGAGAAACCAAGATATGCTCGGGATTCCCCAGTTCTTCGTAATGCTTCCAAAGCCAATATACGGCGGTCATCTCGTTTAGGGAGTCGTTCAGCCGGGAAATGCTTTCTCCCTTGCCGTCGTCGAGACATTCAGCGGGATATTCGCCGCCGCGCGAGCCTGCCGCGACGGGCGTCAGACCCTCGATCCGCGTCAGATCGGAAGCGCGGTGAAAAACGGTATAGGCGGCAAATTCGTTCTTACTTTCGGCCATTTCCCTTTGCTCCGTACAGATAGTATTTTTCGAGTTTGTCCGCCTCCGCCTCTATATCGTAGTCGCCGCCTTTCAGCTTCAGCGCTTCGGCGAAGTCGCGCCCCGCGTCCAACGCCCTTTCCAACGCTTCCGCCCAAGCCGCGACGTCGTTTAACGGCGCGAAAACGCAGTTGTCGGTAACCGCCGCCTCCGAGGTAACGTTTTCGGACAACACGCACGGAATACCTGCCGCCTGCGCCTCCACCGCAACCAAAGGCAAGCCCTCGAACAACGACGGCAGCGCCAGCGCGTCTATCGCGGAATAATACTTTTCGACGTTTCCGCTCCATGCGCAAAAGCTGACCGCCGAACCGAGTCCGAGCTTGGCGACCTTTTCTTTTAGCGCGCTCTCCTCGGAACCCGCGCCCGCAAGGAGCAATCTGACGTCGCCGCGTTTTTCGGTAATTCTTTTAAACACGTCTATCAGGAAGCCGACGTTTTTCTGCCGTTCGAATCTTCCTATGAACCCGATCGTTTTGATCTTTTCGCCCGCGGCGTAATCGGCAGCCGCCACCTCGGGCGCCTCGGGCAAAAACCTGGACAAATCAACGGCGTTATGTATCAGTATAGCGCTTTTTGCCTTTTTTTCGCCGTACAACCAACGGATACTTTCCTCGCTGCAGCCCGCAAGCTCCGTCGCAAAAAGCCCGTTTAACGGACGTATCAGCGTTTTCACCGCCCATTTCCAGCCTTCGCCGCGGTTGGCGGTGGAGTGCGCGTGGCATATCCGGCGCCCGACGGAAGCGCTCCTCGCCGCGCACAGCGCCACGAACGAAAGCGTCGTCATATGAACGTGCACGGCGTCGTAGACGTTTTCCTTAAACGCCCTTTTAAGCGTGCGGTACGCGCCCAAAACGTTCGTTACGCGGGGATAATAAAAAACCCTGCCGCCCGAAGCGCGGATCTCGCCGTCGTAAGGCGACGGGGAATACATATAAAAATCGACGTCGATCTTGCTCCGGTCGATACGGCGGTAATAATTCATCAACCAGCTCATCACGCCGCCCGTTTCCGTATAGCCCAGAACCTCGGCGACCCTTACGGCGCCGTTACCGTACGCGCCGGCAGTCAACTTTCTTCCTCCGCGGCGACCGCCGCGTTCTTGATTTTTTCGATTTCCGCGGCGGGAACCCCTCTCAGGAACCTTTTTTCGCCGAGAAGCAAAACCCCGACCGTTTTAAACATTATTTTGACGTCCGTCCGAAAAGAAACGTTTCTCGCGTAAACAATATCGTAATAGCTTCTTTCCTCGTTTGTCAGATACCCGTTCCCGTTGACCTGGGCAGGTCCGCTGAGTCCGGGCTTTACGCAGAGGCGCTCCTTTTCCCATTCTTCGTAGCGCTCGTAATACACGGGCATGAAGGGGCGCGGACCGATCAGGCTCATTTCCCCGCGCAACACGTTGATAAGCTGGGGAAATTCGTCTATCTTCGTTTTTCTGAGAATTCTGCCGATGGCGGTGAGTTCGGCGTTGTCGTCGTCTATCACCGGATGTTCTATGTCAAACGGCACGTCCGTGGCTTTCATCGTCCTGAATTTGTACACGCGGAATTCTTTGCCGTTTAGCCCCGTGCGGACCTGTCTGAAAACGGCGGGACCTTTGCTTTGCAGCCTGACGCATACCGCTACCGTCAGCAGCGGAATAGCCAGTATTATCAGTCCGAGTGCCGCCAAAATCCTGTCCAGCGCGCCTTTGATTTTTATGTACATTCCGTCGGATCCCCGTTCGTCTTTCGTATAAGCCGAGAAAAGCCTTGTATTTAAGCTTCCCCCGTAAAATATATTATACTATATTTGTCCGAAAGTGTAAACCTTTTAAAATACGGGTCGCACGGATACAAAAAAACGGCGCTTTCCGCGCCGTTTTAACGATTATCGTTCACAAATCCGATTACGGTTCTTCGTCGTCGGGGAATTCGTCCTCCTCGTCGTCCTCCTCGTCGTCGACGTCGTCTGCTTCGTCCACGTCGGGATAATCGAAATCGTCGTCCTCGATATAGTCGGGATACTCTTCCTCTTCTTCGTCCCACTCCGATTCCTCTTCGGCAAGCTGACCGAGACTTTCCAGATCTTCGTCGTCCAGAAGATCCGCGTCGTCCAGAGTCTCGTCGTCGATAGAGGTTTCGGGTTCCTCGTCGTCGAATTCGTCGGTAAAGTTATCGTCCTTCGCCTGCATCTCGCTGAGGCACTGTTCGCAGTATTTCTCGCCTTCCGCCACATAATTGGTGTGGCAACGCGGGCAAAGCCCCTCTTCGTAATCCTCGTCGTCATCGGGGATCGCGTCCACGATACCGCGCATTTCCCTTTCGCATATGGGGCAATATTCCTTGTCCTCCGGGATATAGTTTATTTCGCACCTGG
Source organism: uncultured Clostridia bacterium (assembly GCA_944363505.1). Taxonomy (GTDB): domain Bacteria; phylum Bacillota; class Clostridia; order Christensenellales; family DTU072; genus Stercoripulliclostridium_A. The sequence goes on along the minus strand of CALVUD010000003.1, from coordinate 90,310 downwards.
GACATTTTTTGAATTTCGGCATTACTTTCTCCTTTGCCCTCGCGGGCAATATATTCAAGTGGCTATATTATATTGAGTATGCGGGTATTTGTAAATAGTTTTCGATAAAAAAAATTATATTTTGAACTCGCGATCTCCAAGCGCCGTATCGGCACCCGTTATTTGCGTGCGGTTTTAGGAATTTTTCACGCAAATTATCGATTTTTGCGCAAAAAAACGGGGGCCTTTCGGCTCCCGCGGGCATTTGCCGAATTTTATTTTGCCGATATTCTGACCAGATTGTAAGTAACGTCGTTCTCGATTATCTGCACGGGAACCCTGACGGAACTGGTTCCGCCGGCGGCGTCCGAGGACGCGGGATCGCCCTTCGCCTCCAGACCGTCCGCCTTGGAATAAAGCACGGTAACGGGTTTGCCTTGTGGCGTTTCCGTCCTGGAGAAGGTAACCGCGGTGCAAAGAGTCGTGGCGCGCGTTTCGGAATTTCCGGCGAAATCGACGACTTCTACGGGATTGGAAAACGCCACTTCGCCCGCAGCCGCGACGCTGATCTTAACCGCTTCGCCCGAGAACGGATCGGCTATCTTGTAAGAACCCGAATAGCCCGCTTCTATATCGTAGCAACGCACTATCGTGAACATATGCTCCCTGTCGAGGAAGCCGGATTTGCCCACGCGGATACGTTCTTCTTTGCCGCCGTTCAACGTGTAATAATAGTATTTCCCGCTGAAATGCGCTTTCAGTTCGTAATTTTCGCCGCCGTAATTCATTTTGCGATAGCTCGCCACGGACGTGAATCTGTCCATGATGCTTTCGGCATACAGCCACACGTTGTCGGGATCGGCGGAATCGGAAGCCGTTACGGTTACCCTGGTGCCGTGCGCGCTGGAACCGATGGAATAAGTCTCTCCCGTCGCGTTAAGGGTAACTTCGCTGCCGGCGGGCAGTCTTTCCATCCTTATCACCATAGCGCCGACGACGACGTTATCGCGGATTATCTGATATTCCGCCACTTCCTCGTTCGCCCATACGGCTCCGGGTACGGCGGCTTTGTTCGAACACGAAGCCGTGGCGAGAGCCGCTCCCGCGGCAAGTATCGCCACGACCAGTACGATCAACAGTTTACGCATTTTGGACGCTCCGTTCTTCATAGTATGCCTATTATAGACGATACACGCGCCCGAAGTCAATCCATCCCGCCAAACTATACTATCAAATTACCCTCGTTGCCGTCTTTTATGACGCGCATTATCTTGATCTCTTCCCCCGTCGCCGCGTCGAAATACACGTAATACGTGCCGCCGTCGTATTCGCCGCTTATCTCGTATGCGGCACGCTCGGTATTCCAATCGGTGGGGATCAGACATTTGACAAGGCTCTTCCTTTCGAATCCTTCGGGCAATACGAAACCGTCCGTTTCCCCGAAAACGAGTTCGCCGCGATCGGTATGATTATAGATATAATTCATGGCTTCCATACCGAGAACAGCCGCCGTGTCCCGCGCAACCTTTACCTTGACGAGGTCCGGATAATATACCACGTCGTCGGTCGTGTATGCGAAGTTAAGATATACCGTATCGCTTTGTTCGGATATCCAAACGGCTTTCATCGAGTCGTAACCCAGAGAGCGCAGAAACTCGGTCGCGGAGGCCAGGATCTCGTCCGTTTTCTTTGTTTCCCCGCCGGCGGGAAGGGACGCGTCCGTGTATTGCGCGACGATACCGCCCGTCCGGGTTATCTGCACGCTCCTATCTCCCGAAACGAACAGATACGTGTCTATGCCGAAGGTGCTTTCGCCCGCATATTCGAATTCTCCGCCGAATTTGCTTTCGGCTATCTCGGCGGCTTTTTCCGCGCTCACCGCTTCTTTGCCGTCGAGGAACTTGGTTTCCCTGTCGCTGAGGCCGTCCGAGAACGGTCCGTCGTAGATAAGTTCGGGGTATTCGACGTTGTTTGCGCCTATCAGGTCGTGAATACCGTTCAGCGCGGTTACTCCGTCGCCGAGCGCGTCATAGATATTCCCGCCGGACGCCACTTCTTCGCCCGCGGAAAGGAACGCTTCGTTCAATTCCGACACTATGGCGGAAAGCTCTTTCAGCTTTCCTTTTTCCTCGTCGCTGAGGCCTTCCGCGGCAGCCTTGCGTCCGAGATAATATGCGTAATCGCCCAGCTGGTTCACGAATTTCAGCGCAGGTTCGATCTCGTCGTTTTTACCCGACAGCGTCGCAAGATGTCCCACCGTAACTTCGGCGCCGGTATATACGCCCTCGAGCAGTTCGCGCTGAACCTCGGTCGAGGAAGCTACCTCCAGTTTTTTCAGCTTGTTTTCGATGTCGCCGAGGTTGTCCACCGCCGAATAGTAAGCGGCGTCGTAAAGCGCTCCTATCTCGGCGGCATAGCCGTTTTGCCTTTCCCAGAATACTCCCAGCGATACCGCGAGCGCCGCGGTCAGTATCAACGCGACGGTAAGATGTATCGCACGCATTTTGAGTTCTTTTTTCATATCGCCTCCTTTACGCGCAGAACACGTGCGCGCCTATCGTAAGATGTATAGGCTTTTGCTTTATCCAGCTGTTCGTCGCCGTCGCGGGGTTATAGTAATAAAGACATCCGTATGTCGGATCCCATCCGTTCATCGCGTCCCGCGCCGCGTTTATTGCCGTCTGATTGGGACTCAGATTTATCTGGCCGTCGTTGACGACCGAGAACGCCCAGGGCTGATATATGACCCCCGCTATGGTGTTCGGAAAAGACGAGGAGCGAACCCTGTTCAAAACGACTGCCGCAACCGCGACTTGCCCTACATACGGTTCCCCTCGCGCCTCCGCGTATACCAGTCTCGCCAGAAGATATTCGTCCGACGACGAATAGGACGAGCCCGAGGACGAGCCGAGCGATATGCCTACCGCCGCCGCCGTCTTGCTGCCCACGATGCCGTCCACCTGCAACCCGTTGACGCGTTGGAAATACTTGACCGCCGCATAGGTCTGGCTGCCGAAAATGCCGTCTACCGACCCCGTATAGTACCCCCAGTTCTTTAGTCTGGTCTGAAGCTCCCTGACCGCGTCGCCGCTGGATCCCATTTTCAGCGTCGCCGCCTCCGCTTCCGTTTCGGTCGAAAAGCCGTTCAGCCCGATAAGTATCAGACCTACCACGGCGACCAATATCAGCGGAGCGACCACGTACCGCAGGATCTTGTCGGTCTTCGGAGTCAGATATTTTTCGATGATATTCATACGTTTACCTCCGCGCCGATTATTGACGTTTTTTCCTGGTCCGATACGTTTTTCCCGAAAACCTCGCAAAACAAAAAAGCCGCGGCGAGCGCCGCGGCAAAAAACGGATAATTTATCAGAGCAACTTTTCGTAAAGCGCCGCGATATCTTCTTTTGTCGGATCCTTGGGATTGCCGGGACGGCACGCGTCCGCCATTGCCGATTCGGCAAGGAAGTCTATGTCTTCGCGTTTGACTATATCTTTCAGAGATTGCGGGATACCCACGTCTACCGCCAGTTTCCTGACGGCGTCCACGGCGGCTTTCCTGTATTCGTCCGCACTCATGTTTTTTGTTCCATGCACGCCCATGGCTTTGGCGATATAGCGATATTTGTCGCCCGTGGCGTCGGCGTTGTACTCCATGACGGTCGGGAGGAGTATCGCGTTTGCCACGCCGTGAGGGGTGTTGTACACCGCGCCGAGAGCGTGCGCCATCGAATGGACAATTCCCAATCCGACGTTGGAAAAGCCCATGCCCGCGATATACTGCCCGAGCGCCATGCCTTCCCTGCCCTCTTTTTCGCCGTTGACGGCGCCGCGGAGGCTGCGCGAAATGATCTCTATCGCTTTCAGGTGGAACATGTCCGTCATCTCCCACGCGCCCTTGGTGATGTATCCTTCGATCGCGTGAGTCAGCGCGTCCATGCCCGTCGATGCCGTCAGTCCCTTGGGCATCGTGGACATCAGTTCGGAGTCGATTATCGCCACCACGGGAATGTCGTGCGGATCGACGCACACGAATTTTCTCTTTTTCTCGACGTCGGTTATGACGTAATTGATGGTAACCTCCGCCGCGGTGCCCGCCGTAGTCGGAAGCGCTATCAGCGGCACGGAGGGATTGGGTGTGTCCGCCGCGCCCTCGAGGCTCCTGACGTCGCCGAATTCGGGGTTTGCGGCAATTATGCCTATCGCCTTTGCGGTGTCGATCGACGAACCGCCGCCCACGGCCAGCAGACAATCCGCGCCCGAAGTTTCGAACGCTTTGACGCCGTCGAGCACGTTTTCTATCGTAGGATTGGGCACGATGCCCGTGTATACTTCGTAAGGAAATCCCGCGGCGTCGAGCACGTCCGTAACTTTTGCGGTAACGCCCACGTCACAGGTGGCGCGGTCGGAACACACGAACGCCTTTTTATATCCGCGTTTACTTAAAAGCTCTTTCAGTACTTCTCTGGAACCGAAGCCGTGATACGACTGTTCGTTTAATACTATTCTGTTAGCCATTCAGATTACCTCCGTTTATATTTTAGCGTCCGCCGAAAAGCGGCTTCTTTTATTATAACCGCCGGGCGCGGCGGAATCAAGAGGTCAAAAATCGCTTCGGCGCCCCCATAAAGGCGCGAGCACGCGCACGCAGCACGAAAAATCCTGATCCGAAGAAAAATTATGAATCGGGATTATCCTCTTTTAAGGCTTCCGTGTTCGACGTTTCGGAAACCTTTTCCGTGCATTTTCGTTTGGAAATTATTTTGTTTTTCAGATATTTCAACAGAGCCGGACCGCCCTCTCCCAACGCCACCGCGAGGAATATCAGCAAAAATCCGAAAGCGCTTTTCACGCTGATTCTTTCGTAACCGAACAGCAGCGAAAACGCCACGCCGAACACCGATTCCAGACTCATTATCAGGGCGCCCGCGACGGGAGAAGCGTATCGGACCCCCATAGTCATCAAAGCCAGCGCGAGCGCGGTCGCCACCGCCCCGAGGTATATCAGCCGTCCCCATTCCGCTCCGTCTATATTCAAAGGCTCGTCAAGCTGTGCGGCGAGGTAAACGACCAGCAATATCATGCCGCAGGACAACAGCTCCCACACGGTGAACTGCATCGGATCTTCGTCCTTTGCGAGCGCGTCTATCAAAACGATCTGAGCAGCAAAAAACACTCCCGAAATAAGGGTCATGCCTTCGCCCATAAACGTAAATCCGCCGCCGCCCGATACCGACAAAAGCCCTATGCCCGCAAAGCATACCGATGCCGCCGCGAAACGGAATACGGACGGGCGTTTGCGCGTAACCGCCCAAGTCATGAACGGAGTTATGACACAGTAAACCGCCGTCAGGAAAGCGTTCATGCCGGGGGTGGTGTGTTTTAATCCGATAGTCTGAACGGCATAGGCCGCCGCGACTACGGCACCCGTCACCGAGCCTTTTAAAACAACTTTCGGACAGATGTTCTTAAAAGAGCGGAAAAACACCGCGGCAAGCAGCGCGCCTCCCGTAAGGAACCTGAACGCGAGTACGAAAAAAACGGGCAGTCCGTCTATGGCGTCTTTCAGCACTATAAACGCGCTTCCCCATATTGCCGCCGTAACGAGCAGCATAAACTTCGCGGCGATTCCCCTTTTGCTTTCCCGTGTCAAAGACATACGTCGATTTTACACCCGCGACGCGAAAATTGCAAAGAAAAAGCGGCGCTTTGCAAGACGCCGCTTCAAAACGTTAAACGTTTGTTTGGGAATTTATTCCTTGAACAGATCCTCGTTCAGTCGCGTGGGCGCTATCGAAAGCGTTCCGTCGCGCATGACGTCGATAATCGTCGCTCCGCGCTGGATTTCCTCTTTCGCTATCCCGATATATGCCAGATAATCTATACTCATTCCGTAAGTCAGTCTCACGCCCTTATATTCGAGGCTGACGTTGTTGACGTGGTCGTGCCCGCAGAATACCCACTTCGTGCTGTTAAGCTCCAAAATGGTTTCGAACATGTCGTCCTCGACGTCGGAGGGACAGGGATTTTCGCCGATTTCGCCGAATATGTGTTTGACGTTTTCGGTGTCGCGGAAACAATTGGCGCGGTATTCGTTGATGGCGGTCTTATATTCTCCGAGCGGGATATGAATGTACAAAGAGGACGGCACGATCCCGTCGAAGCCGAGCGCGGCGTTTATGCCGTTCATCCTGGCGACTTCGGAGCGGTACCATTCGATCTGGTTAACGTGCAGACCGTCATAGTTGCTCATGATGTTTATCAGCTGATCGCCGACGTAGTCGTGGGTATCCATCAGATAAAGCGTGTGGCGGATTCTTCCCGTCTCCAGGTCGCGGATATTGACGGCGTAATTTATGTCGTCGACGCCTTCCGCCCTGTCCACAACACAATATTTTTGCTCGGCGTAAAACTCGTACAGTTGATCGCGGTTATAGAAACTGTACGGCTCGGTGTCGTGGTTGCCGAGACATATGCCGTAATACACGCCCAGTTTTTCCATAAGCGTAGTCAAAAGCGCGGTTTCCCTGATGTTGTTGAAAGAACCCGATTGCGGAGGTACGGGATAAACCATATCGCCGGTGAACACGACGAAATCCGGCTGCGTGCGGCGTATCAGCGTTTCCACCGCCTCGAGAGCGGAAGCGTCTTTCCCTATGGAAAACGCGCCGCCGCCGAGATGCACGTCGGTAATCTGTAAAACGCGGAAGTCCTCCCCCTCGGGAACCGAGAAAGTCCACGTCCCGTCCACCATCTCGGGCGCGTAATCGCTGCCGAGGTATTCGGTCTTTTCGACCTTGCCCATATTGACCTCGTAACCTATCATGCCCACCGCGAAAATCACGACGAACGCGGCTATGATCAGGGCAAATATTATCCCGACTATTTTCCAAGCAAGACGGGCGCGCCTTTTCCTTTCCAGTGCCATTTTTGCCTCCTCTCTCGTTTTTTTCTTGATAATTATATTATAACTTTAAACTTTTTGTCAATAGCGCCCGGAAGCGTATTTTAGTAAAAAACGGAAGAAACTCCTCGGGGTTTCTCCCGCGGCAAAGGGCTTTCGCCTGTCGGCGCGGAGCGTCATTTTTTCTTTTTCTTTTCCTTTTTGCTGCGCAGCAAGAAGTAACTCGCCACCGCCGCCGCGATAGCGCTGACGCCCAGTACGACATAGAATCCCCAGGGTTCGTTCTGGAACGGCACTCCCGTGTTCATTCCCCAGAACGACGCCACCAGAGTCGGTATCGAAATTATCACGGTCGCCACCGTCAATAATTTCATTATCAGGTTCTGGTTGTTGGATATTATCGAAGCGTAGGCGTCCATGGTGCCCGAGAGTATGTCTCTGTAAATGTTACACATGTCCAGCGCCTGTCTGTTCTCTATGCCGACGTCTTCCAGAAGCGCCTCGTCGTCCTCGTTCCGCGGCGGGATCAGCCTTCCCAGTTTTTCGATGATCAGCGCGTTCGCCCTGAGCGACGTCGAAAAGTATACCAGCGAATTCTCGAGGTCGAGCAGCTGAATGAGTTCCTTGTTCTTCGTGGAGCGGTGAAGCTCGGTCTGTATGCGCTGGGACGAGCGGTCGATCTGTCTCAGATACTGCAGGAATTTGACGTGGGTATGATACAACAGCTGATACAGAAAATTCGTTCTCCTCGCCGTTTCCAGTTTTTTGACGCGGTTGTTCACGAAGTTGGAGATGATCGAGTTTTCTTTCAGACAAACGGTGATCATGCACATGTCCGTGATGATCACGCCCAAAGGCATCGTCGAGTAGGAATAATAGTTTTCTTCCTCCTCTATCGTCGGTATGTCGAAAAGCACCAGCTTATCGCCTTCGTCGGCTTCGATACGGGCGCGCTCCTCTTCGTCCAACGCGGCTTTGATCATGTCGCCGTCGACGCCCGTCAGACGCTCTATAAGCTCTATTTCGCGGTCGGTTGGATTTTCCAGATGCAGCCATTTGTTGCGAAGGGAAATTCCGCCGGTAAAATCAACGAATTCTTCCTCCAGGCTTTTATCCACCGTGTTAAAAATCTGAATCACATCGTACCTCCTTCGAAAAAAACGAGGGGCGCCAAGCCGCGCCCCTCGGGAAATACGTGGGGATTGCCGCCACGCGGGCGGCAATATGGCTCAGCTGACTCTAAGCGTATTCTGTTTTCTACAGTTACCGTAAGGGTCTTCCATGTCCTTTTCCTTTTCAGTCAATCTCTTTTTATACAAGTCCCGCCATCTCACGCAGCTTCATCCACAGGATAAAGATGCCCTGGTCGAGCAGTTCCCTCTCGCTTTCGGTAAAGTCGTAGCTTTCCAGCGCCGAACCCAAGAAGTTTGCCACGTCCTCCAGCTGTTTGGGCGTTACGTTCGGGTCCTCGGTCATGCGGTTGCAAAGTTTGATTATTTCGAGCAGTACGCTCTGACGCCGTATTCTCAGCGCTTCGTCGTCCGCAGAGGGTTCGGGTTCCGGCTCGGGCTCGGGTTCGGGCTCGGGTTCCGGCTCGGGAGCGACGTCGGCGGCAGCCTCTTCGCGCTCGGGTTCGGGGAGCGGTTCGGGGGCGGGAGCTTCCTCGACTTCCTCGGCGTCCTCGACCGCGGGAGCGGTAACGATCTCGAGGATCTCGGAGTCTCCGAGTTTGCCCGCGATGATGTCGTCGATGGCGGCGTTGATTTCCTCGATATTCTCGGAAATGAATTCGTCCTCGGGTTCGCGGAAGATGATCACGTTGGCGTCAAGCGCGTCGGTAAATGCGCCGAACGCCGCCTTGGTCTTTTTGAGGAGCGAGGAATTGGCGCCCGCAAGTATGGCGCGCGCTATCACGAAAATCAGGAGCGGCAACGCTATCGCCACCACGGCGGGAAGAATGATTTCGAATGCCGCCAATACTCCCGACGCGCCGCCGAGATCCTGACCGCGGACCGCGTCGATATTGCCTATCGCCGCAAGCGCCGCAGCAAGTATCAAAACGATTGCGGATACCGTCTTGAAAAAGCCCGTGCCGCCCTTGTAGTCGGGATTGGTCTTTCTGTCGCCGAAGGTCTCGGCTTCGGAAATATAATCCGAAGGATAGCCCGTCTGCTGATCCATGAACGTGCCCCAACCCTTTTGGACGGATTTTGCCATCTTTTCGTCCTGGATATAGGAATTGAGTCCGTCGACGTTATCGACGTCGATCTCGCCGGTCTTGTCGATATAAGCGGCGCTGTCCTCGAGGTGCTTCCTGAATTTGTTGCCCTTGGAGGAAGAACGGATACCCAAAGCGATAAAGAACGCGACGAGTATCACTACAGACGCGATAAGCGCGACGAAAATCGCGGGACTCCATTCGGCGCCGACTTTGAAAATGTCGGCGGTGCCGGTAAGAAATTCCTGTATTTTGTCGAATAATTCCATACCCTGACTCCTAATCACAAAGTTATAAGTTTATTATATATGCTTTCGAACGTTTTTGCAACCCCTTTTTTATAAAATAAATAATTAAAAGCGCGCTCACGTTGACCGAGCGCGCCCGTATGCGCGTTTCGGGGCTTTTTTAAGCCGTTTCCAGGAACGTATTTCCTTAAATTTCCAGTACGAGCGCGCGGTTCAGGACGACTATCAGCTTCTTGTCGGGATATTTTCCCGTCGCTTCGCCGAGCGCGGCCGCGTAAAGCTCGAGCTGTGCGGAATAGCGCTCTTTCAGCGTTTTTTCGTCGGCTCCCGAAACCTTGTAATCGACCAGCAGCGTCTTTTCGCCGAGGATCACCAGATCCATGACCCCCTGTACCAGCACCTTGTCCCGCGCGTCGGTCGGGAGAACTTCGTTCGCGGGCACGTAGTACATAAAAGGCTGCTCCCTCAGCGTCTTGTTCGCCGCCGCATAGTCGAACAGCGGAAGCGACAGCGTTTTTACAAGTTGTTTTACGTCCACCGATTCAACGTTTTCGCCCTCGCTTGCCAGCTTGGCGAGCAGGTTCCCGACGCCCTCCTCTCCGCGGTCGGAAAAGTCCATCCTTTCCATTATGCGGTGATATATATTCCCCGTTTCGGTCCCGCGGGCACCCAAAACCGGAGTATACTCGCCGGAATCGTCGTCGGATCGCGCCGGATCGTACTCGTTTAACGACGTTACGGTATATTTGTTGGATACCGCGGTCGACGCGGCGAACGGATATTCGAAAAAGCGTATCTCTCCCCCGTCGTAGTCGCTTCGCGCCGCCGCCGCGGGCGCGCTTTTTTCACGGGGAAGCTCTCCCGTTTCTATTTTTGCGGAGAGCACGGGGTCGTCCTCGGCCGCCATCAGCATCCATTCCCTGAGAGAGGAGGCGTTCTCGGGAACGCGCGCGATCTTTTCGGACGCGGGCGCCGTGCCCGTGACCCTCAGCCTGTAACGCGCCCTGGTCAGCGCTACGTAAGCCAGACGCGCTTCTTCCTGCTTTTCCTCGAATGCGTTTTTCAGTTCTATCGCCAGACGGGTCAGCGGTTTTTTGGAACTGCGGCTTTCCTCGTCGTAGGCTTTCAGCCCCAGTCCGAATTCGGGATCGGCGACCGCGACCGCGGAAGATATTCGCGACCCCGTCGCGTTCCCCGCGCCGACGACGTATACCGACGGAAATTCCAGCCCTTTGGAGCGGTGCATCGTCATTACCGATACGCCCGTACCCGTGCCGCCCCCTTCGGGAACGGCGTCCTCGCCCGCGCGCCATTTCAAAAACGCCGTAACGGACGCGGAACATTCCCTTTCGGAAATAAACTTCAGGTACGCGTTGTATGCGTCGAGACGTTCGGGTTCCGACGCCATCGCCGTCAGAAAACCGCGTTCGGCGGCTATCGTTCCGATAAGCTGCACGACGTCGGTGAGGGGCGCGAGCTTGCGGTAACGGGCGATCGCGGCGAGAAATTCTTTCAGCTTCCCGCCCGCGGCGCCGTCCGCCCGGGAAGAATATATCCTTTCGTAAAAGCTTTCCCCCTCTCCCGCCGCCGAAAGATCGTAAAGCTCCTTTTCGTCGAAGACTCCGCCCTCGGAAAGCATTGCCGCCGCAAGCGGAAAGTCCTGTAAAGGGTTATCGATAAGCCTCAAAAACGCGGTCAGTTTGTCGATATCGCTTTTGTCGAACAACTGCCCCGACACGTTGGAATCGCAAGGGATCCCGCGGGCGGCGAATTCCCGAATGAAGCGTTTGGCGGTTTTGGAGTCGCGCGCCAGCACCGCGATGTCGGAATAGCGCATTTTTCTGACTCCGCCGCCTTTTACCGGGATAAGGTCGTTGGCTACGGAACGCAACACGTCGTCCGCGACGAACTCCGCTTCCGCGTCTCTTTCGGGCGCCGCCTTCGGCGCGGCGCCGAGCGAATAAACTTCGGGAAATTCGTATACGGGTGGATCGGGCTTCGGGAAAAACACCGCCCTAACGGGGACGAACCCGGAAGTCTCGACGTCCAGCCCCGCTTTATTGAAGCGCGAGGAGCCCGAATAGTCCACGCCGCCGAAACGCGGAGTCATGATCTTCGAGAAAATGCGGTCGGAAAAATCGAGTATGGGCTGGGAAGATCGGAAATTCATGTTGAGCGGGACATTGCTGCCGCCGTGCCCGCCGCCGTATTCGCGGTAGCGCTTCAGAAACAGTTTCGGCTCCGAATGTCTGAAGCGGTATATCGACTGCTTGACGTCGCCCACCATGAAGAGGTTGTCTTTCGAGATCAGCGATATTATCGCTTCCTGTAACGGGTTGACGTCCTGATATTCGTCGAAGAAAACGTAATCCGTGCGCGCCCTGAACTCCTCCGCGCGGCCGTTCTCGGAAAGGATTTTGAGCGCCAGCCTTTCCACGTCGGAAAAGTCGAACGCGTTGGCTTTTGCCTTAAGCTCGGAGTACCTGACCGAGACGCGGTGCACCGCGTCCAGTACCGTTTCGACCGCCGCCGACGCCTCTTTTTCCGTTATTTTATCGGTTTCGTAATCCGAAAAACGCGCTTTGGCTTCCTTTAACGCCTTGTTTCCTTCGTCTATGAAGTCCGCAACGCTTATGAACGCCTCGCGGGCGGCGCCTTCGTAAGAGGGATGCGCTCCCGGTTTTTTATATTCGCCGGCGTTTTTCAACGCCTCGTAAAAACCTTTCGGATCCTTTCCCGCGAGTATCGCGGAAAAATCCCGGCGCATGTCCGAAACCGTTCCTTTCAGCTTTGCCGCGCGCCCGGGCGGCGCGTCCTCCGCCAGCGAAAGGAAATAGTCGGAGTCGTTAACGAACGCTCTGAATTTTTCCCCGGAAACCTCTTGCAGATATTTTACCGCGGGATTGTCGTCGAAATCCGATTCCGCGATTTTGCGCGTTACGGCGAAAAATTCTTCGGGGTCGCTCCTGGTGTCCAGATACCTGAACACCCCTTCAACCGCCTTGAAGAACCCCTCCTCGGTCTCGACGGGCGCGCAGTACGACAAAAACTTTTCGAACGCGGCGTCCTCTTCGGAAAGCTTTTCCTCCAACACCTCGCTCGCCGCCTCCCGAAGCAGTTCGCGCGATTCGTCGGTTTCCAATACTCTGAAGGAGGGCGGACCGCCGGTGTCCTCGAAATAGTTCCGGTAGATGTTCGCGCAAAGCGAATCCACCGTGCCTATATAGGAAATCGGCAGAGCGCGCAGTTCGGCTTTATATCGCGCGTCTTTTGTGGTGCGCAGCAGTTCTTTCAGCTCCGTTTCGATTTTTTCCTTCATGTCGTCGGCGGATGCGCGCGTGAACGTTACCACAACCAGCCTCGTCAGCGAGCCGCCCGCGGCGAGATAGCGTCTGATCTTTTCGACCATCACCGTCGTTTTCCCCGAACCCGCCGACGCCGAAACCAACATGTTCGCGCCCGTAAACTCGAGCGCTTTGTCCTGACCGCTTTTTTTCCAATCCAGATCCGGCATCACTCGTCCTCCGAAACAGACGGCGCCGCGCCGTAAGGCGTAACGTCTTTGGAATATGCGCGCTCGTATTCTATCCGCCCCGCGCACACTTCGCGGTAAACGCACCTCTCGCAGCCGCCTTTCAGCGGCTTTCTTGCGACGGTGCCGCGATATACGTCCTCCAGCGCCGCGGCGGCGACCTTTTCCGCGTATTCGAGGGTTTCGGATATCTGTTTCGCGCCGAGCGCCGAACCCGAACCCGACACCTTTATCTCCCCGTCCGCGGCGGTTTTGACCTTGACGGGCAAAAAGCCTGCGGCGCCGGGCTCTCCCGCGGCGACGCCGCGGTCGAATTCCGTAACCGCGACGGCGTCTCCGAGCATGAATCCTTTATACGAAAAATCCTTGCCCGCGGCGGTGTATCCGTCGCGGACGGGAACGTAGAACGCCGCGGCCGGCTCCAGCGAATACGTCTTTGCCGCCGCTTTCAGGTAGATTGCGAGCTGTAGCTTTTTGCCGAAATATATTTCCGCGGGAGCGCCGCACGCGGCGCCCGTCTTATAATCGAACACCGCGACCCTTTTGTCGGTTGCGTCCTCTTTTTCGGTTACGTCCACGCGGTCTATTTTCCCGGTCATGTCCACCGCCCCGAAAGAAACTTCTATCCTGACGGGCTTTGTCCCCGCCTGCCCGAAATCAAGCTCGGTCCTGAAAGGTTCGTATACGCCCTTCAACAGATTGTCCGTCAGTCTGCCCGTAACGTATACCAGCGAGTTCTCCAGATTTTTTAACGCCGCCGTATACGCCCGCGCGTTCTTGAAACGCGTTTCGCCGGCGATCTCCTCCGCCGCTATCTGTTTTGCCGCCGCGTCCAGAGTTTCGCGCGGAGTAGCGTGGAATCTGCCCTTGAATTTGCCGAAATATCTTTCCATGACGCGGTGAGAGATCAATCCCACGTCCAAAGGCTTCAGCTTGCCCTCCTCGCGCTCTTTCAGTCTAAGACCGTATTTGAGATAGTGCGAATACGGACAATTATAAAAGGTTTCTATGCGGCTTACGGACGTGCGGTAATTCCCTTTTTCGCCGAGCGTATTCGCCATCGGGACGTCCTCCGAAACGGCGCTTTCGTTTGCATTCAGTCGCCACGCCTCGTCGCCGAGCGCCCTTTCGATAGCTTCTTTTGCCCTTTCGGGCAACGCGTCTTTGTTCATAAGGTAACCGAAAACCGCGTTTTCGGGGGTAACGGTAAAGTCTTCCAGGGTCTTTATGTCTTTTACGGACGCGGGAGAAAAGCTTTCGGACAGCCTGACGACGGGTTTATTCAGCCGCTCTTTCAGTTCGAGTATGACTCCCGAAGGTTTGTTCGCGCCCGTAGCCGAGGACATCGGGTAGCCTATATAAAGTTTCTCGGTTTTGGTAATGAGATCGCGTACGGCGAACTGTTCCTCGCGCATGGAGTCGTAAGGCGTGGGGTACAATCTGACCCCCGCCTCCTCCAGACGAGCGGCGTCCGAAGCCGATATTATCGACAAAAAGTCGTGCTTCGGCGGAAACGCGTTCTGGGTCGCGCCCAATATAAATAGCGCGCGTGTTCGATATATAAAGCCCGTTCTCAGTTTGCCCACGAACACGGAGTCTGCTGCGCGCGGTATCAGCGCCAGTTCTTCGGCGGCGACGGCGGCGTCGAAACTTTGCCTGAATCCCTCGAGCGTTTCGCTCTCCTCTCCCGTAAGGCGGACGTATTCGTCCAATAAGCCCGCGACCTTTTCCCCCGCCCTGGCGTTAGACGTCGCCAGATTTTCGTCGACTCCTTCCAAACAAAGCTTGACGTTTTTTTCGTAGGCTTCGCCGCTGATTAGTCTTTTTGCCGCCGCCGCGAAACCGGCGGCGTTCAAGCCCTTTTGCAAAAAAGGTTTTATCACTCTTTCAAGCGCCGAGCGGAGCGGTTCGAACCTTGATCCCTCGCCCGTAAACGGTTCGCCGAACGCGCCGAAGTCCTTGTTTGTCGCGAGCGCGTAGTTTTCGAATTCGAATTTTTCGGTTTCGTCCCACTCGAACAAAGGATGTTTCAATAACCTTAAAACTTTGTCGCGGCGCATGTTGAATAACGCCGCGTCCGTCGCCGCCTCGATATATCGGGCGGGAAGCGTGTCGCGGAGCGGGTATCTGAGATCTATGTAGTGCGGAACGCCGTAGCGGGTAAACACTTCTTTCAACTGTTTGGCGTGTTCGGGCTCCGCGTCTACCACGGCGATGTCTTTGTATCTGTAGCCCTCGCGGCGCACCAGTCTGGTTATCTCGCGCGCGACGGCGTTGAATTCCTCGAAAATATTCGCTTCGCCGAACAAGGTTACGGCGCCGCCGGGGTCCTTGACAAAACCGTCCGCGCCCGAAAAGAGCGTCGACGCGATCGAAGCGAAAGGCTCCGCGATCTTTTCGTATGCGGTGACGGGTTTTCGGATCTCCACTCCCCTCTCCGACGCCGCGGCGAGAAGCCGCCTGACGGAATCTGCGGGCATCAGCTCCGCGTTAGCGTCCCTCGGCGCGTATACAAGTCCCGCCGTCAGCGTTCCCGCCGCCGCAAGTTCGGTCAGTATCTTTATCTGTATCCCCGAAAGCGAATCGAATCCGAACGCGAAAACATTTATCCCTCTGAACCGCGGATTGTCTTTGATCTCGGCGGCGAAACGCTCCGCGCGCATCGTGCCGTCCCAGCCGTCTCTTTCCAACGCCTCCAGATAGCCGCGGTACAGGATTATCAGATCGCGGTTTTTGCGTTTGGTGGCGCCGTCGGGCAGTTCTTCCGAAGCCTTTTCCAGGCGTTCGGGGGTAACGCCGTTCATGCGCATGGAGGTTATCGCCGCGAAAATCTCGCGCGCGAACCCCGCGGCGCGCGCTACCCTGCCGTAATGCCTCAGTTCGTTTAGGTGCGCGTTGATGACTTTCTTCATCACCAGCACGGCGCCCTCTTTGCTGAGCACGCTTTTACCCGTTTCCTTGGTGGCGAGCCTCATTATGCCGGTCACTTCGATGTCAAGGGTGGCTTTCAGCCCGGTATACTCCATGACCAGCTTTTCCGCGCCGAGGGTATACGAATCGGGAACCAGCACTATCGAACGCCCCGACGCCTTTTTCAGCTCCGCAAGCACCGCGTCCGCGGCGCCGTTCACGGTATTGGAGTAAATTAATTTCAGCATCTACGCCCCCTTCTTTACCCTGACGACCGGTCGGACGCCGTTTCTTTCGGCAACCGTTACGGAGCGCTCCTCCGCAAATTTTCCGCCCGCGCCCACGATGCGCGCTTCGGCGGCATGGGATCCCGCGTCCCTTAACCACCACGAAGCGAAATACCCCGCTTCCGTTTGAAGAACGCGCTCGCCCGCAGCCAAAACGTAGTCGGTCGGCTTTACGGCGCGCACCATTCCCGCATATATGCCGTCCGACGGATATGCCATAGAATAGTCATACAGCTCGTCAATCGACAACGTGGAAACGGAATCCGTCCATTTCAGCTCGTCCGCGCCGAAAACGGCGTTTTTAAATTCTTCCTCGACGAAAGCCTTTAACGCGGACGCGGCATAGTCGTTCGCTTCTTTTCCGTTATGCAGTAACCCTGTCGTCGAAGAAAAGGAGCCTGCTTCGTTAAATTCCGTAAACGCGACGATTTCGGACGAAACCGCGACGTAGCCGCTTTCGTCCTCGCCTATTATCTCCCACTTCAATTCCGTTTGTTTGAAAAACGCCTTTTCGCCCTTTTCCAAGACCTCTCCCGTGGACAGCTTCCGTCCGGCGGCTTCCTCGCCTACGTCCATGACCGCATAGCGTTCGCCCGCGTATTCGCATATCCCGCCGTTTACATCTATCAATCCGTCCGCGACAAGGTTCGACAACACGCGGTTCATGTCTTCCCCTACGCTTGTGGTAAAGTACGCTCCCATGATCAGATAGCGCCGCTCTCCTTCCGTTACGATCAGGTACGGCGGTTCGTCCCCGGCAACGTCGTCCGAAGTATCGGGATCGTCCGGCAAAGGAAGTTCGTTTGCGGGGTCGGCGTCGTCGGTACACGCGCACAGCGCGAACGAAAGCGACAATCCGACAATCAAAATAAGCGCGAGAAGTTTTTTCATAATTTATATTATACTATATATATTTTTTTCGGGCAAGGTCGAACGCCTCCGTTTGCCGACGTAAATATTGCCGTCGTTTTTATTTTGCGCGGCTACGTAAAAATAAAAAAGGCAAGGCGAAACGCCTTGCCTCGATATGTGAGACGGTTTTACAGTCCCGCTATCGCCGCAACGATGCCGCGGACGTTGCCCTGTATCACGATCTTTCCGAAACGCACGGTCTTGATCTCCTTGGCTTCTTCGCGCAGACTCTCGGCTTTGCTCGGACTGATGATCTCCACCGCGTCCGCCATCGCGTCGTAGATTTCCTGAACGGCTTCTTCCTGTTCCTTCTTGCACTTCTTGGCGTCGGAAGAATCCTTCAGATACCATATCGAAACCATGTCGTTGTCCTTTTCGGCAGAGATGTATCCTTCGATCTCATAGTCCGTCAACAGCGACATCGCACCGCATTCGGCTTCCGAAGCCACAGTTACGTTATAGTCTTTTTTCTCGAGATGATCGGCAGCCTTGTCCTCGGCGAGCAGAGTGGGAATACCCCAAAAATACAGCAGCACGGCGGCGATGGCAACTATGACCACCAGCGATATTATCGTTTTTAACAAACACTTCATTTCTTACCCTCCGGATATGCTTCGAGCATATTTTATTCTTTATCGTACTTACAAGATACCATACCCGCGGGAGGTTTGGCAAGGAAAATTTTATCCGCGCGGTTTTGTCTCAGTTCTTGTTCGCGTGAACGGGAGCCGCCACCCTGCCGCCTCTGGAAATCATCCTGAGCGGGCTGAGCGTGTTTAACCGCATAATTGGCGCGGAACCCAGCAATCCGCCGAATTCGGCGACGTCGCCCACTCCCTTCCCGTACACGGGTATCAGCCTGACGGCGGTCGTCTTGTTGTTCGCGACCCCTATCGCCGCCTCGTCGGCGATCACCGCGGAGATTATCTCCTCGGGAGTGTCCCCGGGAACGGCTATCATGTCGAGACCCACGCTGCAGACGGCGGTCATCGCCTCGAGCTTTTCTACGGACAGCGAACCTAAAGCCGCCGCCGCTATCATGCCCGCGTCCTCGGACACGGGAATAAACGCGCCCGAAAGTCCGCCGACGTGCTGCGAAGCCATTATGCCGCCTTTTTTCACGGCGTCGTTCAGCATCATCAGCGCCGCCGTCGTACCGTGCGCGCCCACCTGTTCAAGACCTATCTCCTCGAGTATCGCCGCCACAGAATCTCCCACTGCGGGCGTCGGAGCAAGCGACAAGTCTACTATGCCGAAAGAGGCGCCCAGCATCTCCGCCGCCTTTTTTGCGACCAGCTGTCCCACGCGAGTTATTTTGAAAGCGGTGCGTTTTATCGTTTCTCCGACCTCGGAAAGGTCGCCGTCGGGGATCGTTTCCAACGCCGTCTTGACGACGCCCGGACCCGACACGCCTACGTTTATAACCTTGTCCGCTTCGCCCGCGCCGTGAAAAGCGCCCGCCATGAACGGGTTGTCCTCGACGGCGTTGGCGAACGCCACGAATTTTGCCGCCGCTATACCGTCCCTGTCGCGCGTCAGATACGCCGCTTCTTTTATCAGTCTGCCCGCGCGCCTTACCGCGTCCATGTTTATACCCGCGCGGGTGGAGGCAACGTTTAGCGAGGAACATACCTTGTCCGTCGACGCGAGCGCCTCGGGAATGGTGTCCATAAACTCTTTTTCTCGCGCGGACGCTCCCTTTTGCACCAGAGCCGTATAACCGCCGATAAAGTCTATGCCTATATCGCGGGCGGCGCGGTCCATCGCCTGCGCGATTTCCAAAAAACCGCCGGAAGCGGCGCCCACAATGCTGACAGGGGTTACCGAAACGCGCTTGTTCACGATCGGGATCCCGTACATCGACGCTATCTCCTCCGCGACGGGAACGAGTTTTTCGGCGTTCGAACAGATCTTGTCGTATACTTTATCCGAGGTGCGCGAAGCGGAATCGGTTATGCAGTCGACAAGGTTAAGCCCCATTGTTACCGTCCTGATGTCCAGGTGGTGTTGGGAAATCATTTTTATCGTTTCCAGAATTTCGGAACGGTTCAGCATTTTCATTATATCTTGTGCATCGCGTTAAAGATGTCGGAGTGCCTTAGCGATATTTCCACGCCGAGTTCGTCGGCGCATGCGTTCAGCGCGCTTTTGAGCGCGCTGAAATCGGTTTTCGCTCCAGACAGATCCACAGCCATGACCATGGTAAACGTCCCCTGCATGATGGTCTGGCTGATGTCCTCTATGTTGACGCCGTTCGCGGCAAGCAGCGTGCTGACCGCGGCGATTATGCCCACTTTGTCCGTTCCTATGACCGTTAAAAAGGCTTTCACTTCAAAAGCTCCTTTGCCGCTTTCATTATTCTTTCGGCTTTCGCGTTTGCCGCCGCGTCGTTTTTATCGAATACCAAAGTATATATCTTCAGTTTGGGTTCGGTTCCGCTGGGACGGAACACGACGAACTGCTCGTCGGGGAGCCGATAGTACATCACGTCCGACACGGGAAGACCGGTAACCCCCTCCGTGCCGTCGGCGGACAGCGTTTTTCCGCTTAAATAATCCTTTACGCACAACACCTTTTCGCCGCCTATCGATTCGACTTTTATTCCGCGCAGCTTCTCCATGACCGCCGCCATGTCGCGCATCGCGTCCAGACCGCCGTACTCTACCGAAGCGTTCTTTTCGACGTAGTAACCGAATTCGGAATACAGTTCCTTCAGCCGCTTGTAAACTCCGGAGGATCTCGATTCCAGGTACAGCATCATTTCGGCAAAGAGTACCGCCGCCGCGACGGCGTCTTTATCGCGCGCGTATGTGCCGGCGAGAGAGCCGAAGGATTCCTCGAACCCGAATATGTATTCGTATTCGCCCGAAGTCTCCCATTCCTTTATCTTTTCGCCTATGAATTTGAAGCCCGTCAGCACGTTGAACGCGGTAACTCCGCGCTTTTGACATATCCTGTCCGCGAGCGTGGTCGTAACGATGGTCTTTACAACCGCGGCGTTGGGCTTCAGCGCGCCCGTTTCCGCCTTTCTGGCGATGATGTAATCCATCAGCAACACGCCGATCTGATTGCCCGTAAGAGGAACGTATTCGCCGTCGTCGAGCCTGAGCGCCACGCCCAGTCTGTCGGAATCGGGATCGGTCCCGAGCACGACGTCCGCGCCTATCTTTTTGCCGAGCTCTATGCCCATCGACAGCGTTTCCTTGTTCTCGGGGTTGGGAACTTTGACGGTCGAAAAATCGGGATCGGGCGCAACCTGCTCCGCCACGACGTTTGCCTGTATGCCGAGGCGAGCGAACATCGTCGTAACGGGCATATAACCCGCGCCGTGCACGGGAGTATAAACGAGTTTAATGTCTTTGCCGCGTTCCGCCACGATCTCGGGAGAAAGCAGTATCTTCTCTATCTCTGCGAAATACTCCTCGTCGAGGTCCTTGCCGATAACCTTGACGGTGCCGAATACGTCGCCCTCCCTGAAGTCCGTGGGTATATCGGCGCATTCCAGTCCGAAATAGGGAGTCTTTTGTATAAATTCCACGACCTTTGCGGTGGCTTCGGGAGACATCTGTGCGCCGTCGGGTCCGTAAACCTTGTACCCGTTGTATTCCTTGGGATTGTGGCTGGCGGTGATCATGATCCCGGCCTCGGCGTTCAGGCGCCTGACGGCGAACGAGCACACGGGTACGGGTCGGACGTCCTCGAAAAGATATACCTTTATTCCGTTTGCGGCGAGTATGCCTGCGGAAGCCGCGGCGAATTCCCTGGAAAAACGTCTGGTGTCGTATGCGATGACGACTCCCCTGTCCTTTGCGCCTTCAAGCCCCGAGAGGTAGTCCGCCACGCCCTTCGTAGCGCGTTTGACGGTATAGACGTTCATACCGAAAGTGCCGAGCCTGATTATCCCGCGCATTCCCGCCGTGCCGAAGCCGAGTTCGCCGCCGAAGCGTTCGCGTATCTGAACGGGATCGTCTTTTATCCGTTCCAGTTCCTCACGCTCGTCGAAGGTTACCTTGCTCAACCATTCTTCGAAAATCGACATAGTGCCGCCCTCCATAATAAATTAAAGTCGGATATATATTATCATCGCCGCGACCGCCCCGCCCATAACGGCGGCGAAAGTCACAGCTACAAAGTTTACCGCGTCGTTATCCATAAAACCGAAACCTCTGACGAGTTCGGTAGGCTTGCCGCAGCACTCCGTGCGCTCCGTTTCTCTGCCGCATTCGCCGCAACGGTAAAGCGCCTGAACGGAAGCGCCCAACACGGAATCCAGCGTACATCCCGCGACCGCGCCGAGCGTACCGACGCCGAAAAGCGCCGCTCCGTACTCCCCGAAAAACGCGGGTATCGCCGCGCCTAAAGCCGAAGCCAGCACCGTCGCGATGCTTCCCGCAAGCGTTATCCCGCCCGACATACCGCGCTCCACCCGTCTGAATCCCAGCACGGACACCGTCTTGCCTCGGGACAATACCCCCACGTCCCCCGCCACGGAATCGGCAAATCCCGCCGCGAGCGACGCGGCGGCGGCGACCTTGAACGGGACGAGACCCGTAAAAAACCATATCGCCGCCATTACAAGCGCGGGCAATCCGTTTGCCAGCACTTGTACGACTTTGCGCGCGCCCGTGCGCTTGTGTATGCGCATGACGCGTTCCTTTCTTCTTTTCCCGCCGACGGCGCCTATCAGGGAACTTAACGCAAACAACGCAAGATACAGCGTCATTCCCGTAAAGCCCCAGAATACGGCGGCAGCCGTCAACATAACGGCGGCGGCTATCGCCGCGGGAACGGTAAGAAGCCGCATTAAACTTGCCGATACCGCCAGTATAGCCGAAATACCTATTGCGATATATACGGGCAACATCTCGATTCGTACCGGCACGACAGCTCCTTTTTTACGAAAAAAGCCCGTCGAACGGGCTTCATCCGTCTGTTAGATTATTTTTTCGCAGTCTTGGCAGCCGCTTTCTTCGCGGGCGCTTTGGCTTTTTCCGCGGCGGGTTTGGCTTCCGCTTTGGGGGCTTCCGCCTTTACTTCCGCTTTGGGAGCTTCGGCTTTTTCCGCGGCTTTGGGAGCTTCGGCTTTCTTGGGTGCGGCGGCTTTCTTTGCGGGCGCTTTCTTTGCGGGCGCCTTGGCTTTGGCTTCGGCTTTCACCTTGGCCTCGTTGGCTTTCTCCATTCTCTCGTATGCGAGGGCGCAGGGATATTCCTCTTCGCCTTTGCAATAATCGCAGTAGGGCATGTGTCTGCACATATCCATTCCGTTATTCTCGCTTTCGTGCCATTTTACGATGTCGAGATGCGTCTGTAATTCAGCGATGTTCATTGTTGTTGTCTCCTTGTCTTTTCTTGATATCGAATTTTATTTTATCTCTAGCCGAGGTATACGTCGTATATCTCGCTTTTGATTTTCTTTGCGTTGATCGTCAGCCAGCCTTTTACGCCGTCGTTAAGCTCCAGCTTGTTCTTTTTGCTTCTGGTGAACAGATCGGTGGGAACCTTTTCGATGAAAGCGTTATAGACGGTGGTGCGGTTTTCGTCCCTCAACCCCTCGACGACGGTATCGTAAATGCTTTCCTCCGTGTCGGGATTTGTCCTGCTCTTGAGGTACGCGACTATTTCGGCGGCGGTTGCGGGCAGAGTAAGTTCTCCCGTAACGCCCTTGAACGGGGTCGCGGATACCATCATCAGATGAATACCGTAATCGGAGGCTCTCCACGCCAGCTTGCCGTCCGCGCCGAAGGCGTTGCCGACCAGTCCCGTACCCGAGCCGAGTCCGGCGTTTTCCACCTTGAACACGGCGTCGCCCAGTTCGTTGAACGCGTCGACCCAGCCCGAATCGGCGGGATCGGCGGTCATCAGATAGCCGTAGGCGTTGTTGAAGATGCCGGGGTCGTCGTTATAGCGGTACAGATAATCCAGGAACACCTCGATGGCGGCGGCGCTCCTTTCCTCGGGAGTATCCAGCTGTTCGGCGGTATAGTCGTAGCCGTCGGCGGCCGCGGTCAAAGGCGTGCCCGCATAGATCTTGGTCAATACGCTCTCGAGCCTCGCGATGACGTCGGATACGAGTTCCTCTTCGCCGAAAGGCGTTTCGGCGTCCGCGTCCTCGGGATCGTAGGTCTCGGGGTCATAATCGGGGTTGGAAGCCTCGGTCGTCAGGCTCTTGAAGAACAATTCCGTGAATTCGGCTATCGCGTCTTCGTCGTCGCCCAGTTCCTCGAGGAACGCCGCCTGTTCGTCGGTGAACGAGAACAGGATCTGATATACGTAATAATAGTTGCCTATATCGTCGATAACGGGATAATAATAGAGAGAATCGATGCCCTCGCCTATCGCGTCGATGAACGCTTCCTTGTCGTCGGCGGGGGTTCCGGTATAGGAATCCTTAGCCGTGGAATAGAGGTATTTGTATTCCGCGGCTACAGCCGAATCGGTGGCGTTGAACGCGCGGTCGGCGCTGTTATAAAGCTCCGCCTGAAGCGCGCTCAGAACGGCGCTCTCGTACTGGGAATTGTACAGATCGCTCACCGTCTTGTTCGCGGAATTAATATTCTCGCTTACACGCCTCCATGCGTCCGCCATATAGGTGTCGCCCGCTTCCTCGGCTTCCCTCATTTTGTCGAGGGGATTTATGCTCTTGCAGGCGTTTTTGATCTCGTCGGGGATCTCGGAATACGCCGCATAACGGCTGACGGGATCGAAATCGCCTATCGTTACCGTCGTATAGTCGGTTTCCTCTTCGGGTTCGGCTTTGGTCTCTCTGGGATAGATCAGAGTGTAGTCGTAAGTCAGAGTGTGCGCCTCGGTCGTCGCCTCGCCGTTCTCGCCCGTTACACTCTCGTTATAGGTTATCACGAATTCCTTGTCTTCCGTCCTTTCGGTATAATCGGCGGTCGCTTCGGAGGTAAACGCCGTGCTGTACTGCGCGGTGGGCACTATAAACGGCTCGGACACGCTGCCGTCGTCGTATTTCACGACGATCTTGACGCGGTCGGTGTCAAGCTCCTGTCCCACATAGCAGCCCGCTCCCGCATGGAAGAAGGTCTCGAAATATTCTTTCGTTTCGTCGCTTAGCTCTATTCCCGCCACGTTCTCGGAAGAAACGGCGTTCATCAGGCGGGAATATTCGGTCTGTTTGGACTCCTCGGCAAGTTCCTCGGCGGAAGTGATCATCGAGTCGTTGACGGCGTAAATCGCGGCAAGGGTCTCCGCCTGCGTCAGCACGTTTTCGGGACGGACGAGCGAGCCCGAAGAAACCAAGGCGTCGATGCGGCTTTGTCCGACTTTGTTGGGATCGGTCAGATATACCATGGCTTCGGTGATCAGATACTTTTGCTGGATCTTGTTGCTGATGCACAGATCCAACGCGTCCTCGACCGAATAGCCGTAGTAATTGACGTAGTAGTAGCCCATCGAGTTGAAATAATCGACAAATTCGTTATACGAGATCGTCAGCGTGATGCCGTTGTGGCTGACGGTCGCGTAAGCCTGGTTGGCTGCGCGATAATCGTTTTCGCGGATGAACGTGCATCCCGCCACCGAAGCGGCGAGCATCGCCACGATCATAACCATTGCCAGAGCGGTAAATATCTTTTTCCTTAACACAAGCCTTACTCCTTATATTTTAGAGATAGGTATAATTTTAACAGTACATAGCATTATACAATAGTCCGTGTGAAAAAACAAGGAAAAACAGCTAAATTTTTATGCGCGCCGTTAAAGCGCCGCTTTAATCAGAAATTCGAGTATCTTCCCGAAACGTTCGCCCTTTTCCGCGCCGCGGTTACGGAAAACGATTACGGGCGGAGCCTTGGGCGACAATACCGCGTCGTTCCTGAACGCGTCGAGCGCCGCGAATATGCGCTCGTCTTTGTAAACGGACGAGTCCGAAAACCACAGTCCCGAACCTTTTGCCGTCGACACCACTTTTGAAATATTTAACTTTTTCGCAAGATTCTTTGCAAGCCCTATCTCCGCGAGAAGTTTCACCGAAGCGGGCGGCTTGCCGTAAACGTCGGCGGTCTCATTAAGGAAATCCTCGGTTTCTTTCGGACTTTCGAGCGCCGCTGCGCGCTTGTAAAACTCCACTCTCGCGGCGGGCGCCGAAATATAGTCGCGGTCGAGTTCGGCGTCGCCCTCGACCTCCATGACCACTTCGGAATATCCGTCGGAAACGCTTTTCCCCGTCTTCAGCTCCTCGACGCTCTCCTTTAACAGCTTGACGTACATGTCGTAGCCCACTTTTTCCATGTTGCCGTGCTGTTCTTTGCCGAGCACCGAGCCGGCGCCGCGGATCTCGAGATCGCGCATGGCTACCCTGAAACCGCTGCCGAGTTCCGTCAGCTGCGAGAGCGCCTCCAGCCTCTTTTCGGCGTTCTCGGTCATCACCTTTCCTTCCCTCACCGTAAAGTACGCATAAGCGAGATTCAGACTGCGCCCCACCCTGCCGCGGAGCTGATACAGTTCCGCCAGCCCGAAACGGTCGGCGTCCACCACGATAAGCGAATTGGCGTCGGGAATGTCTATTCCGTTTTCTATGATCGCGGTGGCTATCAGCACGTCGGCTTCCTTGTCGTAAAAAGCGCGGATCTTGCCGTTTAATTCCTGCGGCGTCATCTGCCCGTGCGCATAGATGACGCGCACACCTTCGCCCAACAGGTCGCACACCTCGCGGTAAAACCTTTCTATGCCCTGTACGCGGTTATACAGAATGTACACCTGACCGCCGCGCGCCGTTTCGCGGAGACATACGTCTTTTATCAGCGCGTCCGTAAGCTCGACGACGTAGGTCTCCACCGGCAGCCTGCCAGCGGGCGGCGTTTCGAGAGTGGATATGTCGCGGATGCCGCTGAGCGCCATATGCAGCGTGCGCGGTATGGGCGTCGCGGACATGCTGAGCACGTTGACGTTGTTCTTCAACGCCTTCAGTTTCTCCTTGTGCTCGACCCCGAAACGCTGCTCCTCGTCGAGTACCAATAACCCCAGATCGTTGAAAACGACGTCTTTCCCCAGCAGTCTGTGCGTGGCGACAACCACCGAGGTTTCGCCCGATTTTATTCTTTTCAGGGCTTCGTTCAGCTCCTTTCGGGATACTAAACGCGATAAAATGTCTATTTTGATCCCGAAGGGCTTAAAGCGCTCGGAGATGGTGTTGAAATGCTGGTTGGCAAGTATCGTCGTGGGCGCGAGTACCGCCGCCTGTTTGCCTTCTATTATCGTTTTGAAGATCGCCCTGACCGCGACCTCGGTCTTGCCGAAACCCACGTCCCCGACCAGCAGACGATCCATGACTTTGCCCGATTCCATGTCGCGCTTGATCTCGGAAACGGCGATCAGCTGGTCGTCGGTCGGCGTGAACGGGAAAGCGTCCTCGAGTTCTTTTTGCCACACCGTATCCGCCGAGTAGACGTGTCCGCGCGCGTTCATACGTTTTTCGTATAGCGTTCTCAGGTCTATCGCCATGGCCTTTACGGAGGCTTTGACGCGTTCTTTCACGCGCTCGAAATCCCTGGAGTCCAGCCTGTGCACCGCGGGCTTGCCGCCGCCGGTATATTTTTCCACCTCGTCAAGCCTGTCGGTGGGCAGATACAGCTTGTCGCCGCCTTTATAGAGGATGCAGAAGTATTCCCGCGTGCCTAAGGACGTCGTCAGCGTCTGCATGCCGTCGTACACTCCTATACCGTGATGGACGTGGACGACGTAATCCCCCTTTTCGGGGGTTACGAAACGCTTTCTGCCCGACGCGGCGCGCTTTACGGCTGCGCTTTTTTTGAGAACGTCGTCGGTTCCTATGACCAATATCCTTGCGTCCGGATATGAAAAACCGCGTTTGACCCGACGGGGAATTATCAGAAGCGGATAATCGTCGTCCTCGTTCTCGGTTATTTTGGCGGCAGAGCCGCGCTCGCGGAAAAAGTCGGCGAGCGTTTTCGCGGCGCCGTCGTCTCCCGCATAAATCATCGTCTGCCGCTTCGCGACCGAAGCGTTGCATACGTCGGAATAAAGCGCTTCGAAGTTTAACGTGTACTGCGGCAAAGCCACGCTTTTTACTGAGATCAGGCTGTCGGGGGAAAATACCGGGTTCAGCGAAGCGAGCGTCTGAAACGCGGCAAGTTTTTTTACGGAGCGGACGCGTTCCAGAAATATTTCCTTGGACACCATGCTGTCGCGGTGCGCCGATGTAACCGCGCCCGCTTCTTTCAGCGCGCCCACCCTGTTCGAGTGCGCGGACAAAAGATATGTTATCTTGTCGAAAACCGCCCTCGGATCGTCGATTATCAGCGTTCCGCCCTCGGGAATATAGTCGGCGAGCGTGTCTTTTTCGTCGATAAAGGGTATCGACCAGCCGAGAGTGGGATCGGACGGGTCGCACTCCAGTTTGACGAGCTGTTCTTCGATGATCTGCCCGAGTTCGCGGTACGCGCGGCGCTTTTCTTCTTTCAAAGCCTCCGAAACGCGTCTTACGCCGCCGGGCGAAAGGATAAGATCGCTTTTGGGCGAAACCGTCAGTTTTTTGATCTCCCGCACCGACAACATCGTGTCGGGAGCGAACAGGCGGATGCTTTCGACGGTGTCCCCGAAAAAGTCCAGCCTCGCGGGAAGTTCCGTGGTCGGACACCATACGTCGAAAACGTCGCCTCTTTTCGAGAACTCGCCCGCTTTCCCGACCTCGTCCGTCCGCGTATATCCGCCCGAGACCAACAAGTCCTCGAGTTTCTCGGGAGAGATCTCGTCGCCCGTTTTTATGACCTTGACCGCGCTCTCGAACAGCTTCCGCGACGGATACCAGTCCAGAAACGCTTCCGCGCCGACGGCGGCGGCGACGGCGTCGCCGGTCAGTATCTCCGCCAAAGCTTTCGCGCGCTCGGCGGCATTGTCCGAAAAGTTGATCTTGGCGTTTACCAGCGTGTCCTGTCTTTCGGGAATATACGCGGTTTTCCCGCCGTAATAATCCGAAAGCGTGTCGGCGACCTCTCTTGCCGAAACGGAGTCCGCGGTAAGATACATGACGAAACCGCCCGTGCACCACGCCAGGTGCCTGCGGGCGTATCTGGACGCGCCGAACACAACGCACTTTTTGCCCGAAGCCACGTCCCTTTTAAATTGTAAAAACGCGCCGCCCATGCGCTCGGGCGACAACCTATTCGGCAGCATCTTCTCTTATCAGCTCTATTTCCGCAATACCGTTTTCGTCGGCGTAAACCGCGCCGTCGACCGCTCTTCCCGTCTTGACCGCGCTTATTCTCCAGTTTTCCCCGGGCACCCGCGGCACAAACCGTCTGCCCTCGGGAATATGTTCCGTTTCCCCTCTCTGCGTTATTTTCAGCGTTAACCTGCCGTCCGAGCAGCTCGTTTTGAATTCGGTAAACGCGCCCGCGCCGTCGGCGTAAGCTCCGGATATCCCGTCGTCCTCGAACAACGTGAACTTGCCCTTGCCGGGGTTTAACAGCAGTTCAATCTCAACGGGATTCAGAGCGTCGCGACGCTCTTTTTCGGCAAGCGGCAGTATCCCGCCCTCCTTCAAAAACGCGGGAACGCTCGCTTTTCCGCGCTCCGCGACGAATTTTCCGCCTTTGCGTTTTTCGCCGGTATGGATATCTATCCAGTTTCCCCGGGGTAGCCAAACTTCGGTTTTTGCAAGACCGGTGCGTTTGTCGCATTTCGTTACCACCGGCGCCACGACCAGTTGAGTGCCGAAATAATACTCGTTTTTATAGGTATACGCTTCCTCCTCGAGGTTATGGTAATACATCGGTCTTATCAGCGGCACCGCGTCGCGGAAGGTAAAGTAATCGGAACTGTATACGTACGGTATCAGCCTCATTCTGAAGCGGAGCGCTTCCGCGGCTTCCTTTTCGACGGACGGGTGGTTTTTAGGCTCCTTGGAGCGCACGGCGTCGGAGCTGTGAAGCCTCAGTATCGGCGAATAAACCCCGAACTGTATCCATCTGAGATAAAGCTCGTCGTCTGCGGGATTTCCGAGAGTATGTCCGCCGATGTCGTGCGACCAGTAGTTATATCCTATATTCGACGCCGAAGCCGTAAAATACGGTTGGAACCTTAACGACCTCCAGCAAATTATGCTGTCGCCCGAAAAGCCCACGGGATAACGGTGCGCGCCCGCTCCCGAAAAACGCGACAATATCATTCCGCGTCTGTCGGCGCGATCAGAATCGAGAAAATGATAATGGTTCAGCGCCCACAGCGGATCCAGTCCCGGCATGCGCGAACGCCTGCCCTGCTGCCAGTCTATCCACCAAAAATCCACGCCGTCGCGCTCGTAAGGGTGCATCAGGACCTCGAAATAGTCTTTCCACGCTTTTTGCGAAACGGGATCGAACTTTACGCGCACGCCGTCTTTGACGCCCGCGCGCCGCGCCATCTCGGGATACTGCGCCTCGAAACTTCTGACGCCTCCCGCGGGGTGCAGATTAAGCCCCACCCTCAGCCCGCGCGCTTTCAGCTCGCTTAAAAAGGCGCGGTGCTCGGGAAAAAGTTCGCTGTTCCAGGTATAACCCGTCCAGCCCTTTTTGAACATGTACGCGCCGCCGAAAGAACGGTAACCGAAGCGCTTTCCGGGATCCGTCCAATGCCAGTCCATGTCCACGACCGCGACGGTGAAAGGCACGTCGTCCTTTTTGAACCCGTCCGCCAGGTTTAAGTATTCCTCGGCGGAATAAGGATAAAATCTCGACCACCAGTTGCCGAGGGCGTACCTCGGTATCAGCGGCGGCCGCCCGGTCAGCATATAAAAAAGCTCCAGCGTGCGGATCCTGGAGGGCGCCGCAAAAACGTATTCGTCCCTGCCGCCGTTTGCCCGCGCCTTAAAATCGCCGTTTTCGTCCATGACGAGCGTATCGTCTTCAAACGACGCCGCCCCGTGGCGGGAAACGACGCTCTTTCCGAGTTTGACGTTTCCGAAGGTAAAATCCAGCGTCCTGGCGGTTCCGGGCATACACCCTTCTTTTTTCAGGATTATCCGCCTGCCGCCCGCATACACTTCGGTAACCCTGCCCTTGTCGCGGTCAAAGTAGAATTTTGCTTTTTTTGTGGTAACGACGACCTGCTTTTCCCCGAAACTCAGCGAATACTCGCACTTCGGAAAGAGCCTGTTACGCACCGCCTGCGTGCGCGCATCGTTATACGCCCCGTTTGCGGAGGTTTCGACGCGTATCAGATCGGGTTGCAGCACGCTGATGCGATAGTGCTCGAAAGCGTGCGTTTGCTCGGAGTCGGCTTTAGGCTCGCCGCGTTCAAAAAAATTATTGTTCATATCTCGGTGTATTCGTCGATTCTCAATTCGTTGTTCAAACATTTATCCGCGAACCGCGCCGCGGCGGCCAGCGCGGAATCCGCTTCCGGTCTCGAGCCGGCGTCCAGATAAAAATCACGCTTTACGTTCCTGTAAGCGGCGCGGTATTCCGAATATTTTACCTCCGCGCGCTTTAACGCGCTCCTTAACTGCGCCGTCTGGGAAAAAGACAGATTGTCGGCGTCCGAATGTAAAAAGAACACCGGCGGGAATCCGGGGCAAATCTCTTTAACCGCGCTTTCGGGTATCGTATCGGCGCTTCCGTGTACCCCGAAACCGTATTTGAGCGCGTTCTTGGCGGAGCGCAGGTCCAGCCGCGCCAACTCCATCGGCTCGGGTATCCCCGAAAACAGCATGACGCCCGTCGGCTTTATGCTAAAGCCGGGTTCGCCTCTGGTCGCCGCGCCCGCGGCTTTCAGCGCCGACCACGCCCCCGTGCCGTCGCCCGAGAAAAACAGCGTGTTCACGTCCATTTTTTCTCCCGCGCCGGACAGCTTCAGGTATTCCTCCATCTGCCTTAAACAGTCGGTCATCGCCTTAAGGCTTTCCACGCTCGTCTTTGCCACCACGAACACCTTGTTCTTCGCGGCGATCGCGGAAGCCATCGCGGAATAGTCGGAGCGGTCGCTTTTTCCCGGGGAATCGGTAAAATGCACGATCACGGGCAGCCGCCCTTCGCCCAGGCGGTATACGTCGCATACGGCGTCCGCATAGTCGCCGTATCGCACGTTCGTCTTGACGGAAACTCCGAATTCGTTTGCCGATTCGGTTTTTATTCGCCTGTGCAACGCTTTCAGAAACATGTCTTTCTCCTTTTTGCGGGTTTCGGTATCGCGCGCGTGCGCGAAGCCTCGGCGGAACTTTCCCGATTTATATATTACCA
The DNA here is from genome assembly GCA_944363505.1 of uncultured Clostridia bacterium. Classification (GTDB taxonomy): domain Bacteria; phylum Bacillota; class Clostridia; order Christensenellales; family DTU072; genus Stercoripulliclostridium_A. Next base: position 59,123 of record CALVUD010000003.1, on the reverse strand, counting down.
TTCTTTTTCGGGCATTGCAAGCGCGGCGAATCCACCGGCTTGCCTGTTTTCGTTTTTCGGGATATAATGAAACCGAGGTGCGTTATGCTTTATAAACCCGCGTCCCCGCCTATGGGGTGGAATTCTTTCGACTGTTACGGCTGGTCGGCGGACGAAAAGACGTTCGTTTCCAACGTAGACTTCATGGCTGAAAGACTGAAGCCTTACGGATACGAATATTGCGTATTGGATTTTTGCTGGTTTTACCCCGAAAAAGGAAAAATCGCGCCGCCGAATCAGATTTGGAACGGCGATACTCCCGACGTATCGCTGACCCTGGACGCTTTCGGGAGACCTTTGCCGTCGCCGGAAAAATTTCCCTCCTGCTTCGGCTCTTTCAAACCGCTCGCCGACTACGTTCATTCCAAAGGTCTGCGGTTCGGGCTGCACTTTATGTGCGGCGTGCCGCGCGAAGCCGTCGTGAAGCGCATGCCGGTCAAAGGCGCCTCCGTCTCCGACGCGGACATAGTTTCGGGGAACGACTGCGACTGGCTGAACCTGAATTGCGGGATCGACCCGACAAAGCCCGGGGGCAGAGAATATATCCGCTCCGTAGTCGCGCTTGCCGGGGAATGGCAGCTCGATTTCATAAAACTCGACGACGCATTGCGCCCCTACCGCAAAGCCGAAGTAAAATGTTGGGCAGAAGAACTGGACGCGCTGCCCGGAAAAATCGTTTTGTCTCTTTCCCCGGGCGAACCGCCTCTGTCCGAAGCCGAATCGATATCCGAAAACTGCGCCATGTGGCGTGTCATGGACGACCTGTGGGACAAGCCGGCACACCTCGGAAAAATCACCGCTCTCGCCGCAAAATGGAACCCTTGTCTCGGACGCGGAAGCTATCCCGATCTCGACATGCTGCCGCTGGGCAGAATACTGTATACCGACGTTAAGAACGGCAGAAAATCGCGCCTTTCTCCGCGCATGAAAAAATATATGCTCAGCCTGTGGTGTATGGCAAAATCGCCGCTGATGATAGGCTCCGAACTCGGCGCTCTTTCCAAAAAGGAACTGGAGCTTTTGACGCACCCGGCATTAACCGATATATTGCTCCGTTCACGATTCAACCGCCCGCTCCCTTATAACGGAAAAGTCTATGAATGGGTGTCCGAAACTGAAACTCAGGTATACTATGCAGCATTTAATCCGAGTCTTAACCGTTTTTGTCCGGTCGTTTATTCCCTGCCCTGCGGCTGCGTTCGCGCGCAGGAAGTCTTTACAAAAAAACGCGTGAAAGACCACGCGCGTTTTCTGCTTCCGCCGATAGGTTCGGTGCTGATTTCCGCCGAAAAAATCACTCGCTGAGCGGGTAAAAATACGCGGCGTATCCGCTCGTTCCGGGAAGGCTTACGATCAAAGTGGGGCGCTCGGTGCCGTCGGCATACACGGTATGGGAAACCGAGGCGAATTCTTCGCCCTCGTAAAACAGATCGACATTGTATATCTTCTCTTTCTTCCCGAAAACAGAGGTCGGCGAATAACCGCCCTTTAATTCCCGATCGCGGCTTAAGTCTTTCAGCGTCAGTATGCCGTTTTCGGCGCTCAACAGCCAGGACGCCGTCTCGGCGTCGGGATAGCTCTCGGCGTCGTCTTCGATAACGTACGCCGCTTCGCCGTTTTTCAGTACGACCGCCATCTCCCAGACGTAATCTTCTATTGCCGGCTCCTCCGTGGTTTCGCAAGACGCCGTCAACGCCGCCAATACGCTCAACGCGACAACCAATAAAACAAGTTTCTTTTTATCCATTTTTCTTCCTTTTCGCGATGATTTTTCTTGTGATCCACGCCAAGATCGGCGAAATCAGCACCAATACCGTACCCGATATCAGCCAAGCCTCCGTTCCGACGCCCCCCGTAACGAAAATTTCGGTCGCAGACTCGGCGTAACCTATCGCGTCCTCGGGCACCCCGCGCAGCTTGCCGACCGCATACGCTGCGATAAACATAATTCCCGCGAGCAGCGATACCGCCGCTACCGTAAATGCGGCGACACCCGCATACGGGCGTTCGGTCCGATCGAATTTTGCCGCAAAATCCTCGGGAGAGCCCAGACGCAAAATCAATTCTTCGGCGCTTTTCCCCTCCGACGCCGTATTTTCGAACATCTCATTGACGTCGCGGATGATTCCGACGTCGTAAGCGCGCCTCTTTTTCAACGCACGTTTCAGTCTTTTAATGTATTTTTTCGATATTCCGTTTGTTCCGTTTGCCATTTCCCTTGATTTCTTCTTTTATTTATATATGTACTCGCATACGTTCGGCGCGCCTGAACGCCAAAACCCAACGTGCGATACTATAACCTTTTCGTCGGCATCGCAGGGTCTCGCTTGTTTGAGAGCGCCTTACGCGACCATATCGGAAAACCGCTTCCGGGTTTAACGCCTTTTGATTCATTCGCCGCGTCGTTACCGGAGTATAACGCGGTCCTCCGCCCATATTTACGCGCCGAATTTTCCGTCTTCGTCAAAGCCGATCGAGTCAGCTTTTTTCCGTTCGGTTTGCAAGTTTTCGCTTATACCGTCGCGTCTTCGGCTGCCGCCTCATACCCGATTCCGCCGCAAAGCGGCGTTTAATCGCCGCTACCATCGCCACGAAACAGGTCTTGCAACTATCTATCATCGGAAAAAGCGTCGCAAGCGAATGTTTCTGCCGATATACGCTATCGTAAAAATTAATTCGCCGCGCGTATGTTTCAGACAATTTTTCGTTCCCCTTTTCCTTTCGCCTGAAGCGCCCGACGATACTTCCGACCGAGCGCTCTTTTATGAGGCCGAAAAAGACATATACCTCCCGCGCCTTATCGCCCGTAATACAGCTTCAGGCATTATCCCGCGCCGCAAATAACGGCATAAAACGTCGTATATTTGCCGAAAACGAACGATTACCCCCTTTGCCGCTATGCCTCTAAAGACTTCCGTCCGTCTATTACGGAGACAAAATCGTCATCGAACGACTCGCTCTGAACGACAACGCTCTCGCGTTTTAAAGACAAAATTGAATCGACGCAATCGGAAAATTCGAACCAGAATCTCTTCATTTCGTCAAGAGCCTCTTTGCCTTTGTCGGTCAAAGAATAGTATTTTTTCGGATTACCGCGTCCCTGTCTCGAATCCGTGCGGACAGCGATATACCCGCCGACGCACAGCCTGTACAAAAGAGGGTAAACGGTCCCCTCCCTGGCATCTCCGAGAACGGAAGAATACTCGTTGAGAGTAGAAACTATTTCATAGCCGTACTTCTCGCTCTTTTCGATAACGCACAGCACTATAAGTTCCATAGCCCCCTTTTTAAATTGCCCCAAAGTATTGATGTCCATACGGCGAATAGTCTTTACCTAGTTTTCCTAGGTATATATTAGCCAAAACAAACAAGTTTGTCAACGAATATACAATGAAAAAAGAATACGATGTCAAAACATTAAAAGTTTAACCTCAATCATCGTATAAGCCAATATACAATAAAATCTCAAAGAAAAACCGAAAAGCACTTGTAATTTATATTAAAAAGATGTAAAATAAAGCCTGTTAAAAGATTTGTAAAATTCGCCACAAAGACAACGGAAAAACAAAAGAAATTCACGGCAAATTCGCGTTCCCCGTGGAACATTTTTGCGCCGAATTTTTCGGAAAAAGTTTTTTCGGGAATAAAATAGCCTTAAAAACGTATCATTTTATCAGCGTTTTCGCGCGTAAATCTTAATTTTCTGACCAAAATCGCATTTAAGGTTTTTCAAGGAGAAGCGCGCGTGAAACAGCATAAAAAAACGCCCATTAACCGTAATTTCGACTCGTTCTGCAAGCCGTTAGACCCGCTCGGCACCGCAAAACAAGCCTTCTGATCGCGCGCGCTTATCCATGAAATATATAAAGCTTACGAATTTGCCCGATAGTTATAATTATTCATTTGTTTGTATATTTTGTAGTTTTATACAGTTAAAATAAATATCCAAACAGAATAACGCGTTTGTCCGACACGTATGTTTCACATGGAACAATACCGCTTGAGGCGCAGCTCCGTATTAATTATTTCAGGATTCGATAAATTAAATATATCGAGATTCAGGGTAAAACTAAAACTTCACGCCGCGGAGATCCGCCCGATCGAAAGCTGAAAAATTTGCGAATTATTGCATTGTTTCACATGGAACATTCGTGGAGCGTCTCTATATCGCGATGATTGTGCGGTTTTTCACCTTTTTATCCCTGTTTTCGATGCGTTACGCAAAGACTTTGCGTTACCTATGTTTTATTATTTAAAAGACGTTTCGGCATTGCTTTTTACGATTTAAGCGTTTGGGTCGCACGCTTTGCCTTTATCCTTTGACTGCTCGTCCGCTTGATCTGCGCCGACGTTCGCTGCGTCAAACATTATAAATATGGGAATTTATTTATTCAATATTTACATGGGCGATGTATTATTAGCATAGGATTAATATTTGGCTATACTCGATCTTTTATTGTTTGCGTTTATTGTTTAACTTGAATATTAGTTTGCCGTTTCCGTCAATGTCAATTTGCCGAATCGATTCTAACGCCTTTTATCTCGGCTTTTCCGCTGCGACTTCCGGATCGCTTGTTGTATGAAACCGATTAATAGCCCGTCTGACGATCTTGTTGCGCTATTTCTCTATATTTATTTAGCATCTTCGTTCCGTTCGGAACAATCGCTTAGACTACATTAATCGTAATATTTAAACCGAATATCATGTTTTTGATTATACTTCAATATAAATTGAGAAAATCGCCGCCGATGTTCCACGTTAAACAATCATATATGATTACGATAATATTGCCTTAACGTCTTGCGCTTATTGTCAAATTCGGCTGTATGACAGCCTGAGCTTTCGTGCGTTTCTTCCTCCGCTTTTTTCTACGAATTATTTTTTCGATTTGCCGTTTTTAACTTTAACTGTTTAGATTTATTTATTTCGACGCAAACAATAATGGGGCACTCTTTCGAGAAATGCTCCCGGGTGTCGGATTCTTTCCGGGAAACTATTTTGGTAATACGAATAACTTTCGTTTCTGCAATACCGCCATCGTATAAAAGCTTTTATATTTTACTTCTTCAAAAGCTTGATTTGACGGACCAAGCGGGCCGCGACCTCGGAGGGGTGCCACTGTCGGAGGAATGTTAAAAACTAAACGGCATCGGTTCAGGCGCATGCCGCCAAAACGCTGCGGAATAATATGGCTTTCTCCATGCATTTTGATCTGTTTTATGCTCGGCATATGCCGCGTTTGAAATAATTTATTTTCTCTCCGAATATCTGAATATGCGTACCGCGGTATGCTCGGACAAATTTGTTCAACGTGAAACATTTCCGTTTTGTTTCGGTTGGTCTTTTGCTTTCTGCCGATAATGTCCTGTTTTTCGCGCTAAGATTATAACGTTATTTGATCCTCAATTCAAAATTCGCCGTTGTCTTGTCCGTATGGTATGATTACAGCCAAAACGATAAATATTGTTTAAAAACGAAATCCTGACGGCTGTTCGACGCTCGTGCACGCTCGCAATTTCTGCATGAATTTGTTTTGCGACAGCTCCATAATAAAGAAACGTTCCGTTTCAGAATAAACCGTTATCGACTTCGAAAAGATATTTAACGACATCGCTTTATTCAAAATCGGACCACGCCAAGAGAAGCTTTTCCCGTTGCGCGAAAACAAAAAGAAACTTTTCAGGGTCAAAGCTAAATTAAATACTCGGATAGTCCCGTCGTTCACATAATTGTATACTTTCGGCAGTAGCGATTTTATTTATTGGCGCATAAACATCGCTACCGTAAAAAATCAAATTACCGCTCGCAGTATCGGCCTTGCCTCGTCGATTGCATTCAAACATACGGCGCGATCAATTTTTAAATCTTCGCATCGGACAACCCGGCCTATTATCTATTACCAGTCCGATTTAAACTTTCTAAAGTGAAAACAGCTTTGACCGGTATCTTGCCGCGCGACATAATATACGGAAACTTTGATGCCTCTTTAAGTATGACGCCGAAATATTGCTATAAAAAGCTCGTTACTCGCGTATGGATTCATTGTGTGTGCGGGCGCATTATATCTCTGCATCAGGCTCATTTTAATAAAAATGTTATTAAATATTTAAAAAATCAACGTATCCGAGTTCGATTGTTCAACGTGAAACATTTTACCGTTGCGCGTCGTAACATTCTGCCGATAGAATTTTTATCTTTGGTTTAAGACTTTATGAAGGACAAGCCGCAAACCGATCCCGACCGAAACAAATCGGAATCAGCCAGAAAGATATAATACGTATATGCATGGATTCTCGCAATGGCATTCTTTCCTATGTTCGGACTATAAAGTCCTAATAATAAGGTTGTGTATCGTCGGTTCGAGGTGGCGGTAAAACGTAACTCATACGGTATTATTCGTATTACCCGATTTAATTCTTAAAGCAGGTGTATCGTGCTTGGATTCTCAAAAAACTATATTATATTCCCGACCTTCTGATATAAATCGTTTTTACAATTAATTTTGTATGCGCATTTGTTAAAAGCTCGGGCAGCGGTCGGTCGTATAAATACCGCACACCCATAGGGTTTGAAAGCACGTTTCGATCATTAATTTCAATCTTAATTTATATGCGGGGAGCGGTAGAAGCGTTTGGAGCCTTACCACGTATGTACAATATACGCAATACTTTAAAGTATATTAATTTTTCCCCGATTTTTTATCTTTAAACGCACGAAAGCTGACCGGCAATCGGGAAAAAATCGACGCCTAATTTGGGTTCTATCAAAGTTAAAGTGAGGAGCATGTCGGATTTGCTCCCCTTCGCTCTTTACGAAAGTACCCGAAATGTTGTTGGTTCAAAAAGATTTACGTCGGAATCAAATAACCGGCGTATAACATATATAACATATATGAAAGTGGAGGTGATTCCTATGTATTTCGCCTTGATATATAAAACCGAATAAGCGCGTGATTCAAGGCGGCGTTTTGAAACACTTCGCTACGTTTTTCTATATTAGATTGTGAAAATCCGACTCCGTATCACGGCTACAGCCGATTGTTCCACGTTAAACAATTCTGCGTAAACGAGATTTAAAAAGCAGGAATTTTCTTATGTTATTATGCCTATACCATTGATTTTTCGTCTTGCAAAATATATAATGTGATGAATACGGTTTATCGTTATACACAACTCTTGGTAAAAGACAGTTCTTCTTGTTTTATTAAATAATATCTTTGTGTCGTTAAGTCCACTGTAATTAGTCGGTAGAAGCATAAAATATTTCGGCGTTCGGAAAAAAACATACGCGTTTCTGCCGTTTAAAAGACGTCTGCCTTCTTAAAAACAAAGCTCAGATAATGGGTGTTGGATTTTTATTCGGGCGCTAAACATGATAAAACGATATTTATATTCTGAATTTTATTCTTGTACTGCTCGTTTAACAATTACCGGATAACATTTCAAAAACAAAACGTCGACGATTACTTCAATCAACATATAATCAGCATTAATCGAATCCATGCTCGGAAATTCTATAAAATACGATAAATTAATTAAATGTAATTATATACCGACCGAAGCATGATCGTCGTCGGAAACAATAGAAAGGATCCCGATTATACCTTTAAATCTTTAATAAAATCACAAATAAATATTTATCGAAACCTCAATTTAAAGTTTATTTTGTATATGCAACGCTATTTCTGCTCGATTCTGACGGCTTAACGGAAAAGAAGTAAACAAGCTCAAAGATAAGCTGTTTCATAGTTGAATTATATTCGATTTTATAATTGCCGAGAAAAAAGTAAATCTAAAAACGGTTTTATGCAAATAATGATATAAGTCATGAAAATAATATCTTACATTCGTTAAAAATTAGTAGTCCGGTACTTTTCGGATAAAATATCGTTCTCTCTTGTATAAAATTGATTGAACTTTTACGATTATAAACTACCTCGCTTCAGTTTTATTCATTTATTTAATTTTCAAAACCGCATAATTAACTGAATGATTTTCGTTAAAGCAATCCGCCATATAACGATATTCTGTTAATGGAAGCGGGATATGGATTATATTGAATATAATACGTTTTGTTTAACGTGAAACAATCGTTCGTTTATAAATCTATAATGGTTCGTCATTTCGGTCCGTTTTTTAAATATTTTAGAGTATTATATCATTATTCCGCTTTAATTTTTTAATATATTGTTATTTATATACAATTTTATTTTTTTCTAATTCGATTTTAACTCAACAAATGATTTTGTATTATATAATATTTTGCCGATACGATTGTGTTGATTTATTCAGTTAATATAACTCTATACTAAATAATGTATCTATATTTTTTCCGATTATTTTATAAACGTTTTTAAGCCGAGTGTATTTTATTTCAAAGAGGGGATGGGATAATCATAAAGACTAAAGACGCATTTTTTAATCTAATAAATATTGTACAATTATGCTCTGCATTATAATTATTTTTTAATATGTACTTTTTAATTAGCTTTCTGATAACTTAAACGGATCGTTTAAACGGCGAGTTATCAATATAATTGTTGATAAGTACGCTTTAAAATGTTGATATATGATTTGTTTTGTCATTTAAAAGAGAATATTATTCTCTTTTAAAAGCGTTTTATATGATTTCCTTTTTCAAATGATTTCCTCCGACGGTTTTGTTTTTATGTTTTTTAATTTTTAATTTAATTCATTTTCGGTTTATTCTATATTAGTTAATTGATTTTCTTTCCGAAAATTCTTCGCCTCCCGATTTATTTTAATTTCGTCAACTAATTATCGGATGACTGTCTTTTTTTTATGCCGGCATATTACCCTTATTCCATTACCGAATTTAGAATTTAAAATCGCCTGCTTTTGTTCGGCTTGCCTTTTCGCTTAAATAACTTTATTTTTAAATATATTTATTTAGATTTAGCTATTGTTGAAAACTTTTTCGGTATGTGTTATAATCGCTTTATGATCGACATCAAGAGAATCTGGCAGGATGCTTGCCAAAAAATAGTCGGAATAGAGGGTGTGAACGCCATATCTTATTCTGTTTGGATCGCTTCTTTGACTCCTCTTTGCGTAAAGGACAATACTTTGATATTGCTTGCACCTTCGGTTAACAACAAACACGTCGTTAATCGTTCTTACAAAAGCGCCATTCAGAGCGCTCTGGAGTCTATAGGCAGCATTTTTACCGACGTAAGAATTATAGTGGACGAAGAAAAGGATTTCTATTACAAAGAAATCGAAGAATATACCGACAACACCGTCAATTATAACGAAAAGGAATCCCAGTTTATTTCCAGATACACTTTCGATAACTTTGTCGTCGGTGAATCAAACAAACTGGCTTTTCACGCCGCTCAGTCCGTAGCAAAATCACCAGGAGTAGCCGAAAACACATATCTATCGTTCAATCCTTTGTTTTTATACGGCGGCGTAGGACTCGGAAAGACGCACCTTCTTCATTCAATAGGAAACTACGTCAACGAGCACATGCCTCATCTGAAAGTCCTTTATACTCCCACGGAAAAGCTGACTAACGACTATGTAGAGGCAATTTCCAATAACCGCAACGAAAAGGGAGTTTTCAATCTGCATGCATTCCGAGAAAAGTATCGCACGGTGGACATGCTGATGCTGGACGACGTACAGTTCTTGCAAAAGCGTACCGGACTGCAGGAAGTTGTTTTCCATATTTTCAACGACCTTTATCAGAACGGAAAACAGATAGTACTGACGTCGGACAGACCTCCGTCGGAGATCTCAACTCTCGAAGACCGTCTGCGCTCCAGATTCGAAGGCGGCTTAATTGCGGATATCGGTGCCCCGAATCTGGAAATGCGGATAGCCATAATCCGTAAAAAGATGATTCTTGAAAAGATTGCCGTCAACGACGACGTCGTATATTATCTTGCCGAAAGAATAGATTCCAACATCCGCGAACTGGAAGGAAGTCTTGCAAAGGTCATATTCTATGCAAAGTTGAAAGGTCTGCCTTATCCCGACATAGACACGGCAAAGGAAGCTCTTAAAAACACGGTACAGAAAAAACACGGCGTGGACTCGTCGGACATAATCCAGGCAACATGCAGTTATTTCAATATATCTCAGTCGGATATCATCAGCAAAAAGCGCACGAAAGACATTGCCGAAGCCAGAATGATAGCCATTTACATCATAACCGAAATGCTTTCGCTTCCTTTGGTGACGATAGGGCAGATGTTCGGCGGACGCGATTATTCGACGATCATCCATTCTCGTGACAAGATAGCGTCTTTGGCAAAAGACGATCCCGATACCATACGCGCCATAAAAGACATAAAAAGCATGTTGAATTAAACTTTAAAACGATACGAAAAAGGGAAGTAAGCTTATTTACTTCTCTTTTTTTAAATAAGGAATAATTATAATAATAAGGAAAAGAGATATGTTTATAAGTTGTTTTTCATATATAAAAACGATTGTTTTATAAATAAAAAACAAAAAATGAAGCATAATTACTGTTGATAAAAAATGTAAACGACGTTGAAAAGATATCAACATGACAACATTGTTTTGAGAAGAGTTTTTTAAAGTAAAAACAAACGGAATAAATAGAAGAAAAAAGTAAGTTTTTGAAAAAAAGCGATATTGACATATTTGATAGCGTTAGATTAAAATAAAAGATATGGAATACGCGGATTTAAAAGGCAAAAAAGTGGATATGATAGGTTTCGGCACCTACAAAATAGGTAACGGAGAAGTGGAAAAAGCGGTAGAAACGGCTTTGGAAACGGGGTATAAAAGGATAGATACCGCCGTAATGTACGCAAACGAAGAAGGAATAGGGCGCGCAATAAATAAAAGCGGCGTAAAGCGCGAGGATCTGTTTATAACGACGAAACTGTGGACGGACGTCAAAACGCCCGAGGACGTCAGAAAGTCCGTTTACGGCTCTTTGGAGAGGCTTAAAACGGATTATATAGACATGCTGCTGATACATTGGCCGACGGAATACAAAAACGAAGTATGGCGCGGTATGGAGAGAATGAAAAAGGACGGCGTGGTAAAGGGCATAGGTCTGTCTAATTTCAAGATACATCATATCGAAGAATTGGAAAAAGAAGCCGAGTTTTATCCCGAGTGGAATCAGTTGGAGATACACCCGTATTTTCAGAATACGGAAACGGTCGAATACTGCCGGAAGAAAGGTATCGTCTGCGAAGCATGGAGTCCGCTTGCAAGGGGAGCTGCTTTAAATGACGAAACGATAAAGAAAATAGCTTTGAAATATCAAAAGAGCGCGGCTCAGATAATCCTGAGATACGATATACAAAACAACGTTTCGGCAGTTCCGAAATCCACCCACGCCGAAAGGATAAAAGAAAATATAGACATATTCGATTTTTCGTTGACGGCATCGGACGTAGAGGAGATAAAAAAGCTCGAAACGAACAAGAGACTGTATCGCGACCCCGACAATCACGGATTTTGATATGGGAAATTTCGACAAATTAAAAGAAAATGTATTAAAGGCAAATAAGGCTCTCGTATCGTACGGTTTGGTTATCTTTACTTGGGGAAACGCGAGCGAGATAGACCGCGAAAAAGGCGTCGTGGCAATAAAACCGAGCGGTGTTTCTTACGACGAAATGAGCGTTGAAGACATTGTCGTAACCGATCTTGAAGGAAATACTGTGGAAGGCAAACTGAAACCTTCCAGCGACCTTAAAACGCATCTGGAGCTTTATAAAAGATTTCCTAAAATAGGAGGGGTCGTTCATACTCATTCCACTTTCGCAACGGCGTGGGCGCAGGCGGGCAGAGAGGTCGTATGTTCCGGGACGACGCACGCCGACTATTTTTACGGACCGGTACCCGTTACCGAGGCGCTGACGGAAAAGGATACAAAAGATTACGAGCGGATGAGCGGCGCGGTCATAGCCGAAACTTTCGAAAAAGAAAACAGGGATTACGAAGCCACTCCCGCGGTTTTGTTAAAGGGCCATGCTCCTTTTACCTGGGGAAAAGACGCTATAAGGGCCGCCGAGAACGCGGCGGTCCTGGAAGAGGTATGCAAAACCGCGTTCATAACGAGGGAGATACTCGGACATTCTCCGGAGATAGAAAAACATATCGCGGACAAGCATTATTTCAGAAAGCACGGTTCAAACGCCTATTACGGACAAAAAAAGGAGAAGTAAGTTAATGAAAATAGCTTTTCTGACGGGAAGCCAATATCTTTACGGAGAGGAAACGTTAAAAGCCGTAGAGAAAGATTCCGAAATAATATGCGGCGAACTCGACGCCAACGCTCCGAGGGTGGAAATAGTTTATAAAGGCACCGTCAAAACGGAAAACGACGCATTGAACGCCGTAAAAGAAATAAACTACGACGACGAAATTGCGGGTGTAATGGTATGGTGCCACACCTTTTCACCCGCCAAAATGTGGATAAACGCGCTTAAGATACTGTTGAAACCGCTTCTGCATTTGCATACGCAGTTCAACGAAAGGCTGCCGTATGCCGAAATAGACATGGATTTCATGAATCTCAACCAGTCCGCTCACGGCGACAGGGAATTCGGATACATACTCAACAGGCTTAGAATAAACCATACAACGGTTGTAGGTTACTATAAAGAGCCGGATGTCATGGAGAAAATCAATAAATGGGCTGATTTTACGGTTGCCGAGGCGTTTTCGAAACAGTTGAAAATAGCGCGTTTCGGAGACAACATGCGCGAGGTGGCGGTTACCGAAGGCGACAAGGTCGAAGCCAACATAAAATTCGGCTGGACGACCGATTATTTCGCGGTTGGCGACCTCGCAGAAGAAATAAACGCCGTAACGGACGCCGAAAAAGAAGCGTTGTTTACGGAATATACCGATAAATACCTTTTGAACACTTCCGACGCGGAGGCTGTCAAAGAACAGGCTAAATACGAAATAGCGCTAAGGCGGTTTTTAAACCGCGGCGGATACCGCGCGTTTACCACCAATTTTCAGGATCTGTACGGTTTAAAACAGCTTCCGGGGCTTGCGGTGCAGCGCCTCAGTGCGTCCGGATACGGTTTCGGCGCCGAGGGCGACTGGAAGACGGCGGCGCTCGTCGCCGTATTTAAGAAAATGGGCGAGAAAAGAAAGGGCGTTTCGGTATTCATGGAGGATTATACCTACGATCTTAAAAGGGGAGAAGAACTGGTACTCGGTTCCCATATGCTCGAGGTCGACCCTCAAGCCGCCAAGACAAAGCCTAAAATCGAAGTACATCCGTTGGGAATAGGCGGAAAGGAAGCGCCCGCGAGACTGGTATTCGACGGGATCGAGGGCGCCGCCACGGCAACGTCCTTAATCGATACGGGTCTCGGATTCAAGCTGATAACGGCGGAAATAGAACTCGTTTCCCAACCCGAGAAAATGCCCAAACTCCCGCTCGGCAGGCTGATGTGGAGAGTCAAGCCCAACTTCAAGGACGGAGTGAGGGCGTGGCTGAACGCCGGCGGAGCGCATCACACCGTGGTCAGCACCGCGCTGGACGCGGAGGACATAGAAACGTTTGCCCTGGCAAACGGAGCGCAGTTCGAACATATAGGGTAAATTATGAAAATAAAAGCCGACTTTGACAACAAAAAAAGCATTTCCGACAAACTGTACGGGATTTTTTTCGAGGACATAAACTTTTCCGTGGACGGCGGCGTCAACCTTAACCAGATAGCCAACAAGAATTTTTCGGCGTACTGTTACGACTTCAAAAGGGACGTCCATTATTACTACTACCGCATTTTTCACGCGCTGCGCCGCAAAATGACCCGTATATTAAGATACGATCTGCTGCATTCGTGGCGCTTTTCGGGGAAGGGCAAATACTTTGCGGAAAACGGAAACGGATTAAGCCGCAATAACCCCTACAGCCTAAAAATATGCGTGGACGGCGAATTTACGCTTCAAAACCTCGGATATAACGGGGGCGACTCCTTGGAAACCTTCGGGCGCTACCGCCGCAGAAATTCTTCCCGAGGCGCCGTGGGAGTAAAGGAAAACGAAAGCTACGAATTCGGCGCGTATATAAAAAACACCGACTTTGACGGAAGCGTTACGGCGGCGGTCGTCTCCGACGACAAAGAGCCGTTGACGGAGACTTTCCAAATAAACTTTGCTTCGAAAGACTGGGAAAAGACAACGGCTTTCGTAAAGGCGATAAAAACGGGAACAGGGCGTTTGGTCATCCGCTTCAAGGGAAAAGGGACCCTGAACATAACGGAACTTTTTTTCGGTTCGACCGAGTACTGGAACAGGGAAAGCGGGAAATACCGCTACGGCAGATTCAGAAAAGACCTGATCGAGGCGCTTAAGGAGCTGAAGCCGCGCTTCGTCCGTTTCCCCGGAGGGTGTCTGGTGGAAGGCAACTGCCTTAACAATTCCTACGACTGGAAAGCTACGGTCGGACGACTCGAGGACAGAAAGACGCAATACAATCTGTGGGGGGAATCCCAACGCGACTGCGTTTACATGCAGTCGAACGAAATAGGCTTCTACGAATACTTTCTGCTTTGTGAGGATCTGGGGGCGGAGCCGATGCCGATACTGAACGCGGGACTGGCGTGTCAGGGTAGATGCTCCGAGTCGGTTTCTCCCGGCGACGCCGAATACGAAAGGAGAAAACAAAACGTTATCGATCTGGTCGCGTTCGCAAACGGCGATCCCGACGAAAACGAATGGGCGAAACTCAGGGCGGACATGGGACACCCCGAGCCGTTCAACCTGAAGATCCTCGGCATAGGCAACGAGAACTGGGGGGACAGGTATAACGAAAACTTTTTTGACATACTGACCGCCGTCCGCAGGGAATATCCCGATATAAAGGCGGTATGGAGCGCAGGCTTCGATTGCTATAAACATCCCTCTTACGAAGAAAGGCGTCGGCCGTTCGACGAAAAGCGCTACGAAAACGTGTACTGCGACGACCATTTTTACCGCAAACCCGCCTGGCTCATCGAAAACGAAGCGCTGTACGACGACTACGACCGCGCGAGGTATCCTATATTCCTCGGGGAATACGCCGCGAACACGCCCGAAAACCGCCGCGTCATGCCAAACGAATTCCGCTCCGCGCTTGCGGAGGCGGTATTCATGACCGGGCTTGAAAGGAACGCCGACGTCGTCAAGCTGTCCAGTTACGCGCCTTTGTTTTCCAGGACGGGCGGCGAACAGTGGAAACACAACCTTATAAATTTCAACAGCCTGTACACGCTGAGGACCGCCAATTATTACGTTCAGAAGCTTTTCTCCGAAAACGTCGGGAACGAGTACGTCCCCGTAACGCTCGAGGACGGCGACGGCGTCTACGTCTCGCTGACCACGGACGGAAAACGCCTGTATCTGAAAGCGGTCAACACGACGAACAAAGAAAAAGTCATGGAGGCCGACGGGCTTTTGAAAAACGCGACGGCGTATCGCCTGAAGGCTGAACCGACGGACAGAAACACGATATCCTTTTCGGGAAAGCCCGTCGAAAGGGTGCGCCCCGAAACGGATGCCGTTACAAGCGACTCTTATACGCTATTGCCTTTCAGCGTGAACGTTATCGTTTGCGAAGCATGAAACGAAATTAAAATATAAAAAAGGCTCCCGCTAGTGATAATGGGAGCCTTAATCGTTTTTAACGCAATTTAATTATTTCAGTTCGTCCAGGTCAAACTTCGTGAATTTGATGTCTGTGTGCCGGGTGCAGTCCTCGTAAAGGAGCGCGACCGAGCCGTCCGAAAGCTGAGCCGCCGAGGAATATACGAATTCGCCCTCGGTGATGACCAGGCTCTTTTTGAACGTCTTGCCTTCGTCCTCGCTGAGGCGTGCGATACCCAGTCTGCGTTTTGCAGTGTCGCCCGCGTTGACCGTCAGTATGGCGCTCTTTCCGTTATAGTTGACCTTTAAAGCGGTGATCTGGCATACGCACTGGGGCAGGTCGTCGTTCAACACGGGTTCCGACCAGGTCTCGCCTCCGTCTGTCGAACGCGCGATCATTATCCTGCGGACGGGGTGGTGGTTGCGGATGAACAGCAGCAGGTCGCCGTTGTCCAGTTCTACCGCCTGCGACTCGGTCAGATAGGTGCGCATCGGGAAGATAAGCGGGTTTTTCTTGCCGATGTATCTTCCCTTTATCGGGGGAGTGGCGCCCGCTTTCCAGGTATTGCCGCCGTCGTCGGAATAGATGACCGCCGCGGTCAGCTTCATCGGCAGTTTGCCGAGTCCGTAATATATCGGGAATACCAGACGTCCCGCGTATTTTCCGTTTTTCAGGCATATCCCGTTTGCGGGACCGGAGCCTATGAAGTGCCAGGCTTCGTCCTTGACGGAGGGGTTCAGCGCCACGGGTTCCGACCAGGTCTTGCCGTGGTCGGTCGATTTCGTCAGCATCAGATAGGAAGTCTTGTACAGCATGTATCCGCCTTCCCCGGTCAGCACGTTGCCGCCCTCGAAATTGCCGTCCTTATCCACTTTTATTCCGACGGGTTCGGAACCGGAATACAGTTCGCCGTTCTTCCATACATAGCTTTTCGCGCCTTTTTTGACGACGATGCCGCCGTCGGCGTATCCGGTACCCTTTTTGCAGTTGAGTATTCCTATACCCGCGGGGGTCATGGAATACAGCATGAATACCGTGTCGGTAGCGGGATCGTAAAGCGTGGCGGGGTCTATCGCGGCGGAAGAATGGCGCTTGTCCTTGCCGGTCATTTTGACCGCGGTTACCTGCTCCGACCAGGTCTCGCCGCCGTCTGTCGAAATTCTGACCACCTTGTCTATGCGGTTAGGGTTATCCGCGCCCGTAAAAAATCTCTCGTCCGCGACCGCGATCAGCGTGTCGTCCGCGGTAGCCACGAGAGAGGGGATCCTGTAGTTTTCGGCGTTGCCTGTCGCTCTGGAAAATACTTTTTCGGGATTTTTCATACGTCCTCCTTTTTTATAATTATACTTTATTAACGCCGAAAAATCAACTTTAACTTATAAAAATCGTCTGCCGCAACGGCATACGTCGGCGACGGACTATTGACCCGCGGAAAAAACGGGTATATAATCCGAATATAAACCGATTTAACGAGGTGAGAAATGAAAGTTCTGATTGTAGGAGGAGTCGCCGGAGGCGCGGGCGCCGCGACAAGGCTCAGAAGACTTGACGAAAGCGCGGACATAATCATTTTCGAACGCGGCAAACACGTTTCATACGCGAACTGCGGACTGCCGTATTATTTGGGCGGCGAGATAAAAGGGGAGGAAAACCTTACCGTCGCCACCCCCGCGTTTTTGAAGAAGCGCTTCAATATCGACGTCCGCGTAAACTCCGAGGTCGTGGCAATCGACTTAAAAGCGCGGAAAATCAGCGTAAGGAGCGCGGACAGAGAATATGCCGAAAGTTATGACAAACTGGTGCTGGCGCCCGGCGCGAAAGCCAACACCTTCGGAATCTCGGGAGACGGCGTGTTCACTCTGAAAGACGTAACCGACACGCTTTCGATAGACGCTTATATCGCGTCGAAGGAGGTAACCGAAGTGCTGGTCGCGGGCGGAGGATTTATCGGAACGGAGACCGCCGAAAACCTTGCAAAGCGCGGAATAAAAGTTACGCTTGCGGAGTTCGGGCAACAAATAATGCCGCCTCTGGACCCTGAAATCGCGATAATGGTACAGGAAGAGCTGGAGGCAAACGGTATAAAAGTGCTGACGGGCATGGGCATAAAAAGCGTCAAAAACGTTGATGACGGAATCGAAGCGGAATTCACCGATTCTTCCCGCGCGCGTTTCGGTGCGGTCGTGCTCGCTATGGGGGTGAAGCCCGAGAGCGCGCTCGCCGAAAAGGCGGGACTTAAGATCTCGCCGACGGGCGGGATAGCGACCGACGACTATATGCTGACTTCGGACGAAAACGTGTACGCCGCGGGCGACGCCGTGGCGGTAATAGGCGCCGACGGCACGGAGACGCTCGTGCCGCTTGCGGGACCCGCGAACAGACAGGCGAGAAGCGTCGCCACCAACATCGCGGGAGGGAAAGACTCCAACGGCAGGCGCGTTTTCGGCGCGTCTGTTGTAAAGGCGTTTTCGCTGACCGCGGCATGCGTCGGCAAAAACGAAAAGCAGTTGAAAGCCGCGGGCGTAAAGTATCTGAAAGCTTATGCGTTTCCGATGTCTCACGCGGGGTATTATCCGGGAGCAAAGCAGATGGCGCTGAAGCTTTTGTTCGCGCCCGACGGAAAGGTGCTGGGAGCAGAGGGCGCGGGAAAGGAGTTCGTCGAAAAGCAGATAGACGTCATTTCCGCGGTGATGAAATTCGGCGGCACGGTGAACGATCTTGCGGAGCTGGAGCTGTGTTACGCGCCGCCGTTCAACTCCGCCAAAAGCCCCGTGAACATGCTCGGATTCATCGCGCAGAACATCCTTACGGGCCTATGTCCCACGGTATATCCCGAGGAGCTGACGGAAGACGCGTTCGTACTTGACGTCAGAAACCCGTCGGAGCTTGCTTCGGGCAGGATACCCGGCTCCGTCAACGTGCCTTTGGACGAACTCAGGTCGAATCTTTACAAGATCCCGAAAAACAGGAAGATAATCGTTTCCTGCGCGGTGGGGCTCAGGGGGTATCTCGGCGTCAGGATTTTGAAACAGGCGGGTTTCGACGCGTATAACCTTTCGGGCGGCTTCAAAGCGTATACGCTTTTGAAAAAAGCGGGTAAGATCCGATAGTTTCCGATCACGTTTTGCCGCTTGCTTCGGCATATACGGATAAAAAACGCGCTTTTCGCTTTCAAATCGGGTATTGACTTTAAAAAAGATGTGATTTATCATTAAATATAGCGAGGGAGACATGAATACTCAGACAAACTTAACGATAAAAAGGTCGCGCGTAGGGCTGTTGGAACGCGGAAAGGGCGTTTTCGGATCGGTCAAAGGCATGCCCGTAGCCGTGAACGCGGTATCGATGCCGGTCGATTACGTTCCGCCCGTTCCCGAGGACGGAAGATACCCGTTTTTCGATATTTACGCATATCCAGGCAGGAAATCGGCTTTGGAGCGCGCGTTTGCCGATACCCGTATACCGCCGGACGGCGCGGCGGTGTCCGACGTTTCGGGGCATCTGATGCGCAAACGCTATTATAAGGTCAGGAGACGGACGGGATTTTTATTATCTCTGATACCGTTCGCGCTGGCGGTCATAGCCGTTATTCTCTGTTTCGTATAAGGAGGAAAAATAAATGGATCCCGTCATCGTAATCGTTGCGGCGGTCGCGGGCGTCGTCGTGCTTGCCGTAATTATAACGGTGCTGATAAACGTGTTTGGCAAGAGAAGCATTTCTTTTAAAACGGGAAAGGTCAAATTTACCGCGGAAATCCCTGCGATAAAGGCGAGAAAGGGTGCGGAGATCGTTTTGCCGCAGCTCAGTTCGCAGTATTACGATTTCATGGGGTGGTATTACGACGCCGCATGCACCGAACGCGCGTGCATAACGAAGATGCCCGCCGACAACCTCGTTTTACATGCGGGATGGCGCAAAAAGAAAGAGCAAAGACCCGAGGTTACCTCCGAACCCGCGTTGGATCTCGGCGGCGCGATAGCGCATAACCTTTCTTTCAGAGTGGAACTCGATTTTTAATCAAGGTAAAGCCGTTTGATTTGCAGACAAACATAAAGCCCGACGTTCGTCGGGCTTTTTTACGGAGCCTGCGCGGGCGCGTCGGAAATCGGAACCGCAAAGTATCGGAAAAAGGGGAAATGGTAGAAAAAAGCCCGGCGTAAAAGCCGGGCTTTGAATTCGAGAAAGACCGATAGTCGTATCGCTTAACCGAATACGCTCATCAGTATTCCCGCAGCGACTGCGGAGCCGATGACTCCCGCGACGTTCGGTCCCATAGCGTGCATCAACAGATAGGAATCGGGATTGGCTTTCAGACCTTCGCGGTGCGCGACTCTCGCCGCCATGGGGACCGCGGAAACGCCCGCCGCGCCGATAAGGGGGTTGACCTTGCCGTGGGTAACGAGGCACAGCAGTCTGCCGAACAGCAGTCCGCCCACGGTAGAGAACGCGAACGCGAACAGACCCAGCAGGATGATAAGGATCGTCTTTATGTCGAGGAACGTAGAGCCTATGGCGGTAGCGCCAACGGAGATGCCGAGGAACAGGGTAACGATGTTCATCAGAGCGTTTTGCGCGGTGTCGGAGAGACGGTCGGTAACGCCCGTTTCCTTCAGCAGGTTACCGAACATCAGACAGCCTAAAAGTCCCGCGACCGAGGGAAGGATAAGCACCGTGAAAACGGTAACCATGATCGGGAATATGATCTTTTCGGCTTTGGATACCTCGCGAGTCTGCTCCATCTTTATCATGCGTTCCTTTTTGGGAACGATGAGTCGCATAAGCGGCGGCTGAATGAAAGGGATCAGCGCCATATACGAATATGCGGCTATCGCTATCGGTCCCAGCAGTCCCGGGGCGAGCGACTTGGTCAGCCATATCGCGGTAGGACCGTCGGCTCCGCCGATGATGCCGATGGAAGCGGCTTCCTGGGGAGAGAATTTAAAGACTATCGCAAGGATGAACGCGCAGAAAACGCCGAGCTGCGCCGCCGCGCCCAGAATAAGCGACTTCGGATTCGCGAGCATCGGTCCGAAATCCGTCATCGCGCCCACGCCTATGAATATCAGACAGGGGTATACGCCCGTTTTGACGCCTATGTACAGGATATCGATAAGACCGCCTTTCTGCAAAACGGTCGCATAACTTACGCCGTTAGGATCGTTCCACAGTTCGGCATGGAAAACTTCGCCCGCGGGCAGGTTCGTCAGTAGCATTCCGAAAGCAATACCTACGAGGAGCAGGGGTTCGAATTTTTTTACGATCCCCAAGAACAGCAGGAACAAAGCGATCACGATCATGACCGCGTTCTGCCATCCCATACCCGAAAACAATCCGGCAAATCCCGAACTGTTTACCAGATCGGTAAAAATTTGACCTAAATCCATAAAACCTCGTTAAAAAGTTACGCTATGGTGAACAAAGGATCGCCCGCGTTGACCGCCGCGCCTTTCTGGACGACGACGGAAGTGATTTTGCCGTCTCTCGGAGCGACGATTTCGTTTTCCATTTTCATCGCTTCGATGATCATGACGGTTTCGCCCGCTTTGACCGCCTGACCGACGGAAGCCTTTATCTGTAAAACGGTGCCGGGCAGGGGCGCGTTGACGGCGGTGCCGGCGCCGAGTTGTACGGAGGCTGCCGCAGGTGCCGCTGCAGGTGCCGCGGGTGCCGCGGGAGCTGTCGCAACGGGTGCGGCTACGGGTGCCGCGGGTGCCGCCGCCTCGTATTCTTTCAAAAGAACGGCTTCGCCTTTTTCAACTTCCACTTCGTATGTTTTTCCGTTAAGGGTAACTTTATATTTCATTTCGGGACTCCTTATTTCGATTATTTGTTGTCGCTGTCCTCAACCAGCTTTATGGATTTGAAGCGCAGTTTGTTCAGGTCTTCCTGCATGTTGTCCGCCACTATCGCCATTATCATCGCGGCGTCGCGCTCGGAGCATTTGACCAGTTTCAGCTCTCCGCAGGAACCGGGCGCAACAGGCTCCGCCTGCGCGGAAGGCGCTTCGGAAACGGCTTCGGAAGCGGACTTGCTCTTTTTGCGCTTTGTAAATTCGCGGTAAAGAAAACTCATCAGATAGATAAGACCCATTATCAGAAGAAGCACCGCCATTATCGTGCCCATCGAAACAAGGCTCAACAATGCGGATTCTCCTACGGTAATCGATTCGATAGCGGAAAGCATTTATTATTCCTCCTCGACGTTTTCGATAGTGTACTTGACGACTTTTTCCTCGGCGGCTTTTCTGGCGGCGAAGAATTTTTCGGCGATCTGCGGGAAGGCGATATAGGAAAGGACGTCCTCGTCGCTTCTCGCCACGTCTTTAAGCTCCGCTTTAGTCTTTTCGAACTCGGGTTCCAAGGTGTCCGCGAAACGGCAGGTCACGGGTTTTTCGTCGCCCAGCGCCTTTTTCATCAGTTCCTCGTTGATTTTACCGGGAGCTTTGCCGTATTCGCCGCGGCAGTACGCCTTGACTTCCTTTCCGATGATCTTGTAACGTTCGCCCTGGAGCACGTTGTTGACCGCCTGAACGCCGACCATCTGGCTCATGGGCGTGACCAGCGGAGGATAACCGAGGTCCTCTCTGACCCTGGGGGTCTCGACCAGAACTTCTTCCAGCCTGCCGATCGCGTTTTGCATCTTGAGCTGGGAGATAAGGTTCGACAGCATTCCTCCGGGGATCTTGTAGTTCAACGCCTGGGTGTCGGTAGCCATGACCTTGGGATCCAACAGACCGCTTGCGAGATACTCGTCGCGGATGGGTTTGAAGAAGGAGTTGACCTCGTTCATGACTTTTTCGTCGACGTCGACTTCGTAACCGAGCTGTTTAAGCGCGTATACCAGCGTTTCGGTAGCGGGCTGAGAGGTGCCTCCCGAGAAACAGCTGGTCGCGGTGTCGATGACGTCCGCGCCCGCCTCGACGGCTTTCAGGGCGGTCATGAACGCGAGCCCCGTCGTGCAGTGAGTGTGCAGTACCACGGGCAGACTTACGGCGTCCTTTATCGCGCCCACCAGGTCGTATGCTTCTTTCGGGCTCATTACGCCCGCCATGTCCTTTATGCAGATGGAACCCGCGCCCATTTTTTGCATGTCTTTTGCGAGGGCGGCGAATTTTTTAAGGGTATGTACGGGGCTGGTGGTATATGAGATCGCGATGGAGGCGTGCGCTCCGTTCTTGACGGTCTCGTCGACGGCGACTTCGAGGTTTCTCAGGTCGTTCAGCGCGTCGAAAATACGCAGGATGTCGATGCCGCCTTTGACGCTCAGTTCGACGAACTTTCTGACGACGTCGTCGGGATAGTGCTTGTATCCCAGAAGGTTCTGTCCGCGCAGCAGCATCTGAAGCTTTGTGTTGGGCATGGCGGCCTTTATCTTATGCAGCCTTTCCCAGGGATCTTCGTTCAAAAAGCGAAGGCAGGAGTCAAACGTGGCTCCGCCCCAGCATTCGACGGAATAATAGCCCGCCTTATCCATTACGGGCAGAATCTTTTCGAATTTTTCGAAAGGCAGACGGGTGGCAATCAACGACTGATTGGCATCGCGCAAAACGGTTTCGGTAAACTGAACTTTCATTACTACCTCCTGAATTAAAAGGGAGCGGATTAAGCCAAATTCCCTTGACTGTATCATATCACAAAAGAGGAGGGTACGCAAGCGATTACACGTGCAATTATAACGAAAAGGAGAGGGGTCTTTAACAGAAAAACGCGCCAAACGTGCGGGGCGCGTTGCAGGGATCAGTCTGACGGCGCCATATATAACGCTCCGTATTTTTCGCGCGCCTCGGCGGTGTATTTTTCGACGAACGCGCTTTTGGCCAATGTATACGTGTCGCGGTCGAAGCGGTATTTTTCGGCGAGCGCCTTTTTCAGTTTAGCGTATTCTTCGGCGACAGCGGGGTTTTCGGAAAGATAATCTCTGAAATACGGCTCTCCCCAGTCGCCGGGGCGGCGGACATGGATATGATACGTTTGTCCCGAATAGCCTTCGGGGGCGTAGCCTTTTATAAACATAACGATATCGTTTTCGGGGCGGTTGACGATATAGCCGAGCGAAAGCAAATGCTTTTCTATACAGGCGAGGTCGCAGCTTTCGTAAATTTCCGCGAGTATGTCCACGGTGGGTTTGGAAACGAGTCCTTTCACGGCGGTCGAGCCGATATGGCTGATCCTGAAAACGTGAGGCGCAAAAACGCCCTCCAGAAAGGCTTTTTCTTCCGCGAACAGTTTTTCGTACGCCGGGTCGTACTCTTTCAAAAAAACGGGATACAGCCGACCCAGCCTCAGACGATCTTCCGCGTTTGAAGTATCGGTAAATCCTTTACTGTTACTGTTAGAATTCATATTATAAAAAACTCTCCTTCGGATGCCTCCTCAAAGAAAAGGGATGTTTTTTAAATCATAACACGGACCGAAGTAAAATATCAATGTTGCGGGAAGCGTATAGCAGAAATCATATAAAAGAATAGAAAAAACGTTTGACACGGCGAATATATAATTATAACGCACTTTTTGCGGGGAAGATTGATTTTTGCCCCGTATATGTGAATAAAAGCAGGGGCGGTAAAATGATTAACAAGGTTATTAGCATCATCGATCAGTGCCAAAAGAAATTCGTTAAACTGGATTCGGTCATAAAAAACGTCGATTCGAGCCTTTCCGATAAAACAAAGGGTGCAGAAAAAATTTCGGATAAGTTGAAAGCCGATTACCGCGCGAAACTTAACCGTTACGTAAAGAGCGAAGTTACGGACATAAAAGACCGTCTCGAAAAGCTTATCGTTCAGCTACGCTCCGACGAAATCGGCAACGAGGAATACAAAAAGATCAAACCGAAATACGTCGGAGAAGTTCTTTCCGACGACATAGAGGGGTACAGACTGAACATTATCGACGGTGTAGAAGCGCTGAACAAAGTGGTTTCTGAACTTAACGATTTCGACTATGACGAATATAACCCTCCTTTGGAAATTAAGACAAAGGACGAAGGTATCAAAGGAAAGCCCGAGACAGTAGTGTTTTGCAGAGGTGCGAACACCATCGAAGAGGTCGGGGAAAAACAAGAATTTTCGGTCTATAATTACGATCTTCTGATTTCCGAAGACGCGAACGGTTATCCGCAACACGAAAAAACAAAACAAGCCATCGCCATGGCGTTAGGGCTGATCCAAAGACTGTCTTCGATGGAGAATGCGGTCAGAAGATACTATAGCGAAGCCGAATACGCCAAATTCGTGGACGAGCGTCGCAAGGCGTTGATAGAAAAAGAAAAAGGCAGACTAAACGCTTATTACGAAAGCAAAGAGCGCGAGATCCTCGGGCAAGAGGACGATATAATCAACAAAGCCAATTTCCGACAGATATATGAATCCGGACAAAAGGGCACGGTCGACGTGGATAACGGCTCTTTCGATTTCAAAGAATATATAACGCTCGGAGATATGGATGTTACCGTCGACACAAAGCCCGAGCATAAAAAATATTTCGGAAAGAGCCCGGTGCTTTCCGAGTTCGTCAAGGACGGCAAGATGTCGTGCCCGCTGGTGCTGGATCTCAAAAACTGCGGCAACATTTTAGTCAATATCAACGAACCCGGCGAATACTCCTCCATTATTTTTAATTTTATACACGAAATACTTATTTCTTATTTGATGAGTTTCCCGGCAAAAAGAATAAGTTTTCTGCTTGTCGACGTCGACGACAGGGGCGATTTTTCGAGATACGCAAAGCTAAAGGATCTCGGCGGTCTGGTCGGGGGCGGCATCGTCCGTGACGAAAGGGATCTGGACGGCGTCGTCAAAGATATGGAAAAAACGATGCACACCATATATGACAATAAGATCCGTTATAACGCCGCAAACAATATTTTCGAGTACAACGAACTATCCGTAACGAACCCCGAAAGCATAACGGTAATGGCGATACTCAATTTCCCGAAAGGATTTAATCCCGACACCTGCAACCGTTTGGCAAAAATAATGGATCAGGGGAACAGGGCCGGGATATTCACCGTATTATTCAGCAACAAAGCTTCGGTCGGCAGGGGAATAGGAGAAGCCTACGACAACTTTATCGCTGTGGCGAAAAGGCACAGCATAGTATTCAACGCCTCGGGAAACAAGATCGTCGCCGAAATGAACGTAGACAACACCTTCAAGACCGCCGACAATATAAACGCAACGAAAATGGAGTCGTACTTGAAGATACTTGCGGACAATTCCGAAAAAGTCAAACAAAAGAATATTCAATTCGCGCGCGTCTTGGAGTATATCGACAAACAGCAAAAGTCCGCAAAGGGCATAAAACCTGCGGACGAATCCATCGCTCTGCCGATAGGTATGCGCGGTAACGAGTTCCTGAGTTTCGAATTGTCAACGTCCGGCGCCAGCGCACACGCGGTCGCGATCGGCGGGACGGGTTCAGGTAAATCCAATCTGCTCCACGCGATAGTGCTTTCGGCGTGTTACAAATACAGTCCGGACGAACTTAACATATACTTGGTCGACTTTAAAGGCGGCGTCGAATTCAAGTTTTACGAAGGCGGCGGCGAGCTTGCAAAGCAGGTGCCGCACATAAAATTGACGGGATTGACTTCGGACCCCGACGACGGACTGGCTATCCTTAGCAATATCCTGAAAGAGCTGCACAGACGCGAAAATCTTTTCCGCAGAAATTTTGCCGAGGATATCATCAGATATAACGAAAAAGCAAAGATCAAACTGCCCAGGTTGCTCGTCATAATAGACGAGGTCCAGGAACTGTTCGAGCGGAACGAAAGCCTGGGACAGGAGGCGATAAAGATAATGTCCGAGCTTTTCAAGAAAGGCAGAGCGTTCGGCATAAGTTTCCTTTGGGTATCTCAGAACGTGCCGAAGGTCGCGGGCATCAGGGAAGTCATAGGTCAGATAGGCACCAGGATCTGTTTGAAACTGAACAATCTCGACGACGCGTCCGATCTCGATATAAAGCCGGAAAGGGTCAGTTCTTTGAATAAGATCGAAAAAGGTCTGGCGTTGATAAAAGAAATGTCCAACAGGGGAAAAGACGACTGTGTGGAATTCCGCGTGGCTTATGCCGAGAATTCGCAAAGACGACTGAAGTTTGTCGAGGCGATAAACAAAAAATGGGCGGAGGTAACCGACGGCTGGAAAGAAAGAGAGCCTTTGTTCGTCGTCGGCAACGACAACGTACCCCAACCCAATGTCGGACAAACGAAATACACGGAGGCCGTTTCTGCGAAATCTCTCAAGTCAAAGTCCAGCGGAACGTATTTTCTCGAGATCGGACAAAACTATATCACGGGCAAACCTTTCGGCGTAAATATCGGACTCAGGGGTTCGCAATCCAACCTTTGGATGGCGGGTTCTTCCATCGAGGAGATCAGAGATATAATGGGTTACTCCATGCTTTCCGTGATAATGGAAAACATTACCAACAAGGATATGACCGAATTTAAGGGATCGGTTTATTACGTCAACGGCGAGATAGTCTCCAAGGATAACCCCAACGACCTTTATTATGTTTTGCCCGAAGCTTTCACAAAATACTGTACCGAAGTCAACAGCAAGAGGGACCTGGCGAATCTGTTCGTAAAGCTGCTGCGTACTCAACGCGAGCGTTCCGACCGGATCCAGGACGAACACCCGCCGATATTCGTATTTATACATAAATTACAGGCGTTTATCGATCTTTTAAAGGATAATATGCGCCAATACGACATTTCCGATGCTCCCGCGACAGCGCCCGCGCCGAGTTCGCTTTTCGGCGGACTGACAATGGGTCTCGGCGGCTCGAGCGGCGACAAGATGACGTTCGCCGCGATGTTCAAGGAAGTGTTCTCGCAAGGTGCCGATACCGGTATTCACATCGTATTCAGCGTGGATACGCCGTCCAGCGTTTCTCCGATAGAGCGCGAGATGGCGGCATGTTCCAACAAGATCATTCTGAAAGGCGTCCGCAACGACGACATCCTGCGCATAATGCAGACGGCGCGGTACAACAACGCAGTCAACATAGTATGCACGAATTGCGCAACGATATGACCGCAGGCGGCGTAGTGAACGAATTATTGTGTGTTCCCGAGGGCTCGGATACAAGGGACACCGCTGCGGTAAAACGTATCGCTACGGCGTTTGTCAAGCTGTATTTCCCGCACTGGAACAGCGCCGCAGACGCGGACAGAGAGCTTTTTGAAAAATACTGTCTTGCACCCGCTATCGAAATGCGGCGTATAATTAAAATGCAGCTGGGTATTCTCGACGCCGAATTCCGCGGCAAAGAAATGCCCGCATTTAAAGTTCGCGAAAATTGATTTGGATCCGGCAATATTATTCAGATACCGCCGCATATTTCGCGACGGTATTTTTTATGGGCAAAACAAACCGACAAAATGCGGAGAGATGCTTCCGAACAAAACGCGCGGGAGGCGATCACTTTTTCTTTTTGTTCGTGAAATTTACGATCCGTTCCGTATTGCCGAACACGACCATGTGGTCGCCGTCCTCGAACGTATAATCGGCGGCGGGAGAGGGGACGATGGCGTTATCCTTTTTTATCGTCAGAATGTTGATGTCGTAGCGCTTGCGGGGATCGACGTCCACGATCTTTTTGTTATACCATTCCTGCGGAACGGCGATCTCGAATATCGAATATTCGGAATCGAGTTCGATATAATCGAAAACTTTCGAAGCGTTCATTCTCACGGCGAGTTTTTCGGCAAGGTCGCGGTCGGGATATATGACCTCGTCCGCGCCGTTGCGTAGCAGGAACTTGCGCTGAATTTCGGTCGCCGCCTTGGATACGACGTATTTTGCTCCGAGTTCGCGCAGCAAGGACGTGATCTCGAGCGAAGACTGAAAATCGTCGCCGATGGCGACCACGCATACGTCGAAAGAGGGGATATCCATGGATCTAAGATTTGCCTCGTTCATACAGTTGGCAATCAGGGCGTTGGTATATTTCGGCGCCAACATATTGACTATGTGTTCGTTTTTATCGACGATCATGACCTCGTCGCCCATTCGCAGCAAATTTTCGCCGAGTATCTGACCGAACTTGCCCATTCCTATCAACAAAACAGATTTCATGTTTTTGTCTCCTTTGCCGGTTAATCTTTTATCCGCGACGGATTATCCTATCAGCATGGAATCCAACGGTTTTTTCGTTTCCGACGCGGTGCGGCTTTCGCCGAGCGCCAGCGCCAGCGTAAGTATTCCGACCCTTCCCGCGTACATCAGCAGGATCAGTATGCACTTCGACGCCGTTGAAAGCACGGGCGTCAGCGAAAGGCTCAATCCGACGGTACCCAGCGCCGAAACCACTTCGAACAGCACGCTGCGGAAGGGCGCGATCTCGTCCGGTTCGATAACGCAGATTATCAGCGTAGCGGTGATGACGAGTATCAGGCATGAAACGAAGACGGCAAGCGCTTGCGAAACCAAAGAAAAGTCGATGCGCTTTTTGCCTATATCTATATCTCTGCGCCCGCGGAACACGGCGACCATTCCCATTACGATTACGGCGAGGGTATTTATTTTGATGCCGCCCGCGGTAGAGCCGGAGCTTCCGCCGACGAACATCAGTATCACCGTCAAAAGGTATCCGCTGTCGGAGAGCGAAGTCAAGTCTACGGTATTGAAACCTGCCGTTCTCGGAGTTGTCGCGTTAAAGAAAGAAACCAGCCATTTTTCGCCCAAAGTAAAGTTTTCGTATGTGGGGTTGGAGCGCTCGAAGAAGAAAAACAGCACGGTGGAAACGACCAGGAACAAAGTGTTGACCAACAAAACGACTTTGGTATAGAGGCGGAATTTTTTGACGTTGCATTTGGCGTCGATGATGTCGCTCCAAACGCAAAAGCCCAGACCGCCGACGATGATCAGGAACGCGATCGTCAGGGAAACCAACGGGTCGGTCGCGTAGCGGGTCAGAGAAACGAATTGTTCGTCCGCAAAGACTCCGCCCATCAGATCGAAGCCGGCATTACAAAACGCCGAAATCGAATGCCAGACGGAGTAGTAGATACCTTTTCCGACCCCGAAGTCGGGGATAAAGCGTATACACAGCAAAAGCGCTCCCGCGGATTCGACCACGGTGGTGCCCAAGGCGATCCGCCTGACGAGTCTGCGCACGCCGCTGAGGCGGTGTTCGCCCTCGGAGAGCATCAGCGCTTTACGTTCGTAGAGTCCCAGATTGCGACCGATCGCGCTGAAAACTATCGACACGAAGGTCATAAAACCCAGACCGCCCGTCTGGATCAGGAAAAGGATGACGATCTGTCCGAACAGCGTCCAATGGATATTGGTGTCGTAAGGAGCCAGCCCGGTTACGCAGGTCGCGGAAGTGGCGGTAAAAAGTGCGTTAACATAGGAAGTGGATTGTCCGTCGCGCGTGGCGAAAGGCAACATCAGCAGCAGACTTCCCGCGACGATAACGACGAGGTATCCGAGCGCCAGGAACTGCCAGACAGTCAATTTAGCTTTCGATTTCAGCTTCATAATTTTTTAGGGTTTCGCGGCTTTAAGCGAACCGCTTTGAAAATTGTATCATAACAGGGAAGCGTTGTCAAGCAAACGCCAGAGGGCGGCTTTTCAACGGAAAAGACGGCAAGTAGCAGCGGGTTGACGGTGAATGACGCGTGTGATATAATTTTTTCGGATCACGGAAAGATTTTCCGAATAAATTCACGGAGGCGATCATGTTAAAAGCAGGGGACGTCGCGCCCGATTTCTCGTTGCCGGACCAATACGGCAACAAGCGCTCTCTTTCGGAGTTTCGCGGCAAGAAGGTGGTCTTGTATTTTTATCCCAAGGACAATACTTCGGGGTGTACCGCCGAAGCCGAGGGATTCAGGGACGTATTCAAAGAGATTTCCGACAAAAACGCCGTCATAATCGGCGTAAGCAAGGATTCCGTTTCGTCGCATTTCAGGTTTGCCGAGAAATATTCGCTGCCGTTTATTCTGCTTTCCGACGAGGACAAATCGGTCATTTCCGCATACGGAGCGCTGAAAGAAAAAAAGCTGTACGGGAAAAGCGTTGTCGGGGTAAACCGCACCACGTTCCTGATCGACGAGAACGGCGTTATCCAAAGCGCGTATTATGCGGTCCGGGCGGCGGGGCACGCCGAGGAAATAGCCTGTTCGTTAAACCGATGAGCGAATCTCTGGACGCGCGCTCCGTACTCGAGGAGTACGACGATTTCATAGCCCGGAAACGCTATGCCGAGGGCGCAGAGTTTTTGGAACTCGCGGCTACGGCTGCAAAGCAAAGCGGCGATACCGCTTCGCTGGTAACGCTTCTGAACGAGCTTGTGGGTCATTACCGTAAAAACAACGAGCGCGCCCGTTGTTACCGCACGATAGCGGTTTTAAAAGAGCTTTTGGATAACGGCGCCGTGTCCGACGAAACCGAGATCGGAACGTCATATTTGAATATCGGTACCGCATACAACCGTTTCGGAGACCCGAAAACGGCGATAGAGTGCTATAGGATCTCCGAGGAAAAGTATAAAAAGACGCTTGGGAAGCGCGACTACAGATGGGGCGGATTATACAATAACGCCGCGACGGCATATCAGGCGGAGGGCGAATTTGCAAAAGCCGCGGATATGTTTTTTGAGGCGGCGCGGCTGATGAGCGCGCTGGACAGGGTCGAGGACGAAGCGACGACCTATATAAACCTCGCGCATCTGGAGGACGAAGCGCGCGGCAACCGCGGCGAAATAAAAAGGTATCTCGACAGAGCGTACTATCTGTTGAACACGGTCAGGGAGCCGAACGCGTATTACGCATGGGTACTCGAAAAGCTCGCGCCGTCGTTCGGATACTTTGGAGAGGAGAAAAGGGCGACCGAGCTTTTCGACAGGGCGAAAAAAATATACGACAGTCTTTCGGACAAGGCAAACGTACGACAAGGACGACAATGAAAGGACTCGAACTCGGCAGACTGTATTTCGAAGAATACGGCAGGGAACTGATACGGAAATTCGACCCTGAGGGTAACACCATATCCGCGGGGCTTTCAGGCTACGGCTCCGAATGCGAGGGTTTCGACGACGACGTTTCGCGCGATCACGATTTCGAGCCGCGCTTTTATCTGTGGATAGACGACGAAGCCGACCGAAGGATAGGTTTCAAACTTATGCGCGCGTACAACGCGCTTCCGCGCGAGTTTATGGGTTTCGGCAGAACGGCGCACAGCCTATATTCCGCGGGCAGGGGCGGCGTCGTAACGGTCAGGGATTTTTTCGAAACGTTCACGGGGCTGACAAGGCTTCCCGAAAGCTCGGGCGAATGGCTCAGGATACCCGAATACGCGCTTGCGGCGGCGGTGAACGGCGAGATATTCGTAAACGGCTCGGCGGAGTTCGATCTTTACAGGGAAACGCTGAAAAACGGCATGCCCGAGGACGTCAGAAGGAAAAAGCTTGCCTCGCGGCTTGCGCTTGCGGCGCAATCGGGGCAATACAATTATCCGCGAATGCTCCGACGGGGCGACACTGGCGCCGCGGCGCTCGCGGCGGCGGAGTTCGCGTTAAAAGGGCTTGAAACCGTGTTCATACTGAACAAGAGCCATGCGCCGTACTATAAATGGTTGTTCCGCGGCGCGGCGCGGCAAAAGATATTGTCGGAACTGGTCGCGGACTTCGAATACGTCGTAAACGCGCCTCAGGGCGAAGAAAAGGTCGAACGCATAGAAAAGATCTGCGCCGCAATAGCCGCCGAAGCGGTGCGGCAGGGGTATTCCGACGCCCGCGACGACTATCTCGAGGCGCACGCGGTATCGGTATTCCGGAAGATCCGCGACCCGTATCTGAGTTCCCTCCACCTCATGGAAGGCTGATTTTTCAAATCCGATCCGAATCAAAAAAACGATAAAATTTATATTTTGGAGAAATATGTTCTATAGGGTTCTGACCTCAAACGAAAGTATCCGGGATGACGAAAAATTCGTTAAAAAAGACGAAAAAACGAGATTAACTCTCGTTTCCCGAAAAACTTTGCCCGAAGGCGACGACGCTTTAGTAAATAATGTCATAATCGCATCCGACGGAACGCTCTACCGCTATAATATTTCAGGCGAGCCGGTGATCATAGGGAAAACAAAAAGATCGGTCCGTTCGCTTTTTCGCGCGCAATGCCGTCGTACTTCGGCTATCGACAAACAATGCGCGTGGCGGGAAAGGAAGTTAGCCGAGACCGAACACACCGAAAGTATCGGATACGGAGCGAAGCTGTTCGGGTTCGGATCCCGTCTGTATATCGATAAAGAAAATCTTACAGCATATCCGTACCGCCTGAATAGGTCAGGCAAAGCGAATATGCCGTTAGCAATAATTTTTCCGAGCGCGGGCGCCACGGGAAACGACAACATAAAGACGTTGTTCGATACCTCGCTCATTCTCCCGGTCCTCGCTCGTAAAAACGCGAATATCCTCGTTCCTCAGCCGTACCGCTCGATAAACGAAGGCAGGAGTTTCGACGAAACTAAAACGGAAATGACGCGCTATATAAATTCCGTCGTCGCACTTGCTGACCGCGTTGCGGAAGAAACGCACGCCGACCGAAGTCGGATATATGTTCTTGGCGTATCTCTCGGAGGCTGCTGCGTATGGAGCGCGCTTAGTTCGGCGCCCGAAAAATTTGCCTGTGCCGTTCCTCTTATGGGAACCACGTTTGAATTTTTGGAAAGCGGAAATTGCGACTGCGAGCCCTTTAAAGAGGTTCCGATATGGATGGCTCACGCCGCGAACGACGGCATAGTATCTATAGCGCACGACGATCTCGCCGCCCGAAAGCTTACCGAACTTAATGCGGATTTCCGATATACCCGCACCGAAAAATACGGACACTTTCTCGCCTCGCGTTTTCTCATGAAAGAAAAATGGTGCGATTGGATGTTCGCTCAGAAAAAGCGCGACAGATCTGTCCGATCCGCCGTTACACGCTCCCAAACCGTGAATTACGTAAAAGCACTTAAATAATACAAAAGAAAAACACCCACCGATTTTTTCGATCCTGGGTTTTTGTGGGGGTAGCGGATAAAAATGCTATCTCCGACCCGAGCAGAAGGGTTGCAGGGTGCGGAGATTAAAATGCGAAGGAGAGGTAAACGCAAATGACCGAAGCCGGAGGCATGAAAAAAGGGCGCAATCCGCGCCCGTATTCTCGGTTTGGTGGAGAAGTGACAATGTAAAACGAATTTTAATTACTATTTAGTCGTATTATAATTTCGAACAAACAATGGGATTATTTCATTTTTTGCAAACTTACTATACTGCGCACCTGCATATGGGAATTGTTTGTTTTTATCTTTAGAGTTCTCAAAACTAAAATCCCAATCTTTAAATACACTAGAATAAAAATTATACTTTTGAGGCCCATTACACATTTTTAATGTCTCTCGAAATGCAATTATAAAAGCATTCAATGAAATAACCATTAATAGCTTCGAATCTTTATTCCAGAAACTGTTAAATTTACTCTTTATCGCTTTAAAGTATTCTTTTAGATATTTTACGCAATAATTTATATAGTCTTTAATGTCTTCACTGCTTCTCAATACATAATCATCATTCAACTTGTTTTTTACCAACCAGTAACGATATAGCGAGTTATCGTTATTTTTTGCTACTAATAGACTCGATAGTGCGTATTGAATAATTGATGCGATTTTAATTGGTGCTGTTTCAACTTTAGATAACTGAAACATATTTGTAAAGGGTTCTTCCTTATTTAAACGTTCTATAACTTTTCTTGATATTGCTTCACCAGAAGTGGGATTCATAATTGCTTGCACTTGAATCAATGTATCAGCATCAACAGGTTTTGCGTTTTTATTAATTGAGACAAATAAATTACTCTCAAATTTTCTTCTTTCCAAAGGGTCATCGTATTTATCGTTGTTTGGATAGATAATTCCAGTCACAAGCAAATTTAACTCATTTCTTAACTTAGCAATAACTTGTTCCGAAATATTATTCTCGTTATCTTGATAATACGCATAAACTCTATGTTGACCATCAATAATAGCCATTGAGTTAAAATCTACAGGAATGCATATCTCAACATTGTTACTATAATTTGTAATGTCATCAATATTAACGGGCAATCTCTTGCCGTTTTCTTTCTTGTAAAATTCTACATTGGGCGGTAATGTTACAATAATATTATTCAAAAAAGTAGTTTTGTTATTTACAACAAAATCTCTAATAGATTTTATCCTTTTGGGGGTTATTAATCTTTGATATAAATCAACATTTTGTTCCCATCCATCCTTACGAAGCACAAAACTATTCTCAATCAAATCGGAAGGTCTCATCATAAAGGAAACCATCCTGATACCATTATTAAATCCCGTAACAGAATCTGGATATATAATCGAAGAAATGATCGGCTTAATATTATTCCCAAACGGGTCTGGTTTTCCGATGTCCGTTCTGGAAAGATTTAGAAATCTAAAAATCTCATACTTAAATGACGCCTTTAAACTTTTTGACATAATCGACAAGTAATTAAGCGTCGGATAATCTATAAATTTTAAATAACTGTACCTATTTTCATCTTCAGAACTAATATGTTGCTTCCCGTATTCAAAGTACAAATAAAAAATCCTGAACTCCTTTGGATTATAAATTTTTATTTGTTCAACATCAGGAAATTTCTGTTTCAAGATACCAATAAAACGTTCTTTATTGGTTAGAATTATATGAGCAGATTCATTTTTTTCTAATTTGTGATTTCGATTAAAGGATTCTCCGTTAGTCGCTGCTAAATCTTTTTTCTTCAGAAACTTAATCGTATCTTCGCAAATTATTATAATGTTCTCGTAAATAAAGCAGTGATCTAGTTCATTGGGGCGATTCCCCAGTTCAAACTGAAAACCTTGAACATTCAAAGGATTAAAGCCCGAAAGTATAAAAATATCTTTTATTTGTTTTTTAAAACTGGCACGGTTTTTATTCTCAACGATTTGCTCTTTTGATAATCTCTTTTTTTTATTCTTCATTAGTTTCTTTACCATTTGAATTCCTCCGGCTTTTGTGCAACTTTTTGATTTTTGTCGGGCTCTATGACTGGTACATCTGGACGACACTTAACCTTTCCTTGTATAGCATCTGTAATGCGTTGCTTTGCGATAGAAATATAATCTTTTTTTAATTCACACCCTATGAAATTTCTTTTCTCCATTATACACGCAACGGCTGTTGTTCCACTTCCTAAAAAAGGATCCATGATTATGTCGCCCTGTCTAGATAGGGCCTTAATTAATCTTTGCGGAATTGCAATCGGGAATTGACACGGATGTGCTGTTTTCTCTATATGATTAGCTTTTACATTTGGAATATCCCATACATCAGATGGGTTTTTCCCTAAAGGGTTCCCACTATATTGTCCAACTTTTTTCCCTTTTGAATACTTTTTCCCTGGATATTTTTGCGGTACTCTAATAGCATCTAAATTAAACAAATACTCTTTACCTTTTGTGTACCACATAATTGTCTCATAGCGACCACTTAGCCTTTTTTCAGCATTTAATCCATGACCAAATGACCATACTATTCTATTGTGCAAGTACAATTTACAATCATCAGATAGCGTTTTATTTATTTCTTCAACAATTTGATAAATTAAGCAATCCAGAGGAACGATGACAGAATCTTTTACATGAAAACCAATCTGCCAGCAAAGATTCCCCCCTTTTTTTAAAACTCTTTGGGCCTCATAAATTACTTTTTTATTCAGGGAAAGAAAGGAATTTATATCATCAGATGTATTCTCATATTCTTTTCCCATGCAATAAGGCGGTGATGTTATTATTAAATCAATAGATTCACTATCTATCAGGGGGAATATTTTTAAACAATCCTCGTTGTATAGTTTTATTTTATTGTCATCATATATAAACTCATCCATATCCTACCTCGGCTAGAATTCAAGTTATTTTTTTAACACGAACAAATACTCGTGGGCGAGCAAAAGGAAATTAAACTTTATGCTGTTTGTTTTCCAATATCCAGTTGCTTTGCAATTGTGCTGTTCCTTGATTATTATTTCTTTCGTTTTGAAACCGGCGAGCTCAAAGACACGCATAGTATCAAAAGCAAGCGGCTGAACCATACCTTTTTTCCGTGTGTCTCCCATAAGAATAGCACAAAACTTATCTTTCTTCAATACCCGATAACATTCGCCCGCGACTTTGCCGATTTCAAACAAAAAATCTTTCATCGACATAAGTGACATATCGCCGTCAATATTTTCGCTGTAATGAATAATATCCGCATAAGGCGGATGCGTGCAAATAAGGTCTATCGAATTATCGGCAATAGTCGAAAGATTACGCGCATCGCCTTGCATAATATTTATCGTCGGATTAAATTCACACTCGAAATTCAATTTGCTTTTTGTTATTTCAAGTGCGTTCGGATTAATATCGACACCGATAAAATTCCTATTAGTTAATTTTGCCTCAACCGCGGTAGTGCCGCCACCAACGAACTGATCCAAAACAGTGTCGTTCTCTTTCGAATAACGCAGAATTACGTTTCTCGGAATATACGGCGACCAGTTTCCGCGATATTTCGCGTCGTGTGTAGCCCATTTACCGCGATCGGGGAACGCCCAAACGGTATTTGTTTCGAGTTCGAAATTTTCGGGCTGTAACGGTATATTTTTCTTTGCCATATTATTTGAAAAGTTCCTTTACTATACCGTTTTCCATATCGGAAATACAATACATATTATCTAAAACGTCAAACGTTTCTTCAAGATTATGGCGAGCAGACTTCCAACCGTCAGCTCCGTCCGTAAACCACACGAAGGCAAAACCATCAATTTCTTTTGCTTCTAAAGCGATAGTTTTATAACTGCGCGCGGTTTCGTTAAGTTTTGAGCCTCCACCCGTATAAAAATTTGTTTCTATTGCATATATTGTTTTGCCTTTCTTAACAACAAAATCAAATCTCTTTTCTGCTTTGCCTTGATTTGAAATACCCGACAAATCGATATTCCATTTTCTTTCGATCGCGGACAGTTTCATTTCCTTAAAATAAGTTTCGCCTTTAACTAATCCGGCTTTTATAAGATAATCCTCTACAAGGTTTTCCATTAAATGACCGCCGCGATTTTTACGACCGTTACTATCGAGTCCGACTTCTACGCCCGTTACATAATCTACGAGGTTATTTATAATATGATTTGAAATTAAGTAAAATAAGCCCGTTTTATGCATGAACATTATGTATTCGTTTGCAGTGTAATTTGGCTTGTAAAAATTAAATAAGTATTCTCCGTCTCCGTCAATAGCATAAATTTCACGCCCTCTGACCGCAAGCAACATAGGAATGCATTTTAAAATTTTCGGGTATTCTTGGATTAGCTTTCTAAAATCATCCTCAATATTTTTAGAGCCTATAAGAGAATTAAGAATATTCAATTCAACTTTTATGCTTTCTACATTACCGTAAACCTTTTCGAAATCGACATAATAGCCATAATCGCAAATGCTCGATTTGAAAGTTTTAAGCCATTCATTAAAATCTCTTTTCATTTATTTAACTCCTACACTAAATCAACAATAATCTTGTTTCCGTCTATTCGCCATTTTGCTTTTTTGTTTATAAATATCCCATCATTAGTTAGCAACCCAAATTTTTTATAAAAATCTGTTATGCCGCCAAAATATCGCCGGGATTTATCGATATTAAGCTGTTTTTCAAATCCATTAAAAACAACATTAAATTTTTCTTCATTTTTTGATAATTCGTTTTTTATAACTTGAGGGATAATCAGAATCCTTGCCCTTATATCATTTTTAGTTATTTCTCTTTCGACCAAGTATGATGAATTTGGTTCAATACTAATATCGTTGTTTGGCGCGCTTTGTATCAATGCAATAATATCTGTTTTGGAAAAAATGGGTTTATAATTAAAACCAATGCCTTTTTCAATGCAATATTGAATGAGTTGAGTACCATCTATAGTGATAACTGGCATGTTGGGATTGTCGCTCGCTTCTGCTAAAGCAGAATTAGTAAATGTTGAAGTTGTGATAAATACATTTATATAATTACTGTTTAAAACCTTGCCGTTCTTATCCCGTTTGGTGGTACCTTTTAAATCTCTGATCTCTTTAGATTGAACTTTATTATTGCGAGAATATCTTTTTGCTTGAACATAATAGTTTATAGTATCAGTTCCGTTTACATCAAGGCCTGTTTTTACACAAGTTAAATCAATTCCTTTATCACTCACATATTGAGTTGTAACTACTTCTTCAAAGCCTAAAGCACTTAAAAATGAGTTTAAAAAAATTTCAAACTCTCGCCCAGTTGGAAAGCACGAGTATAGTTCGTCTATATATTTATTTGTTTCTTCTTTGGTTAATTCAAGAATATTCATATGTTTCCTCTTTAATTGCAAATTAACAATTCGTTTATCTTGCCGCGTTTTTCCGCATTGCTGTTTATCATTCGTGTTGCCGAAACTCGGTGGATCCTGTATGATTTATACAAATCATCAAAGAAATTGTCTTCCGGATTGATATTTTTCGGATCGGAATTACTCAAAACGATTTTCGCTCCTGCCGCGTTTAACTCATCGATAAATTTTGCAAGCCGTATCTGCTCGTTGTCGTCGAATGCGTCGACATTATATGATGTAAACATTGAAGTTTCTGAAATAGGACGGTAAGGCGGATCTAAATAGACAAAAGTATTATTGTCAATGAATGACTTTGACAGAGTATAGTCGCCGCAGACAATTGTAACGTTTTGTAGCGCAATATGAATGTTGCGGAGATTTTCCTTATCGCAAATAGTAGGATTTTTATAAGAACCCATGGGAACATTGAATTGCCCCTTCCGGTTAACGCGATATAATCCGTTAAAACAAGTCTTATTCAAAAAAATGAAATAAGCTGCTTTTTCTATTGAAGAGCGTTCGCTCAATTCCAATGAATTGAATTTATCACGGATATTATAATAGTAATATTTTCTGCCGTTATCGTCGAGAGGTAAAAACGTCATCTGCATCTCATTAAGCCGCGCAATCAATGCTTCAACATTTTGCTTGATAGCGGTGTAAGCGTTGATCAACTCTGAGTTAATATCGCTAATATAAAGTTCTTCGAAAGTATATTTCGAAAGTACGTTGAAAAACAATGCACCGCCGCCGACCATAGGTTCAGCGTATTTTGTCAAGGCATTTTCGCCGTCGAAAGGAAACATCTTTTCAATTTCATCAACCAACTGACCTTTTCCGCCAACCCACTTTACAAAAGGTTTTAGTTCAACTTTATGAGTTTTTTCATAACGAACAGTACGCTTATCCACAGGCTTTTCAGCGTTTGAAGGAATAATCCACATATTGCCGACCATCATAGCGCCTTTAATACGTTCCTCTGAACAAAGTATGGCAACTCGCCTT
Source organism: uncultured Clostridia bacterium (assembly GCA_944363505.1). Taxonomy (GTDB): domain Bacteria; phylum Bacillota; class Clostridia; order Christensenellales; family DTU072; genus Stercoripulliclostridium_A. The sequence continues at coordinate 19,062 of CALVUD010000003.1, read as the reverse complement.
TGTGAAATATTCCATTTCTCCGCCGCTTCTTTTGCCGAAATATAACTTAACATAGTCTCTCCGTTAGATATATAGTATAGTATATACTATATAAATTATATTCTAAACCTCGAACAATAGCAAGTAATTTTCTGTTAATAATTAAAAGTGCAAATATACTATTTTGAATTTATCACCGTGGTGTGTGGTTGAAATAGAAAAGGGGCTTTGCTTAACTTTTGGGGCAAGCCGCGCCCTTTAGCTTCATTTATTCAAATCAAATTTATAATAATCGAATAAAACGAAAACCCCGAACCGATTTTCGATCCGGGGTTTTTGTGGGGGAAGCGGATAAAAATGCTATCTCCAACCCGAGCAGAAGGGTTGCAGGGTGCGGAGATTAAAATGCGAAGGAGAGGTAAACGCAAATGACCGAAGCCGGAGGCATGAAAAAAGGGCGCAATCCGCGCCCTTATTCTCGGTTTGGTGGAGTGTTGTTATAGAAAATCGAATAATATCATGAAGAAAAGCATTTTTATTTTGCCACGGACTCTTTTATTTTTGCAAATAAATTTGCTATTTGGAAATTTTTTAAAAAAGATTTACCTCATTTTTATGGACAAATGGTCAATGGGTTTGTAAAAGTATACAAGAAAACTAATTTTTCTAATGAATGGAGAAATTCTTGAAACATATCTTTTATATGCTATAATGTAGTCAGCTATAAACTTGGAGTTAATCTTAAAGTTGGAGATGACGCTAAATTACAATAAACTATGGAAAATTGTAATTAATAGATACATTCGCAAAGAAGATTTACGTGTGGCTGCGGGCATTACCACTACCACAATGGCGAAGTTAGGTAAAAACGAAATCGTCCATATGGATATTCTTCTGAAAATATGTAAGGTTTTAGATTGTCAAATACAAGAGCTGCTTATAAATTAAATGAGATGCCGGAGAAATAACAACGGAGAAAAGCTTAGTAAACACGACTGAATTGTTTAAATAGTTTGCAGAACAATACAAAGGATTGAGAATTATGGATATTGATAAGTTAAATAAATGGGCTGATTTATTGCTTGACACAGGGAAAAGGAATAACCTTATAAACTTTAGGGACACAAAAATGAGAACGGTGGAAATAGTATCGCCGGATTTTGGAACTCTTTTTTACGAAACAGAACGTTTAGCTACGTTTGAAGTTTATGATCCTAAATTAGACGATGAAGAAGATGATGAAGTAATAGAAGCCATCGAAGATATCAAAACATCTGAAGGTGAGCAACAAGATGGTGCTGACGAAAAGCGCATTTCTAAAGAAGATTATATAGACATGTACGAAAGCCGCCTCAAGAAGGTTGGTCAGGTCTTAATCTATAATTCCTTCGTGAATCCGATAAAAGTTTTACGCAACATTGGGAAAAAAGCGAGAACATCGATTGAAGAAACCGGCGTTAATATTGCGTATATGGCGTTTGGCTTTATTCATTGGACTGAAGATAAAAATTCCCAATATAAAATGCGTGCCCCGATTTTACTTGTGCCTATTTCCATAGAAAATGATTCGGCTATTGACCCTTATTATATAAAAGTAACAGATAGCGATTTTATCGTTAATCCAACATTTTCTTTCAAATTGAAAAATGATTATGGTTTGGAATTACCCACTTATAATGACGAAGATGTTGATGAATATTTAGAAAAAGTTCAAAGATGCATCTCAAAACTTAAATGGACGCTTACGAAGGAATGTAAAATCAGCATTTTCTCGTTCTCAAAACTTAATATGCACAGGGACTTGAAAGATAATGCCGCAAAGATATTGAAGAATACGTCCGTTCGCTCTTTACTCGGCGAAAGAAATATAGATTACGCAATCGGAGAAAGTGCAGATAGTAGGAATGCCGATAATACACCCATTCAACTATATAATGTTGTCGATGCGGACTCAAGCCAGACCGAAGCTATAGAAATGGCTCGAAGCGGGAAAAGCTTTGTACTGCAAGGCCCGCCCGGAACAGGCAAAAGCCAAACAATCACAAATATTATTGCCGAATGTCTTGCATGTGGCAAAAGAATTCTTTTTGTTTCAGAAAAATTAGCTGCGCTTAACGTCGTTTATGAGAATATTAAAAAAACAGGGCTGGAAGAGTTTTGTCTAGAACTGCATAGCCACAAAGCAAATAAAAAAGATGTAATAGCCGATTTATGCCATACGTTACAAGCGCAAAAAAGCTCTTTGGCTGATCGCGCTCAAAAAGAAATAGATGAAAAGATTCGCACGCAAAAAGAGCTTGACGAATACGCTTATGAACTTCATAAAATTCGCCCAATAATAAACAAGACTCTTTATAAAATTTATGAAGAAATTTCCGCTTGCAGAAAAGCGCCCGACATTGAATTTGTTATCGACAAAATCAAAACCAAAGGAGAAGAATATATAAGAAAAGCAGAAATTGCTTTAACACGTTATACTGAATATATTCCTTCCGTCGGTTATGACTACCATCAAAATGTTTGGTATGGATATGTTGATCTCGATGCTTCATATCAAGCGACCGCCCAGCTAAAACTCGATTTAAAAGACGCAGTAATTCTTTGCAACGAGATAAAAGATTTAAATGCTACGCTTAATGAAAAATATTCTATCGCAGCTAAAAATATACTGCAAGCATATGCGTTAAGAGACTTCTTTAATCTGGTAAAAACAAGTGAATATATAACACCGGCATTGCTTAACTCATCCACTCTCTCGAGCACGGTGAAGACGTTAAAAGCGATGCAAGCTTTGGCAAAAGAAATATTAAACAACAAGAAAATCATTAATGATATGTTCGATGAAGATATCTTCAAAATCAGCGGACAAACTCTTCATAATAAGTTGACCAAACAGTTTAAAGGTGTCCTCGCTAGATTATTTAGTAACGAATATCGGCGTATTGCAAAAGAACTTAAACTCTGTAATAAAAGCGGCAAGAAAGTAAAATATAAAGTTGCCGTCTCTATGATGAAACTTTTATGTGATTATCAACAAAAGCTTTGTAAGTTCTTTGTTTTAGAAGAGAAAATCCAGGGACAAATAGGCTCCGCTTATAATGGAATTCTGACAAATTTTGAAGCTTTGCTTGATCAACTCGATACACTCAATAAAATTCATTCTACTGACATCGATTTTGCCGTTCTTGCCACTTTAAGCAATCAAGAATTTGTTGCGCAACAAAAGGATTTTGCAATGTTTTCCGATTTCTTGGAAAAGTCATTCGGCAAAGGCGAAGAATCAGAGAAGCGAGTTCTTTCAAAGTACGACATAAATAAGTATGATGTTCGGCATGCTGACATAGACTGGTTAACAAGGAAATACCAAGGATGCATTGATAACATTGATAAGCTGGACAATTGGTGTGAGTTCGTCAAATTATTAAATAAACTTAGCGAATTAGAACTAAGAGATTTTATAGATTATGCAATTAATCGGAAGATAAACGCAGAGAGCCTTTTATCTGCGTACAAAAAAGCATTTTATATGCAATGGGTTGACGCAATACTGCATGAATCACCTATTTTAATGACGCTGACTCGAATTCCACACGATGAGACGGTAAAACTTTTTAAAACCAAAGACGAACTTAATTTTGAGATAAACAAAGCAAAGATTAAAGCAAAGCTGTCTTCATTAAGACCGAATTTAGATATGGTCGCACAAGGTAGCGCCAAAGCAATATTGTTAAGAGAAGGCGAAAAGAAGCGCAAGCAGAAAGGCATAAGGCTGCTTTTAGAAGAAATCGGAGACCTCGCGCAAACCTTAAAGCCTTGTTTCTTAATGTCACCGCTTAGCGTCAGTACATTCTTAAGCCCGGATATGAAGTTTGATGTGGTAATTTTTGATGAGGCATCGCAGATCTTTCCGCAAGATGCGATTGGTGCCATATACAGAGGCAATCAACTGATAGTTGTTGGTGACTCAAAGCAAATGCCGCCAAGCAATTTCTTTAATAGTTCATCCGCTCAGAATGATAACGATGATGAAGACGAAGATATTACCGATTTTGAATCCATATTAGATATTTGTACAACGGCTTTCCCGCAAAAGCGCTTAAAATGGCATTATAGAAGCCGTTATGAATCGCTTATATCGTTCTCAAATAAGAATTTTTATGATAGTACTTTAGTTACATTCCCTTCCTCTAAACATGATTTTGTAGGAATAGGGGTTGATTATTTCTATGTAGATGGTATTTTTGACCGTACAACAAAAACAAATCGCGTAGAAGCTGAAAGAATTGTCAATTTAGTCTTTGAAAATATAGAAAAATATCCGGAAAGAAGCCTTGGGGTTGTAGCTTTTAGTGTTGCGCAACAAAATTTAATTGACAAACTTATAGCGAAACGCAGGCAACTCGATCTTTCCAAAGAAGCTTTCTTCAAAACGGATAAAGCCGAGCCATTTTTTGTTAAAAATTTAGAAACCGTACAAGGAGACGAAAGAGATACCATTATTTTTAGTATTGCTTATGGCAAAGATACGCAAGGTCGGTTGCTTCTTAACTTTGGTCCGTTAAATCGAGACGGCGGAGAGCGCAGATTGAATGTTGCCGTTACTCGTGCTAAATTTAATATTCAAATCGTTTCTTCTATGCACCATACGGATATCGATGTATCAAGAACTCAATCTAAAGGGGCAAGATTACTAAAGGAATATTTGGATTACGCAGAAAACGGTGAGATTGCATTGCAACGTTCCATTTCCGTAAATCCTTTTGAAGAATATGACTCTGAATTTGAGATGGAAGTTTGTGAATTCCTAAGAGAAAATGGATTTAGCGTTGATACACAGGTCGGCTGTTCTTCGTTTAAGATAGATTTAGCATTAAAAACCCCCAACTCTTCCGACTATTTACTTGCCATTGAATGTGACGGCGCAGCCTATCACTCTTCAAGAAGCGCTCGCGATAGAGATAGGCTTCGTCAAGAAGTATTGGAAAGGATGGGCTGGAAATTCTATCGCATTTGGTCGACCGATTGGTTTAGAAACAAACGTGTAGAAAAAGAACGGCTATTAGAAGCGGCGAAACAAGCTGTAAATAATGCAAATATAAAACTCGAAAAAGACGAAGCTCCATCATGGAATGTTTCTTTTGAAGAAGTAGCCGAAGAGAAGCATTTTGAATTTCCAAAATATGTAATGGCTGACGATCGCAAGACTGCTTCAAAATTTAGCTACAATAAAATAAGCGTTATTTGTGATATCGTCGGACTCGAATCGCCGCTGTCGGAAGAATGGCTTTTGAAGCGAATCGCATTTCTTTTCGGAAGAGAAAAAGTCACAAGCGTTGTGCGTGACGAGTTTAATTATATAATGAGGAATTGTAGTGATTATAAAATTACTCGTAAGAACGGATTTTTGTATTCGCAAGAAAAAGAAATTCCTATGCTTCGGATTCCCCATGAGAACGCTACTGTTGTCCGCGAGATAAAGTATATTTCACTTGAAGAACTCTCTCTCGGCATGAAAGAAATTCTTAAACAAAATATTTCAGTTGAAAAAAGTGGCTTGTTTCGGCTATTAGTTCAGCAACTCGGATTTAGCCGTATGGGAGAAGCTATTTATAATCGCCTAGAATCCGCTTTAGCTTTGATATCAAAAGAAGTTGAGATAAAAGACGACATGATATCGATAAAATAAACTAAATAAGGAGAATAAATTATGGCATTAATTAAGTGCCCTGAATGTGGCAAAATGATTTCAGATAAAGCAGAATTCTGCGTTGAATGTGGCTACCCTGTGGATTTAATTCTAGAAGAATTGTCAGAACAAGAATATTATGAAAACGATAAAATAAATATGCCGCAAGAAAAGCTTGAAAAATTAAAACAAAAAGCTGAAAATGGCGATGCCGAAACCCAATGGGAGTTAACAAATTATTATTGATATGAAGATGATGAAACCAAAATACAAGAAGCGATTAAATGGTTAAAACTTGCGGCAAACAACGACCACGTTGAAGCACAGTATATTTTAGCATGTGTTTATGATAATGGAGAGCTTATAGAAAAAGATCAAAACGAGGCTTTTAAGTGGTTTAAGAGGTCTGCCGAACAGGGAAATGCCGATGCGCAATGGTCTCTAGGAATTAGATATAACATCGGCGTTGGCGTAAATCAAGATAAAAAGCTTGCTTTTAAATGGTTTATGCAAGCCGCTAGCGAAAATTACATGCAAGCTTTATGTTCAGTTGGCGATTGCTATTTCTCTGGTAATGGTGCGCCAAAAAACTTTACACAAGCTTATATTTATTGGATGAGATCTGCCCAATTAGGCAATCCGAATGCCATGTTTAGATTAGGAGATTGCTATAGATTTGGCTGGGGTGTTGATGAAAATATAGCTTCTGCTATCGAGTGGTATTCTTTAGCCGCCGAAAATGGGTGTGAAGACGCTAAAGATGCATTGGACGATCTATAAAAATTATAAAGTGATAAAGATTTCGGCCGCAACGGCCAATGGAAAAAGTGAAGGCGAGGGAGTTTATAAAACGTAAATGACCGAAGTCCGAGACATGAAAAAAGGGCGCAATCTGCGCCCTTATCCTCGGTTTGGTGGAGCGTATTTACACAAAGTCGAATAAATGCGGTATGGATGAAGACATAGTTTATTGACACTGTTATCATTTTACAAAGTATAAGTGAGTTATTGGCAAATTAATCTTGTGCGTTAGGAATATATACATACTGTGAATTTACCACATATTATTGATAAGCATAAAAAAATTTGCTATAATGAAAATAATTTTTAGAGTTCAGGGGTAATAAAATTAGGATTAAATATTATTTATTCAAAAGAATTTTACAATATAAACTAACCTGTTTTCTAAATGAAAGTATAATTTAGTTTGACAATAGGAGAAAAAATGCAGATTAAAAAGATTAATGTGAGAAATTTTAGGATACTTCAAGATTCAGAAATGGATTTTGATACAAAAGTATGTTTGCTTTTAGGTAGAAACAATACCGGAAAAACATCATTTATGGTTGTACTGGAAAAATTTTTAAAAACAAGAGATTTTGATTTTAATGATTTTTCTATATGTTTAAGAAATGAACTTTTTGATATTAATGAAAATACTGATGTAAATAAAATGGCTATTCAGCTTATATTGAGTATTGAGTATAAAGAAAGCGATGATTTATGCAATATATCTGACTTTTTACTTGATCTTGATCCTGATTGTAAAACAATTAATTTATTGTTTGAATGTTCCATAAAAAAAGATAAATTATTAGATGCAATTAAATTTAGAGGAAGCATGCTAAAAGAAAAATTTATTGCGAATAATATAAAACAATATTTACAATGTAGAGTTTTTACTTTTGATTCTTTAGAAGATTTGAAAACAGAAAACAGATATAAGTTAATAGAAAAAGACTTTAAGGATGTAGAAAAATTAATTGATTTTGAAATAATTCATGCAAAAAGAAATGTTGCAAGTTCAGAAGAAAAAACCGGGATAAAAGTGTTGTCCAAACTAACAACGGAATATTACAATAAGACAGTTGAAAATCCTACTGACAAGTTTGAAAATATCAATAATTTAATATCTGACATGGATGGGCAGTTGGATAATAGTTATCAAGATTTTTTTGCAAATTTTCTTAAAAATGCGAAAGAATTTCTAAATATGACAGATCTAAAAGTTGTCTCTAATTTGAAGGCAAAAGAAATAATCAATGATTCCTCAGAAGTTGTATATGGAGATCTGGCTAAACGCTTGCCAGAGCATCTTAACGGCTTGGGGCATATGAATATTTTGTTTTTGCTTTTAACTATAGAAATTAAAAAAGCGTCTTTCAAAAATAACAATAAAGATATAAAACTATTATTAATAGAGGAGCCGGAAGCACATACTCATCCGCAAATACAATATATTTTTGCAAGAAAAATTGAGAAAATATTAAATGACGTACCCAATTTGCAAACTATAATATCTACGCATTCTCCGCACATGGTGTCTAAACATAGTTTTGAAAATATCAGATATATGGCTTTAAAGAATAGTGAGAATGGCGATAATATCAAAATTAAAAATTTCCATAAGGAATTAAATAAAAAATATAAAGACGAACAAAAAGAGTTTTCTTTCTTGAAACAATATTTAAGTGTTCGGTCTTCAGAATTGTTTTTTGCGGATAAAGCGATATTTATAGAAGGTATCTCAGAAGGAATATTGTTAGATTATTTTATCAAACAATATGATGGTGAGGAAAATAAAAAAGAAGAAGAAAAAGAGAAAAACGACAAGACATATAAATCTCAGTATATTCCGCTATCAGCACAAAATATAACAGTTGTTCAAGCAGGAGCCAATGCGAAAGCGTTCAGGTATTTTATCGATTTTCTTCATATACCGACACTGATAATTACAGATATAGATACAGTGTATAGAAAAGATGGTAAAAAAACTACTTATCCAGCGTGTGCTGTAACAGATCCCAATCTTTGCTTTACATCTAATGAAACTATTAAGTATTACTATGATGCGCCCCAATTTAATCCCGGTTGCAGCGTCTGTTCAGCATGGATAAATAATATCATAAATCACGCAAATACAAGTATATCAGATTTTGTAAATGTTTTTTATCAATATGAAGAAGAGGGATATTATCCAAGAAGTTTCGAAGATGCATTTATCAATGTTAATTTGGCACAATTAAAACACAAGAAGGAAAATTTGTTGGGAATAAAAAATGAGGATGAACTAGATGAAAATACCGATATATATGATTTAACTCAAAAAATAATAGATAAAAAGTCGGATTTTGCATCGTCATTACTGTACATTGCATATACGGAAGATGATGTCGAATGGGCAGTTCCCAAATATATAAAGGAGGGACTATCATGGCTGCAGAAAAAGTAATAGAACCGATTGATCAATGTAAAAAATGTATTGAAGAAAAGAAAAGTTTTGTACTTCAAGGCGGAGCGGGTAGCGGTAAAACAGAGTTGCTCAAAAATTTGTTGCTATTCATTAATCGAACGAATCCTAAAGCTAAAGTGATGTGTATTACGCATACGAATGTTGCGGTTGGTGAGATATTAAGTAGAACAGGTAATGCTTTTCCTGTCTCTACTATTCATTCATTTTTGAGCAGTTTGATAAAAGACTATAAGAAAAACATTTATAACGTTATAGGAAAATTGTTTTATCTTCCCTTAAAAACTTCTGTTGCAAGAACAGAAGATATGTCGAATGATGACTATAAGAGAATGGAATATGATAGATATAAAAGCATATATGAAAAATATGCCGATATGTATTATCGTTTATTTCATGAGACAGTAGAAAAGGTAAAAGGAAAAAGAGAATATGATAAAACCCCCAAAGAATTTGATGATGTTCTTAACAAGGGAGTTACATTGATAAACAAAAAGATAGATGAAGAAATTGCGTCAAAAAGTTACGCGAAAATCAAATACAACGAGACAAAGTTTGATAGTCTAAAAGATTTAACATTTGGACACGATGGGTTGTTGAAAATTTTTCATGAGCTAATTGAATGTTATCCGCTACTGTCAAAAATAATAGCAAGTAGATATGATTATATATTTATAGATGAGTATCAAGACACAAATGCAGAAATAGTTTGTGATTTTATAGAAATGGCAAATAATAGTGCATTAACAATAGGTTTATTTGGAGATAGCATGCAATCAATCTACAGCGATGGTGTCGGGAATGTGGATGACTACATTGGCACCCCTTTGGTTTCGATTTTTAAACCTGATAATTATCGATGTGCGTATGAAATTGTGGATTTTATTAATCCTCTGCGATTAGACGGATTAGAACAGAATGTTGCCTTAAAAGTAAATCAAAAGGGAGAAAAGGAAAGTGAAGAATCCCGTCACGGAATTGTAAAAGGCATCTATGCTGTATATGATCAAAAACCTTCAGGGAGAAGTTCTGATGAAGAAAAAAGGACTTACCAAATATTAATTGATAAACTAATTTGTGAAGCAAAAAAATATTGCGTAACCTCAAAAATTTTAATGCTTACAAATAAAGCTATTGCGGAAAAGAATGAATTTCTAAATTTATATAAGATATTTAGCGATAGATATTATGATGTCAGTGATAGAATGGAAAAATATTTATCCTCAATTCAAGTGTTAGAATTTTGCGATATTTGCCATAATTATTTGAAGGGAAATTATAATTCTCTTATAAAGTCAATTAAAACTAGTGGATTTGTTATTAAAAAATTATCAGATAAAAAAGAAATCAACGACATAATGACAAAAATAGTTTCAGATAAAAATATTTCCATGTGGGAAGCTATTTTGTCGGCAAATGAAAAAAAATTAATAAAATTGTCAGATGGCACTATTAGTAAGGTTGAATCTGAAAAAGCAAGAGTCCAACGCAATGAACAAGAGGATAAGTATAGAAAATTTCGGGATTTATATCGCACAGGGTATAATACATTCAGTAGAATCAAAGATAAAATGCAGATTGAATCGAAGGAAGTTTTTGATGAGTTAGAAATTGAATACAAAGAAGAATGCTTTATAAAAAGCTTGTTTTCTAAAGAATTAAAGTTCGAAGAAGCGTTGAATTATTCAAATTACTTAAATGAAGAAACAGAATATATTACTATGCATAAAACAAAAGGTTCCAGTATAGAAAACGTTATAGTTGTTATGGATGAATGTTTTTGGAAAGAATATGATTTTTCATCGCTGTATCTGTCTGATATTGATCCAGCAAACAAGATTGAAATTAATTCGAGGAAACTCATATATGTGGCATGTTCAAGAGCAATATCAAAGTTAATTTGTGTAAAAGTCGTAAAATCAGATGAGGTAGATAAATTTTTAAAAAAGTTTCCGAATGCTGAGCGGGTGAATATTTAGAAATCAAGTGTAATTTAGTGTTTCATCCGATTATTACACGCAAATATGCAGAAAACGTTGTAGGTTTACAATACATTTGTTACACAGTCGCATATCCGGAACAAGAAGGAGAGAAAGGAAAGGTAGCCGAAAACCAAACAGAAAACCTCCCCCTAGGGGGAGGCGCGGAATTGCAAAAAAGGTGGTGAGTTTTGCTCGATTTAGTTTATTATTTAATTGCGCAAAAAAACAAAAGGAGCGCAACTTACCATGGCAAGTATAACACAGGATCTCAGATTCAAGCAAGCGGTAATCGAATATTCCTTCAAGCACGGTGTTACCCGTGCCGCCACGCGCTACAAGCGTACACGGCAATGGATCTATTTCTGGCGCAGGCGATACGACGGGAGTATACATTCTTTGGAAGAACAGTCGCGCAGACCGCACGGTCGTCCGAATATGCACACGGAGACGGAGCTGAAGCTGATCGGGAATTACCTGCGTCGCAATCCGTCGGAAGGTCTCGTGGTACTGTGGGTAAAGTTAAAGCGACGAGGATATGCGCGATCACTTTCTTCTCTTTACAGGGTAATGCAAAGAGAAGGATATTTTGCCGAAAGGAGTAAAAAGAAACCTAAATACATACCGAAACCGTATACGCAAATGACATATCCCGGAGAAAGAATACAAATAGATGTGAAATATGCCGCAAGCATGCACGCAAGCAATGGGAAAAGGAACACGGCTGTACCAATTTACGGCAATCGACGAATACAGCAGGAAGCGGTATTTAGAGGGCTTCAGCGACAACAGCAGTTATTCCGCATCGATATTCGCAAGGAATGCGGCACGGTATTTCGGATTTAAGATCGAATGCATACAGACGGATAACGGACAGGAGTTTACCAAGACGTTCAGTTCGAGATACACTAAAGGAGAGGAACTGCAACCGACGTTATTCCAAACGGCATTGCGACAGATGGGAATACGGCACAAGCAGATCAGACCGTATACGCCGAGACACAACGGCAAGGTGGAACGCAGTCACAGAAAAGACGGAGAGCGGTTCTATGCCGGCAGAAAATTCTACAGTTTGGAGGACTACAACAAGCAATTAAAGAGATATATGAACGAGTACAACAACTTCCCGATGCGCCCGCTGAATTGGCTTTCGCCTAACGAATATCTGGCTTCCTTTTTTTCTAAGCAAAGTGTAACAAATGTTTGACAAGCTTACAATTACACGCAAATATGCAGAAAATGTGCCATTGCTTTCTTTTATCAGATATGGTAAAATAAACTGACTGATAAAGAGGTTTAAAATGACTCGTAAAAATGAAGAAAAAGAATTAAAGGTGCAAAAATGGTTCGAAATGTGGTTAAATCAAAATAGCCAAGGAATAGAAGAATTATTTTGTAGAGACGCAATTTATGTTGAAAGTTGGGGACCTGAATATATTGGATTAAACGCCATTCGACATTGGTTTGAAGAATGGAATACACGTGGTAGGGTTAAGACGTGGGAGATCAAACAGTTTTTTCACAAGGACGAACAGACGATTGTAGAGTGGTATTTCTGCAACGAAATGAAAGACGGAAGAAAAGAGGAGTTTGACGGACTTTCTTTGATCAAATGGGAAAACGGTAAAATCTGCTTTCTGAAAGAATATGGTTGCAATATCAATAACTATAATCCTTATCAAGAAGGAAGTAAACCTATTTTCAGAGATGAGAAAAGTAAGTGGTTCTGATAGGAGAAGAATATGAGTGAACTTCGTAAAATACCTAACGTTGGGAAAACGACAGAAAAAGACCTCATTGAAATGGGATATAGAACCATAGAATCATTGAAGGGAAAAACAGCAGAGCAACTTTATAAAGAGGAGTGTGCTTTACGCGGAGAACTCATCGATCGGTGTCAATTGTATTTATATCGCGCCGTCGAATATTTCGTAAATTCAGAAAATCCCGATCTTTCAAAATGCCCTTGGTGGCTTTGGAAAGATGAATTTGTAGAACCTTCTCCTTGCGGAGCGGTATGCGCTGAATGCGGACTGTTTCCCAAGGCATGTGAGGGTTGTCGCAAAATAAAAGGAAAAGTGTATTGGCTACAATATACGGGTGGCGATGTATGCATGGTGTATGACTGTTGCGTGAATAAGAAAGGACAGAGAAATTGCGGGAATTGTGATTGTCTACCTTGCGAACGATTTACCAAAGATCCCACGATATCCGATGAACAGAATAAGGCAAATTTGAAAAAAATGATTGAAAGATTAAAATGTCAAAACAATGAAAATAGCGATTAAAAAAATAATAGAAAAGTGTATGCTGAAAAAAGACAATAATACTGATGTCGAGATCGTGAGGGAAAACTATAATAAAAACGCACAGTTGGAATGGGAACGGCTGGAAGGTTTTCATTTCGAGTTTGAGATCACGAAACACTATCTTAAAAAATATCTGCGTGGGAAAACAGTTTTGGATATCGGCGGCGGTCCCGGTAGATATAGCGTATGGCTTGCACAGCAGGGATATGACGTAACGCTCGTAGATTTAAGTGAGAGCAATATAAAACTTGCAAAACAAAAGTTTAAGGAATTCGGAGTGCAGGCTAAGGCACATGTCTGTGACGCCAGAGATTTGTCAGGTCTTGATCTTTCAACTTTCGATAATGTTCTTATTATGGGACCGCTGTATCATTTGTCAGATGTTGAGGACAGAAAGAAATGCGTTTTGGAAGCGAAAAAGCACCTCGCAAAAGACGGTATTTTGTTTGCGTCGTTTATTACGCTTACAGCGGGACTGAACTATTATCTCGATACAGCTCCTGAACAGTTGATATACGAACCCGCAATGGATCTGTTTGACCGTATGGAGAGGGACGAATCTTGGAGCGGTATGGCTTTTACGCAGGCGACATTTATCAACAGTGTGGAAGTATTGCCGTTTTTTGACGAACTCGGTTTTGAAAAACTTTCTTTACTGGGGCAGGAAGGACTGACGGGACCGCGCCTGACAAAAATCGAAAACTCCGATGAAGAAGTACGCAAAACATATTTGGAAATTTCCCTGCGCGTGTGCGAGAATCCGCAGTATTACGCATACAGCGATCATCTGTTGTATGTCGGGAAGCGAAAAGATGAGTAATTTTGTAATTAGAAAATTAGATATAAGCGAAGCATCTTTGCTGAAAGAGTTTACTTATTTGGCAATCTACGTTCCGCAAGGTGTAAAAATGCCTCCAAAAAGCATAGTAGAACTGCCCGAACTGAAGGTTTATTATCAGAATTTCGGGAGTGAAAATGGAGATATTTGTCTTGTTGCCGAAACTGATAACAAAATTGTCGGCGCGGTATGGACGAGGATAGTAAACGACTTTGCACATATAGATGACAATACACCGTCGCTTGCCATTGCTGTTGCAAAAGAGAGCAGAGGAAAAGGGATAGGGACACGTCTGTTGAACGATATGCTTACTGTTCTGAAAGTCGAGGGATTCCTTTCCGTTTCACTGTCTGTTCAAAAAGAAAACTATGCCGTAAAGATGTATGAGAAAGCAGGTTTTGATGTTGTACAAAACAATGGCGAAGAGCTAGTAATGCTTAAAAAACTAAAAATAATGTGAACTACGCAAGTTTGGAATATGAAGTAATGGAAAAACGCTGCAAAAACGAGGATAGCCTATGATTGTTTGGTTTGTTTACAATGTAAAGGCTTAAACAAGTGTAGCGAAGAAATAAAGTGAAAAACTCTCGACAATTTTGCCGGGAGTTTTTTTATAAGATGACTTGCTGTTGTCATGTTTATTATGGTATAATTCAGCAAAAACAACAGAGAGAAATGGTTATGCTTGATTATAATCCGAGCGCGGAAGAACTCGTAAAGTTAGTCGGTAAGCCACTGTATGATGTCTGGATAGCATTGACGGGGTTGATCGAGACAAAATATGATACTGAGCGTTTATGGAACAGCGGCGGTAAGATGTGGAAGTATGAATATAAATACCGTCGGGGCGGGAAAACGCTGTGCGCTCTCTATGCAAGAGAAAACTGTATCGGTTTTATGGTGGTATTCGGGCAAGATGAGAGGACTAAATTTGAGGCAAGCAGAGATAGTTATTCAAAGGAAACGCTAAAAGTTTATGACGAATCACAAACGTATCGTGACGGGAAATGGATAATGTTTGAGCCGAATGACACTTCATTATTTGACGACTTTATAAAAATGTTATCTATCAAAAGAAAACCGAATATAAAATAATTGCTTATTAAGGAGATAATTATGAAAATGGGGATTGATATTGCCTCCTGAATTATAAAAATTTTAGGAGGTTAAAAATGAAATACGAAATTGTAAACTTGGAAACTTGGAAAAGGGGAAAACTTTTCCGATTCTATATCGAAACCTTGCGCAATGTCATGAGTATGACGGTCGATATAGATGTTACTGCACTCATAGAATATGTGCATGCACACGGCTTAAAATTCTATCCCGCAATGATGTGGGTGGTGTCAAAAGCGATCAATCAGAGAGAAGAGTTCAAATACGGCTGGGACAAAGATGGGAAACTAATTCGTTGGGACTTCATTTCGCCGTACTATGCAGACTTTCACAAAGACGATGAACAGTTTGTAAAACTCGTCACGGAATATTCGGACGATCTGTTTGAATTTCATGCCCGTTTTCTTGCGGATAGAGAGCGATACAAAGATTTACGCGCGTTCGATCTGACTGAACATCCCGAAAACACTTTCGACGTATCTTGTCTGCCGTGGGTAAAGTACAGGAATTTTGACATACATGTTTTTGATGAGGGAAAATATCTTGCTCCGGTTGTCACTTGGGGTAAATACGAAACAGAAAACGGAAAAACCTTTTTGCCTTTGTCTATGAACATTCATCATGCCGTAGCGGACGGTTGGCACCTATCGCGTTTCTTTGCAGACGTGCATGAAATCATCAATAAATTAAAAATTTGCAAGAGGAAAATCAAATAAACGACGCTCGGAGAGATCATCTTTTCGGGCGTTTTTATGTGCAAACTTAAAAAGCTATCAAAAACAAGTACTCAAAAGAGCGGTGTGCAAATTTATATTTTGATATAATATAGGCGAGGTGAAAGAAAATGGATACTATTGAAAGATTTAATGCCGCGCTTGCCTACATAGAAACCCATCTGGACGGTGTGATCGACCACAACGAAATTTCAAAAATTACTTTATATGCGGCATATCACTTTCAAAAAATTTTTACCGCAATGTCCGGAGTTCCGATTTCCGAATATATCCGCAACAGGCGACTGGACAGAGCCGCATTTGATTTGCAGAATACCGATGAAACGGTGGGGGATATTGCACTGAAATACGGCTACGATTCTCCTACAGCGTTCAATCGTGCGTTTCAGAGGCTGCATGGCATCGCGCCGAGCAGAATTCGGACGGAAAAAGGTTTGCAACTGAAAGCCTATCCTCCCATGCAATTTCAACTTTGCATCAAAGGGGCAACCGTTATGAAATACCGTATAGTAGAGCAAAAGGCTTTTCGTCTCGTGGGGTATAAATTACCTACAATGAGGATGAAAAACTTTGAACAGTTCAAGGAAATTCCTAAGTTCTGGAGCGAGCATTTTGCAAACGGTAATTTTGCAAAACTGATGTCTATAAATCTGTCTGAAAAGCATGACAACGGTCGGGTAGACGGGGTACTCGGAATTTGCGTTGTTCCGGATATAGACAGCGCCGCGCTCGATTATTACATTGCCACGGCATATGAAAAGGAAGCGCCTGAGGGCATGGAAGAAGTCACGGTACCCGATTGTACTTACGCAGTTTTCGAGTGCAGAGGCAAAATTCCGTTTTCAGTGCAGGATATGACGAGAAGGCTTTACGGCGAATGGCTGCCGAATTCCGGCTACGAATGGGCAAACGCTCCCGATATTGAAAGATATTTTGACGGTGATCCGACAAGCGAAGATTACGTTTGTGAGCTATGGTTGCCTGTTAGGACTAAAGAAAGAAAGGGGAGATAAATGTATCATTGGAGATTAAAGGGTACGCCCGTTGAGATAGGAACAAAAATAGGAAATATATTCAAACATTGTAATGCCGAGTTTCCAATTGTATTGGATGATTTTCAGTTGAACTACGGAATAGAAAGCGGAAAACATCTGAAAGAGTATTTCCCCGAAGCATATGAGGAAGTGAAGGCTATCACCGATGTGATCGGTTATCCTAACGATAAATTTTTGGCTTGGATGATGTGCATGGGGTGTTGTCTTGATATAGATGAAAACAGGTGTGCGGAAGTGCGCGGCTGTACGGCTTTTGCTTTTACTTGCGAAGGGAGAACATACTATGCAAGGACGAACGATTTACCGCCTTTTTTGAAAAAGATCAGTAAAAGTATTTTGTATCAGCCAAAGGACGGCTATAAATTTCTCTTAAATACTTCGTCGTTTACGAACGGAGAGGAGGGGATGAATGAGCACGGGCTTGTTGCGGCTATGACTTTTGCCGTTCCGAAACTTTGTGAAATCAAGCCGGGGCTGAACTCCGTGTTTTTGGTGCGCTATCTTTTGGAAAAGTGCAGAACGGTAGATGAGGGGATTATTGCGATTCAAAGATTGCCTGTTTCGTCCAACTGTAACATACTGATTGCAGATAAGACGGGAAGAATGGTCGTCGTGGAATGCAATCCCTTTGAAAAACACGTTCGTATTCCGCAAACAAACGATTATGGAAATCAGTTCATCATTACCGTAAACAGTTTGCTTTCTCCTGAGATGGAAAAACATAAAGCGGGAGAAGAAAACCCTTTCTTTTCAAGAGACAGGTATCAGACGGCGGAAAACGCTCTTTTGAGATTGAAAGAGAAGCCGATAGAAACTGCAAAAGCTATCTTGAGCGGGAAGTGCGGCTTTATGTGTCAATACGCTAAGGAACTGAACTTTGATACCGTGTGGGCAACGATCTTTGACTTATCCGATTTGCAAGTTTATAGGGCTGAGGGAAATCCTCGCTACACTAGTTTCAGGAAAGATAACAGATTGTCAGATTGTTGTTCTAAAGTATAATTTAAACACAAGTATAATAATAAAGCAATCTATTATTTAACGGTAGAACGGATTTTACTTCCGCTCAACCGTTATTTTTTATATCATATACTATTTAAAGTTTATTCCTGTAATTATATTTTCTCAATACTTGTTTTTTGCGTTGGGAACTTACTTCCGTATATATCTGAGTGGTTGCAATACTTGCATGTCCTAACAGTTCTTGTACAGAACGCAGATCCGCACCGTTTGCCAACAAATTAGTTGCAAAGGTATGACGCAGATAATGCGGTGTGGAAACGGGATTGATTTTTGCAACGTTAGCGTATTTTCTGTAGATTTTTTCGATGCTGTGCGAGGTCAAAGGTTTATCGTTACGGTTTGTAAATAAAAATGATGTTGAAGAAAGTTTTTTCTGCATTTTGAATTGTGTCAAAAGTCTTTGCCACGTTTCGCCGGACGATATGTAAATAATACGTTGTTTTCTGCCTTTACCGTGAATTAATAATGCATGTTCGTAAGTAATGATATCGTCAAACTTGATTGTGGCAGCTTCGGCAACTCTGATGCCGGTAGAAATCAACAAGTCGATCAAAGCGCAATCTCTGACAAATTGTCTGTGACTAAAATCAGTCCTCTTTTCAGATTCGCAAGTAAAACAATTGAGCAAGCGCCTTACTTCGCTGATTGATAGGGTTCTGGGAAGTTTGCGCTCTTGTCTGAATTTGAATTTCAGATTAAAAAAGGGGGAGTACGAAATGATTTTTTCATTATGCAAGTAGTCGTAAAATATACGGAGAGTAACGATTTTGCGTTTAACGGATGAATCTTTCAATCCCAGCGATTGCAAATGCAATACATAAGCCCGAATGTCCGGATCAAGCAAGTTCTTTTCAACATGCATAAAAGTTTTCATGTCAATAGAGTAGGCTTCAAGGGTTTTAGGTGAAAGGTTTTTTGTGGATTTCAAATTTTCTATAAACTTATTTATCATAAGATTTCTCCTTTTGTTTATTTATTCTATTGAAAAGTCTATCAGGATTTGTTAGAATATAACCACATTAACTTAATATTATTGTGGTGGATTATGCGATGTATTAATATAGTTTACGATGAAAAAGATGATTTCTCTAAC
>CALVUD010000002.1 GCA_944363505.1 uncultured Clostridia bacterium | reverse complement strand
GGTCGCGCAGCACAAGATCTGACTTGGTGGTGATAATAAGGTTTATTCTGCTGCCCTGCATCTGCTCTAAAAAGGCGTGCGTCCGGCGGAACGTTTCCTCCTGCGGATTATAAGCGTCCGTGACCGAGCCTACGATCATCGTCTGCCCGTCGTACCTCTGCGGGTTTTTGATCGGCTCCCAATGCTTGACGTCGAGAAAGGTTCCCCACGGCTCGTCATGCCCCGTAAAACGTTTCATGAAACAGGCATAGCAATACTTGCAGGCGTGCGTGCAGCCTACATAGGGATTTACCGAGTAACCGGCTATGGGCAGGTTCGATTTTGTGAGTACGGTTTTTACCCGTATATCGCGTATCTTTACTTCGTCCATATCAGCCTCCAAGATTGTTGAGGATGCGTTTCAGATAGCTTTCAAATTGTTCGATCTCCTCGTCCGAAAAGCCTTTATAATAAATTTCTTCGATCTCTTTTGTCACACCGTCGTATTCATCTTTGAGTGCGGCGGCTTTTTCAGTCAGGCATACAAGTGCGCTGCGCCTGTCGTTCGCGTTCTCTTCCGTCCGGATAAGTCCCTGTTCCTGCATTCTTGCGAGCATGGCGGTGAGCGTAGTCTTGGCAAGGCCGCTCTTTTTAGAAATCTCCGTCGCCGTCATTTTCCCTCCCTGCCAGAGTACATACAAAATTTTTCCCTGCGCGCCGTTGAAAGCGTCGATATTTTTTTCTTGCAATATCTTATCGAACCTGCGCCCGCCGATCTGTTTTATTTTGGAAATCAAAAATCCGCCTTGTCTTTGCTTCATATCCCGAACTCCTTTGGAAATTCCTGTATCATCTCATCGGTCGGCACGACGCCTTCCAGAGCCGCTTTCATAAAGACGGGGACGCCCCGCGCCTTTGCCTGCATACATAATTTGTCCGCCCATTCCTTTTTTGTAGGAATCTTTCCCTTGCAGTTTCCCGTTTCCGTGCCGATGACCGTCCAACCGATGCCCGAAAAATCGACCTCTCCCACGCCGTCGGAGAGCGGCTCAAACGTGACATGA
Source organism: uncultured Clostridia bacterium (assembly GCA_944363505.1). Classification (GTDB taxonomy): domain Bacteria; phylum Bacillota; class Clostridia; order Christensenellales; family DTU072; genus Stercoripulliclostridium_A. The sequence goes on along the minus strand of CALVUD010000002.1, from coordinate 355,492 downwards.
TAATGCTTTGCTTTTACATTTCGCCTTAAAATTTCTATGCGCTTTCTTTCCGCTGCACAGGTGACGGTCACGCCGAACCAGAGATTATCAAGATCGGTCTGTATATTCAGCCGTTCGGGGCGCTTTGTCAGAAAAAGGTATTGATTGTGCGGCGTCTGCGCCGCCTTTTCAAATACTTTTTCCGTCCAGTCGAACTGCCAATATGCAAGGTCGCTCATGCCCGTGAGCAGAAAAACTTTCGGCTCCTTTGTATCGAATAAACGAAGTTTGTTTTCAAAAAACTGCGGTTTGAAAAAGTCGTCCGTGATGTGAAAGCGGCGGCAGTTGTTACGCGCGTAGCAATATCGACAACCAATCGGGCAGCCGATAACGATATTCAGATTTTTGATCTTATCTTTGATGGGGAATACCATAATTTATTTTTTCTGCGCGGCGGCAAATTCCCCGTAGCCCTTCCAGCCGAATACCGCATCGACGCTTTCGTCCGCATATACATTCTTTACGTTGCAGATATGCAGAACATGGTCGTCCGCATCCACGGTCTCACAGACGCTTGCTACAATGGCAAGGCGGGTTGCTTCGGGAATTTCGATTTCCGTGCCGGCGAGTTTCTGCATGGCAATGCCGAATTTTTCAACCTTATCGGTAGCCCTTCCCGAAGAGGTACCGCAGGCGATGAGTGCGCCCGTAAGCGAAACGCCGGGAACCGCAATAACTACTTCTTTATTTTTTGCAAGAAGTTCCAAAGTGTAAGCGCCCTTGTTCAGTGAAAACACGACTTTCCCAGGGTTGGTGGAAGCATACGTCCAAAAAGCGAGCGTTGCCATGTTCGTTTTCCCGTCCGCCTTCTTGGAGCAGATAAAAGTCATGGGATTAGGGGAAGTGAAAACGGGTGCCTGTGCGATCTTGATTTCTTTCATAACAGTGTCTCCTGGAATTATTTATACTATATAGTACGAATATATAATACTATATGGAACTAATCCTGTCAAGAAAATTTATAGGCAAAACGATAATAAATTCCGATATTTTAACCGTTTGGCACCATGGCGTGTGCTTGGCATAGACAAGCCGGCATATTATCCGCATACGGCGCAAAAGAAGAGCAATTTGCGGAAGTCGTATTGTCACAGGGGTATGTTCTGGGATAAAGAGACACTCGAATACATAAACGAGAAGCTGCGCTCGACATGGTCTCCGGAGCAGATATCGTGTACTCCGTGCGAAATCAGGATGCCGTCATTCAAGACGATATATCGTTGGATATATCAAGGATATTTGGCAAACGGAAACGCAAAAGTGCTGAGACGAAAAGGCAAAAGCATGAACGGAAAAGTAACGCGCGGAAAACTTCTGAATAAGGGCAAATCCATACGAAAGAGGGATAAGAGCGTATACAAGAGAAAAGAATTTGTGCATTGGGAAATAGACACGGTGGTATCCGGGCTGGGGAAATCAAAAGCTTGTTTTGTAACATTGGCAGAACGCAAAACGAGATACTACATAGCAATCAAGGTAGAGAACAGAACGGCGCAAGTAGTGAAAAACGCGACGATAAAGGCATTGCAAGGATACCCTGAGGGAGCGGTAAAAACGATAACTACGGACAACGGCTCGGAGTTTGCGAAATGGCAGGAGATAGAGGACGAACTGAAAACGAACGTATAATTTGCGGATCCGTACTGCGCATGGCAAAAGGGGACGAACGAAAACCTGAACGGACTCTTGCGAGATTTCTACCCTAAGGGCAGAAATCTCGCAAGAGTGAGCGCAAAGACGCTTGCACAAAACGTAGCGAAAATAAATAACAGACCCAAGAAAGTGCTAAACTACAAAACACCGGCTGACTTGTTTGAACAAGAATTGCAAAAGTGTTGCACTTAACTTGACAATTCACTTTCATATGTTACCGAATTTATTTATGTAACAGACAGGCTTTATTTGTAATTTTTTCTTTTACTACAAGAACGGTATCGCTAATCGAAAAATTAGTAGTATCTACGACATTTTTCTCGTATATTCCAAGATTGCAAAATTGTTCCCACATCGTTTGTACTAATTCGATATTTGTATCTCTATCTAATTTTGAGCGTTCAATCGCCCGTTTCATTGTCTCCTCTTTGTTAGTTCTTAAAATAATGTAGTGTACTTCATATCCCTCTTGAACAATATTTAGCCATGATGCCAGAAACCACGGGCCGATAATGCCATCTACAATTACATCATATCCACCGCGGGCAAAACGCTTTGCGGCTTCCAAAAAGGACTCAATCACTACCAAGTTTTGGGCATTAGATTGTGGCAAATGTGGGGCAATGGCATTTTTGCTAAGATAATGATAAAAATCATCTGTATGCATATGCACAGACTTTTCCATGTCAGATTCTTTTGCAATGATAGAAGATATTGTAGTTTTTCCTGTTCCTGGCGCCCCTGTAATCACAAGAATTCTTCCTTGTTCCATTCGCATTAAGCCTCCATACTTCCCGATTACTCCTTCCATTATTTTTCATAGACTATTATTAAACAGGGCAAATAAGTATTTTACTCATTTCAAAATGATTTTAACATAATCAAAACAAAATTGCAAAATATATAAAAAAATACCTTTTAAGTATATTTGACCCACGGGACCCGTTTACGGGTAAGTAGGTAACAAATGCATGACTGGCAGGTCAATATAAGGGCACTTGTGCCCCGCCAGTAAAGATTAGGGTTATACCCGAAAATGAAAAACCACCCGCTTGGCGGGTGGATATTTATTCGGAATCGAAAAAATCTATATCCTCGATATCCAATAATAATCAAATAAGGCTTTGAAAATAAATACCGAAACAGTACGGCGTTTTCCCGGTAATAGTTTTAAATCCCGTTTCCGCTTCCGTTTTCGGGAGGAGTGAGAGGGGGAGTTTTGTTTATCAGACGATTCAGGGAGGACGTCAGCGGTTTGAACAACAGCGGGAACAATACGAGGTTGCACACTATTTGCGCAACGTAAAACCAGGTGCCGCGCAAAAAGTAGATCGTAAAACGCTCGCCGAAGTTTTCGAAGTTTCCCGACGTCAGACCGACGTCCACCAGCGACGACAAAACGCAAAACCATAACGTCATGACAAAAGCGACGACGGTAGCGATAATTGCGGAGGGCTTCACCGTTTTCCCGAGCAAGGCAAAAACACCCGCGAGAAACGGCCAGTACATAAAGTAAGTAACGACCCACGTTCCCGCGCCCCATATCAGAGTTTCCGAAGCGCAGAACACGAGCGCCGCAGCGATTCCTTTCCAACCCAGTACAAAACCGTAGACCGCTAACAGCAGGGACACCGCCTCTACGTTAGGTATAGCCATAAGGGCAAATTTTGCCGCGGAAACCGTAGCTGAAGCTACGGCAATCTGTACTACGGCAAGCGTTGTGCGTCGTAAAGCCTTGTTCATCACCACTGTATCGAGCCGATATAAACTATACAGCCGTTTTCGATATGCATTTCGTCGGCTCCGAATCCCGACGACTTCAGCGTTAAGGAGTCGTACTCTATGCTTTGAACGTATTCCGATACGTCGAAATCGGCTTCCACGCTGGTATAAATATAGATGTATTCTCCTTTTTTTGAATCGGGCGCGAAATCTTTGACAGAGTACAGGAATCCGTCCGAAGCGGTATAAGTAATCTCTTTTGCGTCCAGAAGTTCGATAAGGCTAATATCGCGGCTCAGTCCGTCGAGTCCCAAGGTGATCTCTTCGGGTTCGTCCTCATAAGCTATGACCAGACGCATCGAGTCGTTTTCGCCGAAGATGTTTTCTCGATCGTCGGTGCACGCAACGGATATCGACAGCAATACGGCTAAAAGCAGTACCGCGATAAGGGAATAAATTTTTTTCATAGGGACCTCCGTTTGTATAATTTCTGCAAACGGAAAAAACGTCGTTTCCGACAGTTATGACGTTGAACGCCGCGCTCTCCGTTTGCCCGAGAACGACTTTTATTCCGAGGCAGGTAATCCGACTTCGAATAACCGGTATTCGTTACGGTAATGGCTGTTGCGGCGGATTCTCACCGCGCTTCCCCTGTGAACGGCTGCGTTTTGCCGATCCCCGGATATATCGGTGTTTTGTTTTTACGGCTTGTCGCCGTATACTGTTGACGCTATCTTGACGTCCGACTGCGCGTCGGGACAGTAATAGTCCGCGCCTATTTTTTCGGCATACTCTTTTGTCAGTACCGCGCCGCCCACCATAATCTTTACTTCGGGACATTCGCGTTTCAAAAGCCGTATGGTTTCTTCCATGTTTTTTACCGTGGTCGTCATCAGAGCCGACAACCCGACCAGTTTTGCGCCGTGCTTTTTAACGGCGTCGACCACATCTTCCGGGGGCACGTTCTTTCCGAGGTCTATCACGTCGTAACCGTAGTTCTGAAGTACCGTTACGGCGATGTTTTTTCCTATGTCGTGTACGTCGCCTTTTACGGTTGCCATAACGACTTTTCCTTTCGAAACCGCCGAACCCGATTTCATTCTGCGTTTTATGGCTTTGAACGCGCTTTTTGCGGAGTCCGCCGAAGCGATGAGCTGCGGCAGGAATAGGGTGCCTTTTTCGTATGCCGCGCCAACTTCGTTCAAAGCGGGGATCAGAATTTTTTCGATAACGTGTTCGGCGCTTAAGCCCTCGTCAAGCAACTTGTCCGTTGCGTTTTCGGCGGGCAGTCCGCGCTTTATCAGATAAAAGAGATCGCCGTCCGCTTCCGCCGAGGAGGCGGCTTTTTTAGGAACGTCGACATTTGTCGGAGAAACCCCCGAATATTTTTCGGTATAAGTTTTCGCACCCTCGTCGCGCGCGGTCAACACGTTGAAAACGTCGATACATTCGGTGTTCTCTCTGATATTGGGGTTGATTATCGCTAGATCCAGCCCCGCCCATAGAGCCGCCGTCAGAAAGCCCGAATTGATCGCCTGGCGGTAGGGGAGACCGAAGGAAATATTGCTGATACCGAGCGCGGTTTTGACCGAGTGTGTCGCCTTTAAACGGCGTATCGCTTCCAATGTGTTTACCGCCTGATCCTGTTCCGCGCCTGCGGTGAGCGTCAGACAATCTATGATAATATCGCTTTCGGGTATAGAGTATTTTGCGGCTTCTGTAATGATTTTTTCGGCGATGCCAATGCGCTTTTCTGTGGTTTTGGGTATCCCGTTTTCGTCTATCGTTAACCCGATCACCATACTTCCGTATTTTTTGACGAGAGGTAAAATCCTGTTTAACGAACTCGGTTCTCCGTTTACGGAATTGACTACGGCTCTGCCCGAGTAGCGGCGGAGAGCCTTTTCCAGAGCGACGGGATCGGAAGAATCGAGTTGTAACGGGAGATCGGTAACCGACTCCAGATGTCTTACGAGTTTCACCAGAGTTTCCGCCTCGTCGATCTCGGGAATACCGCAGTTGACGTCGAGTATTTTCGCGCCTGCGTCTTCCTGTTCGACGGCGCGGTCGGTAACGTATTGCATGTCGCCCGACCGCAAGGCTTCTTTCATCGCTTTTTTGCCCGTGGGATTTATGCGTTCGCCGACCACCGTAACGCCGTCCAGATAAACGACCCTGGTCGCGCTTGAAACGGCGGGAGGGGGAGAGGCGGGTTTAAAAAGGTTTTCCCTGCCTATGACGGATCTTATCGCCGCGATATGCTCGGGAGTGGTTCCGCAGCAGCCGCCTATGACGGAAACGCCTTTTTGACGGAAGATTTCGGCGTATTCGGCAAATTCTTCGGGAGAAACGTTATAGTTTCCGTTCGAGTCCGGCAGACCCGCGTTAGCCTGAACGATAACGGGTTTGTCGCTTAACGAAAGGATACGTTCGACTACGGGCAGAAGTTGTTTGGGTCCGAGCGAACAGTTTACGCCTATGACGTCGGCAAGAGATCGGACGGAATACACGAACGCGTCGACGGGCGTACCCGTAAACGTGCGCATGTTTTCGCCGAAAGTCATGGAAACTATCAACGGCAAATCGCTGTTTTCTTTTACGGCGAGCGCAGCGGCGCGCGTTTCGGTCAGGTCGGACATCGTTTCCAGCAACACCAGATCCGCGCCTTTTCCTGCGATTACCGCCGCTTTATAACACTCGTAAAACTCATCGAAGGAAGTATCCCCCATAGGCTCCGACATCTGACCCGTGGGACCGAGATCCAACGCCACCAAAGCGCGCTTTTCCGCCGCTTTTTTTGCCGTCGAAACGGCGGCGGCGATTATTTCCTCCGATTTTTCTCCAGCTTTAAAACGGTTTGCGCCGAATGTGTCGGTGCTGATCACGTCCGCGCCAGCCGCGATATAGTCGCGGTGTACGCTGTACACGACTTCCGGGGCGGTGAGATTGATAAGCTCGGGAACGGTGCCTGCCCGGATTTTCCGACGCATCAGTTCCGTGCCGAAAGCTCCGTCGAAAATAAGTATGCCTTTATTCAGTTTTTCGATTAAAACGTTCATTTTTTCTCCGTTCTGAACGCGCAGTCGGTTTTTGGACAATCGGCGCACTTGTTCAAAGAAGTTCTGCCGCAGTTTTTACCTACCGGGGCAAGCGCGGTTATCGATTTCAAAGGTATCATGTTGTATTCGCGGTTTACCGTCAGCCCGATACGTTTGTCGGTTTGTAACAATGCCGCGAGGTCGCGTTGGGTTTCCAGCGGAAAATCTCCGTAGCCCGGGGAAAAACGTCTCCCCACCGGACGACCGATCTCGGCGGAGATTTTCTCGGTAAACTCGTCCGCGAACGCTTCTACTGCCGCGGAAGCCGCGGCGTCGAAAATCAACGCGTCGCGCGCCGAATTGCGTTGAAGGGCGGTACTTTTCCTGTCGATGGAAAGTCCCAGCGTTACAGCCATCAGAATTACCTCGTCATACCCCGAAAGATGACGGAGTATGTCAAAGCCGGAAAGGGGATAACCCGCTTCTTTAAGTTTACCGTCCGAAAGCGTAAACTTTGCCCAAACGCCCCGCGGCTCGGCGGTACTTAAAACAGAATCGCACATCCTGTTCAGCGCCGATAAGGTTTCCGCGTCCGGTTCTTGTCCGCGCCAGCCCGCATACCTCAACGTCTCGTTCAGCGGTATTTTCATTTTCCGATAATCGAGGATACGTTAGCCGTAACGGACTTTGCGACGAACGGATTGTTCATGACGTAAACGTGTATTCCGTCTGCTCCGCCCGCCGCAAGGTCAAACGCCTGTTCGGTGGCGTAAGCTATTCCCGCCTGCATCAGGGATTCGGGGTCGTCGTAATATTTTGCTATCATTCGGGAAACCTTATTCGGTATTTTGGCGCCCGAAAGACTGATTATCCTGTCGACGTTACTTTTCTTTACCAACGGCATGACGCCTGCCTGTATGGGTACGTCGATGCCCGCTTTCCGCGCGCGCTCGACAAAATCGAAATAGTCTTCGTTGTCGAAAAAGAGCTGCGTTACCAGTCGTTTTACTCCCGCGTCTACCTTTTGTTTGAGGTATTCGATATCCTTTTCGGGAGAGGGGCTTTCGGGATGAGTTTCGGGATAGCATGCTCCCGAAATATCGAAACGGTTGCTTTCGTCGAGTATGAATCTGACCAGTTCGTCGGCGTGAGAGAACACTCCTTTTTCGGCGCCGGGGATCCTGTCGCCGCGAAGAGCCAGTACGTTTTCTATACCCATTGCCTCGAGTTTTTTAAGTTCTCGGGAAATCTCGTCCTTGTCCGAATTGATGCAAGTCAGATGCGCCAGCGGTTCGACGCCGTATTTGTTTTTAAGTATACCCGCTATCTCAGCGGTACGTGAGTTTCCTGAGCCGCCTGCCGAGCAGGTAACCGAAATGAAATCGGGGTTCAGCGCCGCAAGTTCGGCTATCGTTTTTTCCATTACGGAAATATCCGAGGCGGGTTTGGGAGGGAAAATCTCAAACGACCATATTATACCCGACTCTTTTTTTATTTGAGAAATTTTCATATATTATCCTGTTAATCGAATTCCGTTTTATCTTTGAAATATTCGGCGTTTAAAGCGTTCTCTTCTTTCGCCAAAGCCTCCGAGCGCTTCAGTTCTCGGATAATAGGTTCGTTTTTTGCGAGTTTATCGCGTATATCGCGAGAACCTTCGTATTTTTTGCGCTGTTGTTCGTTGCGCATTCGTATTATGGCAATGCGCCGCGCGGAATAATTGTTTTCCTCAATCAGGTTTTTGAGCGCTTTTTTGCGCGCGAGCGGGGCGGGATTCAACGGCAACTCCCTCTGCCAGCCCAAAGGCGCGCCTTCGTCCGAACCGACCGGAGTTACAAACTCTTCGTCGGGTATCTCGGGTTTGATCAGATATTTTAAAAACTGCGGTATTCCCGCTCCCTTGTCGTTTTTCATACCGATATATAATTATATATTATAGATTTGTCAAAGTCAATCTCGCGTAAAGCTCAGCTTCGGAATTCGGAATCTGTATGACTCAATCCCGCCAACGCGGTAACCGTGCGAATCACCAATTTTTTCATGACGTCGTAATCGATGTATTCGTGATGGTCGTATACGTATTCGTGCGCGAACGATTGCAGAAGGTCCATTGCGAAGTGTACCTTTTCGTTGGCGTCATTTTTCAGAAAACCCATATCCGTCAGGCGGGAGGCGATCTTAAGCGTAATTTCGTCCTCCAACTGAATGAACTGCGCGCTGATTTCCTCGTCGGTATGCGTCAGGGCGTGAAGCGCCTCGTGTATCTTGGCGTTTTTCTTGTGCGCTTCGAGCACCAACTCGACGATGTCAGTTACGAATTTTCTGGGCTGAAAGGGTGTGGGAAGATTTTCGAACATATCGAAAACGGGTTTTGTGATGCGTTGCATATACAGCGCGGTAACTTCGCGGAGAATGTCTTTTTTATCACGGAAATAACCGTAAACTATGCCTGTGGACACGCCCGCGCGCTTGGCTATCATGGCAGTATTGGTATTGTAATACCCGAGTTCGGAAAACAATTCGTATCCCGCCGATATTATTCTGTTTTTTTTCTCTATGGAACGCTCTTGTTGAGGTTCGCGGACGGTTTTAGCCATAATCGCTCCTTAATTACGATTCATTATAATACTTTCAGCGGAAAAATGCAAACCAAAAATCTGAAATTAATTTCACATTTTGCTTGACAGAGGGATTTGCGTCTGATATAATGCAGACAAATGTGAAATAAATTTCATATTATGTCGCCGGACGTAATATGATAAAACGAGGATTGCGATGCCGATAGTATTTGCCCCGCAGGGGAAAAAGCTCAAAGTAATTAAGGTATTAGCCGAAGAAAAGACGAAAAAGCACTTGGAAAATCTCGGGATCACGATAGATTCCGAGCTGATAGTGTTGTCCGAGGGCGGCGGCAGCGTGATAGTTTCGGTCAAGGACTCGAGGCTTGCGCTGGACAGGGAGCTGGCAACAAAAATTTTAGTAATATAGAGGAGGACTCAAATGGAAAAGAAACTCAGCGAGTTTGTAATAGGCGAGTCGGGCGTTATAAAACGCGTCGGCGGCGACGGCAGAATACGCAGAAGACTTTTCGATATGGGCGTAACGCCCGGGGCGGAAGTATACCTCAGGAAGCGCGCGCCGTTAGGCGACCCGTTGGAGGTTACAATCAGACATTACGAGTTGACTTTGCGTAAAAGCGAGGCGGAACTGGTAGAAGCGGAGGTGGCAAAATGAAAAAATTCGCCCTTGCGGGAAATCCGAACAGCGGTAAAACGACGTTGTTCAACAGTCTGACCGGTTCCACGGCGCACGTGGGAAACTGGCCCGGGGTTACGGTTGACAAGAGGGAAGGCGTTTACAAAAAACTGTCCGAACCTATAGCGATCGTGGACCTTCCGGGAATATATTCGCTATCTCCGTACACTCCGGAGGAAGTCATTTCCCGTAACTACATACTTGACGAAAAACCCGATTGCGTCATCAATATCGTAGACGCCACAAACCTTGAAAGAAACCTCTATCTGACCACTCAACTTATGGAGATAGACGTTCCCGTGATCATCGCTCTTAACATGATAGACGAGGTGGAGAAGGCGGGCGATAAGATTGACGCGGCTAAACTGGAAAGCAATATCGGGCTACCTGTAGTCAAGATTTCGGCACTCAAAAATAAAGGAATAGAAGAATTGATGCGCAGGGCGTTCGAGTGTTCGTCAAAGCCGAGAAAGGGTGAAACGGTGCTCGAAGGCGGGAGCCTTACGCACCTTATCGGCGACTGTAAAATCGCCCTCGAAGGCGCGGGAGTAGACAACGCGTTGTTCCATGCCATAAAGCTTGCGGAAATGGACGAACTCGAAGTCAAGGCGCATCCGCAAGCGGCAAAAACGGTCGAGGAGTTCAAAAAGACTTTCAAAGACGAGACGTTCGGCTCCGACTTCGAAGCGATTGTTGCGGATTCCAGATACAAATACATTTCCAAAAATTATTCTTCGGCGCTTACCCGAAACAAAAAATCGGCGCGGGAGAAGCTGACCCGCTCGGACAAGGCGGACAAGGTCCTGACTCACAAAATATGGGGTATACCCATTTTCCTCGTCATTCTGTTTGCCGTGTTCCATCTTACGTTTTCGGAAAACTTCCTTTACCTCGGAGCGGCGCTTCCCGAAGGCTGGGTATCGGGCGAGGGAACGGCGTTCGAAGGCGTATTCGGCGACGGCGGGATAAACTCTATAGGCGTGATTTTGTTTAATCTATTGGATCTTGCCACTTCCTCGATATCTTCCGCGATAGGCGATGCAATGGCTGCGGGCGGCGTCGCGGAGTGGGCGACCGGACTTGTGGTAGACGGTATGTTCGGAGGACTGTTCGCGGTACTGTCGTTTCTTCCTCAGATCCTGTTGTTGTTCCTGTTCTTCTCGATACTCGAGGATTCGGGTTACATGGCGCGCGTCGCGTTCATTCTGGACAGGATATTCCGCAGGTTCGGGCTTTCCGGCAGGGCGTTTATGCCTATGATCATGGGCTTCGGCTGTTCCGTTCCCGCTATGGTCAATACCAGAACGCTTGCCGACGAGAACGAAAGGGTGGCAACGATCAGGGTCATACCGTTTTTCAGCTGCGGAGCCAAACTTCCCATACTGACCGCGATAGCGGGCGGCGTGGTGCAGATAACGGGACTCGGAAACGCGGACCTCATAACTTACGGGATGTACGTACTGGGTATTGCCACCGCGATATGCGCCGTACTGATAATGCGTTCCACCACGATGCGCGGCGAAGTGCCTCCGTTCATTATGGAGCTTCCCGCTTACCGTATGCCGCAGTTAAAGAGCCTTACGATGCTTTTGTGGGATAAGTTAAAGCATTTCGTCAAGAAAGCTTTTACGATAATCCTCGCTTCCACGATAGTCATCTGGTTTGTAAGTCATTTCTCTTTCAACTGGAAGTTCCTCACGGACGCCGAGATGAACGAGAGCATACTGGCGGGAATAGGAATGTTGGTTCGTCCTCTGTTTACGCCGGTGGGCTTCGGGTCTCAGCTTAACGACTGGGGCTGGGTGTTCGTTGTGGCGGCGGTTACCGGACTTATCGCAAAGGAAAACGTCATTGCAACATTCGGTACGCTGGCGGCTTGCATAACGGCGGGATTTACGGCGGACGAAGCGCTGGAAGGCATAGACTCCGTGGCGGAAATGATTGCCGCAACCGGTATAGGAGTGCCCGCGTTGATAGCGTTCATAGCTTTCAACATGCTGACGATACCGTGCTTTGCGGCTGTAGCTACGGCAAAAGCGGAAATGCCCGACAAAAAGCGCTTTAACAACACTTTGATATTCTGGATAATCGTATCCTATCTGGTCGCGTCGATGATCTATCTTATCGGCGAATGGTGGTGGACGTCGTTTATCTGGGCGGCTTTCTGGGCGGCGGCAATAACTCTGATAGTGCTGAATTATCGCGGAAAAATAGACTTTAAAGCGATAAGATCGAAAATAACCGTAAAAAGGAGAGCGTAATATGGGCGCAATCGAAATCGCAATAACCGTAGTGGCGGTACTGATAGTCGTTTCGGTGGCGATCGCTGCTTTCGTCAGGAAGAAGCAAGGGAAAGGCGGCTGCTCGGGTTGCGGAGAATGCCCTCACGCGGCGAAATGCCAAAGTTGCAAAGCGTCGGGCAAATATAAAAAATAGACATCTTCATATCTCCAATGTCGTATTATTGATTTCGGGAAAAGGGAAGGGCGACCTTCCCTTTTTCCGTGAAAAAGAATTAAGCACGATATAAAAATAAATGGGCGGTAGCTAAGGAAAAAAAGAAATAATCACTTTACAAACGGTTGCAAATAATGTATTATTGATAGGCAACCGGATCGCGGAGAGATGGCGGAGCCCGGTTGAACGCGCACGACTCGAAATCGTGTAAGCCCCCATAAAGGGCTTCGTGGGTTCGAATCCCACTCTCTCCGCCAGACAAATCCTAAATCGAACACCTGAGTTTGGTTTAGGATTTTTTCTTACACCCAATACGACATTTCGGGAATAAACTGTTTTATATTTATTCGGATTAAACTTTGCCACTTCGGAACGTTCGAACTCGGTCAATAAATGGCTGTATATTTCATCCGTCGTGCTTGTGTGTTTGTGTCCTAACCATTTCGATACCGTTTTCGTCGTTATTCCGTTTTCCAAACAACGCGTTGCAAACGTATGCCGTAAATCATGTATACGAAACCAAAAACCGCTTGCTTTCCGTATTCGCGTAAAATGCCATTGTATCATACGGAGCGTATACGGAAACACTCTTTCGTTGTCGTGCGGTATTTCTTTCAATATGTCGGCTATTTGCGGAAATAACGGTATATATCTTTCGCTTGCTTCCGTTTTCGTTCCGCGTATGAATATACGGTGATTTTCTGTGTCTATATCTTGCCACGTTATGCTTAATGCCTTTTGGCAACGGCAACCGCTCAATAGGTAAAACAACCATAACGGGCGCATTGAATCGTCTTGTATTTGCTTTATAAATGCGGTTTGTTCTTCGTGCGTTAAGGCTCTGCCTTTCTTTCGCTTATGGTATACAAAGTCTAATTTTTCGGCAGGGTTTTCCGATATTATGTCATATTGATATGCTCTTTTGAATACTGCCCTAAATACGTTATATACGACTTGCCGCATATAACTATACGGACAATTTTCTATTGCTTTCAACATTTCGGGCGTGCGAACCTTTGAAAGTGGTTTATTTTCTATCGTCGGCTTTATGTATATGTTTGCCGCGTTGCGTAGTATAGAAAGGCTTTTAGGCTTTATTTTGGGGGCTTTTAACTCGTTTAGCCGCTCGTCTATATACTCGTAGAGCATTACCGAATTATCTTCCGTCGGCGTGTCTTTCGTTTATATTCCGTTTTCAAGTATTGCAAGGATTTTTTCTAACGTTTTTTCTATCTTTTCCAACCGTTTTTCCGTTGTCATTTCTTCACCTAATATTCCTTTGAGAGTATTAGGCGATACCTTGTATTTTATAAGCGGCGTTGACCGATGAACCGCTTGGGCGATATTTCGCTTTCACCGGTCATAATATACTTGATCGGGCGGGTTTGCGGAAGATTTGAAAACGGTTTTGATTAATAGGAGATATAGGGTTCCGAAAATAAGTATAAGGGAACCTGTTTTTGGATTTATGAAAAAATGATTTTGGTGTGCGGAATAAGGGAAAGGCGATGTCTACGATTCGTAGAGCGGCTTGAGAAAGGCTGAGGTTGCGTTTTCGATCGGTTCTTGTTATACTTAGATCGGATATGGATAAGCAGGTTTTACAGAATAACATTCGCAAGCTGCGGGAAGAAAAAGGCTGGACTCAGGCAGAGCTGGGGACAAAACTTTTCGTGTCCGATAAGCTGATAAGCAAGTGGGAAAGAGGCGAAAGTCTGCCGGACCCGGATAACCTGGTCAAACTTGCGTCCTTGGCAGGGAAGAGCGCGGGCGAATTTATCGGCGGGGAACGGATATACTCTGACGAAGATTGCGGCGACACTACTCCTCCGAAGCGGCGCAGACTCAAATACAACGTCGTATCGTTGATCGCCGATATAGGTATAGCCGCGTTGATAACGGCGATGTTCGTTCTGGCTGCCGAAGCATACTCGGATCTGCCGGATATAATAGGGATACACTTCAACATAAACGGCGAAGCCGACGGTTTCGGGAATAAAGGTTTTTTGTTTCTTCTGCCCGGGCTGGGGGCTTTTTTCGGATTGCTCGCTCTGGTCTTAAATCTTGTCAAAGCGCGTTGGTCGATCAATTTGGTGGTGCCCGTTTTTTTGGATACGCTTGTGAAAGGGAAGGCGTTGGATAAGCTGTTGGCGATCATGTCGGCAGCCGTAAATATCGCCTTGTTGTTGATGAACGCAATGTTTTTCCAAGCCACTTACGCGATGGCGAACAGTCAGAGCCTGGCGATCGGAGTATACCTCGGTTGGCTGGGCGGCATTGTGGTCACCGTTGTCGTTTCGGTGCTGGCGGGATGGTACTTCGTCGAGAAATACAAAGCCGAAAACCCCGAAAAGCCGAATGACGGTGCAGATCACTCCGGAGAATGAAATCATGGAGCTTCACGAAAAGATAAGGGCGCTGCGTACCGAAAGAGGGCTGTCGCAGAAACAGCTTGCTTCGGCGCTAGGCGTTTCCGATAAGACTATCAGCAAATGGGAATGCGCGCGGGGCAGCATAGGATTGACGGAGCTGGAAAAACTTTCGGAAGCGTTAGGCGTGCATACGGACGATCTGCTGTCGACAAAGGTTGCCGAAGAAAAGGCATTTGCGCCGAGGCGTATGAAGCCGGATTCGTTATTTACGGTCTTATTCGCGGCGGCGTCGGCGCTTACGATCGCGGCGGCGGCGTGGATGGGAGTCCTGACGGCGGAAGGTATAGGTACGGACGCGCTTGAAACGGGCTGGTGCCATATCGCCGCAGGCGCCGTATGGATAATCACGGCTTCGGTTTTGTTCCGTATAAGATTCCGCGCAGAAAAAATTGCCGGACTCCGCCGGGAGGCATCGTTCGGAGTGCGTTCCGCGCTGAACGTGAAAAGGTTGTATGCGGCGGCAGGCAATACGCTGGCTTTGGGTACTTTTTTATTCGAATGTTCCGTCTTTTGCGGAGTAGCGTTTATAGCCTTCGGTTTCGGCGGTATCGCAGCGATAGCGATAAGGTTTGCCATAGTCGCGGTTGCGATCGTCGCTGCCGACGTTTACTACATTCTTTCCGTCAAAAAGATCCGCGCCGACGAAAGGGCGGTTTCGGCTATTTGCGGTTCCGACGAAACGCCGACGGACAGGTGAGGCGTTGCGGCGGCTTTTCCGATAAATCCTTATTCACCGTAAATTTTTTGAAAGCGTATTGAAATCCGGCGACGCCGGTTGTATTATATTTTTAACGCCGCAAAAGGAGTCTTATCATGATCGCAGAGCTTAGTGAAAAAGCCACTCCGGAATATAAAGCTTTCAGCGCGAAACTCGTGCCCGGAGTAGACTCCTCCGCGATCCTGGGGGTCAGGGTGCCCGATATAAAGGCTTTGGCGAAAGCAATCGTCAAAAAAGGCGGATACGAATTTTTTCTTTGCGAAAAGCACAAATACCTGGAAGAAGTAATGCTTCACGGGCTGATTCTTGGTCATTCCGGTCTTTCCGGGGAAAAGCTGGTATGCGAATTGGAGAAGCTGTTGCCGCAAATCGATAATTGGGCGTCGTGCGACGTCGTCGCGGCGGCTCTGAAAGCGATCAGGAAAAACAGCGATCTGTTTTATGCCAAATGCTTGGAATGGCTGAACTCCGCATCGGCGTATACGGTGCGTTTTGCCGTGGTGATATTGCTGAATTATTATCTGGACAAAGATTTCCGCAGGGAAGTGCCCGCATTGCTTGCCGCTTTCGACAGCGGCGAATATTACGTCAATATGGCGATCGCCTGGTATTTTTCGGCGGCGCTTGTAAAACAGTACGACGAAGTCATATCATTTTTTACGTCATATTCCTTCAAAAACGTATGGGTACGCAACAAATCCATACAAAAAGCCTTGGAAAGCCGTCGCATATCCTCGGATAAAAAGAACTACATTAAATCTTTGAAAAGGAAAGCCTGACGGACGGGGAAGCAGCTCCAGATAATTATGTGCTCGGGACGGAATCCGTCCCTTTTTCTTATCGGTCGGAACACTCGACCAGTACTTCTTCGCCGCTGACGCACGCGTCGCATTCTATAGGAACCGTGATGCTCAGGTTCTGAGTTATCGATAAACGGCAACCGCACGGAGTTCCTTCGCGGATTATGACGGGAGCTCCGCAACACACGGATCCCGAAAAAACCGCCGCACGAATACGAGCGACGGTTGAAAAGAGTGCGGGGTAATTCCGATTATTCCGCTTCGGCGACGTCGCCCTCGGGGGCGGACGGAGCATTTTCGGCTTCCGCGGCTTCATGGCGCAGGCGTAGTTCCGCATACATTCTTTCGCGCTCTTCGCCCACCAGAGTATAGCGGGAAACGAGTATCGCGTTTATTATCCATCCAAGCGCGGGGAATACGCTGACCAGTATGAAAAGCCCCGTGATAGCCGTTTCTGTCTGCGGAGGAGAGGGCACTTCGTCCGTCGGAGTAACAAAGCCTATAATAAGCATGAACAAGGGTATCAGCGCGCCTTGTAAAGCCGTCATCATCTTGTTCATGAACGTCTGCATAGAGACGCTGATGCCTTCCGTGCGTCGACCTTCTTTCCATTCGATATAATCTATGCTTTCGGATATCATTGCGTAGTTCAGGTTACACACAATGCCGTAAGGGAGACCCATAAGCGTAAAAACGATCACGAACATGTATATACTGTATCCCACGGTGAAGCCTAAGATTATCATCAGTATCATAGCCGCGATACCCAAAGCGCAGCATATCAGATATATTTTGCGGTAGTCGGCTTTTTGCAACAGTTTCGGTGTAAACAGCATGCCGATAAATCCCGCTACTCCCCAGCCTGCGGCGATGATCGTGTTGATCAAAGAGGCGGGCAGAAAATCTGGCGCGTCGGGCGCGAGATAGGTGGCTATGTACAGCCCGGCGCTGATGGCGATGGCCCGCGTAAAGCCTGCCACGTTAGACACTACGACCGTGCGCAGAGGTTTGTTTTTTATCAGGTACCTGAAGCAGTCGGCAACCGAAGGGTGTTTGTCCGCGGATATCACGCGTTCCTTGGAACAAAAGAACGCCGTCGAGAACAGTCCCGCGCCTATAACTCCCGCAAAGACGGCGGCGGCAAGATAGGCTCCGGAACTTTTTTCGCCCCAGATTAATTCCGATATCGGCAGTACCAGCAGGGGGAGCGAGCCGCCTATGCCGTGGAAGAGTCGGGAGAACGTAATGAATTTGACTCTTTCTTCGGGGTTGGGGGTCATCACCGACGGCAATCCCCAGAAAGGGATGTCGCACACGGTATATGTAATCCCCCAAAGTATATATGTGACGGAAGCGTAGGCTATTCTGCCCGCAAGCGAAAAGTTCGGAGTGCAGAAAACGGCAATCGTCAATATCATCAGCGGTATCGGCGTTGCCGCGAGATAGGGGCGCAGCTTTCCCAGTTTCGAGTCTGTTTTATCGACGATCGTACCCATGACGGGGTCGTTCAGCGCGTCGAAAATTCGCGCAACCATCATCAACACGCTGGTGGCAACCAGTCCGATACGGAATATGTCGGTATAAAAATACAGAATAAACGAATTTACCGTGCCGATGATCAGGTTCTGTCCGAAACCGCCGGCGGCAAAACCGAAGACGTTTGACTTTGTCAGATATTTTTTGTCATTGTACATTGTTTGGCTCCCGTTCTCCGATTACAAAACAATGTTAACATAACAAATTATGCTTTTCAAGACAGAATATCGGGCAGTAGACTCCATAATCGTAACTTCGGGCAAATGCTTTTAGGGAAATTGCCCGAAATTACGAATTTCAGCTCGGTTAAAAAAGTTCTTTAAGAATTTCTGCTTTCAAAGTTTTGTTCATCGATACCCCCGAACGATTTGAACGTTTATATTTCGATTATAATGTATTTTTCCGTCGTCCGCACAGCTCGGAACAGAAAAATTTAAAATAGGGTTAATGTCGTATTCGTTACGGCAAAAAGTATTGTATAATGGTTGCGACAAACGTAAATGTTTTCGGAGGCGGGAATGCTAAATAAGTTGACGGAATCGGGATTCAGACCTTTGATCGCCGTTCACCGCGGCAAAAGCGGCGCGGCGGTGGTGGAAAACACCGTCTATTCGGCGTTGAACGCGTTCAACGCGGGCGCGGACATCGTGGAATTCGACGTTCAAAGGACGCTGGATAATAAAATCGCGGTTTTTCACGAGGGAATGGAATTCAAGCTTCTGTTTCCGTGTCTGCCTCCCGTAATGTTCTCGCTGATGGGGGAACTTAAAAAACGCAGATACCGTTCGGAATCGGAAGGACTGTTGAATTACGGCATATGCGATCTCGAGGAATACCTGTCGGCGTTGAAAGGAAAGGGTATCCTGAATTTCGACAGAATATGGTGCGCCGACATAAAAAAGTGCCTGGAAACCGTTAAACGACTGGGAATGTTCGACCAGATCCTTTTTAAGAGCAAGGTGTGTGAAGGGAAAAACAAAGTTCTGGATCACTTGAAAAACTATCCCGAGGCATGGTTCATGCCGATATGCAAAAGTTATCGTTCGTATCTGACGGCAAAGGGAGAGTGCGCTAAACGCGGTATCGTCATCAGGGGAACGGAGGTGATCTTCAAAAGCGGTTCGGACGAGTTCATGGACCCGGAATTTATCGCGGAGGAGAAAAAAGAGGGGCGTTTCGTCTGGGCAAATTCCATACATTTAAACGGCAAACCAGATATGTGTTTTAATCACGGCGACAATTTCGCTTTGTTCGGAGATCCCGACGAGCATTGGGGAGTTTTGGCGGATCTGGGGTACGGGGTAATACAGACGGACTGGCCGGAAGCCATGCTGAAATATTTCGATTCGGAACGGTATAAAGCAAAGGTTTTAAAGAAAAAAACCTATAAAACGAGCGCGGATTTGACGAACGCCGCGGCGCGAGAATAACATTCCCGACCCGATTTCCCGTAAACGCAGTCCAACGAAGCGGCGTGCATTCCGTTGATGCCCGTGCACAGGAAGTATTCGCATCGGGCGCCGTTTTTGTAAAGACGTTCGAAAAAGGACGCCGATTCCGGTTCCGGTTTATCCCGCGAGGAGCCGACGACGAACGCTGGCGGGAACGACGCGTCCGCATACAGTTCGGGAACGGATATTTCGCAAAAGGCTTTGTCGAAACGCTCTTTCAGCTTTTTGCGTTTTTCGCCCGCGAATGCTGAAATATACAATCCGAGAAAAGGCGCGCGCGTGGAAAGAGAACGGAAAGGATCGTAGATGCCGCTTAGCAGCAAAGTCGCGGACGGTACGAAGAAATCCCTGTATTTAAACTCGATTTCCAGTTTGTCGTAAAGCTCGCGGTGTGTGGCTGTAGCGGACAACATCGCCGCAAGATACGCGCCCGCCGATTCACCCGCGACGACGACTTTGTCAGGTCGAATCCGAACTCGTCGGCGCGTTCCAGGACGTATTCCAAAGCCCGGAAAGCCTGTTTCAAATATTCGGGATAAGACGTGCCCGGAGCGTAGTCGTAGCCCGCGTTGACGGCGACGAAACCTTCCGTCGCCCAGCGCATGCAATAATACTTTCTGACGGACCGTTTTCCCGAGACCCAACCGCCTCCGTGTATATAGAAAAAGAGGGGAAGTTTTTCAGGACTTCCTTTTTCCTGTCGGTATACGTCCAGAACCGCGCGCTTGCCGCAGTCGGCGTAGCGCAAATTTTCTCTTTTCGATACGCCGTCGTATTTATGATACAGCAGCGGGTAATAACACGATTCGACCGGGTTTGCGCATTTTGAAAAAAGCGCGGTGCGTACAAGATCGGATTTGCTAAGCGGCATTGTTTCCCTCCGAAAACCCTGCGAAAAGGGCTCGGAAACATTATAATATAAAACGACGACGGAAGAAAGAAGGTAAATTTATAATATGCGGAAAAGTTCCCCCGGGAATGCTCGCTTGAAAAATTTGACGGATTGTGGTATGATTGCATAAGCTAATATTATATGGATAAAGGAGCATATATGAAAAAGATAATAGCAGTTGCCGGCAACGCCGCGGTGCCGCAGGACTCCGTAAACTATAAACTCGCTTTCGATACAGGCAAAGCCATAATCGATAACGGTTACCGTCTGCAATGCGGCGGACTCGACGGCGTGATGAAAGCGGCGTGCATGGGCGCGCGTTCCTCCGACAAATACAGGGAAGGGGATATAATAGGTCTTCTGCCCTCGTTCGACCCCTCGACCGCAAACGAATACGTTGACGTCGTGATACCTACGGGACTTGACGTTTTCCGTAACGTGATCGTCGCTTCGGCTTCGGCGGTGATCGCCGTGGGCGGCGGCGCGGGAACGCTTTCGGAAATAGCGAACGCATGGGCTTTGCAGCGTCTGGTGCTCGGTTACAAAAACGCCGAGGGTTGGAGCGCAAAACTCGCAGATACGCGTTTGGACACCCGAAACAGATATCCGGATATACCCGAAGACCGCTTTTACGGCGTAAGTTCCGCCGAGGAAGCGTTGGAAATAATCAACAAATATCTGCCTAGATACGACCGTTATCATAAGGGAATCACTCCTAACGCCTGACTCGGACTCGCATCTTATGCGCGCCGAAATAATTACGATGCCGAAATTTTAAATAATTATTGAAAAAGGCGCGCGGATAGTATATAATGTCAATAGTAATGTGCCCAGGGGACTGAGAATGCGCAACTTATCGGAACAGAAAAGGACATATTCACCGCTGATAGCGTTCTTTTTCATGGCGATCGTATACGCCGTGATTTTCCTTGTGTTCTTTTTGAATTATTTCAATATCGACGCTACTCTGGGCGGGTTCAGATTTTACGATTTCTCGGACGAAGTAGTGAAGGTCGACGATTACGACATTGCCGAAGGCGACAAGATGTTGTATATCGAAAAAGGCTCCAAGGTGCTTGTCAGAAGCGTTACCGCGGGAGAACTGAAGGAAAACGACGTCATAGCGTTTTATTATAAGGACGGTGCGGAAACCGTCATAGTCACCCAGATCTTCAAAAGAGCGGAAGAGGGTATCGACGGGGAAACCGTGTATTACGTACACGATCTCGACGACGCCGAGATCCACTCGGTCAATATCGCGTCGGGCAGACTGATGGGGGTATACGTTACGGCTATTCCGGTACTCGGCACCATAACCGCGTATCTTACGTCTTCCGCCGCGCTCGCTTACTGCTCGCTGATAGGACTGGCGCTCATAATGATGGGAATACCGATCATCGTGTTCGTGCTGAGGATAAAGGAACGCCGTATGGGCAGTCCTTATCCCGAGGGCGTAAATATCAATAAGCTCAGCACGGAAAATCTGTATATTTACGAGAATATCCGCAAATTCATACTCGGTGCGGGCGTCTTCAAAATAGACAAGGGTTACGATTGCGACCTGATTTATCTGGGCAGAACCTTGTTCGGAGTGTTGCATTGCACCAACGGCAACATATACGTCAATATCAACAAGAATTTCCAACGTTACGACGGCAAGATAGATCGCGCGGGATACATCTGCATACCGCACGCTTCCTCGCTGGAAACGGCAAAAAAGCGTTTGAACTCCATGTACCGCGCGTATTTTGCGGACAAGCGTCCGGTACGCATGGCGCCGCGCCGCCGGCCGGCGAGACCCCGCGTATAGAATATACGATCCGATCGCGGCTCCCGTACGGGGGTCGTTTTTTTGCGTTTGAGGCGGGCGGGGGAAAGGCAAAATGTCCGACGGCTATTGACATATGCGCGCGTATTTATTATAATTTATACGTATCGCGCTATGTACGCACGCGTGCACAAAGAAACGGCGGTACGGTGTGTCGAAATGAGCTCGTCGGGCAAAATAACGCAATATTTCAAAGGATTGAACCGCCCAAAGAAAATCGCCTGGATAGTGGCGGCGGTTCTCGTGGCGTTGCTGATTGCGGGCGCCGTTACGGCGGCGGTACTTTTGACGCGCGGAAAAGACACCGATCCCGTCGCGGGGGAATATAAACGCTACAGTTACGCCATAGCGCCCGGCAATTCGACGGGTTATTATATCGACGACTCGTTCGCGGGCGACGTCCCGATTTCCGATTTTAAGATCGACGCGGTAAAATCCGCTTCGGGAGTGGAACTCGCTTCCGACATGAAACTGACCGCGGGGGGAGCGACGGTGGGCGACAGAGCGGAATACTCTATCAGTCTTAACGGCGCGGAAAAGGCGTACGTCGTCGTCAACGTGGTCGAAATAGACGAAATAATCACCACGGTCGAAGGGCTGGCGGCTTTGAACGGAAAATCCGGCGTTTACGTTTTGGGCGCGGACGTCGACGTTTCCGCGTTACTCGAGAGCATTCCTCGGTTTTACGGTTCCCTGTACGGCAACCACCACAGGCTGTACGGCATAAAACTTCCGACCGGGGTTTTCAAGGAACTGGTTTTCGCTCGCGTTGTCGGGGTGGAGCTGGAAGCGGAAATCTCCGCGTCGCTCTCTTCGGGCGGCAGCTTCGGAACGCTCGCCGCGGAAGCGCTGAACGCGGACGTGTCGTATTGCACCGTAACGGGTTCGATGTCGATTACGGCGGACTGCGAACGCACCGCGGCGGTTGCCGCGGGCGGATTGGTCGGCACTTTTACGGCGGGGGTCAGAAACTCGCCCGGCTCCGCGGCGAAGGTGATATCGGAATGCAGTACCACGCTTAAGTTGTCGCTTACGTCCGACGGACAGGTCAGACTCGGAGGCATCGCGGGAGTAATCGAGAACGCTTCCGTTTACGATACCCGGGTATCAGGCAAAATAACCTTTAACGGCAACGCCGGAAGCATGCGCGCGCTGTATGCGGGCGGGATAGCGGGCGTCGCTACGAAAGACTACGGTTCCGCGACCCCTTCGGGCGGCGCGCTGGAGGAGTGTTCGCGCATATACTCGTATGCCGAAATAAGCGTAACGGTGTCGGGAAATACGGATCTGTTCGCATCGGAAACGGGCGGGATCTTCGGACAGATAAACGGCGTTTCGCTGAATAACGCCGTATTCGGCGGCAAACTGAGCGTGTTTGCCGACGGTATAGCCGTTTATGCGGGCGGGATCGCCGCAAGGGCGCTCAACCCGACTTCGCTGACCCTAAAGGTCAGGAACGTTTCCGTTTCGGGACAGATATACGTGTATACTCTGTGCAACGCGTATGCCGGCGGCATCGCCGGGGCTTTCGAGAAAGGGGACAATATCGAGTATTCGGCGGTAAACGGCTCGGTCATGCCCGAAATTGACACGGACAAGTCGTCGGTAACCGCCTTACAGAAGGCGTCCGAGGGCGTGGCGAATTTATAAATCAAAATCAAAATATCGATATTCGGAGGAGAGATGCGGTACGATATAAAAACCCGTAAGAACTACAAAAATTTCAAGGTTTTCCGTGAAAACCGTTTGGACGCGCGCGCGTATTTCATTCCGTTCGGCTCCAAAGAAGCCGCGAAATGTTCCGATCCTAAAAAGGTGCGTTACTCTTCGGACCGCGTCAGAGTTCTGAACGGAGAATGGGACTTCAAATACTATAAGCGTATGAAGGATCTGCCCGACCCGTTCGATACCGACGCAGTCGAGTTCGACCGCATTCCCGTTCCTTCGGTATGGAGCAGACTGGGCTACGAGCCGCCTTTCTATACGAACGTCAGGTATCCGTATCTATGCACTCCGCCCAAACCCTCCGACGGACAGATCGAGGGCTATTATAAAAACGCCGTGGACGGAGAAACCTATGCGGTGGGCAACGCGCAGTACAATTCGATAGGCGTGTACCGCACGTTCATAAACGTCGACGACCTTACGAAGAGGTACATCCTTTCGTTTTTGGGAGTGGCCGGCGCGCTCGAGGTGTATCTGAACGGAAGCTATGTCGGATATTCCGAAGGCTCTCACAATACCGCGGAATTCGCGATAGATTCTTTACTGAGAGAGGGCGATAACGAATTGGTGGTCGCCGTCAGAAAATGGTCCAACGGCTCCTATCTCGAGGACCAGGACATGTTCCGCGAAAACGGGATATTCAGGGACGTACTGTTGTTTAAAAACGAGCAGTCTTTCGTTTACGACTTCGAGTTTTTCACCTCAAAACGCAATAACCTTTACGACGCTATTGTCAATGTCAAAGTAACGGGCTTCGACGGCGTAAGCGTTTCGGTCAGTCTTTCGGACGGCGACCGCGTCGTGGCAATGCGCGTGGCGGAGGCGCAACCCGTAACCAAGCTGATGCTGGACGCGCTGAAGGTCGAGGAATGGAGCGCGGAAATCCCGAAGCTTTACGAACTGAATATCGTTTTGATGCAGGGCGGCAGGATAATTGAATTCATCCGCAAGAAGGTCGGATTCAAAACCGTAAACATAGACGGCAGAGTGTTTACGCTGAACGGTAAGAAAATCAAGCTGTTGGGCGCGAACCATCACGATACCGACGCGGAAACGGGATATTATATGACCCCCGAGAAAATCGAGAGGGACATAAAACTGTTCAAAGAATACAACATGAACGCGATCCGTACCTCGCATTATCCGCCCGATCCGCTGCTGATAGAACTGGCGGACATATACGGACTGTACGTCATTGACGAGGCGGACATAGAAACGCACGGCACAAAGACGCCAAAACAGATAAGCGACAAGAAAAAATGGCGCGAACATTTCTGGGACAGGGTCAAAGCTATGTTTATGCGCGACCGCAACTCCGTTTCCGTAACGCTGTGGTCGCTCGGTAACGAATCGGGAGGCATACGCTGCCACGATTATTGTTACAAAATGCTAAAACCGCTGACGTTGATTCCCGTGCATTACGAGCGCGCGATAAATACCGGGCGCGGCGGATACGACGTGATGAGCGCGATGTACACTTCCGTTCCTTCGCTCATAAAGGCGGCGGAAGGCAGACCGCCCGTGTTCGAGTTCAACCGTGCCGCCAGAGCGGGCATAAAGAAAAAACCGTTTATGCTTTGCGAGTACGCGCACGCCATGGGCGTGGGACCCGGCAACCTCAAAGAATACGTGGACGCGTTTTTCAAATACGATTCGTTGCTCGGCGGCTGTATCTGGGAATTTGCGGATCATGCGGTAAAACACGCGCCGGACAAGCCTTATAAATACACTTACGGCGGCGATCACGGCGAATATATTCACGACGGAGAATTCTGTGTAGACGGGCTGTTCTATCCCGACAGAACTCCTTCGACAGGCGCTATCAGCGCGAAAAATCTGTATCGCCCCGTTACGGCGAGACTGATAGCGAACGGAATACTCGAGCTTAGAAACAGGCTTTCGTTCAGAAACACTGCTTATCTGACCGCGCGCGGCAGGGTGATGCTCAACGGCGACGCCGTTTTGAAGTTTGAATTCCCGTGCGACATAGCTCCCGGCGCAAAACATATTTACAATCTCAATTTCGAGGTAATGCACGGCGACGTTCAGATACATCTGGACTATTACGACGGCGAAAGACTCGTTGCTTACGAAAGCGTGGATGCGAACGTGGAACTGACGAAGCTGAAAGCTTTGCCCAACAGGGGCAAGGTCAGAGTATCCGAAGAAAGCGGTATACTTGCCGTCCGCTTCGACGGCGGCATGATACGCTTCGACCGTTCCGACGGAGCCGTGGTGGGTTATTCCGTCAACGACGTCGATTATCTTGCCGACGTGCCCGCAAAATGCGGTTCGGGAAGGATATATACCAATATATACCGCGCGCCGACCGACAACGACCAAAACATCAAGATCGAATGGAAGATATTCGGCTATAACGCCTTAAAAACCGTCAACGACAACTTCAAATACAAGGAATACGACGGCAGAGTGGAAATAGGCGTCGACAACAGACTCGTAACTCCGTCCGGGAAGACGCGTTTCAGAGTCAAGGATACCTATACCGTTTACGCCGACGGAATCGTCAGGGTGGAGAGCGCTTTGAGTCCGCTGTCGAAGCTGATGCCCATGTTGCCGAGAGTGGGAAAGACCGTTGAGATGCGCCCCGAATTTTCGGATATTGTTTATTACGGAGCGGGTCCTTACGAAAGCTATCCCGATTTCAAAGCGCAGTCGCGTCCCGGCGTTTACAAAACCGGGGTGGACGACCTCGGCGATAAATACATACGTCCGCAGGAATGCGGCAACCGCACCGACGTCAGGTACGCCGCGGTAATGAATCAAAAGGGCGAAGGATTGATGTTCCTTGCCGATACCGCGCTTTTAAATTTCGGAGGCAAACGCTATACCGACTCCGCTCTCGAAGGTTTCAAACACCGCGAGGACATCGTCAACGACGACAAGGCGATCTATTATTCCGTGGACGGATATATGCTGGGAATAGGCTCGAATTCCTGCGGACCGCTTACAATGAAAGAATACAGACTGAATACGGACAGAACCTATACGTATTCGTTTAAAATAGTGCCGTTCACCGAACTGAAAGAGGTAACGGACAAATTCGACGAGGAGACCGACGAATGAAAATATACGCTTTGGACCGCCGCTCGGCGGTTACGGACTATACCTCTAAAGACGCGCTGAAGGGCGCGCCTTGCGGCGAAGAATTCGAGTTTTCGTGCTCCAGGCATGAATATTTCGTCATTCAACTGGTGATAGATCCTTTATATACCCGCCGCGGCGTAAGCGTTGCGACGGGCGACCTTATTCCCGCTTCGGGCGGGAAACCCATAGAGCGCTGCGTAACGTGTTTCAATACTTCGGGAGTACTTCCGAACGGAGAAAAGTATACCAAAACCTTTAATTTGACGAAAGGCGTTCTGCAGCCGCTGTATTTCGGAGTAAACTTTATAAAAGCCGATAACGACGAGTATTCCACCTACGTCAGCGTCGGCGACAAGCGCTTAAAGCTAAAATTCCGGCTAAACGACGAACTCGTTTTCAATATGGGAACGACGGATTCCGGCAGACTCAGCAGACTGAAATGGCTGGATTCCTCGGCATACCGCGACAAGCGCCCGCTGAAGCGCTTCGAAGAACTGATCGTCGATAAAAACGTCGTGCGGTTGACCGGCAAGGCGGTAACTTTCGGCAACGACGGATTTATCGAACAGGTCGATTCGTATTTCGACGGCTCCAACTCTTTGACCGAAGAACCCGTCAAACGTCTGTTCACGCGACCCATGGAGTTCGTTTGCGAGGGTCAGAAATTCAAATACAACAAACTGCGTATACAGTCTCGTTCGGGCGCCGCGTCTCTGAGTGCCGACGGAAAGAGCGAAAAACTCAGGATCGACGTTTCCGCCACCGTGTTGTACGAAGGCTCCGTGCGTTACGAGATAGAGCTTAACGCCGAAAAAAACGCCGTCGTCAACGACGCGTCGCTGTATATGTATTTCGCTTCCGCGGGATATGTCGCGGGGCTGGGCGAAGAGGGCGGCAAATATAAAGACATTTCGTTTTGCTGGGAAAACAAGACGGCATCGGACTCCCTGTTCGTGGGCGACGTCAACTGCGGCGCGAGGATAAGATTTACCGAGGGCGAAGACGAACCTCTCGCTCCCATGAATCTGTATTCTCCGTCCAAACGCGTAAAGCCTGAAAACACATGGGCGAACTTCAATAAAGGCGGCGTCGAACTGTACCGCGACGAAGTTTCCGGCGCGGCGGTTCTCCGCGCGTATACCGGGCAGCTCGTTTTCAAAACCGGAACGGGAATCAAGTTCGGATTCACGCTGCATCTTACGCCATTCAAGCCGATTGAACTGTCGAAAACGCTAGCCGCCAGGGTCGCCGAAAGCGACATCGAACCGAGTTACGCGTCTTTGATAAACCGCGCGAGCGCGGATGCGGCGGGTTATGTTTCGGCTTCCGCTCACGGCGAAGCGAACCCTTACAGGAACTATCCGTTTGACAAGTTCAGGGAACTCGAAGCTCTGGCTTTGGAAGCCCATAAACGCAAAATGGGATTGACCGTCGCATTCGATACGGGCAGTATGAGCGTTCACGCGAGAGAGACTTTCGCGCTGAAATCCATGGGCGACGAGATAATTTACAGACGCCCCGGAAAGACCGGCGAAAACGCGCTTACCTCGATACTCGGCGGCGGCGTGGTGATTTGCGAGGATACCGCTTCCGCTGGAGGAGAAAGGGATATATCTTATCTTACCGTGCCCGGCTCCAGGACAGACAATTTCTTTGTGGAAGGCGTAAAATTTTTAACTACGCGAACGGCGGCTGACGGGGTTACGCTGATGAACACTCCGATCCTGAGGGATACCGCGGAAAGAGCGGCAAAGTGCATAGAACGCACGGCGGGAAAACGCGGTATGACGGAACTGGGGTTCTCGTCCAGATACAACCGCGAAAACGGATTTCTTTCCGCGCTTACGGCGTATGCGGACATCCTGCCGTTCATGACCAGAATTTATGCCGCGGGCGGATTCTCCGAAAAACTCAGTTGCGACGCCGAACTGATGGAAATGTCCGGAATACCGTTCGGATTGAACGCTGATTCTCCCGAAAACTGGGGCATAATGCGTTCTCTCGCGTTCGCCATGCTGCCCAGGTACGGCAAGGACGAGACGGTTTCTCTGGCGCTTGGCGACATACAGCGCGTTTTCAAGGATTTCGACATTGCGAACGCGAAACTGCGCGGTTTCTGGGATAAGGAAAATCCCGTCAGAGTGGATACATCGTCGGTGCTTGCGACCTCATACATCAACGGAAAGGACATGCTGGTCGTGCTGTATAACACCTCCGACAAAGCCGTGTCGTTCGAGGTAGGCGTGGAAAACAAACTCGGATTCACCACCGTCGGGAAAAAGCTGCGCGCTCCCGCGATAGAAGGACTGCAACGCGCCAAACGCGTAAATATCGGAAAACCCATGCGGCTCCGCGCGCATTCCGGAATGATGTTCGTGGTCAAATAGCGATTTGCCGGATCCGCTCCGTCCGCCCGAAAAACGGGCGGACTTTTTAATGATCCGGGTATCTTCCGCGTTGCCTGGAAAGCGAAAGGCGGCTCGCGGGGAATTAATGCAAGTTAGTGTAAAATTTTGGTGAATGAAGGGTTATACCGGATCAAGAGTTTTCCTTCAACCTCCGTATAACCCTGACATTCTCTCTCACGAAGGTGGGAGAAATAGAGAAGAGAGAACGTCAATCACATAGCCAAAATTGTAGTTTTGAATAGACCTATGTAGTTTGACATAGGTCTTTTTTGTTAGCACCGCGGTGCTAACAAAAAAGTCCGGCGCCTCTTAAAAAAGAAGACCGCTATGAAACTAATCAACATTTACCGCGATCAATACACCGTCATTCCGCGTGAGGTCGTCTTTGACAAACGCCTCGACTACCGTAGTCGCGTGGGAAAACTTAGCCGAGAACTGCGCTAAGTTCTTGGAGAAAGGCAGCAAAGTATTCGTTACCGGCTCTCTCTACACGAAGAACTTTACAGCCGAGGACGGCTCTAAGAAGTTCGCTATCGAAGTTAGCGCCGATGATATTCAATTCCTTTCATCCAATCAGAATACCGCAGTAAAGGACTCGGAAGTGCAGCCTTGAATTATTTTCGAGCAAAAGGAGCTTTCGTGCTGGAAACACATAGCGATGAAAACGTGAAATATTATATCAAACAAGGCGGTAAAGTAGTATTGCAAAGAAAATTGACAAAAAACCTTAAATACAGTATTATAGTTTCGAAGAAGCGAATTAACGGGAAAAGAAAATGAAAGACAAAATCAAGCTTGCAGTGATAGGTTTAGGCGGCAGAGGGATGGGTCTGATGCATACCGTTTTGCGCATGAAAGACGTTGAAGTCGTAGCGGTATGCGATCTTTACGAAGACAGAGTGAATAAAGCTCTCGCGGCGATATCGAAAAGAGTAGGCTCCGCCCGCGGCGAGACCGATTACTGCAAATTGTTGGATAAGCGAAACGTGGACGCAATGCTGGTCACGACAGCGTGGTCGGCGCATTCGGAGATAGCGTTCGCCGCTATGGAAGCGGGTATTCCGGTAGGTTGCGAAGTAGGCGGCGCGTATTCGGTGGAGGAATGTTTCAGGCTCGTCGAGGTTTCGGAGCGTACGGGCACTCCGTATATGATGCTCGAGAACTGCTGTTACGGCGAATACGAACTTGCCTGCCTCAATATGGTACGTCATGGGCTTTTCGGTACGGTGGTGAACGTTGAAGGCGGGTATAAGCACGATCTTCGCGACGAAATTTGCTACGGCGAGAAGAACCGCCATTACCGTTTGAAAGAATATATGTCGCGTAACGCCGACAATTATCCAACTCACGAGATAGGACCGATAGCGAAGCTTCTCGACATAAACCGCGGTAACCGTTTCGTAAGCCTCCGCTCGCTTGCGAGTAAGTCGGTAGGCTTAAAAGAGTTTGTGTCAAGGGGCGACGACGAATATCTCAACAAACTCCGCGACGTCGAATTCAAGCAGGGCGACGTAGTACATACTCTCATAGAATGTGCAAACGGGGAAACCGTACATATAGTTCTGGATACCTGTTTGCCGCGTCCGTACAGCAGAGGGTTTACAGTGCAGGGCACGAAGGGAATGTATACGGAGGACGGCAATTACTTCTATTTCGATTCGAAAGCGGCGCACCTTAAGTCGGTCATCTTCGGCAAGAGTTACAACAACGGAAAGCGGTTCGTCAAGAAGTACGCGCATCCCATATGGAAAAAGATCCGTTTCGCGAGCGCTCTCGGCGGACACGGAGGTATGGATTATCTCGTGTTGCGCGCTTTTATAGAAGCGGTAGCTGGCGGCGAGCCGATGCCCATAGATGTCTACGACGCGGCGACATGGATGGCGATCACGGCGCTCAGTGCGGAGTCGATAGAGAAAGGCGGAGCGCGAGTGGAATTTCCCGACTTTACTTCCGGCAAGTGGAAGGAGCGTAAGCCCGTCGCGTTTTGCGGATATAAGATATGAGGAAGCGGTATGGAACTTAAAGAATTCAGAGAATTTATGGCTTCTCGCCGGTATATCGAGGGGAATTCCGAGGTGCACGAGGTTTTCCACGCTTACGCGGAGAAAGCGCGCAGGATTACCGCTTAAATAAACGGCGCTTACCGTACTCAAGAGGAATTGAGGCAATTGTTTTCGTCGCTTACGGCAAGCGAAATCGACGATACTTTCACGATTTTTCCGCCGTTCTACACAGATTGCGGTAAGAATATCCGGATAGGTAAAAACGTTTTTATAAATTCCGGATGTTGCTTTCAGGATCAGGGCGGCATAGAGATAGGCGACGGTTCGCTTATAGGGCATCAGGTCGTGCTTGCTACGCTCAATCACGATCTTGATCTGGCGCGGCGCGCGTCAATGACCGCCGCGCCCATAAAAATAGGCATAAACGTGTGGATAGGCTCGCATGCCACGGTGCTTTCGGGTGTTAAAATAGGCGACGGCGCCGTAGTTGCCGCGTAGCGCAGCGTTGGCGGAAGTCATGTGGAATTCTGCCGAAAAAGATTTCGGAAGTTTCAAGTCAAGGCTGAATTATACTCTCGGGTTTATGCGCGCAATAGGATTCGAAGGGGCTTCGCAGAAATGCGCGTCGCCCGGGAAAACGCGCGCACTGTTTCAGAAACTATGGTTTGAAAGGCGTCAATTGCATTGGCAAGGGCTTACAAACCTTTACAACGACATAAAAATAAGTTTGCGTTACGGCAAAAAACTATGAAAATAGGAGGCGATATATGGCAAAAAGCAATCTTTTAAATCAAATCGTTTTTTTGGTAAAAGACTTTTTCGGACATTGGAATACTCCGGCCAAAGAAGGCTATTATCTGCCCAATAAGGAATTCGTCGCGTATTCGGTAGGCGGCATGGGCGTGCAGGGTATGGGAATACTTACGCAGTACTTTGCCATAAACATGGGTGTTCATTTGGCTTACGTGTACAATTTTGACCAGACAATTGTTCTTTACACGACATGGATAGCCGCCGTTCTATCGATTTTCAGAGCGCCGCTGGTGGGTTGGATTATAGACAACACCAATACAAAATGGGGTAAATACAGACCTTATCTGTTGTTTACCGGTTTTTTAAGCGTCGCTTGTTTCTGGTTGCTTGCTTTTATCCCGCAGATATTTATGCCTGAAACCGGACAAGAATATACGGTAGCGCGCAAATGGGCTGTCATAGGATCGTATCAGCTCATATATTTTATCGCGATGACCGTGTACGGATTTTTCTCTTTCGGCAGAGTAGGACTTTCGCAGGTTATTACGCCAAATACCAACGAACGCACAAAGCTGTATTCTATAGGCGGAGTCATCGATTCGCTCGGACCGTCGATAGTGCAAATGCTTTTCCCGTTAATCGCTAACTGGGTTTACGGGCAGAAAGGGCTGGTTTACGCAGAGCGCTACGGCAACCTCACCGCGGAAGAGTTGTCCGGCGTCGGAATGGGCTTCGGCATGGAGAACATTCATACTTATCAGATAATTTTCCCGATAATGGGTTGCGCCTGCGTCGCCGTTGCGCTGATAATGTTTTTCGGGACCAAAGAAAGAATTATTCAAACCAAACGCAGCCGCGAAAAAATCAGATTTTTCGCAGGTATAGCGCGAAGCTTCAAAAATAAATATTTTTGGATTTTCAATATATCCAACGTTCTGGCTTTCGGCAGAATTACGATATTCGCTTCCGTAAATTATATTTGCGCTTACATGATAGGCGGCGATCTCGGCGGGAATTTGCGCGGCATTATGCCTACGCTCATGGCGGTGGGATTCGTGCCGGGCATGCTTTTTTCTCCCGTTATACAGAAATATATGGGCAAGAAAAAGATGACTTTGTTGTCTTTCGGCGGTTCGGCAACTCTGTCGGTTTTAATACTGTTTCTCGTTCTGTTTGCCTACGAAGCCGATTATACGCCGTACCTAATGTTCGCGGGGATATTCATTCATAACATATTTGCGGCGCTATGGACGGTCACTTCTCCCGCCATGACTGCCGATTATTGCGAGTATCAGCAGTGGAAAACGGGCGACAGGCTTGACGGATATATGTCGCAGTATACCTCGGTGGTAACTACCGTGTGCGGCATGGCGACGGGACTGCTTGTTGCGGAAATACTTAAGGCCTACGGCGCCAATACTTCTCTGGACTACGAAAATCCCGAGGTGATGCGTAACGTATTCGTTATCTGGTCCGTGATGGGCGTCGCGTGCGGCATACTTGCGATGATACCGTTTTTCTTCTGGAATCTTACCGAGGAAAAACAGCTTGCCATGGCTCGCGAACTTAAGATACGGGCTTATAAAGAGGAAATCGAGAACGGGGAACTCGATCCGTCTCAGATCGGAGAAGCCGTTGAACTCGGAGTTATAAGCGCGGAACGCGCAGCCGAGATGGGGTACCTATGCGACGAAGCGGCGGCAGCGGTAACGTCCGAAAAGGAATAACTCTTCAGGCAAACTCACCGTTACAGGGATAACATCCGCCGGGATCCCGAAAAATATTTGTCGGACAAGGCACGATCTTTTTCGGTCCGGCGGGCATTCGGAAGCGGAAAGCTCGTTTCTACGTTCAAAGCCTTTCCCTCGTCGCCGTCGGCAGGTCGTTCCTTTACGGGCAATATCCTGCTGCTCGACGAGTGGGCGTTTCAGGAGTATGCAGAGGAGATTTGGACTTCCGCGTACCCGACAACCAACCGACCGACGGGCGGCAAAGTCATCGGCTTATCCACAATCAAAAAGGGCACGCTATTTGAGAACTTGTGGATAGAGGACAACGCCTTTCACAATATATTCCTCTCTGTGTTTTCTGATCCTCGCAGAACGCAGGAGTGGTACGAAAGGACAGCCAAAGATTTGGGCGTCATGGTTAAGCAGGAGTACCCGCGCACGGCGGAGGAGGCTCGCTCTAACCTCGGATGCAGCTACTTCCCCGAGTTCGATTACAGCAAGCATACCTGCGAACCGTTCCGAATCCCCGAAGATTGGACGATTTACAGGAGAACTTTTACAAGACTTTGACCTTTGAGACATACGATGAGCTCAAAGAGAAAATGGCAGAATGGAACATCCGGTACAACAACCGCCCGCACTCCTCATTGAGGAACAGCGAGGGAAAACGAGTGTGGTTTACGCCGCTGCAAAAGAGAGCCGAGCTCATGGCTATTCTGAAAGCAGGACAAACGGACACCCCGCGCGTGCGGTTTATCAAGCAGAAAGCCGCATAGAGCTCACATGGAGAGTATAAAGCTCCTGCACAGGACGGGTAGGAGAGTTTCTTGCTGCCCGTTCGCTCTTGAAACGGGGATATTGCGAAGTCATCTACGGGGTCAGGCTCCCGAGAGGGGGCTATTTTCACGCCCAAAACAGCAGTACCCAAAAAATTTTTAGAAATTTTGGAAAAGTTACTAAAAAACGATTGACAAATCACAAATTAATGCAAAAGGGTATTGCTTTTATTATATAAATATGCTAAAATTTTAGACAGTAAATGCCCGTCGGGGCGAAGGAAACTTATGGCAACAAACGCACGGCGCATTCTTTTTGTTTTTGTGGTTTTACTGGCTGTCGCCTTGGCGACGGCTTCGGTATGCTGTTCGCTTTCCGCAAAAAACGGAAGCACCGCATTTGCGGCGGACTTCAATCCTAGCGGCCAGGGGACCGAGGCGTACCCTTACGTCATTCGCACGGCTGACGATCTGAAAGCTCTCGCCGTCGCGGTCAACAATGCGGAAACCTCGGGCAAATTCGCTTCGGCATATTACAGGATAGAAATTTCCGGCAACGAAAAAGTTCTGGAATGCGAAGGTACTTTTACGCCCATAGGTACCGCTCAGTTTCCGTTCAACGGGAATTTCGACGGCAACGGCGTTATCTTAAGCGGTCTTTCCGTCGGAGGCGGCGATTATACGGGTCTATTCGGATACATAGGCGCTTCCGGTGCGGTAACCCGCGTGGGAATTTCCGGCGGAAGCGTTAACGGACTCAGATATACCGGCGGACTCGCCGGATACAACGCAGGCAACGTTTCCGAATGCTTCTTTGACGGAAGCGTCGGGGGAGAAATGTACGTGGGCGGTCTTGTCGGCGAGAATGCGGGCGTTATAGCCAACTCGTTTGCAAAGGGCAGCGCCTCCGCCAGTATCGCGGATTCGTATTTGGGCGGCGTCAGCGGCAACAATTCCGGTTTGATCAGATACTGTTACGCTCAGGTAGACGTGGAAATGACCTCTCTCGGCGGCACGGCGAGTCATGTCGGCGCGGTTACGGGGAACGGTTCCGCCATAACCAATTCATACTACAATACCGTTTCGGAACCGGTATTTAAAGCCATAGGCAACGAATCCACGGGCGAAGACGTCGTGGCTTCCAACAATGTGCGCGGACTCAGCGGCAAAGAAATGGAGTCGAACAGCATTTCCGTGATGTTCAGCACTTCTGCGGCGGCATACTGGACGCGCCCGTCGGTATTCACGCTCAACAACGATACCGGGTACGCCGCTCCGCTGCTGAAAGCCTTTTTTGAAACCGAAAACAATATCGAAAGCGACATATACGGCAGGGATTCTTATCTTGCCGAGGCGATAACCGTAAGGATGTTCGGTATCGGCGCGGACACGGATTTCAGACAGTGGGGCACGCAGTCCAATCCGTACCTGATCGAAAACGAAACTCATCTCAGGAATTTGTCCTACGTCGTCAATACGTATGCCAGAACTTTCGCGGGCAAATATTTTCGGGTTTCCGCCGATATTCATATGACCTCCGAGTTCACTCCGATAGGCAGCGTGAACGATGCGGTGGCGTTCATGGGCAATTTCGACGGAGGAAGCCGCGTCATATACAATCTGACGATAGACACGGTTGCGGGAGAACCCGACAACGCCGGTCTTTTCGGATATCTTAACGGAGCAACCGTTACCAATCTCGCGCTCAGCGCGCCGTCGGTTACGGGCGTAAACTATGTCGGAATTGTTGCGGGCAGATCGCTGAACGCCGTTTACCGCAATATTTTCGTTACGGACGGCAAGGTGACCGCTACCGGTTACGGCGGCGGACTGGTAGGCAGCCAGAACGGCGGCAGCGTCGAAAACGTGTTTTTGGACGTCGAGATGGTTTCGGCAACTACGGTACCTTCCGCCACGTTATATCCGGTAATAGGTATAACCGAGGGAACGGCGCCTTCGCCCAGAACGAATATTTGGTATTTCGCCCCCGCTATGCGCGGCGGCGCGAAATATTTGTACATAACTTCCGAATTCGGTTCGGGTTTAGTTGCCGACGACGAGAACGCGGCCGAGTTTTCTTTTGCGGGCGAAGACGCTTATGCGTTTACTTTCACCGCCGTAATGCCGCAGGGCAGTTCTATGACCGATTCCGAATTCAGGCGCGTCGACGAAAGCGTTGTGGGTAAGGGCGAATATACTCCCGCCGCGTCCGCGAACAGGGAAACGATTTATCTCAGATTCACCCGCACAGTGAGCACTGCATTGATTGCTGCGGATTCCACGGCTTCTCAGTATATTACCGCCACACTCAGCGGCGAAACATTCTATGCGGGACAGGAAGTTACTCTGTCCGTTGCCGGACTTCATTCCGACAAGAGGGCGAACAACAACTTTTACGTCGAATCCGTAAAAACCACCGACGCTCTGGGTCAGGAAGTCTCGGGTACGGTTACCGGCACTCCGTACAGGTACGATGCCGTAAACCATATCCTCAGTTTTATTTTCAAGATGCGTGAAAACGTTTCCGAAATCAAAGTAAACCTGAATTCCTTGACGAAGAACAACAATGAAACGCTGCAAAAAATATACGACGGCATACCCGCCGAATATACTTCGGAGGCGTATGCCTGTCCCGACGGTTTCAGAATCAGATACTTTTACGGTACCGAAAGCAACCCCACGTTATACGGCGAAAGCGCGCCCGTAAACGCGTCGGATTCCTATTATGCGGTTACGGTGGCATATTACAACGCATACGGTATCAGAGTCGGTTCCGTACAAAGTCTTTTCAAGATCAACAAAAAAACGCTTGCTTATACGGCTTCCGCGGACAGCACGGTGCCGTCCGTATATTGGGGCGACGAAGGCAAGGTACGTATCTCGATACGCTCAGAGGATATTTCCGGACTCGTTACGGGCGACGACGTCAAAGTATTTGCCGACGTAACCTTCAACGATATAGAACTCAGCGTCGGAACCGCAAAACCTGTTACATTCGTATTCGTTCTGATAGGTAATTCCTCAAACAACTATGCCGCGCCCGATAACTATTCGGGAAGCGTCGGAGTGGTGGAAAAACGTCCCGTGTATGTGGTGCCCGGATCGCTGACAAGCGTATATAACGGTGCGGCACCTTCCGCGGGAGAAATGGGCAAGATCAATATTTCCAACAGCGTTTCCGCATATCCCGTGACCAATTCCGATCTGGTTTATCTGTTCGAGCCTTTGAACGGGATAACGGCGGGCGACGCCGGCGAATACACGCTTACCGTCGCTTTAAAGAGTTCCGCGGCGGCGCTTAACGACTGCTATGAAATCTATCTGAAGCGCAGCGTTCAGTCCGACGGCGTAAAAGAACTGACGTTTACCGTCAGCCCGCTCGAAATAGAGCTGGACTTCGTTACGGACGGCAACGTTTATACGGGAAAAGCCTTATCCGTAATCTCCGCGTCCGCAAAAGGACTGGGTACGGATTCTTTCGATAATCTGAAAGATTATCTGACCGTGTTCGATTTTGCCGACAATCGGGTCGACTCGATCCTTGATGCGGGCTTATACAAAGCGGTAATAAACCTTGATAGCGCCGCGCAGGATTATCCTCGTCTAAAAAATTATACCGTGAAAGTCTGCGAATTCGAAATTTTGCGCGCCGTACAGACGGTCGGGCTTTTGTCGGGCGACCGTGTTTCGACGGCATATTCCGTTGCGACGGCGGGCGCGAAATTCGATTTAAGCGAATATTTCTCCTCCTCGGCGGAAACCGAAAACTATGTTTTCGAGGCGATCTACGCTTTTGACGGCGACGTCAGCGAGGACATGGCGTCCGTTACGGACGGTGTGCTGACAGTATTCGGCACGGGAACGGTCAGGGTGATTTTTAAAGCCGCGGGCAACGAGAATTATTTTGAATCCGACAGCGTGGTCTGCGAGTTCGAGGTCGTCAGACGCAACGTCAACCTTTCGATAGACGACGTTACCGTAAAATACGGCATGCCGATAGTCTTCAAATACACCGTAACGGACGCCGACGGGGATGAACGGATTAGCTACGAACAGCTCGGCGTTACGCTCACTCCCACGGTCTCGGCGGAGGATCCCGTCTGTCCCGTTCCCGGCTACTACCCGGTTTCTTTGGAGGCGGGCACCGTTTATTCGGAATGTTTTGCGGTAAGCGTTTCGGGCGAAGCTGCAACGCTTACGGTCATAAAGCGCGCGGTACTGATACTTCCCGACGTTGAGACCGCCGTTTCGGCTTACGGCGAGGATATAGCCGAAATCGGCTACGAGGTTTACGAAATTGTCGACGGCGAACCCGTTCTCGCGCAAGACGTAGCTTTGTCGGGCGCGCTTTCGATAACGGGAGAAACCGTCGCGGGTTATTATCCCGTCGGCGAATATCCGATTACGACGGGAAGCATTACGGCGGAAAATCCTTATTACGACGTTTCGTTCGTGGACGGCGATTACGTTTACACGGTTACCCCCGCGCGGCTCAGCGTTTATTTGGAAAATGCCGAAAAGTATTTCGGAGAAGCCGATCCCGAACCCGAATGGGAACTCAGAGGACTGGTCGGCGAGGATACTACGGAATCGCTGGGGATCTCTGTCGCCGTTACCCGCGACGAGGGCGAGGACGCCGTGGATGCTTCGGGAAATCCGATATACTATTATTACAACGTATTCGTTTCGGGCGTACCCGCGGACGGCAATTATTATTACGAGCAGGACGCGAGCTATAACGCATATCTGAGGATATTGAAAGCCGTTCCGGTCGTTACGCAGCTATCAACGCCGGAAGTCGCAGCCAAGAGCGCCCTCGACGTCGATATTTCGGCATATGTACGCGCCGAAAACGCTTCGGGCGAGATCATAGACGGCATATTCGAATGGACGGAGGAATTTGTCGCGGATTTCAAGGACTCGGCAGTTCTTCGGTTCCCGGCGGCGTTTACTCCTTTGAATCAGAACTATGCGCGAGCGGAATTCGACGTGGAAGTCGGCGTTATACCCAAAACGCTTTCGCTGAACTTTACCGGTGCCCTGACTTACACATATTCGGGTGAGTCAACGCCCGATATGACCTATACGGTAAGCGGCGCTGACGAGGGAGACGAACTTGATCTCACGCTCGAATATACGGGCGACAGGATCAATGCGGGCGCCTATACCGTAACGGCGTCGCTCGGCAATAAAAACTATGCGTTTGGCGGCGCAGATTCCGTAAAGGTTACCGTGGAAGCCGCAGTTGTTACCGTCTCGTTCGAAAAAGAACAGTACATCTATACCGAAGGCGAAGAAATAGACGTTCGGCTGGTCTACAGCGGTTTCGTGGCGGGCGAAGGAAAAGACGTGCTGACGAGAGAAGCCACGTTTACCTTGATTTCGGCGCCTGGCGAATATACGCTAAGGGCTTCGGGCGCACGCGCTGACAATTACACGTTCGATTACGTTTCTTCGTCAATTATCATATACCGTTCCGAATTGGTCGATGAGGAATCGGGCGCCGTATTCACGGGCAAATTCCCCGCAAACGTCAGCGTCGCATTAAGCCTTGCGGAAAACGTTTCCGAGGGTAATGCCGACAAGCTTTATCAGGGCATTAAAGGCGCATACAACATTCTTTCCGACAAACAGTTGAAGAGCGTTTACAAAATCATCTATACGGGACGGGATGGATACGTAAATGCCGACGAGATAACGATCAGGCTTTCGGTTCCCGAGGGCGCGTCGGCGGATACGCTCCAGTATCTGGTCGTTACCAACTCGGGCGAGATCCTCCCGATAGACGGCGCGCTCTATAACGAGGACGGCACCGTTACTCTGAAAGCCACCGACGCGGCGTATCTGTTGCTTGCGGAATCGGTTCCCGAGGACGCCGGCGGATACATACTGTATATAGCGATCGGCGCAGCCGTACTGGTGATAGTCCTGATTGTGGTTATTGCTGTTGTCCTCAAACGCCGCCGCAACGCACGTTTCATACAATATCACGACGAATAACGACGATATTCGGTAGCTTGAACTACCGATTTCGCATAATCGAACACCCGAGCACAGGAAGCCGCGTCCCGCAGGGCGCGGCTTCCTGTATGGTACGGTCTTTCATTAAAGCCGATAAAACGACGCGTTTGACAATTCGTTTTAATAGTAGTATAATAATTTAAAATGTATATACGGGGAGGGAATCTTTTATATACGTTTAAAGGAGGCAGTAATGGCAAAGACCGAAAATCCTAAAAAGGGCATAATGAAACGCGTCAAGGAATTGAGCGTGGTCGCCAAAAAATCTACCGTCATAAAGGAAGAGTATTACGAGCAGCGCGACTGTAAGCGCGGGTTGAGAGACATCAACGGCAAGGGCGTGCTGGTAGGACTGACCGAGATCAGCGAGATCATAGCTTCCAAAACTGACGCAAACGGCGAACGAGTTCCTTGTCACGGCGAGCTGTATTACAGAGGTATCCTGTTGGACGACATCGTCCGCGGGTTCGTGAAGGAAAAACGCTTCGGATTCGAAGAGGTTACATATTTGTTGCTCTTCGGTCGTCTGCCCGACAAGGCGCAGCTCGAGGAGTTTTCCGGAATGCTCGCACAGCTCAGAGTGCTTCCTTCCGGATTTTTGCGCGACGTCATAATGAAACGCCCGTCCGTGGACATGATGAACGTTTTGCAAAGGAGCGTGTTGACTCTTTACGCGTACGACGACAATCCCGACGATATCGGCGTAGATAACGTTTTGCTTCAATGCATGGATCTTATCGCCAAGTTTCCGATGCTCGCCGTTTACGGCTATCAGGTATTCAGACACTATCACGAGGACGGCAGTCTGATAATACATAAACCCGATACCGCGATGTCGACTTCGGAGAGTATTCTGCATATGCTCCGTCCGGACGGAGAATACTCGCAGCTGGAAGCCAAACTGTTGGATCTGTGTCTTGTCCTGCACGCGGAGCACGGCGGCGGCAATAACTCGACGTTTACCGATCACGTCGTTACCAGTTCCGGCACGGATACTTACTCGGCGATAGCCGCTTCGCTCGGTTCTTTGAAAGGTCCCCGCCACGGCGGCGCCAACGTCAAGGTCATCCGTATGATGCAGAATATCCGCGAGAACGTCAATCCCAACGACGACGACAGCATCCGTCGCTATCTGAACGACATTCTGGACAAAAAAGCGTTCGACAAATCGGGCTTGATATATGGCATGGGGCACGCGGTTTATTCGATCTCGGATCCGCGCGCCAAAATTCTAAAATCTTTCATCAAGCCGCTTGCGATAGAAAAGGGGCTGGAAGAAGAATACCGCTTCTACAGCAAAATTGAAAAGATCGCGCCGCAGGTCATTTCCGAGAGGCGCAGGATATATAAAGGCGTTTCCGCCAACATCGACTTTTATTCGGGTCTGATTTACAGCATGCTGGGTATACCCGTCGAACTGTTCACCCCGATTTTCGCGATAGCAAGGATGTCTGGCTGGAGCGCGCACAGGATAGAGGAACTGTCCAACAACGGCAAGATCATCCGTCCCGCATACGATTCGGTCGCGGAGCATCAGCCTTACGTCAGACTGGTCGACAGAAAATAAACGAAATTAACGATATAAGAGGTTCGTATGATTAACTTGATTCCGAAGCCCGCATACGTCGAGGAAAGACTGGGAGAGTTCACCGTAACGCGCGACTCGACCGTCTATGCCGATTCCAGGCTGACTTACGCGCGGGACAGACTCCTTGAGGCGGTCGAAAAGGCGTGCGGATTCCGTTTGCAGGTTGTCGCCACCAAACAGGCTTCGATAAGGTTTTTGGTGGATAAACATATCCCGCAGGAAGGGTATACGATGGAGGCCGGCACCGAGCAATTGACCGTAACCGCGTCGTCGATAGCGGGCGCGTTTTACGCGGTGCAGAGTTTCAGACAGCTGACGCTGACGGAACTGTTGGACAACCCGCAAATGCTTTCCATGCATGCGCTGTACATAAAAGACGAACCATTGTATCAGTACCGCGGACTTCTTTTCGACGACGCCAGATACTTTCACGGTCCCGAAACCGTAAAATCGCTTCTGGACATGATGGCGTTCAATAAATTAAACGTTCTGCACTGGCATCTGACCGACAACGAAGGTTGGCGTATAGAGATAAAAAAGTATCCCAAATTAACAGAGATAGGATCCCATAGACGCGGTTCTCAGCACATGGCGTGGGGCAACAAGTCGATCGACTGGACGGAACACGAAGGCTTTTATACGCAAAAAGAGATCAGCGAAATAGTTGCCTACGCGACGAGACGCAACATAATGATAGTGCCGGAAATAGATATGCCCGCGCATCTCGGCGCGGCGATCGCGGCGTATCCCGAACTCAGTTGCGCAAACGTAAAAATGGACGTCCCGATAATTCACGGAGCAACGCCCGAAACCAACGGTATCGGCGACGTGATAGCGTGCGCCGGGAAAGAATTTACTTATAGATTTATTTACGATGTCATCGACGAACTCAGCGTATTGTTCCCGGCGCCGTACTTCCATATCGGGGGCGACGAAGCGCCGAAAAAGGAGTGGAAAAAGTGCCCGCATTGTCAGGCGGTCATCAAGGAAAAGGGTTTGAAGGACGAAGAGGAGCTTCAGGGATATTTCAACAACAAGGTAGCCGTTTATCTGCAACGCAAAGGAAAACGGATGATAGGCTGGAACGAAATACTGAAAGCGCGCACCCTGGACAACGGCGTGATCGCCGAATACTGGACGCCGCAACGCGATCCGAACGTCGAAAACTATCTGATGTACGGCAGAAACGTCATCATCGCCAAGCATCAGGCATTCTATTTCGACATGCCTTACGCGCAGAACCCGTTGAAACGCACTTATAATTTTACTCCCGAAAAATACGGTCTCAATTCCGATACCGAAGGCATTTTGGGCGTCGAAGGCACTCTTTGGTCGGAGTGGATTTCCACGGACGAACGCATAAACTATCAGCTTTATCCCAGGATGCAGGCTCTGAGCGAAGTGGCGTGGACAAAAACCGAGCTCAGGGATTACAAGGATTTCCGTCAAAGACTGAACAAGTATCTGCCGATTCTGGACAAGATGAATATCGGGTACTGTCCGCCGTCCATGATGAATATGAAAAACCCTTTAAAACGCGCGAAAATTTGCCGAACTTTCGTAAAGAGAAACGCGCATATCGAATATAACCGCGCGCTTATCGTTCAAAAGAGGAGAAGGTACAGATTTTAATGCGTACGGTATTCAAAACGGAGACGATCGTGCCCAAACGCGCTTTGCACACCCATATTCCGTTCGGATTCGAAATAAAAGAGGGGGGAGAGAAACTGGTTATCGCGTACTCTTACGCCCCTAAGCGTTATTGCGGCGCCGACGCCGAGAATCTGGCTTACGAGGCTTTTCTCCGCGCGTATCCGTCCGACGAAAAAATCGAAAAGGCAGCTGTCCTCGGGACGCTGCCTTTGAACAATCATATAACTTTGTCTTTGGAAAAAGACGGCGCGGTCGTGGGAACGGCGCACAGACATTCGCCCGATAACTTATTCGAAATCACGGGCGAATATGCGTCGCCGGGATTTTTCCCGACCCCCGTTACGCCCGGAAAATATACGATCGTTTTGTCCGTACACGCCATTTTGGACGAGGAGGTTTCGGTAAGAATGGAGGCAAAAGT
Source organism: uncultured Clostridia bacterium (assembly GCA_944363505.1). Classification (GTDB taxonomy): domain Bacteria; phylum Bacillota; class Clostridia; order Christensenellales; family DTU072; genus Stercoripulliclostridium_A. The sequence goes on along the minus strand of CALVUD010000002.1, from coordinate 311,488 downwards.
CGAATGAAAAAATACAAATTCGAATTGCATTGCCATACATATCATTCGGACGGGAACTTTTCGCCCGAGGAGTTGGTCCTTTCGGCGCGCGCGGCGGGTTTGGACGGTATCGCGCTGACGGATCACAACACGTCTTCGGGTGTGGCGGAAGCCGTTTATTACGGCGAAAAATACGGCGTTCTCGTTATACCCGGAATAGAATGGACGACCTTTTACGGGCACATGACCGTGTTGGGCGGACACTCCCGTATCGACTGGAAAAGCGTCAACCCAACGACGGTCGCGGATAAAATAAAGGAGGCTCACCGGGCGGGAGACGTTTGTATCCTGGCGCATCCTTACCGCGTGGGTTACCCGGTCTGTACGGGCGGAATGAACGAATTTCCGCAGGAAATATTTGCTTTGATCGACGGCTACGAAGCCGTTTCCGAGGACGTTGATACACCGACCAACAGACGGCAGACGGAGGAATACCTGCAGCTGATAAAGCAGGGATACCGCATTGCCGCAGTTTACGGAAGAGATTGGCACAGACCCTCGAATATCGAATATGCGGTTACCGAACTGGCGATAGAGGGAGCCTTAAACGTCGAAAACGCACTGGAAGCAATACGCCGAGGGCGTACCGCGATAATACAAAACGACAGGGAGATACTCGTAACTCCCGAACGGAGGGAAGTATGATTACGGCACACGGCGGTGCTTTGGGCACCGGCAGAAACACCTACAGGTATTTCGAAGAGATGGCTCTTCATCCCGAGATCGAAGCGATCGAGGTCGACATCAGGCGGCTCGGGGGGAGACTGTGGCTGGGGCACGTCATAGTGCCTTTGTCGAAGAGCAAGCGCATTCCGCTCGAATACGTTTTCGAGTTTTGTAAAAGCTACGGCAAACGCGTAAACTGCGACGTGAAGGCGCGCGGCATGGTCCGCGACGTCGTAGCCGCGGCAAAGACTTTGGACGCGGTAAGCAACGTCTATTTTACGGGCGCGGTGTGCGCCGAAGAAGTGAAATACCTTGACGGCGCGGAGGCGTACCTTAATTCTTCGTTTTATCCCTTCGCGCTGAACGAGCAGAACGCGGAAAAGATCAGGGATTACGTATTGTCGTTCAAAGCCGATGAACTGAAAGGGTTGAACGTAAATTACAGATCCGCCGACGCCCGCGTCAGACGCGCGATCAGGGAATCGGGTCTGGGGCTTTCGGTTTACACCGTGGATGACGAAGCTTCTTTGAAAGAGATAGTCGCCGAGGGTAACGACAACGTTACGACCAACAAACCGCTTTCGGCGTACAAGTATTTGTCCGAATTATGAAAAAGTTTATAGTGATAGGCGTGGGGCGTATGGGCTCCAAACACGCAACCAATCTTTTGAAAAACAGGGTCGACGGCGCATGCCTCGCGGCGATAGCCGATTGCTCGACCGAGGCGTTGAGAAAATTCGAGTCTGCTCACGGAAAGGTACGCTGTTTCACCGACTGGCGCCGCTGCGTCGAGGAGATAAAACCCGATGCCGCGATAATAGCCACTCCGCACTACTCGCACGTACCCATAGCCTCAGAGCTTATCGCGGGCGGTATAGCGGTGCTCAGCGAGAAACCCGAGGCGGTCGAAACGTGCGAAGCGCTTAGGATGAACGAAATCGCCGCCGCTCATCCGGAAACGCCTTTCGCGATAATGTACAATCAGCGTACCAACCCCGTTTATATGCGTGCCAAAGAGATCGTGGATTCGGGTGCGCTGGGCAGGCTGAAGCGCGTAACTCTGACGGTTACAGACTGGTACCGCTCTCAAAACTATTACGATCAGGGGGGCTGGAGAGCCAGTTGGTCGGGCGAAGGCGGCGGCGTGCTGATAAACCAATGCGTGCATCAGCTGGACGTATTACAATGGCTGGTTGGTATGCCCGAGAGGATTTATGCCCACGCGGGCACCGTCAACCGGAATATAACCGTCGAAAACGAGATGTACTGTTACATGGAATATCCCGACGGGCTGAAAGGCACTTTTACTGCTTCCGCGCACGAGCTTAAGGGCAGCAATCTTTTGGAAATCGCCGCCGACAAAGGTAAGCTCACGATAGGCAAGTATTCGATGAAATATTACAGGTTCACTCCGTCGGAAGAGGTCGTGAACGCCACCGCCAAGCGCGGATACGGAAAAGCCAAAGTCAGAGTAAAGCGCTACCGTTACGGTCTGATAAAACTGATACGCGACGCGCTGTTCGGACAGCAGCTGAACGTGATCGGGACTTTTGCGGATTTTCTGAACGGCAAAGCCGCAAAGCCGGTGGCTTACGGCGTCGAGGGGGCGAGGGCGTTGGAGTTCATTAACGCCGCGTACATGTCGGCATATTCGGGAAAAGCCGTAAGCTTGCCGATAGATCCCGAGGAATATTCGATGACGATTGCAAAATTCAAAGAGGAGGAGAAAAACAATGGAAAAGTTTTCGTACGCTGACGGCGCGCTCGTTTACGAGGGAGATTTTTCGAAAAGGACTTACTACGATATTTCCAACAATCTGCTGACGGCGCAGTTCGACGGAATGGGGGGGATATCGAAATATGCGGTAGTCAATAAATGGGACTTTATAGATTGCTATTACAACCAGATGTCCGTCAACGGCGAGCCTATGGACATGTACGCTCCCAAAAAGGTTACGATGTGCGGCAGGACTCAGACCGTGGAGACCGCGTTCAACGGCGCGAAAATCAAGATCACGCAGTTCGCCGATCCCGGCACGAACGCCGTATTCACGGAATTCGAGGTCAAAGCCGAGGAATGCGACGTCGTGTTTTCGGATACGGTGAATTTCGGGTTAAACATCACATCCTGGATGAAGAACTTCTTTGCGGTGCGTTTTTCTGCAGGCACGCTTGCAAGACTTTTGTTCGGCACGTTGGCTTCCGAGATCGCGGGGCACAGAAAGAACGAGGAAACCAAAGGACGTCTGGTAATCAGAAACACCGTCATCGAAAGATTTTATTTCGACTTTGCGGTGTCCGTTCCGGCTGTTGCGCTGGAAACCAACCATTTGTACACAAACCAGTTCAATTCGTCGCTAAGCGTGAAACGCGGGGAAACCGGCAGGATCCGCATGGTGCTTTCGGCGGGAACGAGGGGCGATTTTTCGGCTACGGACGTCGCACGCGCGTTCGACGATTTCGACATTCATTATAAAGCGGCGTGCGATTATTGCGACGCCATCCCCGTGCCCGACGCCTGCAAGAGCGAATTTGAAAAATCCTATTTCAAATCGCTTTATAACTGCGCGGTATCGATGTATAAAGAAGTGGGTCGTTTCAAAGGCTTTATCGCGGGAATAGTATATCAGTCTCCTGCCCGAACGTATTACCGCGACGGATATTGGACGGCGATCTCGATCCTTAAATACCGCCCGGACATGGTGCGCAATCAGATACTAACTTTGGCGGCGGGAATAAATAAAGACGGCAAATGCCCCTCGGCGGTCAAATCCAATTTCAAGAACTGGTGGGGCAACCATTACGATTCGCCGTCGTTTTTCGCGATACTTTTGTACGATTACGTCAGGCTCACGGGCGACCTCGGCATTTTGACCGAGAAATGGCGCGGCATGACGATCCTTGCCGCGGCAATGAAGGTGGTGAACAAACTTTCCGAGTACGAGGACGAAACGGGACTTCTGTTCAAGGGTGGTCCGTATAACCGCCGCGACTGGTGCGACAACGTATTCAGAGAGGGTTATTGCACCTACGACGAAGCACTTTACGCGAGGGCGCTTTATGCCGTCGCGTGGCTGCTGAAAAAGAGCAACGACTCCAGGTGCGAAGAATACTTTAAAAAGTCCGAGGCGGTAAAGAAAGCCATAAACGATATACTTTGGGATCCCGAACTCGGCTATTATGTTAACTATAAAAATAAAGACTACACGGAAAAGAATTTGTCGATAGATACCGTTACGACGGTGTTGTTCGATATAGCCGATCCGGAAAAAGCGCGTTCCGTTCTGGAAAAAATGGAGAAACTGCTGGAGAGCAAGAACAACCCGTTACAGAAAGCGGGCGACTTCGGCACGCTGGCGGTGTTCCCGTTTTATAAGCCCGATTCGTCCGTGGTATTGAAGTCGTCGTTACCGTACTATTACCATAACGGCGGCGACTGGCCGTACCTTTCCGCGGCATACGCTTATGCCAAACTGAAATACGGTATGGATCACGTCTATCCGCTGACCAGATGGTTCGAATACAACGTCGAAAAATACAATTTCACGCCCGTTGAATTTTTCTCGCCCACGCATCCGCAGGGATCGTTGTTGCAGGGTTGGTCGGCATTAGGACAGCTGGCATACGCTTATCCCGCAGGCGACTTCTTCGACAGATAAACCTACGGCTAAATTTCAAAATACCTCTTGCATTTTGCGCGTGCGTATTTTATAATAAAAATACTTAAGTAGTACGGAGTCGAAATGCGCAGGAAAATCTCGGTTACAATCGCACTGGTCATATGTCTGCTGGTTACGCTCGCGGCGTTGTCCGCTTGCGTTACCGACGATTCTTCCGACGCCGTCGTTTCCATAGCCGTAAACAACTTTCCCGAGTCCGCCGCCACGGTCTATCAGGGCGACGGACTTTCTTTGGAAAACTGCTCCATAATCGTCAATTACGAATCGGGTAACCGCTCCGTCGTCGATATGGACGACGAGGGCGTTACGGTTACGGGTTTTTCCCCGAATACGGTAGGCACCCAGACGGTTACGTTGACTTACCGCGGTAAATCCGTCAACGTCGAGGTCACAGTTCTGGCAATACAGGTTACCGACGTTTTCATATCGGCGCGTCCCGACGAAATCAGCGTAGTGGAAGGCGGGGCGCTGGACGTTACGGGCGTTTCGCTCTCCATCAGATACCAGAACGGCAAGAGCGTCATCATGGAGAAGATCACTACCGATATGGTTACCGGTTATTCGACTTCGCTGAAAGCGGGCGAATACGTCGTTTACGTCAATTACTACGGCTTCTCGCTTCCGCTCGACATCGTCGTGAAATCCAAGACGCTGACTTCCGTTTCCGTGCTTTCGACGCCCGGCAAGACTTCGTATTTCGTCGGCGACGCCATTCTGCTGACGGGGCTGGAGCTGAAACTGAACTACGACAACGGCACCGAGGGAACGGTCGCCTGGTCGGAAGCGAACAAGGACGACTTTATCGTCGAATACGATTTCAGCTATGCCAACGGCAGGTCCAACGTGGCGATAACTTACGGCGGGAAATATACGTCGTTCATCGTCAGCGTCGTCAATCCTTCCTGTAAATCCGTCGAAATAATAACCGCTCCCGTTACTGTGGGGTTCGCCTCCACCGGCGTTCAGCCTTCGCTTCTTACCCACGTCGTGCAGGGCGACAAGATAAACTGGGCGACGGGCAAGGCGCGCATCACTTACGACAACGGATATACCGAAGAAATTTATATGGACGACAGCGCGTTTTATCTGTACGTCAACGGTACCGAATCCGCGAATTACATAGTCGACAAGACCAATTACACTTTCGACGTGGCGGGCGAGGTTACCGCATATATCCGTTACGCTTCCAACAATTTCTTTACTCCGATTTCGGTCAGCGTTTTCGAAAAACAGGCGCATACGATGTTTGTCGCGGATGCGCGTCCGTCGGCGGATCGCATTAACGAGAAGATCTTCGCTCAGGGCACCGTGCTGACTACGGGATATTTGAAGTACAACATCCTTTACAATAACGAAACCTGGGAATTCGAGTACGGCGACGGTTCGGGCTCTGGTTGGGGTCAGCTCACCGAGAGCATGCTTTCGGACGGTTCGGTGCTGACGCTCAGATACAACGCCGCCACCGAAACGGGTTCGGGTTATTCCGTTCAGACGATTTCTTTCACCGCAGGCGGAAAAGAGGCTTCTTTCCTTGTCAAGGTAGCCAAACCCGTCGCGTACAGACTGGACGTGTCTTTCCCGTACAAAAGCGTTTATCGTGCGAGCGTCGACCGCGAACTCGATCTGACGGGAACTTCGCTTTACGCCGAACTCAATACGGGCGAACAGGTCAGCTATTCGCTCCTGACGGCGGATTTCGTTTCTCAATACGGGCGTTATTACGTGATGAACGACGGAGAACAGGGCGGCGAGACCTCCAACGTGTTCAACACTTTGGGCGATTACAGGCTGGTTATCGAATATTACGGACTTGAAGCGTCGTTCGACTTCAGCGTGGTCGACGCATCCGCATACGTCGGCTCGATAGGCGTGTACGACGTTATAACGAACGCTCAGATAGGTTTGGGCGCGGTGGTGTCTGAATCCGATTACGCCTCGCTCCTCGCGGCGTACGACGTCAGGGGACAGTTTGCGGACGGGACTCCGTTCGACGAACCGCTAAGTTCCGACGAAGTTACGCTTTTGGCGGGATTGACTTCGCTGACGGGCAAGAGTCAGACTTTCGTGTTCGGATACCGCGGCGCTTACGTTACCCTGGGGGTAACGCTGACCGGCAGGCAGATTACCTCGGTTACCGTTTCTTCGGCGCCGTCAAAGAGCGTTTACGCTCCGGGAGAGGCTTTCGACGCCACAGGGCTAAGGCTCGTAAAGGTATATGACGACGGCACTCAGGAGCAGGTATCGTATCCCAACGCCGCGATCTCATTCGGCGAGATAGCGCCCGGAACGAGCGGACTGTATTCGTTGCCGATATACTATTCTGCGGGCGGCAAGAGCTTTACCGCTTATACCGATATAATTATAGACGACTCTCCGCTGAAGGGTATCGCGTTTGACGCTACCCAGGCGGGAATGAGCGAGTTTACCGACGACAAAGGTGAAAGATATTACGCTCTGGTCGTTACTTTGGGTCAGGATCTCAGCGTTTACCGGGGCGACGCCGACGGCGGAGTCTCGATGCTGACGTTTACCGCTATACTTGCGGACTCGACGGAAATAGAAGTGCCGCTGCGAGTCGAATATATCCGTTACGACCGTAACGTCGTCGCGTCGGACGAGAACTGGGTCAAGGACGACAACGGCGAACGCATATACGTTTTGCTGGAAGTGCCTATCAGCTACGGCGGCTTTACCGCCACCATAACCCTTTACGTCAGCAACAGACAGCTCGAAAGCATCGAGATCATTCAGGTTCCCTCCAAAGTCGATTACGCGGAAGGGCAGCAACTGGATCTCGTCGGCGGATATTTGCAAAGGAATTATTCCAACGGCGAATCCGACGTGGTACCCATGACCGACGGACTGCTGGCGGTAAGCGGTTATATAGTCAGTCCTTTCGGCTCGGGAAGCATTATCGGCGGCAGTTACGTTCAGACCGTAACCGTTACCTACGGTACGGCGTCAACGTCGTTCGAAGTTACTACGTACAGAAAAATCCGGCTGAGTACCGACGGAGCCGACAGAATATCTCTTTCGGGTACTTCGGACGAATACGGCGATTCGGCGGAACCGGTAGTCGGTATCAGCGCGTCCAGCATTCCCGGGGCGGTGCTGCCCTCGACGGACGTATTGTATTTCGTTGACGGAGCCTGGAGCGAATCGAGACCCGTATATCCCGGCAGTTACGCATTAAAGATAATAATTTTCGGAAACGAATACTACGAGGATCTCGAAATCGAGTACGGTACGTTTAACGTAACGAAGCGCACGCTGTTCATCGAGATAATCGATATGTCGAAAGTTTACGGTCAGTCCGACCCCGAATTCAGATATACCATAGATGGCGGCGTGGTCCTGGAAGGCGATCTGATCCAGATTTCGCTAAGCAGGGTGGCGGGAGAAAACGTAGGCTACTACGACATTATCGCTTCCATGGTCGCGGGCGCGAACGACAACGCGTTCTACGAACTTATCGCCGATCCCGGCGAGCTGACCATAACTCAAAGGGTCGTTACCGCGATGCCCGACGGCACAGCCATAGACGTAAGATTTACGCCGCCGCAGGGCTTTGCCACGGGCACGTTCGTGGAAACGGGAAGCCGCATAGGCGCGTTTACGGCGAGTTTCGTGAACGAGAGCGGCGTTACCGAGGAGATCAAATCTTCGGATATAAAGTATTATATGTATTCCGACGGCGGTTGGGTGTTGCTTGACAACCGTCCGAGCGCGGCGGGACAATACAAGGTCCAGATTTCGGACAACTATTCGTTCCGCGGAACATATTCACTGTCATTCGTGATTCTGTCCGCAACGGGCTGATGATGAAAATATAACGATAATCGTAGTAGGAGGCAATAAATTACTATGGACGAGCAAAAATACGGTGTTTCTTTTTGGGAAGATCCCGATAAAATTTATCGGGAATTGCACGAACTTACCTCTAAACCCATTTATGAGGTAAATCCCGAAGAACTCAAACGCATTCTGGAATACTTCGATACCAAATGCGCCGGTTCCAAAAAGATTTCCACGGAAGCCAAGAATTACATTCCCGGCGGCGTACAGCACAATCTTGCGTTCAACTATCCCTTCCCGATCGCGGTGGCGAAAGCCGAAGGCGCATATATGTGGGACGTCGACGGAAACCAGTATATCGACTTTCTTCAGGCGGGCGGTCCCACGATCCTTGGCAGCAACTATCCCTCTATAAGGGCTGAGATCAAAAAGCTTTTGGACGAATGCGGACCCGTTACGGGACTTTTGCACGAAGCCGAACTGTTGCTTGCAAAGGAAATCAACAAGCATATGCCGGCAGTCGAGATGTTCCGTATGCTCGGCTCGGGAACCGAGTCGGTCATGGCGGCGCTCAGGATTGCCAGGATAGAGACCAAGAAAAAGAGAGTCATCAAGGTCGGCGGCGCATATCACGGCTGGTCCGATCAGATGGTTTACGGGCTGAAGATTCCCGGAACCAGACAGTTCCTCGAAAGCTTCGGTATCCCCGGCAACTGCTATAAGACTACCGACGAAGTCAAGCCCAATTCTTTGGAAATGTTGGACAAAATGCTGTGGCTGAACAAGATGCGCGGTGGCACCGCGGCGGTCATAGTGGAGCCGGTAGGTCCCGAATCGGGAACCCGTCCCGTATCCAAGGACTATAACGCGGAAGCGCTCAAACTCGCTCATAAATACGGAGCGTTGTTCATATTCGACGAAGTGGTTACCGGATTCCGTCTGGGTCTCGGCGGCGCGCAGGGATATTTCGGTATCGAACCCGATCTGACCATCTTCGGAAAGATCATCGCCGGCGGCTATCCCGCGGCGGGCGGCGTAGGCGGCAAGAAGAACTATGCGGGTCTGATGGCTGCGGGCGTCGCTACCGGAAAACATCGCGCTTACGTCGGCGGCACTCTGGCGGCAAACCCTATGAGCTCTATGGCGGGTTATCTGACCATTCAGGAGATCGAGCGCACGAACGCGTGCGTGAAGGCGGGTCAGGCGGGCGACAGACTGGCAAACGGTTTGAAAGCCTTGGTCGCCAAACACAAACTGCCTTACGTCGTATACAACCAGGGCAGTATCGTTCACCTCGAGTGCACGGGCGCAATGAGTTTCGATTTCAGCTCTTTCAACCTCGTCAAATCCTTGCTGGGCGTGTTGAAGCACAAAGCGATGATCTACGAAAGAAAGGACGCCATGGAACATATGGGCGCCGCTTATATGGCTAACGGCATAGTTACTCTCGCCGGCAGCAGATTGTACACCTCACTCGCCGACACCGACGAGGTCATCGACGACGCGCTCAGCCGTTTCGACAAAGTGTTCTCGACTGTCGAAGCCACCGACAGGGGATTGTTGAAATAATCAGCTCCGAAAGGACGTTCCCGCAAGGGAAAAACATTATTAGGTTTATGCGTGCGCGCGTCGCCTGCGGGGGTGCGCGCACGAGAGGAGGATTTACCGCATGGTTGAGGATACCAGAAAAAAACTGGTGTTGGATTGTTGCAAAAAACTTGCAGAACACAATCTGACGATGCCGGGCGACGTGGTCAGTCTGAGAACGGATGAAGGGATGCTTATAACTTCCCCCGATAAAGACGTCGCGTCATTGACCGAAGAAGACGTGCGTTTCGTCGGCAAGAACGCCGCGGCGAACGCGACGGAGGCGTTGCACCTTGCCGTTTACGGCACCCGCGAGGATATTAACGCCGTCATTATGAATCATGCGCCGTTTTGTACGGGTATCGCGCGCAAGCTGAAATCTTTCCCCGCGACTTTGGACGACATGGCTCAGATTATCGGACCGAGCGCCAAAGTTTCGCCTTCGGATAAAGCCGCCGACGTTTTAAAGACGTTGTCGGGAAGAAACGCGTGCCTTATAAGAAACGGCGGAGTCATAGCCACGGGCAGAACGCTTGACGAAGCGTTCACCGGTTCGTTGGTTTTGGAAAAGGGCGCATTGTGTTACGTCGGTTCGTCGATAGTCGCAAAACCCGTCAGGATAGGCTTGTTCGACGCCGTTCTGATGCGTCTGGTCTACAAACTGAAATACAGCAAAAAAGACCAGGCGGCAAAGCTGGAAGAGCAGAAACAGGGAGGCTGACATGACGGAAAAAGAAGTAAGGCAGGCTGTTAAAGACGCGGGCGTAAAATTACTGGAAAGCAATCTCGTTCAAGGCACATGGGGAAACATCTCTATTCGTCTGGACGACAAAAAGATGGTGGTTACCCCTTCGGCCATGGATTATATCCGTATGCGTCCCGAGGACACCGTCGTGGTCGACATAGAAACTCTGGAATACGACAGTCCGATAAAACCGACGTCGGAGAAGAAGATCCATGCCGCGATATACCGCGACCGTCCCGAGATCGGCGCGGTGATCCATTCGCACCCGTTGTGGAGTTCGGCATTGGCGGCGGCAAGGAAGGAGATCCCCGTTATAAGCGAGGAGCATAAAAAGTTGCTCGGAGGCGACTCCGTGCGCGCGGGCGCTTACGGACTGCCCGGGACAAAGAAGCTGACAAACGGCGCGGTCGAGGCAATAAAGGGCAGGAACGCTTGCTTTTTGTCCAATCACGGAATAGTAGTCTGCGCCGAAACGATAGAGGGCGCGTTCGATGTATGCAAGGCGATGGAAGAAAACAGCCGCGCTTATATCGAAAGCGTGGTCGGGCGCGAACTGAATAAGGAAGAAATCGATATAGACGATATATTCGAAGTATTTTACAAAAGAGCGACTAAATAAAGGAGGGTATTCATGGAAGGGAAAACGACCATCTCGCAAAAGTTCAGTGCGTTTTCGCACAAACTTTTCGGAACTACGCCTAACGACGGCGACATCCAACCTAAAGAGAGTTGGAGCTACAGCATCTGCGGACTGGGACAAAACTTTATCTGCACCGTTATAGGTTCTTACCTTACGGTGTTCATGACCGACGCTTTGGGATTCAATATAGATACCAATGTAGGCGCAATGACCGGTGTTACCGCGGTGGCGATCCTTATGCTCGTTACGCGTCTTTTCGACGCGTTTAACGACCCGATTATGGGTTCGATAGTGGACAGAACGCGTACTAAGTGGGGTAAATGTCGTCCTTACCTTCTGTGGATGGCAATTCCTATCGCAATCATGACGATTTTGTGCTTTTTGCCGTGGTATCCTAAAGATCTAGGCGGTTTTATAGCGCTTAGTCTTATCTACGTCGTGTGGAGCGTGGTTTATACGGTGGCTGACGTTCCTTACTGGGGACTTTCCACCACGATGACGAATAATACCACAAAACGCGGCAATCTGTTGACGATAGCAAGGTTGTTCTGTACGGCGGGCGCGGGACTCGTTACGATACTCGTTCCCCAGATTACCGCCGCGGTAACCAAACAGTATCATTATACCACCGCAGACGGCAAAAGTCTGGTCAATCCGATATATGCCGTCGAAAACGCGACAACGTTGAAATACACATACTTTATAATCGCAATCGTACTAGTCATTTTGTCCTTACCGATGTTTTATATCGGTTTCAAGAACACAAAGGAACGTTGCGGCACGATAGAGGACAATCAGAAACTTCCTTCTCTCGGACATAACCTCAAGCTGCTGTTTAAAAATAAAGAACTGATGCTGATAGTGCTGTCGGGTATTCTCGGCGGCGCCAGAATGGTTTATACATACACCGGCGGTCTGTATTTTTGCAAATATGCTTTGGGCGACGAAGGCGCGTACAGTCTGTTGACGATGCTGGTCGTGCCGGGCGGACTCATAGCTTCTGTGCTTTGCCCTTGGCTTACAAAGAAATTTACCAAGAAATGGTCGTTTATCGGTTCTCATATTATAGGAGCGATAGCGATGGTAGTGATGTTCTTTATGTGGGACTTCGACAAGGGCGCTCTGCGCGGCACTAACGGTACAGCCGGACTGGTCGTATGCGTAGTATGCATGCTGCTGATAGGTATTCCGCAGGGAATATCCAACATAATGACCTATGCGATGATAGGCGACACCGTCGAATATCTCGAATGGAAGACGGGCGAACGTGCGGAAGGCATATGCTTCGCTATGCAGACGCTTATCAACAAGATCGGTATGGCGATCGGCGCGTTCATCGGCGTTATCGCTTACAGAATGAGCGGTATAAGCCCTTCGAATCCCGAGGGTTCCATGACCGTGGACGGACTCAACAAGCTGTGGCTGATGCTGGTACTTTCCGGCGTTGTCAGCTTTATTGCCTGCGTGATCCCGATGTTCTTCTATACGATCACCGAGGACAAGCAGAGATGGCTTGTCGAACAAATCAACCTGCGTAAAGCGGAATCGGCTACTCAAGCCGAGGTTTCGGATACCGAAAACGCATAAATTTAATTAGGGAAACAATAAAAACAGGTTCCCGCATCCCTAAGGGAACAAAGTGGAGGAAACGCTATGTCAAGACGTACCGACAGAATAAATTCTAACGTTCGTGGAACCGGTTACGCAGTACCGCCTCAGGGTTCGGCGCTATACGATCCGAACCGCGACATGTCGTATGTTAACGGCACGTTCGTCAACGGTCAGCAGCCCGACGCCGTTTCGATCGTCAGACGGAGCGGAAGAGGCTTCGAGGAAATCGGCGTAGGCGCTTATAACTCGGACGTCGCCAAATTTTACAGAGTGGCTCTGATGGGAAAAGCGGGTCAGCCCGTGTTCCCCACGGCGGGCGCGAAAAACTATTTTATCAAATGTATAGCGGGCGCGTTGCCGTATTATCCCGTCGAAATACAGAGTTATTCCGTGCTGAATAACTCCGCATATTTCGTCGCGGCGTCTTTCGACCAGACCGAGATAAGCTTAAGGCGTTTCTTCGCCCTGGCGATGACGACGTATATCGGCTATTACAACGAGGTCTTCGATCATTCGGGTTCGCCGTTCAGGTCGCGTCCGCTGATAAAGCGTTTAAAGGACGCGGCAGAGACCGCCGAACAGATAGTGGTGGTCGAACGTCAGCCCGCGGTACGCGGCGAAGCGCGCCAGGGCGGAAAGTATCCGTTCTGTTCCGTAGGCGAAGGCGAAAAGGGAATTTCGTCCCGTACCGCATTCTCGGCGGCTTTCGGAGCGGAAGGACAAAGCGCGCTGAAGGAAGCGCAGTCGGACGTCGTCAGACCCGTTTTCTCGGCGGATCTGGCTTCGATGCTGTGCCCGTCGTTCGATAAACTGAACGACGCGATAGAAAATACGCTGATAGACTTCGGTTGCTTCACCAAAAAGAAAATTCCAAACGACGTGATGCCGAAGATAATTGCCGAGGTCAACGAGCGTTCCGCGGCGCCTTTCGACAAGATCTGCAAAAAACTCGCCGTTTCCGGCAGGGTAAAGTATGTTCTGATGCTCAAGACGATTCAGGAGCTGATAATAGGCGCGAAGCGCACGTTCGATTACGCCTGCGAAGCGCTTCAGCTGGACATTTACGACAAACGCTCTCTGGCGATAGACACGATAATAGATCTCAGCGACAGACTGGGTTATTCCGTGGACCAGATATTCGCCATGATGGGGTTTGCGTATTGCGCCGTGGTCGGCGGTAAGGTGGAGTATTACAACGACGCGCTTGTGGTCGAAATAATCAGATTCATCGCCCGTTCCCGTCGTCAGCCCGTGGAAAGCGTGATCGACTCGCTGGGCATACGCGATTCTTTCGAAGACCCGAACAGGGTAAAAACGATAGCCGCGTATTGCAGATAACTTTTCCGCAGAGCGCCTTTGTCAAAACGCATAACGGTTTTTCCATACCTGAATTTTAATTTAAAAGACCGTCGCCAAAACGCGGCGGTCTTTTGTCGTCGCCCGGAAAAGCGGGCGGATCGCCTTGCATCGAAAGCCTGATTTGCGTGAAAAACGGGTTCGGTAGTTTTGCCGCCGCGGCGAATTTTCGGCGGCGGAACGCGCGCTCCAAAGTATAACAATAGTAAATTTAATTATTTATATTGTAAGTACGCGCGCGCGATATGATAGAATTAAACGGGAAGTTATGCCCAAAACTTCTCAGAGGTAATTATGAAGAAGAAATCGATTTTAATAATTCTGGCGATCGTTATGATAGGCATGCTGTCGTTACTGACGCTGACCGCGTGCGAAAATGAGGCGAACATAGACAATATCCGTGTTTACTCCTCGCCTAAAACCAGCTATTATCTCGGCGAAGAGTTCGATTTGAACGGCGCCAGGATTTTGGTTACTTACGTCAACGGTCAGGAGGAACTGATTGACGTTACCCCCAGCATGATCTCCGATTTCGATTCTTCGGTTTTGGGCACACAGTACATAAAAATCTATTACGGCAACAGCAGCGTAACCGTTATGGTCGAGGTTAAGCGCCGTTCCGTTTCCACGGTGGAACTCGAGATACCTTCCGAAAACTACGATCACGTTCAGGGTCAGAACCTGAAAACGGAAGGAAACAATCTGATCATCACTTACGTCGATTCACGCGTGGAGACCGTTCCCGTTACCGCCGAGATGTGCTCCGGATACGACCGCGATACGATAGGGCAGCAAAGTATCACCGTAACATATACCGTTAACGGCGAAACGGTTACCGCCACGTATGCGGTGAACGTCAGAGAGCGCGAGATCAGCCGTATCGAGATCACCGTTCAACCCTCCAGAAACATTTATTATCTCGGCGACAGCGACGTCGATCTTAGCGGAGGGGAACTTTTCGTTACCTATAACAACGGATATTCCGAACGTTTCCAAATGGTGTCGGGCGGCACGTTGCTGGAAGGGTTAAAGGTCGTTTCTTTCGATTCGGGAGTCGAAAACTCACGCGTTCCGGTAACGCTGGAGTATTACGGTTTTACCGTATCGTACAACGTAAGCGTACAGGAGAGGAACGTTGCTTCTTACGAATTCCTGACCCCCGTTCCCGAACAGCTTCAGGGCACTCCCTTTAACTGGGGCGACGCCGTAATAAGGATCACTTATACCAACGGCGAAATCCTTACGGCAGAACTTCCCGACGACAGGTATGTGGACGTTTCCGGATACGTTCCGTCCGCAGCGGGACAGCAGTCGCTTTTATTGCAATTCAAATACGGCGAAGCCGTGCTCCAAAAGCAGGACGTGCTGGTAGTAACCGTTAACGCCAGGAGCCTTGTCGGACTCGAGATCGTTTCCGCTCCCGAAGTTTTCGAGGACACCGCTTTCGACGTTTCCGAATTCACTTACAGGTACGTTTACGACAACGGCGAATACGGCGAGGAAACGGCGCTGACCAATTCCATGATAGTATGGCAGGGCGGCGTGGTAACCGATACTTACGACGAACCCGGTCAGGTAACGTGGCTGATACGTCAAAGCAACCTCGAGACCGAATATACTTTCGAAGTCAAGGCTTTGGAAGTAACGGACATTCTTTTCTATTCCGACGACGACGGCGCCATTGCGGTAATATACCGCGGTACCGGCGAAATAAATTACGGCGAACTGGAAATAGAGATTATTTACAACTCCGGCGCTTCCGAGAGGGCGGCGATAGAAAACGTGGCTGAGCTGGACAACGCTTCGTTCGAACTGCGCTACGACGCCGCGGCGGCGCTCGGATATACGACCGCGGATTTCGTGTTCCGCAACGATTATGAGGATGAATTTACAAAGGAAGCCGTCGTCATTATCGCTCGCGCGGTTTCGGCGGTGAACGTGATTGGCGAAGGCGGGTCGTTCGTTTCCTCGCAACCTTTGGGAACCGCGTTCGATCCGACGGGGCTGGCGCTGGAAATCGTCTATACGGACGGCGGCAGCGAAACCTTTACGGAATTTGACGCGGTTTTCTATAACGCTTGGAGTTTTGTTCCCGTTTCGGATGATCTGACTTACGAAACCGAGTACGACGGGGTCAGGCTCAATCTGATATTTACGGAGGTCGGCGTATATACTCTGCGTCCCGAGAACCGCGGAATAGGCGAGTCGACCGTGTTCGGCGGCAATATTGCGGTAACGGTAACCAACGCGCCAGTTTCGATAGCGGGCATGTACCGCGACGAGAGCGGTATAGACGCCGTAAATCCCGACGACCCGAGCGAGTTCGTCATTCCGACGGGCGCTTCGATTAATCTGGACGGCGTATGGCTGGAAATCGTTTACGAAGGAATTGCCGACGGCGTAAACCTCAGGGAATTCGTCCGCATGACCGATCCCAGGGTAGGTATCGTCTATAACGGTCGCGACAATCTTACGCCCGGCATTATAGACGTGCCTTATTCTTTCACCGAGAACGGCGTAACGCTTTCCGACCCCGAAGCGTATGCTTTCGCGTTGACCGTTGAATCCCGTTCGCTCGTCGACGTGGAAGCCGACGTCAGCGCGATGAAAACGGAATACGTGCGCGGCGAGAGCCTGAATTTCGCGGGACTTAACGTCAATCTCGTTTACGACAACGGTACCCGCGTGGCGGTGTCGGATATAAATGCCGCGCTACAGTCGGGCACGCTGAGCTATTCGGGCTACAACGCTTCCGTCAGCGGTCTCCAGACGGTAACGCTCGTCTATACATATTACGAAATTTCCGAGGGCAACACGTTTACTTATACTTTGACCGATACTTTCGACGTAACCGTAAACGAGGCTGTCCCCGTGTCCGTCGCGTGGACGAGCGGTACTTCGGCTCCGCAGACCGAGCTTTACGGCGGCGCTCCGTTGGAATTGAACAGAGTATACGTCGTTTCGTCCTCGGGCTACAGCACGCGCCTTATGGATCAGTACGTTACCGTAACCTATTCCGACGGCTCGGCGAGAGTGTCGATTCTGTCGGACATTATCGGCGAGATCACCGTGGACGAAAGCTCGTATAACCTTTCTTCGCCCGGAACGCAAAGCCCGAGACTTATCTATCGCGGGTGCGAGTTCTATATTTTGCTGACGATCGCAGAGCGTACGCTGAGCTCAATATCGTTGAACGTAAGCAACATTACCGTGGTTCAGGAAGCGGACATAAATCTTTCCGGGATCACCGTCAACCTCGAATTCAGCGACGGAACCCACGCGCAGGTGCCTTTGGAAAAGCAATACATCGCTTATTCCGCAGAGTCAAATCCTAACGGCTACGACGCATACGATACGCTTGTGGGCGAACGCAACGTAACCGTTTACTACGTTTACGAAGGCGTGAGGCTGGAAACCTCCGTTACGGTCTCCGTTATCGCCAAGGAGTTGGTGAAAATAGAGATAAACGGCATGCCTCCCAAACAGTATTACGTCGAAGGCGAAGAATTCGAAGTCGCCGAAACCGATACCGTCAGGATATATTACTCCAACGGACTCAGCGACATCGTTTCTTTGGCGGACGCCACGGTTATCAGGGGCGTTGCGGGCGAGGTCGCGGGTCAGTTCAATATCAGACTGAACACCTCCGCGCCGTTTGACAATTCCGAAATAGACGGAAACGTTACGCGCACCCAAAAAATAGTCATAGATTATACCTTCGACGGAAAGACGGCGGAAACGAGCTACCTCGTTTATATGCGCGACAGGCGCACCCCGAGCATAACGTTCGATCCTTCTAACGTATACGAGCGCGTATATAAAGACGAAAACGCTTCCGTCGGAATTAAACTGACGATGATGGGGTATTTCGATTACGACAACATCGGCAAGAGCTTTACCGAGGGCGACGGTACGGATGGCACATACAGGATCTATTATACGGACGCTTCGGGTAAGGTTTACGATACGCTTCCCGTGGATGCGGGCATTTACACCGTCGTAGTCTATTATGCGGGAGACCCGATTCATAACGAATTTACCGATACTTCGCAAAGTTTGGTCATAAACAAGCGCACGATCACGGTAACTTTCCTGATTTCGCCTTTCGAGTATGCGGGTACAACGGTACGCGGAAAAGTATACGGTCAGCCGACGCCCGACGTTACGGTCATGGCTTCGGGCTTTGCCGAAGGCGAGGGTTTCGACGACCTTTACAAAAATCCCGAGGCGTATTCGACTTTCGCTTACGTTACCGACGATAACGGCACAAGGCGTGTCAATATCTTCGACTTCGGATACTTCAGCGGCGCTTCGCGCGTAGAAATGAACGAAAAAACCGCCGCGGGAACGTACGCGCTTTCGTTCGTAACCCAGAGCGCTTCCGAAAACTATGCCGTAACTTATCAGACTCAGGCGTATACCGTCGCCAGAAGACAGGTAAAAATAGACACCGACTCCGTCAGCGCGACCTACGGCGCGATAGAACCCGCGATCCCGATTTACGCTTCCGCAATCGACGGCGTTGCGGAAAGCGGACTCGTCAATAACGATTCGATACTGGGCGCGCTCCTCAGGGAAAAGTATAACAGCGATTACGAAGTCGGAAAGTACCTGATCACATCGGGCACCTTGAGCACGATGAATCCGAACTATCTGATCGTGTTCGAAAATTCCGCCGACAGCGCCGACGCGAAATGGTTTACGATTCAAAAACGCACCGTTTACGTGCAGGTGGGCAGCAGCTCCAAAATTTACGGAGCGGAGTACGTTATCCCGGGACTCAGCTATTTCGGCGACGCCGCATGCACGGATACTTCTTCGGCTTTCGCGTCGATGGATTCGGCGCTTACTCCCGAGCAGATTCTTGGCGCGGTGACCTTCGTTTATCCCGGAATAGACGAAAGTAACGGATATCTGAACGAAAGCGGCGTATATGTTCCGTACTACCGTACTCCCGTCGGCAGCTATGTGGTTTCCGCTACTCCCGACGGAACGGGAGAACGCGCCCATAACTACGACGTCCGTATCGTCAACGGCAGACTGACGGTTACGGCGCGTTCGCTGAAAGTCGAGGCTCTCGCCACCTATAAGCAATACGGTTTCGCTGATCCCGAGGCTCAGTATACGGTCGAAGCTTTCGGCGCCTCCTCGGGATTGTTGGAAGGCGACACGCTTTACGGCGAGCTTTCCAGGTCGCAAGGCGAAGCGGTAGGGGAATATGCGATAACGCTGAATACGCTGTCGAATCCCAATTATAACATTAACTTTGTTTCCGCCCGTTTTGTCATAACCTCCAGAAACCTTACGGTCAAGATAGACGAAAGCGGGCTGAACAAGATATACGACGGAAAGACTCCCTCGGTCGCGTCCGATGCGATAACGCTGTTCGAAGCGGACGGTATAACCGTGTTCCTCGGGACGGAAACCGGTATCGCCGGGGCGGAAACTCCGCAAACGGTTCTCGGCTATTTGAAATTGAACTTCCAAAGCGGTTCCAAAAACGCGGGTAGCTATCCTGTAAGCGTGGCTTCTTCCGGAGCCAATTACACGTTCGCGACGGAAACTGATTATACTTACGTAATATCTCCGTATACCGTAACGCCGGCGGAAATCGATTATTTCGTGGCTACCGAAAGCGGTGCGGTTTCGCTGGCGGAAGCCGATCTCGTTTATGCGGCTTCGGTATATCAGCTTTCCGCATCTATCAAAAATCCCATGCCGATATATAATGCCGACGGTTCCCAGGCGACCGATAACATGAACCGTCCGCGCTACGACGAAGTGTTCGTTACTCTGAATCTCAGCGGCGTTACGGACGCGGGCGCATATACCGTTTACGCGACGGGCTTCGATACTTCTAACTACGCTCTCGAAGAAGACGGCGATTATAATATATCGTTTAGCGTTAAATCCAAGGAAGTGATTATTACTCTCGCGGACGCGGGTAAAAACCCCGATTATCCGATGACTTTGGTCAGGGAGTACGGCAGTAATTCGATGCTGATTTACGGCGTGGACTACTATACTTCCGTCGACGCCGAGTACGGCGGCAATCTGCCGTTCAGCTTCGAGGTAGGCGTACTTGCCAACGGCACGCCGACTCTCGTTACGGAAGTTTACTTCGATTCCGACGGCAATCCCGCGGTTTATACCGTGGGACTGACTTCCGCTCCCGCGAATAACAACTTTAACGTGATTTTCGCGGAGGATTATAAATTCGTGATGTTGCCGCGCGCTATCGTGATCAGAATTTTCGATAACGCGTTAAGCAAGGTTTACGACGGCGCGGCTCCGTCCGTATCCAACAGCCAGTTCAACATGGTGGACGTATTCGCCGGATTCGATACTTCAACGGTGTTCTTCACTTTCGACAGAATACTTTCCGACGGCAGAAGCGATTCCTCGGTAGGCGAGTATACGGTTTCCGTAGGCTGCACGGACTTAAACTTTACCGTCAGCGCGGCTTCTCCCTACATTTACACAATCAAACCCGCCACCGTGAGGTATACGCTGAATACCGCGGCGTTGACCAAGTATTACGACGGCGCGGATATCAAATTCGAATTGCCGGATATTAACTTCGGAACGGCGTTCTCATCGCAAAACGCGCCCTCAATACGCACCTACGCATACGGAAACGTATATAATTCCGATACCAAGTCGTGGAAATTCAGCGAAAATCTGACGGTAATAGGCGATTCGCTCACGTCGCTTAGAAACGCGTTCGGCGAGATCAATCTCGACCGTCCGTCCGAAGCCAAGAGCTATATTACGCGCACCAGAAACGTTTTGTCGCAGCTCAGACAGATTATTGCCGCACGCAGCGAGTTTTTGGACGCCGACAATTTAGCGGCAATGCTTTCTGCGATAAGCGATCTCGATGCCGCTCTCGACTCGGCTTCGAGCGCCATAGACGCATCCGATACCGTGGCGGCGCAAAACGCTTACGCTTCGGCGGAAAACCTGTTGAATTCGCTTACCTCCCTTTACTTCGAGGAGAACAGCTATATAGCGTTGATAGTCGGCGGCGAGGGCGTAACCGAAATATCCGAAGTTACTTCGGGCAGCGGATATCCCGTCATAGCGGTTGCCAGCGATTATAACATAACATTCGTTATGAGTAACCAAAACCCGACAGTCAGGATCCAGCCCAGAACGTTTGAGATACACGTCCCGTCCGTCAGCGTGGAGTACGGCAGCGGCGAGCAGACGATAGAATACAGCATTTTCGACGTTGTCAGCGGCACTTATCTGGTCAGGATAGAAGACGGTGTATACAGATACTTTAACGATAACGGTACCAGACTTTATATCCGCGGTAACGCAACGAGGGCGGCGGGGAACAACCGCGGCACATATCAGATTTATATCGGCGATATAAAAATTTATGCAGACGCGGAAAGCTCGGAACTCAGCCCCAACTATTCGCTTGTCGCGGGAACCGGATCGAATTTCGGAACTTATACCATAACGCGTGCGAACCTGACCATCGCGTTCGGTTCCATCGACATAGGTCTGGTCTACGGCGATCAGATCAGTCAGAACGCAATAATCGAAAAGGCGCTTACGCAGTTTTACGTTACGAGCGGCAATCTTGCCGAGGGCGAAACACTTACTTCGGTCATCAGCTTTACGGATATTGCGTTCGTGTGCCTCGGAAACGACGGCGTTACCAACCTTATCGGCAGCACCGCGTCGGTGTCCGGAAGCCGCGCTCTGACCGCTACGTTACCCGCCTCCGCTTCGCAAAACTATTATATTACAATCGAGCCGGGCATTCTGATGATCCAAAAAGCCACGCTCAGGCTTTCCTATGCGGTTTCGGGCGCAGGTAACGTAGAGAAATATTACGGCGATACGCTGACTATGGACTGGTTTAGGCAAAACCTCGCGTATTCGGGATTCGTGTTGAATGAAAGCGCCGATACCGTGTACGGAGAACTGGACGGAAATAGGGTGGCGCTTTCGACGATTGTATGGAATTATACTGCGGGCAGATTCGCGGAATCCGGAGAGCTCGAACCCGCGGACGATCCGTTGTCGGCGACCGCTCCCGTTTCGCTGACCGCGGGGAACAATCCCGTATACGTGTTGTTCTCGAACGATAAAAATTATGTGTTTGAAAACTATATTCTGGATTTCGGCGATACCGCGATAGCCGTCGTCATAATGCCTAAAGAACTCAATGTGAACGTTTCGCCCGTAGGCTCGAACTATATCGAAACGTATTATACGGGAATGCCTCCGGAAGCGTCGTATACGTTCACTTATTCGGGCTTCGTAAACGGCGAAAGCGCGTCTCAGTTCGACATACAGAAAGGCGGAGCCAATCAGCCTTCGTTGAACGAACTGAAAAACAACGGAGTTCCTTTCAGCGCGGGTACATACACGCTCGGCGCGAATAACCTGAACGTTTCGAAAACGCAGGCGGCGCTTGAGAATTATTCGCTGAACGTACAGAGCTTCCGCGTCCGCGTCAATCCCATACCGATCGTAGCGACGCTCAAAGAAGGAATGAACGTGTTGTATACTTATGACGGCTCCGACCGCGGTTATCAGTTGCAACCTTACACAATCACCTACGGATATACGACCGTAAGCGTTTCCAAAGACTCTGCAGGCAATTACGTGGAAGATCCGAACGGCTTGTACAGGATCTACCTTATAGACAGCGCTTCGGTGTCGCTCTCCGACGGACAATACGGAGTAAACGATTTCCGCTTCGAACTGGGGCTGAGCGCCGAAACGCTGGCGGAATACGGGATAACGATAGCCGACGCACAACAGTATATCGATTCGTTAAAAGACAATTTCGGGACCTATGAATATTCCGATATGCCCGCAAAGAGCACTACCCCCGGCGCGCATACCGACGGTATGGAGTATTATGATCTGGAATCGCTGTACGTACATAACGTGATCAAAGGCAATCCCGTCAAGAACGCCGACGGCAGTTATACCGCCACTTGTCGCCTGGAAAACATGGAGACGGGCAATTCCAACTATGCGTTTACTTACGAGGACTTTGACGTAAACGTGGTAACATCGGTAGTCAGCGTCGTTACGTCGCTGAAAGAAACGTTATCCGAGGCGGACCTGGCGGCATATATTCAAAACGGTGCGATCTCGGACGAATTCAGAAAGGCGATCGCATTCTATGCGATGAACGCCATGCTTACGAACGAAGCCGTGTACGGAGAGGGCGACGTAATCGACACCGCATTCAGTTCCGTGGACGATAACATTATTCTGGAACTGATTTCGAGTTCCGAATACAAATCGGATATAACGTATCTATTGAAAGTGTTCTACTCCAAGCAGGCTTCGCTGGGCGTTTCGTTAGGCTCCGTGAGCTACACCTATTCGACGTATGTGCGCGGCTCCGACGGCGTTTATACTTCCAGACAAAGCACGCTTACGCTTAACGACGAAAGGCTGTTGCAGTACAACTCCGACGAAATATTCAGCATGCTGCCGCTGCGTTTCAGAAAGACCTCCACGGTTTCCGTAGTAAATCCCGGGATAGGCGGAATGAATTACGGCGCCGTTACCAACTCCCTCAACTCGGTTAACGGTTATTTCACCAACAGCGCTCTCGGCGCTTACGACGCGGGTTATTTCGAGGTCAGAGCGGATTATGCGATCTCGTTCAAGAACAGCTCTTTAAGCCTCCTGCTGAACGGTACGGCGGCTGACGGACTGTATATGACGTTCTATGCCGATTCTTACAATTACTTCACTTTGGAATACTATTCCGGAGGTATGGTAACCGAAACGCAGAAATACTATGTTCCTTACGGCAGATTCTTCGACGGAGAGATCCACAGGATCCGCTTTGAAATATCCAAAGACGGCTATACGTTCATCGCGTCGGTGGACGGATACAGCGGAGCGCTTTTGGATCTTAAATCGTTCGACGCATATAAGACCGGTACCGAAGCCGGCGTATCGCAGTTTAACGAAAACTCTTACGGCGGCATCAGATTCCGCGCGGGCAGCGTGGTATTAAGGCGCGCGGAATATTATACGGTGGGCAGATACTCCGACAAGCGCGGAATACTCGTTTCGTTAAAGGAATCGTCCTCCGTTGTCGTCGCGGCTCCCGGCGAATCGGATTACTTCGTACTCAATTCCGTAAGACTAAACGATTTCTTCGGACTCAGTTATGTCATAAACGCTTCGGGCGGGGTAGTCACATATCTCGAACCCGAAGGCTACGACTACGTATTCTATCTGGACGGCGTTCAGTACGACTACGAGAATCTGGACGGAGTCGTGCTCACCTCGGGCAGACACCTCGTGGAAGTCGCGCTGTATACCGGCAGCACGCTCGTGGACGTCGACAGACTGACCGTTGACGTGGTGTCCGCGCTCGAGGCAAACGCCGTTTACGCGCTAAGATACGATTCGCAGGGCAACCCCGACTCCGAAGATCCCGAAGATTATAAATTCAACGGGACGACGGTACTGGAGCTTTACGACCGCGACGATACTTATACCGGCGCTAACGCTGAATATGTACGCAAATCGTCTTCCGAAATCTATTCCGCGGCAATAATGCAAGGAAGCACCGATGTTTGCAACTACGTTTCGACGGTCTTTACCGCAGAACGCTCCGCGATCAAGGGAACGGGGGCAACGGCTTACTATCCCGCATATGCGGACGGCGCGGAATTCATGAACGTCGCATTGTTCTCGCTGACTCCCGATTCGTTCAATCTGTATGACGGAGTAGTGCTCGTATTCACGATCACTCAGTCCGCCGATCAGAATATCGGTTCGGGCGGCGAATATACGCTGACGGCTGCGCTGTATTACACGATAGACGGCTCAATCAGCGGTAACGCCATAGCCACGCTCTATTCGGCAACTCTGAACGAGAATGACGTTCCGTTGTTCTCGCTGACGGCATACGTCGACAGGAATTTTGCCGACTACTTCGGTTCGGGCAATATGAACGTTATCTTCGGCGCGGACGGCGAATATACCTGCGTTACGATAGCCGACGAAACCATGAGCGCGCGTATCGGTACCGGGATACAGTCTTCTTCCGATTCAGATGGCGGTCCGTTGGTACTCACTACCGCGACATATGCGCGCGTGACGCTTTACGACGCGGTATTCGGCTTGGGATTGCCCGCCATGGCGTCCGATTACGTTTCGGGCAGCGGCTTTGAGTTTGTTGCCGGCGGCAAGAGCGTGTCGGTATCCGACGGAGAACGACTGTATCTAAGCGAAAACGGACTGGTGCCCGGAGCTTTAAGGCATAACGGCGTCAAGATATCCTTCCGTTCGACGACCGACGGAATCATGAGACTGTATCTGTCCGCAAACGGCGTCGAACCCGAAGCGGCAGGCACGGAAGGGGTTTATCTCGAATTTGACTTTAGCGCTGCCACGCTTACGTTCCGCTTCTATATGTCGCTTTCGGCAGAGGACGGCGGAGGTATCAGATTGTCTGCGGCGCAGACGGTTTCGCTTACGGAACTTTTCGGAGAAATTCCCGCCGAGTTCGAACTCGACGCGAATTATTTAACCGACGTCATCGAAGAATCCGTCTCGATGAAAGCGGTGTCGAACCTCAGCTTCGGATCCAAGGTAATACTTCAGGCATCCTCCAATTCGCCCGTATATTACGAAACCGTGCGCGTTACGTTGAACGGCAAACAGATCGAGTTCTATTGCCCGTTGTTCAGCGACAATATGGGGCTGTGGCTGATCGAAAACGGCGACGGTTCCGAATCCTTCTTCGGCTCTTCGAATCCGTACGGAAACGCCGTCGATCTTGCCGATATTCCTTCGTTTATCGGATATTTCGGATATGTGTCCATAGAATATACGGGAACTTCCACGGTAACGGTAGACTCGTTCGGCGCCTATCTCGGAACGGACAATTCGGATATGGATTTCGCTATAACCGAAACTCCCGCTATCTGACGATTTAAGTTAAAAAAGCTCCGCGAAGTCCGCGGAGCTTTTTTTGCTGCGCCCGCCCTTAGGGACGGGGCGCTTCCCGTTACACCCTGCGGGAGCGTCTTTTCGTCCGTTTCGTCGGGAGCGAGGCTCGGCACGGAACCGTAGCCTTCGCTTCTACCCTTAGAACCGAACGAAAATTCCCATCCCTCGGGCGCCGAGTACGCTGAAAGAATTTAAAACGGATAAATGCAATTTATAATTCGGTTAAGACAAGAAAGTTAATAATTAATCAAATGACCGAAGTTTTAAAATTTTGGATTGATTGCATTATATAATTGCATTATCGACGTATTTCTTTTACCGCACTTTTAAACCTACTTGGCAGCGAGAAATTGACGTTTTCGCCCGATTTCAAGTGTAGAAGTCCCGTTGCGCCCGCCTGAACGGACGGGCGCTTCCCGTTACACCCTGCGGGAGCGTCTTTTCGCCCGTTTCGTCGGGAGCGAAGCTCGGCACGGAACCGTAGCCTTCGCTTCTACCCCTAGAACCGAACGAAAATCCCCATCCCTCGGGCGCCGAGTACGCTGAAAGAAATTATAGAATAAGCAATTTTTGATAAAGGCGTGTTTTAAATTTCCTTATAACTGTTTTAGTTTAAAAACCGAGCGATACTTACGCAGGAAGCGGACGAAAACGGCTTTTCGGAGCGTATATTCGTCGCGCCTGTCCGTTCAGGCAGGCGCAAGAAATCGACCGAAGTTTGAGTCACGAAAAAAGAGCACAAGATGTGCCCTTATCCTCGGTTTGGTACCTCCATGGGGAATCGAACCCCAGATTCCGCCGTGAGAGGGCGACGTCTTGACCGCTTGACCATGGAGGCATATCGTTTAGTGCTTAGTAAGTATACCATAAGCTCTTTTGTTAAGGCAAGCGTTTTTTTGCTTAAAATTCAAACCGGGACCGCAAGCACGACAATTTGAAGCTTTCTTTGATTTACATTTCGTTCGCGGGTCATTATAATAATAGTGTATGGCAACTTCCGACATCATAAAAGAAAAGCTTAAATCTTTACCCACGTCCAGCGGCGTGTATATAATGCTGGACGAGCAGGGCGGAATACTTTACGTCGGGAAAGCCAAAAACCTCAAAAACAGAGTCAGACAGTATTTTCAGAACTCCGTCACCAAGACCGAAAAAACCGTGTTGCTGGTGGACAAGATAAAAGATTTCAGGTATATCGTTACATCGAACGAAGTCGAGGCTTTGGTGCTGGAAAACAATCTGATAAAAAAGCACAAGCCTTATTACAATATCCTTTTAAAGGACGATAAAAGTTATCCCTATATCAAGATCAATCTGAAAGAGGACTTTCCGCGAGTGGAAATCGTCAGACGTTTAAAAGCGGACGGCTCGAAGTATTTCGGTCCGTATATGATAAGCCTTACTGCTTCGGCGACTCTCGACCTGATCCATTCAGTATTTCCCGTTAGAGAGTGTAAAGGGAGTTTAGGCTCCTCAAGAGCCAAACGCGAGTGCCTGAACTATCATATCGGCAGATGTCTTGCGCCGTGTACCGGCAGGGTAAGCAAGGAAGAATACGGCGCCGTCGTGAAAAAAGTCATGGCGCTTTTGTCCGGACACGACCGCGAGGCAAGGGAGATACTTCAGCAAAAGCTTAACGAAGCCGTGGAGCGCGAAGAATTCGAAAGGGCGATAGTTTACAGGGAGAATCTGGCACTGTTGGACAGGATCGTCAGAAAACAGAATATCAATCTGCCGCGCGACTTCAATCTGGATATTTACGCTTACGCTACTAACGGGATGTACGGTTGCGTAAACTACACCGTGGTGCGCGCGGGCAAGGTCCTCGGCAGCGAAAACGCCTCCGTGGTCGAGGCGGGCGACAGTACGGACATTCTTTCCTCGTTCATCATGCAGTTTTACGATAAAAATCCCGTTGTCGCGGACGAGATACTCGTTAACGCCGATCTTACCTTTAAAGAGGAGCTGAAAGAATACCTTTCCGAAAAAAAAGGCGGCAGGCTGAATCTTTTCGAGCCGAAAGGCGGAGCGAGAGGTCAGCTGATGCAGCTTGCCTACAACAACGCGGTGGAATATCTGGAAAAGACCTCCGCAAAGATCGCTTCGCGCGACGCTCTGACCCGCGGCGCGGTTGAACAGTTGAAACAGATGTTGGAACTTGCGGACATGCCGTACAGAATGGAGTGTTACGATATATCCAATATTTCCGGCACGGACAAGGTGGCGAGCATGGTCGTATTCGTGAACGGCGAGGCTCATCACGAGCTGTACCGGCGTTTCCGCATCAAAAGTTTCGAGGGTGCGGACGACTTCAGGTCAATGCGCGAGGTGCTGTCGCGGCGCGTGGCGGAACTGAAAAAAGGAAGCGACGTTTCGTTTTCGCAAAAGCCCGATCTGATCATCGTGGACGGCGGCAAAGGACAGCTGAGTTCCGCCGAGGAGATCCTTGCGGATACGGGGATAGAACTTGCGGGACTGGCAAAGCGCGAAGAGGAAATCTTCCGTCCGCACGAATCTTTGCCCAAAGTTTTGCCGCGCGACAGTCTGGCGCTTAAGCTGTGTCAGCGGATAAGGGACGAGGCGCACCGTTTCGCGATAACGTACCACAGGAAGCTTCGTTCGGAAAGGATGACGCGTTCTAACCTCAAAAACATCGAGGGCGTGGGCGACAGAAGGGCGGGTGCGCTGCTGGCTTACTTTAAAAGGGTGGAAAACATTGCCGCCGCATCCGTGGAGGAGATAATGCAGGTGGAAGGTTTCGGGAAAGACGTGGCGCAGAAAGTATACGATTATTTCCGCGCCAAGGAGGACAGCGATGCTTAAATACAGAATGGTGGCGTCCGATTTCGACGATACCATGGTGGACGACACGCAGATAATAGACGAAGCGACGAAAAAAGCCGTCGCGGCTTATATAGCCAAAGGCGGCAGATTCGTGTTGTGTACGGGCAGAATGATTTCGTCAATATTGCCTTATGCCAGGGAACTCGGGCTTCACGGCGAGGTAGTGGGATACCAGGGAACCGTGATAGCCGACATCGACTCCGGAAAGTTTCTGGAGGAAGACAGCGTACCCTTCGAAACGGCGCTGAAGCTTATCGAATTCGCGGAAGAACGCGGGATATATTATCAGTATTATTATAAGGATACTTTCGTGATCGAAAAAGAGAGCGACGTCAGCCGCGAATACGCGAAATATGCGATAATGCCTCCGCTGGTTACGGGGATAAACACAAAGGAATACCTTATAGCGAACCGCATTTCGCCTACAAAACTTCTCTACATAGCCGACGCGGAAGCGGTGCGCGCGCTGATAAAGGAAATAAACGCTCGTTTCGGCGACGAAGTGCTCGCCAATACCAGCAAAAAGTTTGTTGTGGAGCTTGTCAAAAAAGGCATCGACAAGGGTGTGGCAATGAAAAAGCTGGGCGAGAAATACGGTATTCCCGCCGAAGAAACGATATGTATAGGCGACAGTCTCAACGACCTCGCGATGTTAAAGTACGCGGGGCTTTCCGTCGCGGTCGAGAACGCGTCGGACGAAGCCAAGGCTGCGGCGGACGTTATTTGTCCTGCCTGTAACGCGGGCGGAGTCGCCTGGGTATTAAACAACCTGACGGATTGAAATCAGGCGTTTACGATTTTAAGGAATAAAAAAACGGCGGTTTGCATCGCCGTTTTTTTATTCGGATCGAATTTGATCTTACGCTTTCAACAGCCTTACGGATATGACGTCGTCCATGTCCGAAAGCTTGTCGAGAATGCTGTTTTCGCCCGCGCAAATATCGGCGTCGACATCGATAATTGCGTAGCACACGCTACCTTTTTCGGCGTAACTTACGCTGTGAGCGGTTCCGTCGAGGATATTTTCCAAAGCCTTGTCCACGTCTTTGGACGCGTTGCCTACGAGGGTGAAGCGTTCCCGGTATTCGCGCTCTTTTACAAGGCGCGGGAAGTTTACCGAGTTCACGACGTTGCCGTTCTCGAGATAATCCTTAAGCTGTGCCGCAGCCATGATCGCGCAGTTGTCCTCGGCTTCTTCGGTGCTTGCGCCGAGGTGCGGGATAGCGAGGATGCCGTCGACGCCGACCGATTCCTCGGTGGGGAAGTCCACGACGTACTTACGGATTTTCTTAGAAGCTATCGCAGCCTTTACGTCGGCGACGTTTACGAGTTCGCCGCGCGCCATGTTCAGTATCACTACGCCGTCGCGCATTTTCGCGACGGAATCGGCGTTTATCATCTGACGGGTGGCGTCGGTCAGCGGAACGTGCAGCGTTATATAGTCTGCCAAGGGATAAATATCCTCGGGGGAAGAAACGATCTCGGTGCCTTCGGGCAGTTCCTTTGCCGCGGCGGGGGAAAGGAAGGGGTCGTAGCCCGCGATCTTCATTCCGAGCGCGGCGGCAGCCACCGCAACTTTTCTGCCGATAGCGCCGAGTCCTATGATACCGAGGGTCTTGCCGGAGATCTCGGTGCCGCCGAAAGCTTTTTTGCCTTTTTCGACCTGTTTTGCCACGTCGCCGGTAAGAGTGTTCGCCCAGGCGTTGCCGCCCACGATGTCGCGCGCAGAGAGCAACATTCCGCATATGACCAGCTCCTTTACGGCGTTGGCGTTCGCTCCGGGAGTGTTGAACACGCAAATCCCTTTTTCGGTCATTTTCGGGATGGGGATATTGTTGACGCCCGCTCCCGCTCTAGCTACCGCGAGCAGGTTGTCGTTGATTTCGTATTCGTCCATCTTAAAGGAGCGAACCAGTATCGCGTCGGGCGACTTTGTGTCGGACGAAACGCTGTAATCGGAATTTAAAACCGTGTAAATTTTGTCGCTGATTGCGTTCAGAGTCAGTATGTCGAACATAATTATTTATTCTCCGTTTCGAACTTCTTCATGAACTCGATAAGGCTCTTGACGCCTTCCACGGGCATGGCGTTATAGATACTCGCGCGCATGCCGCCGACCAGTTTGTGTCCTTTGATGGAAACTAACCCCGCCTTCTCGGCTTCTTTGACGAATTTGGCGTTGAGTTCGTCCGAGGGCGCCACGAACGGAACGTTCATCAGCGAGCGGTCCGCGGGATTGACGGAGTTGGTATAGAAAGAGCTGGAATCGATAAAATCGTAAAGCAGTTTGGCTTTGTATTCGTTTATCTTCTGCATTTCTTTGACGCCGCCCAGCTTTTTGAGGTATTTGAATACCAGACCCGCCATGTAAATGGTAAAGCAGGGGGGAGTGTTGTACAGACTGTCGGCGTCCGCCTGGGTCTTGTACGAAAGCATCGTGGGGCAGTAGGGTTTTTCGTTGCCGACGAGGTCTTTTCTGACGATGACGATCGTAAGCCCCGCGGGAGCGATGTTTTTCTGAGCGCCCGCGTATATCAGACCGTACTTGGAAACGTCGACTTCTTCGCTTAGGATCATCGAGGACATGTCGGACACTATCGGGCAATTCGCAACGGGATAGGTCCTGTCGGTGTAACGGGTCCCGAAGATGGTGTTGTTCTGGGTGATGTGAACGTAGTCGATACCGTCGCGGAATTTAACGCCTTCGGGAATATAAGTGAAGTTTTTGTCCTTGGAGCTCGCGGCAACGACGCAGTCGCCGTATTTGACGGCTTCTTTAGCGGCTTTTCCCGCGAAGTTACCTGTAACGATATAGTCGGCTTTGCCGTTGACCAGAAGGTTCAGCGGAACCGCCGCAAACTGTTGGCTGGCGCCGCCCTGTACGAACAATACGTCGTAATCGGCGGGAACGTTCATCAGTTCTCTGATGAGAGAAAGCGCCTCGGTATGTATTTCGTCGTACCATTTGGAGCGGTGCGACATTTCGGTTACGGACATACCCGAACCTTTATAATCGACAAAATCCTTCTGGGCCTCGAGTTTGACTTCCTCGGGGAGCATGCTGGGACCTGCGGAGAAATTGTAAACTTTCATCGTAAAACTCCTTCATGAAATAGTGTTTATTGAAATTATACTCTCCGCTTTTAAAAAAGTCCATGATTTTATCCAGTTTATACAAATTACCGAACGTATTACAGAGGGGAATATCGCTTGTAATATCCGCCGATATATTATATAATAAATATAATAGAATAAAACGTACCGAATTATTTTTTGGAGAATATATGGCAAGAAGAAAAAAAGAAACCGCCGCAAACGGCGCTACGGAAGCCAAGGCTCCCGAACAATTTGCGGCAGTAAACGCTCCTCTCCGCAGGAACAGGGGAAAAACCGATCGGCAGCCGACAGATCGGACCGCCGCGTCAAAAGCGAACAAAAAGAATAAATCCCGGTCGGTGAACGCATCGGAACGGAGAAAAGAGCGCTCCCGCGCCGCAAACCTCTCCACAAGCCCCGTAAAAGGCAGGGAATCCGATATCCGCAAGAAAACCTCGAAGGGAGCTTCCCGCGGCAAACTCAGGATAATGTTTTTCGGAGGAGTCGGCGAAATAGGGAAGAACATGACCGCTATCGAGTTCGACGACGATATTGTGGTCGTGGACGCCGGAATGGCGTTTCCGGACAACGAAATCAATCCCGGAATCGACTGTGTGATTCCCGACTATTCTTATCTTGCGGAAAACCGCTCCAAGGTCAAAGCCGTGCTTTTGACGCACGCCCACGAGGACCATCTGGGCGGACTTCCGTACTTTTTAAAGGACGTTCCCGTACCCGTTTACGGCTCGGCGATGTCGCTTGCGTTTTTGGAAAACAAACTGAAAAGAAACGGCTTCAAGGAGGCTGACTGCCGCACCGTGGACGACGGAGAATCGGTAAGAATCGGCGCGTTCAACGTGGAATTCATTGCCGTTACACATTCGGTTGCAGGCTCCCTTGCGCTGTCGATCGGGACCCCGAAAGGCGTTGTTTTCTTTACGGGAGATTTCAAGATAGACCATACGCCCGTGGACGGCAGGCACATGAATCTGGAGCGTATCGCCGAGATCGGCAAAAAGGGCGTGCTGCTTTTGTTGCAGGATTCCACAAACGTCGAACGGCCGGGATATACGATGAGCGAATCGGCGGTTGGGAAGTCCCTGGACAACGTGTTCCGCGACAACGCGACGAAGCGCATAATCGTTGCGACGTTCGCCTCCAACATTCACCGCGTTCAGCAGATAATCAACGTGGCGGTGAAGTATTCCAGGCGCGTGGCTTTCAGCGGCACCAGCATGCAGTACATGACCGAAATAGCGGGAAAGCTGAAAGCGCTCACATTGCCTCAGGACAGGGTGGTGGAACTGGACAAGATCTCTCAGATTCCCGACGACCGCCTGTGCATAATCGCCACGGGCACTCAGGGCGAACCCGAGAGCGCGCTGACCAGAATGGCGAACGACGATTTCAAAAAAGTGGTTATCGGTTCAAACGATACCGTGATACTGTCGGCGTCCACTATCCCCGGCAACGAGCGCAGCATTTATAAAGTCATCAACAACCTTTGCAAAAAGGGCGCCAACGTGATATACGAAAGCCTGTACGAGGTCCATTCGTCCGGGCACGCCTGTCGCGAGGAGCTGAAGATGATGTTCGCTCTTATAAAGCCCGAGTATTTTATACCCGTTCACGGCGAATACCGCCATCTGAAAAAGCACGCCGAGCTTGCCGAAACCATGGGCGTCAGCCCCGAAAACATTCTGATTCCCGAACTCGGCTTCAACGTCGAGGTTTCGCGCGCCGGACTAAAGCGGCTGCCCGACGTCAAATCCGGTTCGGTGATGCTCGTGGGCGACACCGAGGCCGGCGAAACCATGATGACGGACCGCAGAAAACTCGCAAACGACGGGGTCGTCATAGCCGTCGTCAACGTACAGGGCGAGCCTTCGGTCGATCTGATGGTGAAAGGACTGACGCTGACGGATAAATTCTCGGAAGAACTGAAAAGCGCGATATTGTACAAGATCGCGGGCGGAGACTTCGAGGATCTGACCGTGGAGGAAGCCGACAAAAACGTCAGAAAGACGTTGACGAAACTGTTTTACAGGACTTTGAGGCATTGTCCTTTGATAGTGCCTGTGATTATTGGAATTTAACGGGGGCAGAATATGTTGAACAGGCGCACCGCGCTGATTTTTACGGACGCGGACAGAGCAAACGCCGCCAGCGCGGTCAAACAGCAACTCAGCGCTCTGATGCCGGGCGGGGCGGTCATTATCATAGACGACGCCGAGCTTTATGCGGACGCGTTCAAAGACTTTCTGGAAAAGGTGTTCGGGATACCCGCCAACATCGAAAAAAGGCTTGCCGACAGACGTGAAAGAAAGATACGCTCTCTGGTTTCGGTTACCCCTCAGTCCGCCAATACCTTTAAACCCGCGGACGCTTACAGGCGCATGGAAAACATTCTGAACAGGTATACCCCGGAACTCGTGGTCAGCATCGGTTTCGGCGCTTTCAACGAGGCGGTCGCGGTGCGCGACAAGCAGGGCGCGAATTTCAAGGTCGTGGCGTACATAGACGATTTCGCGCTGAACAGACAGCTGATAAACACGTATATGGACGGATACGTCGTATACGATATGGCGATAAAAACGACTCTGGTCAACGCAAAAGTCGACGAGGACAGCGTAAAACTCGCGGCTATCGCGGTGGGGAAAGGTTTTTTGGAAGCGCCCTCGAAGGCGGAAGCTTTGAACAATCTGAAAATCAGCGCCGCTAAACCCGTGGTAACAATGGTCTGCACGGGGAAAGGCGATTATTCGGAATACTTTTCGGCAGCCTCGCGCTTTGCCGACGAAATAACTTTTCTGGCGTACTGCGGCGAAAACCGCCTTTCGTACAGGCAGGCGATAAAATACGGACTTTACGCGTATAACGAAGGCGCGTCTTTACCGGAGCTGTATTCGGCGGCCGAAGCGGTAATGACGCCGCCGGAAAGCTATTATGCCGCCGCCGCGGCGACGACCGGCAAGATACTCGCTCTGACCGCGCCGCGCGACAATCTCGAAAAGATGAACGCCGACAAGCTTAAGGCATATTCGGAAAACGCTTCCGACGAATACGCCGCCGAAAATTTCTTCAGACATCTGCTGGCGGGCAAGTTGAAACCCGTGCCGCTCCCTATGCCCGCAAACGGGGTAGGGGAAGCGTTACTGTCGTTTGCGGACGAATAAGATTAGTTTCCCGCCATGCGAAAAAACCGCCGTCAGGCGGTTTTTTCACGGATACAGTGAAGTTAATCTTTCAGCCGGTCGGCTTCGAACATCTCCGCGAGACGGCTTTTACCGCGTTTGTCTGCGGGCAGATGCGTCAGGATCAGCACAGTCAGGGCGTGGAAAGTGAACGCGGTAGCCGCCGCGACGACTGCCCAGTCAAAACCGTAATTAAGCCCGAATTCGGGATTACCGATCTGCACCAGCATGTTCGCCAGCATCATCGCTTCCGCCGCGATAAGGAAAGAATACTTGCCGTTTCTTGCCAGAATAAACGCGATAAATCCCATTATCAACGCGTAAGCGTAGTTCGTCGTGCCGAAAAATTCGTTGCCCGTAAGAAGCGACACTCTGGTGGCTGCATAGATCAGACCGCCGAATATCAGCGCCGCGGCAAAAGCCGTGATCGCCGTAGTGAATTTGCTTCTGATAAAGAACGCCGCTATTATCGTGAGATAGAATAGCGCCGTGCCTACGCTGAAAGTGAAGCTTCCGATACTGATAAGCGGAATGAAATTCAAACCGATCACCGCCGCGAAGAACACGAGCGCCGCGATCCAGTGTATACGGAAATCTTTCAGAACGGGTCGTCCCAGACCTACTATAACCATAAGAGCCAAAACGCCCAATACAATCATACTGACTAACATATTTTTACACCTCTCCCCATTAGTTTTGACGTAGTTTGCGATTTTATACGCCGCCTTATCCGCTCGGGATCCGACGGCATTGACTAAATCGGGTTACGGTATTATAATGAATATATAAATTTTCAGAGGCAGGGTATGGATTCCGGGCGTAAAGCAAACCGTGAGAGAGAGGAGTTTTCCTTAGACAAATCTAAAAGGGCGTTCGACCTCGTTTATCTGATAATATCCGCCGCGGTCGTGTTGGTCATGCTTGCGGGCGGATTCGTTCAGTTGCCGTTGTTGGCGGCGGTACTGAGCGCCGCGGCTTCGCTGGTCATGCTCGTCGTGCTGATCATGAAAAACCGCGTGTCGATGCTTTTGGCGGTTGCCGAGCTTACATTGGTAACGGGAATATTCCTTTATTTCCTGATATGGGGCGCGGACGGGTTTTTAAGACGCCTGTGGTGGAACGCGATATGGGCGGTGCCGAATGCGGCGTTGTTCGTCGTGCTGATCCGTTCGGACAAGATATTTACGCGTTTAAAGGCGCGTATCGCGGCTTTAGTAATGCTGGCGGCGATGCTTACGGTGTCCGTAACGTATGTGTTTTTTATGAGTCTGAGAGCGCATCCGCGAGTAGAGGACATGAGCGAGGGGCACGACGCGTATCTTTCTTCCGTAAAAAAAGCGGACGGCGACGCGCCAAACGTGCTAGTGATCCTGATGGACGACATGGCGTATGCGGATATTTCGTCATACAGTTATTTGGGTTCCCGAAATGCGACAATTAATACGCCCAATATCGACAGTATCGCAGACGACGGCATAATGATGGATAACTTTTACGCCTCGAGTCCCGTTTGTTCGCCCTCCAGATTTTCGATACTCACGGGGCGCTATTCTTCGCGCGGATACCTCGATAACGTCGTATTCCCCACGCCCGTAGATTCCACTCCGTATTCGATCACGCATTTCGTCAATCCTTTCCAGTTCTATAATAACGTGGACGGAATACTCGGGGACGAGATCACTCTGGCGGAGGTGTTGCAGGCGGCGGGCTATTCTACGGCGTGCATAGGAAAATGGAATCTCGGCGATTACGGAGAATATCTGCCCACCTCGCAGGGGTTCGATTATTTTTACGGCAGTTACTACGTCAACGACATGACCCCTTACGACTGGGTGCGCGACAGCGTGTCCGAGGACGGCGGGTTTTCGCACGAGCAGGTTCGTACTCACGCCGAAAACCTCGATCAGAGCGAATCCACCGCATTGTTTACCGAAGAACTGAGTCGCTTTATTTCGGAGTCCGTAGATTCTGGCGAAAAGTTTTTCGCATATTACACCACACCCTGGCCGCATTACCCGATTTTTTCTAACGCGTCGGGAGAGGGTAAAGGATATGTCGGCGACGATACTTATATTGATTGTATAGAGGAATTCGACGCCTATCTCGGGCGCGTTCTGGACTTATTGAAATCCAAAAACGTTTACGACGATACGCTGATCGTCTTTACCAGCGACAACGGTCCGGGCAGAGAGGGCGCCGCGGGCGCGTTGCGCGGCAGGAAAAACACGACGTTCGAGGGCGGAATGAAAGTCCCGTTGATCGTTTCCTATCCCAACGGAAACGTCGGCGCGGCGGGCGAAAAAAGCAGCTTCGTCTATTATCCGGACGGCGTCGAGACCGTGGGCGAGACCGTTATGATAAACGCCTCGTGTATGAACATCGACTTTTTCCCGACTATCCTCGAATACTGCGGCGTTACGGCGCTGCCTTCGGACAGAATAATCGACGGCGTATCGTTGAAGAGCTTATGGTCGGAAGATCCTTACGGCATACCCCACGACAAGCTGTTTTATCTGAAGCGCGGAAAAGCGCAAGCGGTACAGATGCGCGTGGATAACGTCGATTACAAGTATTTTAAACACGTTCAGAGCGAGAATTCGGCGTTCTTCAATCAGTTTTACGACAATTATCTGTTCAATCTGGATCTCGACCCGATAGAAGCCTACGACGTTTCCAAGCGCTTGCCAAAGGTCGCCGAGAAACTGAGGGAGGAACTCGACGCTTTCAACCGTTCCGTCCGCGAAAACAGGAGGGGGATTTTGTAATGAGCGCGATTTCCGTTATGATCAAACCCGCTTCGAGCGCGTGCAATATGAATTGCGTATACTGTTTTTACCGCGACGAAGCGTCGAAACGCTTCAAGTCCGACAGAGGGCTGATGTGTTTAGCCACTTTGAAAAAAGTATTCGTTGAGGCGTTCGAGTACGCGAAGAAAGATCCCGTTTATATCGTTTTCCAGGGAGGAGAGCCGTTGCTCGCGGGAAAGGATTTTTTCAGACAAGCGATAATTTGGGCATCCGAACTCAATAAATACGGCGCCCCGATCTATCTGAACGTGCAGACAAACGGCACGCTGATAGATGACGAGTGGGCAAAGATATTCCGCCACGGCAACATCCTGGTCGGGTTGTCGATAGACGGCTCCGAGGCGTTGAACGCCATGCGCGTGTACGCCGACGGCGGCGAAAGTTTTTCGGACGTGATGGACGCGGTAAACATTTTAAACGAGAACGGCGTGGAGTTCAACGCCTTATGCGTGGTTACCAAAAACGTGGCAAGGAACATACGCGAGACGTACAGGTTTTTGCGCAACAACGTTTCGCGGTTCATACAATTCGTGCCCGTATTGAAAAGGGCGCGTATATCGGCGGACGGAATGGTTTCGCGGGAAAGGGATTTTTCTGCGGAAACGGACGCCTGCGGACGGGAATACTCGTTGAGCGCCGACGACTATTACGCTTATTTGAGCGGCGCATTCGACGAATATCTGAAGGACATACTTACGGGGAAATACACTTCTGTCAGGAATTTCGACAATCTGGTCAGATTGAGCCGCGGTTACAGGGCGGAAATGTGCGGAATGAACGGGCATTGCGAAAGGCAGTTCGTGATAGAAGCGGACGGCACGGCGTATCCGTGCGACTTTTTCTGTCTGGACGCATACGAAACGGGGAACATAAACGAATGCGGTTTTTCGGCGCTTGAATCTTCTCCGGCCGCCGTGCGGTTTTTAAAAGAGGGGAGCGTCTTAAGAGAGGAATGCGCGGCGTGCGCATACTATAAACTCTGCGGCGGCGGTTGCAGAAGAGAAGCGCTCGACATAGACAAATGCGAAGCTACCAAAAAGTTTTTGAGAAACGCTTTAAGGCATCTGGTCAGAATACGTTAATCTATCAGGCTGTTTCTTTCGTCGGCTTTTGAGGCCTCGGAAAGAATTTTGTCGAGAGTGGCGTCGTCTATCGTGATCGACGGACCGTCGTCGGAATCTTCTTCGAAGTATTTTCTTTTTTTAAGCGCCACCGCGGCGTAAATTACCATATATACGCCAAGCCCCATCGTGGAACCCGCTATCAAGGCGCCCAGAGCGGTTACCAGCTCCCACATCGAATATCCGTTCGCGAAAGCTATTATTATCGAGATCTGCAAGTTGAACAAAGAAACCAGCGCAACCACCGAGTTCACGCTTTTCAATGCGAATACCACGGGCTGTCTGCGGTTTCCCGATTTTGCTATCCCCGTTACCGCGATGATTATTTTGATCAGCGCGAACAAGGAGTTGATGACCACGCTGAACAGCCCGCCGCCTTTGGGGTAGTTGCCGTTCACCATCTGTATTATCGGCGCGACCATTATGCCGCTGATAAACGGCAGACATGCCCCCGCGATCAGGAAAATTATCCATTGCGCTTTCATTCCGTTATGCCGGACGTGGCGTTTATCCGCAAAAACAATGGCGGAACGCAAGATATATAATGCCGCATAAACTCCGATTAGCGACGCGAACCACGTCGAACGGTGGGAGATAGCCATTACCAGCAGATAGATCAAAAAACCCAGGTTTCCGACGAGCGTGATAAAAGCCATGAACGAAACGCGGTATCTTAAATCGGAAAATACTTTGTCGAAAATGCGGTTTTTTCTTAAAGACAGTACGAAATCGCTCATCACGAAGTCGGACGCCACGCGTTTTACGGGGTTTTTGAAAACGATTATCTGAACGAGCGCGGCGATAAGCGAGATCCCCGTCAGACAATAGACGGAAGTAACCACCGCGGTTCGGGTCGTATGAATGCCGAACAGTATCAAAGATACCGCTGAAAGGCAAACCGCCACCGCCACGGTGATTATTACGGAAAAGAATTTGGCTTTGTCGTGTTCGCGTCTTAGAAGTCTAACCATTATGTACGGGCAGGGGGATCACATTTCTTTTCTGTCCGACAACGCTTTTCCCAAGGTCATTTCGTCGGCGTATTCTATCTCCGAACCCATAGGTATACCGTGCGCGAGACGCGTGACTTTTATGCCCGTAGGCTTGATAAGCCCTGCTATATAGTTTGCGGTCATTTCTCCGCCTATATCGGGATTTGTCGCCAGAATTACCTCCTTGACGCCGTCCAGTCTCGACATCAGCTCTTTGATGCGTATATTGTCCGCGCCGATGCCTTTTCTGAAGTCCAGCGACCCGTGCAGCGCGTGATACAGACCGTTATAGGTACCGATTTTTTCGATAGCCTGAATGTCCTTCGGCTCGCCCACGACGCATATGACGGATTTGTCGGCGGTCATACAGCGTTCGCAGACTTCGCCGTCGGTGTAGTCTCCGCACAGCGGACAAATCTTGATTTTTTCTTTGGCTTCGGTGATTGCCGAAACAAACTCCTCCGCGTCGGAGTCGCTCATTTCCAGGACGGCGTACGCATAACGTGTGGCGGTTTTCAGCCCCACCGCGGGCAGTTTTCGGAATTCGGCTATGAGTTTTGCCAAAGATTCGGGAATCATCCTAGAAAAGTCCTCCCAGTTTTCCACCGGTCAGCGGACCCATCAGACGTTCCTGTTCTTCCTCGACCAGTTTTATCGCTTCGTTGAACGCCGCAACGATCATGTCCTCCAACATCTCCACGTCGTCGGGATCGACCGCTTCGGGTTTGATCTTGATGGACGAAAGAGTGCGGTCGCAGCTCATCACCACTTCCACCATCCCGCCGCCGGACTGAGCCACCACTTCGGTTTCGGCAAGTTCTTTTTGTGCCTCGGCGAGTTTTTGTTGCATTTGTTGGGCTTGACGCATTAACTGTTGCATGTTTTGACCGCCGAAGCCGCCGTTGAATTTAGCCATATTACGGTTTACCTCCCGTTTGATTATATTCCGCAAAAAGCGGGATCGGTTATTTTTTCTCTTTCAGTCTGCCGCCTAACAGATCGTAAAGCTTCGCCCTGTCCACGGCGGTGTGCTTGACGCGTTTTTCTTCCAATACCGCGTCGGATACTACCTTCAGCGAAACGGTTCCCGCACTCAGGCGCCTCGCGGCGTCTTCCAGCGCCTTCAGGTTGTTCTCCTCCGTCAGCATATCGTATGACGACGCGTCCGAGGCGTTTACGACGAACACTCCGTCCCGGAGTGAGTAATTTTGCTGCGCGTTCAACGCGTTATAGAGGATCCTGCGCTTTTGCGTGCGCAGTTCCGTCAGCAGATTTCCCATGAACACTTCCGCTTTGCCGTCGCGAGCGGTTGCCGTTTTTTCTTCGAATATCTGCACGTCGGCAACCTCGGTTTCGGCTCCCGTACCCGAAAAATCGGTTATCCTTTTTTGTATGTCGTCGGCTGATACCTGCGGTTTGGAAGATGCTTCCGGAACGCTTTTGAAGGAGGGAACGACGCCCGAGGCAATCGCTTTTTCGAGAGCCGTAATCCTGGAAACGAGCGCTTCGACGGAGGCGTCGGTATACATCGCCGCCGCTTTTACCAGTATCGCTTCGAACGTGATGCGCGGCCTGGTGGAATAGCGAAGATCGCCTTCGGCGGAAGCGAGTATCTGCATTATCCTGGCAATACGGTAGTTGTCGTATTGTTTTGCGAGAGCCGCGATAGCGGAAAATTCTTCTTCCGAGAAATCGCCTTTGTATCCGGGTACGTTCTTAACCGTAACGAGTTCGCGGAAAAAGCGGGCAAGCTCCTTGTTCAGCACGGTGAAACCTTTGCCGCGGTTGTAAACGCGCTCCGTTTCGCAGAGCACGGACGAAACGTCTCCCGCGAGGAGAGCTTCCGCCAATGTTTTCAGCGAGCCGAATTCGGACGTGCCCAGGACGTCGTAAACCGCGGAAACGGTGAGTCTGTCGGGCGAATACGCAAGACACATGTCCGCAAGAGACAGCATGTCGCGGACGGAGCCTTCGCCTTGTTCGGCGATAAGTTCGGGCGCGCCTTTTTCGTAGGGTACGCCTTCGGCTTCGAGTATTTTTTCCAGATGCTCCGTCAGCTCCGCTTTCGGAACCAGTCTGAAATCGAAACGCATACACCTCGACAGTATGGTGGCGGGAAGCTTGTGAACCTCGGTGGTAGCCAAAATGAACACGGCGTGTTCGGGCGGTTCTTCCAGCGTTTTCAGCAATGCGTTGAACGCGGAAGCCGAAAGCATATGCACTTCGTCAATGATGTAAACCTTGTATTTCGCGACGCTGGGCGGATATTGTACGTTTTCCCTGAGGTCGCGGATCTCCTCGACGCCGTTGTTTGACGCCGCGTCCATCTCGATGATGTCGATGCTGCCTTCGCCGCGGAGAGCGCGGCATATTTCGCATTTGCCGCAGGGCGAACCGTCAACGGGATGCAAACAGTTTATCGCGCGCGCGAAGATTTTCGCGGAAGTGGTCTTGCCCGTTCCGCGCGTTCCGGTAAACAGATATGCGTGAGTTACGGTCTTGCGCTCTATCTGGTTTATCAGCGTGCGGACGACGTATTTTTGTCCTATGACCTTGTCCCAGGTGTCGGGACGGTATTTTCTGTAAAGGGATAAGTACGCCATCGGGCTTTATACCTTTTCCGCTCCTATGCGGTTCATGAAACGGGCGAAAGCTTCTCTGCCCGCGTCGTCGGATTTGAATACCGCGGTACATTCCAGTATCTTTACGCAAGTGGAATTTATGCGTTCGACGATGGCTTTGTCTGCTTCCTTTTGCGAAAGCGACGTGCCGTATTCGGATACCAGCTGAACTATCATGTCGAAGTGCTTTGACAGCGGATGTTCGGGATCGCTAAGCGCTTTGAAATCGGGCGCCGCGCCTCCGGAAAGGATCTCTCTGATCTTTATGCATTCGCTCTGAAGCCTGCCGGGCAGAATGAACGTGCCCATGGCTTCTATCAGCCCGATACCTTCCTTTTTGATGTTGTGCATGTCCTCGGTGGGATGGAAGATGCCGTAGGGGTGCTTTTCGTCCGTGCGGTTGTTGCGCAGGATCAGATACAGCAC
Organism: uncultured Clostridia bacterium; assembly: GCA_944363505.1. Taxonomy (GTDB): domain Bacteria; phylum Bacillota; class Clostridia; order Christensenellales; family DTU072; genus Stercoripulliclostridium_A. Next base: position 268,310 of record CALVUD010000002.1, on the reverse strand, counting down.
ATATCGTCCGTTTTCCTTGCACGCGATGGGAGTTATTGTATTGTGCGGGGCGTCGGTATGTGCCAGAACTCCCACGCTTTCGTCGCTATAGCTACGCCATATCTCCAAAATGCGGGACGCCATACGAAGTATCGAGGCGCGGGATACCGAGGAAAGACGGATAACGGAATTGTACCAGTCCAGGATATCCACGCTTACGTCGGGCGAATCGGCGACCGCGTAATGCTCCCTGACGGGACGCGAGAACATAGGCAAAACCTTTTTGCCGCCCTGATAGTGTTCGTGAGCGAGGATACTGCCGCCGACTATCGGCAGATCGGCGTTGGAGCCGAGGAAGTAATGGGGAAACATGTCCGTAAAATCAGTCAGTCTGACGAAAGTAGCGTCGGTTATCGCCATCGGATGATGGCTTTCGCTGACGGCGATACAGTGTTCGTCGAAATAAACGTAAGGACTGAACTGCATGAACCACGGCTCGTCGTTTAGGTACATCGGCACGATGCGGATAGTCTCCCTTGCCGGGTGGCGGGGATTGCCGTGGTAGCCCAGGTTTTCCAGACACAGCATGCATTTGGGGTAACTCGTCTGGGGCATGGCTTTCGCTCTTGCCACGTCGGCATTGGATTTTTCGGGCTTTGCGAGATTTATCGTAATCGTCAGGTCGCCCGACGGGAATTTCGCGTTCCATTTCAGATTTTTGCGTATGTCCGTCATCCGGATATAATTGGAGTTGACGGATATGTCGTAAAGGTAAGCGGTAGCGGCCTCGGGACCTTTCGCGGAAGCTATGTCGTCGAAAGCGGTGATGACCTCGCCGGGAGCGGGGGTTACGTAACCCATCAGCTTCGTTTCGTATAAAAGCGCGTCTTCCGGGGTCGTCAGACCGCGTTCCGCGGCATATTTTACCAGCGGGTCCAGAATGTCTTTCTGTAACTCGCCGGGTTCGCCTTTTTCGGCGGAGGGCGCGTCGAAACCGAATTCCGCGAGCAGCTGGTTTTCGGCGTAAACCGCGTCGTATTTATTCAGATACAATTTCCGCTTGGCGTATTCCACCAGGTCGGCAATCAGCTTTAAAGCTTTTTCCTCGCCTGCAGCCATAGCCGGTTTTTCGGTATCGTTTGTTTTTTTCCTCGGCATAATCAAATCCTTAATACAAAAAATTTCATTACGGTTTACATAATAAAACCGTTGTGATATAATTTCAACACCGATTATTATACAAGGAGAATACGGTTTTGGCAATATTATACGACAAAAAAAGTTTGTTGGAAAACAAAAAGTTCCTGACTGCGGTATCCGAATTATACACCGCTTCGCCCGAGGACGCCGCGGCAAGGGTGGAGAACCTGGTATCCAGGCACAGAATATCGTTCGGTTCCGCGGCGGACGAAGTGATCCTGTTCAGCGCTCCGGGGCGTATCGAGATTGCCGGCAACCATACCGATCACAACAACGGCAAAGTTCTGGCGGCTGCAATATCCGTAGATCTTTTGGGCGCGGTAAGTCCCACGGACGAACCCAAAATCGTCGTGAACAGTATAGGCTATCCCTCCGTTTCCGTGGATCTGACGGATCTGGAACCGAAGGAGAGGGAGCAGGGCGATTCCGCGGCTCTGGTCAGAGGCATAGCGCGCGCTTTCAAAGACCGCGGCTATAATATCGGCGGATTTATCGCCACGACGACCTCGGACGTCTTTAAAGGCGCGGGAATGTCCAGTTCGGCTTCGTTCGAGCTGTTCGTCGCCGAGGTATTGAACGATTTTTATAACGGCGGCGTCGTTTCGCCCGTCGAAAAAGCCATAATTTCCCAATATGCGGAAAACGTGTATTTCGGCAAGCCTTCGGGACTGATGGACCAGTCCGCGATCTCGATAGGCGGGGTCAGCTATATCGACTTTATGGACGCTTCCGCGCCCGAGGTCAGCAAACTGCACTGGGGATTCTTCGACAGCATTTACGTCGTCAACTGCGGCGGCGACCATTGCAATCTGACCGCGAACTATGCGGCGATAATGCAGGAAATGCGCCTTATCGCTTCCGAGTTCGGCGCCGAGAAGCTCAGATTCGTGGACAAAAACGAATTTTACGCTTCGATCGGCAGACTCAAATCGAAGTATTCCGGCAGGGCGGTTCTGCGCGCCATGCACTTTTTCGAGGAAAACGAGCGCGTTGACGAACTGAAAGAGGCGATAGTGAACGAGGACGACTCCGCGGCTTACGCTCTGATAAACGCTTCGGGACTTTCTTCTCAGCTCAAACTCCAGAACTGCTATCCCGAAGGCGACACGGCGGAGCCGATACCGCTAGCGCTTGCGATCGCTTCCGAGTACGCCGGGGTCAAGGCGCTCCGCGTGCACGGCGGCGGATTCGCGGGCACGGTTTTGGTTATCACCGATCCCGATTCCGCCGAGCATTTCGGCGAATACATGAGCGGATTGTACGGGAAAGAAAGCGTACACCGTCTCAAAATCAGGGAAGCGGGCGCCGTCAGGCTGGATATCGGAGAATAATCATGCTTTTAGCGGCGCATTGGACGGGCGACGTCGATCCCGTGGCTTTCACGATCGGAGGCAAAGACATCGCATGGTACGGTATCATTATCACCTTAGCCATGCTTACGGGGCTTATAGTCGCCGTTTTGCGGGGTAAAAAACACAATCTCGTCATTGACGATTTCGTCGAAATATTCCTCTTGGCGATACCTCTTGCGATAATAGGGGCGAGACTCGGTTACGTTATGGTGCGTCCCGAGTATTTTCCCAGTCCGTTCACCTGGGACGATTTCGTCGAAGTGATCGCGGTCTGGGACGGCGGACTGACCATCATGACGGGAGTTCCGTTCGGCATACTTGGCGGAGCGATATGGTGCAAGATCAGAAAAGTCAACCTGCTGGATCTTGCCGACATTATTATTCCGGTAGTGTTGCTGTCGCAGGGGCTGGGAAGATGGGGTAATTTCATGAACCAGGAAATCTTCGGAGCCGCGATCACTAATCCCGCCTGGCAATGGTTTCCCGCGGCGGTATATATCACGCGTCTCGGCGGTTTCTATCAGGCATTGTTCTTCTATGAAATGGTGATGGACATAGCGTTCTTCGCGGCGATGATGATTATCCAGCGGCATCTGAAGCTGAGAGGTTCGGGGCTGCTGATGTACGCGTTCTCCTACGGGCTGATACGTTTCATAATGGAATTTTTCCGCGACGACGGCGAAATTTACGCGGTATTCAACTATACGCAGCTGATCTGTGCGCTGGTGTTCGTGGCGAGCGCGGCGGTACTTATAACGTTGATCGTGCTGAAAGTGAAAAAGGGAGAGAAAATATGGTACGGAAAGGGTGGCATACCCGATGACGCGCAAGTGAAGCTGAATCCCTATCACCGCCCGGCGAAAAAGGAGGGTAACGCCGAATAGGGCGTTGTACAAATGAGAAATCTTACTCTGTTGACCGATCTATATCAATTTACGATGATGAACGGCTATGCCGAAACGGGACTTGCGGATACGGAAGCGGTATTCGACCTGTTTTTCAGAGCGCAGCCGGGACTGGATTTCGCGGTGGCGGCGGGATTGGAACAGGCAGTCGAATATATCGAGAACCTGCATTTCGACGAGGACGACGTCAAGTATCTCGGATCCCTGAACTGTTTCGGAGAAAAATTCTTCGCGCGACTCAAAAATTTTGCTTTCACGGGCGACGTTTTCGCCATGCGCGAGGGCGAAATGGTGTTTCCGCACGAGCCTTTGTTGACAGTCAGAGCGCCGTTGTTCCAGGCGCAGTTGGTCGAAACGGCGCTTTTGAACATCGTCAATCATCAGACGCTGATCGCGACAAAAGCGATGCACATGGCTAACGAGACCAAAGGCGGCATCGCCGAATTCGGTCTGAGGCGCGCGCAAGGACCCGACGCGGGAATATACGGCGCCAGGGCGAGCATAATAGGCGGCTGCGTATCGACTTCCAACGTGCTTGCGGGAAAAATGTTCGGCGTCAAGATCAGCGGAACGCACGCGCACAGCTGGGTCATGAGCTTCCCCACGGAACTGGAGGCGTTCAGAAAGTACGCCGAACTGTACCCGGAACAATGTCTGTTGCTCGTGGATACTTACGACACTTTGAATTCGGGCGTGCCTAACGCAATAAAGGTTTTCGACGAGCTGAAAGCGAAAGGTTACAAACCCTTGGGCATCAGGCTGGATTCGGGAGACCTCGCGTATTTGTCCAAAAAAGCCAGAGCGATGCTGGACGCGGCGGGACACACCGACGCCAAGATATTCGCTTCGGGCGACATCGACGAAAACATCATCGCTTCGCTGAACGCCCAGGGCGCAAAGATCGACGTCTGGGGAATAGGTACGAAACTTATCACCGCCTCTCCGCGTCCCGCTTTGGGCGGCGTTTACAAGATGGCGGCAATACGCGACAAAGACGGTAAATGGGTTCCCAAAATGAAATTTTCGGATACCCACGAAAAAATTACGAATCCAGGCTTCAAAACCACTTACCGCATATACGACTCAAACGGAAAGGCGGCTGCGGACCTTATTGCTCTCGCCGACGAAAGCTTCGATACGACTAAGCCGCTGACGATATTCCACCCCGTCGAAACGTGGAAGAAAAAGACGTTTTCGAACTACACTCTGAAACGGTTGCCCGTTCAGGTATTCGACAAAGGCAGGAGAGTTTACGAGCTTCCCGACCTCGGCAGTATCGTCAAGTACGCGGAAAAAGCCAAAGGCGAGTTCTGGGAAGAGTACAAACGTCTTATAAATCCGCACGTTTACAAGGTCGATTTATCGGACGGACTGTACGATCTGAAGAAAGAACTGATGGGCGGCGTTTCGACAAAATAATTTAAAAAGAACGGTAATATGCGCGCATAATCGGGTTATACTCGGACTATGTGCTTGAAGTCGAAATCAAGAAAGAAAAAAGCGGGCTCTCCCGACGCCGAGAAAATCGAACTCCGAGAACGCGTCAACGCGCTCCGGAGCGAAATTTCTTTGCTTAAGGAAGAGCTCGATTCGTATAAAGCAAGAGAAAGAGAAATCACGGAAGCGCTGAATTTTGCCAAAAACCGCAGCGAAGAATATCTGAAAGAGAGCAAGATCCGTTTTACGCTGGAATCGGAAAGGCTGAAAGCCTTCAGCGCCAGATGGAAGGCGCGGCTGAAGACTTTGGGCGATCCCGAACGTTTGGGAGAAGAGGTCGTGGAAGCCGGGCGTTTTTTTGCCGACGCTGCGCGCGAAATCGAGGAGATCGCTTCCGGGTCTTCTCCCGCCGTGAACGCGCCAGAAGAGGAGTATTACCGAGAAAAAATCAGGCTCGACGAACTGGGCGCGCTTGCGGAGGAACGGAATGTGAGGGAACCCTCCTTTAATCCGGGCGACGACGCGGAGCATGGCGCCGCGCCGGAATCCGTAAGCGAGGCTGAACGGAATGAAGCGGATGCCGAAGTTTTTCCCGTAAAAGCGACGCGCTTGAAACCTGAAAGCGATCAGCCAAGGTTGTCCGAAAACGAACTGCTGGGACTTTTGGCGCAACTCAGCCGTGCCGAAAACATGGGCTGAGGGGTTGACTTGGACGCACAATTAAGTTATTATTTACGCATAAAGTTTTTCGCGGGGCGCACGCGCGCCCTTAAGGAGTTTGTATGCCGTTGACACGTTTGGAAGTTCCCGAGGAAAGAAAATGGGATCTTAGCTCGTTGTTCGCTTCCCCCGCCGACGCGGAAAAGGAATATGAAGCAATAAACGTTAAACTTGCCGAAATCTCGGCATTCAAAGGCAAACTCGATCGTTCAAACGTCATAGAATGTCTGAAATTGAAATCGGAGATCTTCCGCAGAGCGGAAAACGTATACGTTTACGCCAATCTTACAAAGGACGCGGACACCGCCGAACCCGAGGCTCAGGCAGCCGCCGAAAAGGCGTCCAACCTGATGACCGGGTGCATGAACGCCGTCTTTTTCGTGGAGCCGGAGATCAGAAGCACGTTTTCACCCGCGGAAATGGCGAAACTGGGCGCGGAAAACCCCGATTTCGATATGTATTTCAAGGATCTTAAAAAGAGTCTCGGGCATATTCTTCCCGCAGGGCAGGAGAAGATTCTCGCGGAGATCAGCAATTTCGCGGGCGATTTCAAAAACGCCTTTATGCTCCTTGACAACGCGGATCTGACGTTCAATCCCGTCAGAAAGGGCGGAAAAAGCGTGGAATTGAACCACGGAAACTATTCTAATTTTCTTCAGGACGCATCTCAGGACGTGCGCCGCCGCGCTTTCGAAAACTATTACGCTTCCTATAAAGCTCACATCAACACTATTGCCGCGCTGTATGCCGCGTCCGTGAAAAAAGACGTGTCCGTCGCCAAGATCAGGAAATACAAATCGGCGATGAACAAAGCGCTCGATTCCGAAAACGTCTCGGCAAAAGTTTACGACAATCTGATAGCCGCCGTCCACAAGAAACTTCCGTTCCTTCATTCGTATATACGCTACCGTCTCAGGTCGCTCGGCGTCGACGAACTGCATATGTACGACCTTTACGTGCCGTTGACGGCGGAATACAAACTCGAACTCGAATACGACGACGCGTTCGACCTGGTCAAAGAAGCTCTTTCCGTGTTGGGCGACGATTACGTCGCGCTTCTGGACAGGGCGAAAAGCGAAAGGTGGATAGACGTCGAGGCCACCCGCAACAAGCGCAGCGGCGCTTATTCGTGGGGAACGTACGATTCAAATCCTTTCGTGTTATTGAATTATACCAAGACTTCGCACGACGTTTTCACGATAGCTCACGAACTCGGTCATTCGATGCACAGCCATTATTCGCGCAGCAGTCAATGCTACGAAAAAGCCGATTACACCATTTTCCTCGCCGAAATAGCCTCTACCGTCAACGAGGTGCTTTTGCTCAAACACCTTATGCGCGGCGCGGACGGCGAGAAGAAGCGTTATCTTCTGAATTATTATCTGGACATGTTCAGGACGACCCTGTTCAGACAGACGATGTTTGCCGAATTCGAGGAGTACGCTCACGCCGAGGCGGAAAAGGGTATGCCGCTTACGGCAAAGTCGTTAAGCGACGAGTATTACCGCCTTAACCGCGTCTATTACGGGCGCGACGTCGTTCACGACGAACAGATAGCATTGGAATGGGCGCGCATACCTCATTTTTATACGGCGTTTTACGTCTATAAATACGCTACGGGGCTGACTGTCGCGGTGAACGTGGCTTCGCGTATTCTCGCGGGAGAGGAAGGATTCGTCGAAAAGTACAAAAAATTCCTTTCCGCGGGCGGCTCCGATTATCCGCTGAACATACTGTCCGAACTGGGGATCGACCTTGAGAAAAAAGCGCCGTTCCTCGCCGCGCTGGACGAATTCACTGCTGCGCTCGAGGAGCTGAAATCGTTATGAAACTGAAAATAGCGGGAATCGTATTGCTGGCTGCGGCGGTGATCATAGCCACCGTTTACGGGATCGTGGCGGCGGTTACGTTCGGCAGGGAAGACTACGGACTGTATTCGGGCAATTCTGCGCCCGAGGCCCGTCCCGTGGAAATAGCCTACAACGCGATACGGTATACGTCGGGCGCTTACAAATACGGCGTACAGGTTTATGCGGATATCGAACGGCTGACGGAAGGGTTGTCGCCCGAGGAACGCTCCGAGGTCGAAATAAAGGTTAAGGACGCCGTTAGCACCGCCGAAAAGGTAATGAAAGACCTCGGCGCGCATATCGAGCAGGACTCCGACCCGTATTATTTTTCGGCGACGACGATGAGCTTTTCGTCGGCGACCGAAATGGATATAGCGCTCGGCAACGACGGCTACGAGGTTTACGGGTTTTCGGGGAAGATATATAACGGATTCTGGTATTCAGACTACGTTTCGGAAACCACGGACCCGTTCGCGACTTCCGACGGTTATCTTACAGACGTCAAAGAGGCTCTGTTGACCGCGGTCGACGCAAGCGAGTTGGACCTGATATACAATTACGGATCGCCTTACGGGCTGCGCACCATAGAATCCAACGCGGGTTACGTATATAAGTACACCGAAAAAAACAGCGGACCGGAAACGTATATTCACGAATTCAGACGCGGCGCCAAAGAGGATGCGATCGAGATAATTTTGGTACAGCACTCACCCAACACCGTCAGCTGGTATCTCGTCATTATCGACGCGGTTTTGTTGATTACGGGTGCCGTACTGCTGATAACGGGAGTCAGAAGAGGAACATCGAGGAGTTACTATGAGCGATAACGAAGTCAAGAAAACACCCAGGCAATACCCCAACAATTTCGAGGCGGAACAGTACGTTTTGTGCTGCTTCCTGATCGACGGCACCGTCGTGCAGGATCACGTCAAGGACGTCAACGAAGACTATTTCTATTCTCCGAGGCACAAGGCGATATGCCGTGCGATAATGCAGCTTGCCGACAAGGGCTCCGTTGTCAACGTGGTAACCGTCAACGACAGACTCTCTAAGGACAAAAGCGGCGACATCAACACCCTCGAATATCTTACGGAGCTTGCCGAGATCACGCCCGGGGCGGTAAACATCACCGATTACATAAGAATACTGGAGCGCGACATGATAATGCGCAAACTTATCGAGATCGGCAATTCGATAACCGAGGACGCGTATTCCTCGGACGACGCTTCTGCGTCCGTAACCCGTGCCGAACAGATGATCTACTCGCTCTCCAACAAGACCAATTCCAAAGGGCAGCTGGAACACATAGCGGACGCTTCGCGGCGCTTTCTCGCTCGGTTGGAACTTCTGGCAAGCAATCCGGACGCGCTGAAAGGTCTGGAAACGGGCTATCCCAGGCTCGATCGCGTAACGAACGGACTTCAGCCCAACAGCCTTATCATTTTAGCCGCCAGACCGTCGGTGGGTAAAACCGCGTTCGTACTGAACATAATCGCCAACATCATCCGACAGAAAAAGGATAAGGTGATCGCGATGTTTTCGCTCGAGATGCCGTCCGAACAGCTTGTTCAGCGTATTCTCGCCACTAACACCGACGTAGGCATGCACGAGTACAGCACGGGGCAGATCGACGAAGAATCGATGCAGGAAGTATGGAGCGCGCACACGGAACTGGGCGCGAGCAAAGTGTTCGTGGAGTCGGTTTCGATGCAGACCCCCGGAAATATCGCCAGCCGTTGCAGGCAGCTGAAGGCGGGCGAAGGCGGCGGCAGACTCGATCTCGTGGTGATAGACTATCTTCAGCTGATGGCTAACGATAAGGACAAGGAACGCCGTTCTTCCACCAGACAGACGGACGTTTCCGACATCAGCAGAATGTTAAAGATTATGGCTATGGAACTGGAGTGTCCCGTAATAGCCTTGTCTCAGATGTCCAGAAGCATAGAAGGGCGTACCGGCGACGACAAACAACCCAGACTTTCCGACCTCAGAGAATCGGGAGCCATCGAACAGGACGCGGATATGGTAATGTTTTTGTCGCGTGAAAACGACGCCGAGAAGATCCGCGAAAGCTCAAATATCATTTTGGACATTGCCAAGCACCGTAACGGCGAACTCAAAAAAATCCGCTATGTATTCGAAGGTCCTCACGTCAGATTCACCGAATCGGACGACCAGTCGTTCTCGACTTTCACTCAGCAATAAAACTTTTCGGTTTTAACACGAAGGCGCGGACATACGCGCCTTATTTTTTGCATAGTTTAAAATATGAAAGAATTCAGGCAGGGCATAGTGACTCTCGGAGCTTTCGAAAAGATGAGCGTGGAGGGGCACAGGGGCATCTTATCGTATTCGGAAAACGAAGTCGCGGTCAGAATGGCGCACGGCACTTTATTGGTTACGGGGGATAATCTGGAAATAACCGAATTGAATCCCGACGAACTCGTTCTGCACGGCAGGATCGACGCGATCGCGAGGGAAAAATGCAAAAAAATCTCTACAAAATAAGGTTCGAAACGGAGGGATTCAAAGAGTTCACGCTGAACGCGCTGTGGCGCACGGGAGTTTGCGTCAGCCGCATCAAGTGTCGCGGCAACGCCTTGCGTTTCAGCGTGTACGACTCCGATTCGGCGCGCGTAAAGGCGGCTCTGGAGCGAGCGGGAATAAAATATTCCGTAGTAGGAGCACAGGGATTCATACCGAAAGCGCGCGAGTTTTTCACGCGCTATTTTCTGATTGCGGGCATTGCGGTTTCGCTCGCGGCTACGGCGCTTTATTCTTCGTTTACCGGAGAAATAACGGTTTCGGGAGCCGAACGCACCGACCCCCGAAAAATAGCCGAAATAGTCGAAGAATCGCTTCCTTCACCGTTCGTTTTCGGCATGAAAGATTTCTCTGCGATCGAGAGAAAAATCATGTCTGTGGACGGCGTGGCATATGCGTCGGTCGTAAAGCAGGGAAGACATATCGTCGTTGAAATCGTGGAAGAGCTGCCTTTAGTTGACATAACGGATACCCAAACGCCGTTACCGCTTGCAGCCAACGAGGACGGCGAGATCGTCAGGATCGTGGTGCTGAGAGGAACTGCCGCAGTCAAAACCGGCGATAAGATAAAAGCGGGACAGGTACTGATAGAACCCTTTGTCAAGGACGCCGAAGGCAACGCGCGGGCAGTCCGCGCGATGGGCATAGTGGAAGCTAAGGTCAGGCGCACGGAAACGTGGGAGTACGCATCCGAAGAAGAGTTCAACGCCAATGCCGCCGAGGAGGTATTGCGCCGCAAACAGGCGTTCGAAACGACGCTTACCGAGGACGAAAAATTTATAGGTTATTCCTTTGACGTCAAAAAACTGGACAAAAGTGTACAAATAAGTATATACTATGATATAATAACGCGTGTGGCGTAACGACGCACCAAGGAAAAGTATGCGTAAATTACGAAAATCCGACGGCTCCCGCTTCATTGCTTTCGCGGGAAGCGCAAAATTCAAAAGAGGCGCCGTGAATACGGCGATACTCGTCGTACTCAGCGTCATATTGGCGGTAGTGGTCAGATTTGCCACCCTCAGCGACGATAACGTGGCGGACGCCGTTTTGCGCGGCGAACCGTTTTTGCAAATCGTCGTTCTGTCGCTGATAATCGGCGTGATAATGTCGACGCTGATAGCCTATACCTACTATGTCAAGCGCGACGCGGACAGGAGCGTAACGGCAAAGCTCGTTCCCGTACTGGCTGTCGCCGTGTTCATAACTTTTATTCTGGCGCTCGTTTTCGGAGCCACCGTTTCGCTGTACGTTTCGCCGCTGGCGCTCTGTTCGCTGCTGGTAGCCACGTTGGTGGACAAACGCGTGGGCATCGTTACCAATATTTTACTGTCGCAGACTTTTTTCCTGACGTATATCCTGGTATACGGTTCCGAAAAAGCCGTGGAATCCTCCGCGGCGCTGGTTACGTCCATGGTATCGTCCATATTCCTGATAATGTTTCTGGACAAGGCGCATAACCGTATCAAATTTACGGTCGTGGGCTTTATCGTGGGCGTTTGCTCCGCCGTCATACCGATGCTGATAAACTATCTGGTGGACGCCAACGACGTTTCGCAGATTCTGATGAGCGGACTGTGGAGCCTGGTTTCCATAGTTTTGTCGGTGGCGCTGTTCATGATAGTTTTGCCGCTGATGGAGTATCTGTTCCGACTGAACACTCCGTTCAGGCTTGCGGAGCTGTGCTCGCTCGAAAACCCGCTTCTGAAGCGGCTGGCGAAAGAAGCGCCGGGAACCTTCAACCATTCGATGGTGGTAGGGAATCTTGCGGAACTATGCGCCGACGCGATAGGCGAAAACACTCAGCTTGCCAAAGTGTGCGCATATTATCACGATGTCGGTAAGACTAAAAATTCCCAATACTTCATCGAAAACCAAAAAGGATACAACCCGCACGACGACGTCATTCCCGAGGTCAGCGTCGCGATGATTATCAGCCACGTTACCGAAGGTTACCGTATGCTGAAGAAGGAACGGCTTCCCGACGAGGTGGCGGACTGCGCCATTCAGCATCACGGCACCACGCCCGTCAATTATTTCTTGTACAAGGCTCAGAATTTTACCGAAGAAAACCTCGATAAAAAAGAATTCAGCTATCCGGGTCCCAAGCCCCGAACCAAGATAGCCGCGATCATCATGATCGCCGACACGGTGGAGGCGGCGTCCAGGGCACTCTCCGAAAAGGTAAATTCGCCCGCGGCGTTCCGTTCGCTGGTACACGGAATGATAAAGCAAAAAGCCGACCTGGACCAGTTTACCGAATGTCCGATAACTTACAAGGATCTCGACGTCATCGAGGATACTCTCGTTCAGGCGATCCCCTCGATGTATCACGCCAGAATACAATACAACAATAACCCGAAACAGGATAAAAATGCTTGAGTTTTACGATATTCCTTACTCTTCCGTCGAGCAGGCGTTGAAAACGGCGTTGAACTACTTCGATATTTCCGAAAAGAAAGTCTTTGCGGAAATAGCTGTGCTGTCGGACGACGACGTCAGAGAACTCAACCGCACGCGCCGCGGCAACGACTCCGTAACGGACGTTCTCAGTTTTCCCGCTCTGGAAAAGGTTACGCTGCCGTTTTCTACCGAAGATTATCCCTCCGACGTCGATCCCGAAACGGGCGCGGTCATACTCGGAGAAGTATATATCGCGAAAGACAGGGCGCTGGAGCAAGCCGCCGAATACAACCATTCCGCAGCCAGGGAATACGCTTTTTTGGCTTTGCACGGTTTTTTGCACCTGATGGGTTACGATCACGTTTCGGAATCGGACAGGGAGCGAATGGAGCGCGTTCAGAACGAAATATTGCTTAAAGCGGGGATCACGCGCGATTACGTCGAGAAAGAACCCGTAACGCATACCGGTTTTGCGGCGATACTCGGCAGACCCAACGCGGGCAAATCGACCCTGATAAATGCGCTCGTGGGCGAAAAGGTCGCGATAGTCAGCTGGAAACCGCAGACGACCAGGAACAAGATTTTAGGAATCCTTAACAGAAAGGATTTACAGATAATATTCGTCGATACGCCCGGTATCCACAAGCCGCGCAATAAGCTCGGCGATTATATGATGCGCGCCGTGAGATCCGCGACCGAGGGCGTGGACGCCGTGATATACGTCGTCGACGGAGAAAAAGGTATGGACGAAAACGATCTTTCTCGTATCGCGGCGCTTTCCGAGGGCAAGACCCCCGCGATCGTCGCGGTGAACAAGATCGACCACATAACCAAAGAAAAGGTGGCGGGCATCCTCGCCGCGCTGAACGAGTTCAGAGGGCTGAAAGCGGTCGTGCCGATCTCCGCGCTGAGAGGAAAGAACGTCGACGTGCTGGAGCGTGAAACCGCGGCTTTGATGCCCGAGGGGATCAAGTTTTATCCCGAGGACGAATATACGGACAGAAACATGCGCTTCATGGCGGCGGAAATCATCCGCGAAAAGGCGTTACGACTGCTGGATCAGGAGATCCCTTACGGCGTAGCCGTTTCCGTGAATAAATACGAATACCGTCCCAGCGGCGTACTGGAAATTGACGCGGACGTCATCTGCCAGAAAGCCGCGCACAAGCCGATAATCCTCGGCAAGAACGGCGCCATGATAAAGAAGATCTCGGAGTACGCCCGCGAGGATCTGGAAAAGATGACGGGCGACAGGATACTGCTGACGCTGTGGGTCAGGGTCAAGACAGACTGGCGCGACGACGAGGTGCTGCTGAACAACCTCGGTTACGACAAAAACAAAGACTTATAGAATAATACCGCAACGAATACCCATACTGAATATATGGGAAAATCTAAAGCGGAAGATTTACTTTTTAAGGCGTTCACGGACTCCGGCAAGATAGGGTATTATATGCTTTACAGCGCCGTTCGTAACGCGGGAAGGAAGAATGACCAAGATACTCAGAGCCGTTTGCCTGAATAGCGTCGATTACCGCGACAATGACAGATTGCTTATTTTATTGAGTGCGGAACAGGGCAAAACGGTTGCCCGTATCCGTTCGGTCAAGAGCCCTAAATCAAAATTAAAAGCCGCCGCGGCTCCCAACTGTTATGCGGAATATACCCTCAGCGAAAAGGGTGGATACAGTACCGTAACGGGCGCCGAGGTCATAGAACAGTTTTTCGGGACATGGACGTCGCCCGACAAAAATCTCGCGGCGGGCGCGGTAACGGAAGTGCTCGAAAAGTTCACCCGAGAGAACGTTCCCGCGGAAAACGAATTTACGGCGGGGCTGAACGCGCTTTTCAAAATAAACTACGCCGAAGGCACTCCCTACATACACACGCTGAGATTTTTGATCGGATTCATGCCGCTGATAGGGCTGGATCTCAACGACGCAGAGCTTAGCCGGCACGCACGCGCGTTGTTCAACGCCGTTTCGAACGCCGACGAAGACGAACTGGATTGCCTTGAATACGAGGTGGGGGACGTCGTGTTCGGGATAGCCGAAGCGGGCAGGATAATCTCGGCGTTTTCGGGCGAGAAATTCAAAACGCTTTCGGCTTTTGCGTCGTTTACGCGCTAAGCGAGCTTTTTTGACCGGAGGCGCACCATTAAATGTAAAAAAAGCTTGCGCGTGGGCGCATAGTTTTGTATAATAAATTACGCTACAGTTAACCAAAGCAAATCACTTTAAACGAAACAATAAAAAACAGGAGAGTATTTATGACAAAGTACGTTTACTTGTTCCGCGAAGCCGACGGCAAAGACAAAGCCAAATTCGGCGGTAAGGGCGCGAACCTTGCCGAAATGACCAAACTCGGTATGCCCGTGCCTCCCGGATTCACCATCACGACCGAGGCTTGCACAAAATACTACGACGACGGCGAGAAAATTGCTCCCGAGATCATCGACGAGATCTTTGCGCAGCTGAAAGTCCTCGAAGAGGAGTCCGGAAAGAAATTCGGCGACGCCGCGGATCCGTTCCTCGTTTCCGTCAGAAGCGGCGCGAGAGCTTCGATGCCCGGCATGATGGACACCATTCTGAACCTCGGACTTAACGACGTCAGCGTCAAAGGACTTGCCGAACTGACCCAAAATCCCAGATTCGCATACGACTGCTACCGCAGATTCATTCAGATGTATTCCGACGTCGTTACCGGAGTCGAAAAAGCCAATTTCGAAAGATTCATCGACGAAGTCAAGGAAAGAAAGGGCGTTAAGCTCGATACCGAACTGACCGCCGAGGATTTGCAGGAACTGATCGCGATGTTCAAGAAATACTATTTCGAGAACGTCGGCGCGGAATTCCCGCAGGATCCCAAAGAACAGCTCATCGGCGCCATCAAAGCGGTGTTCCGCAGCTGGAACAACGAACGCGCCATCGTTTACCGCAGAATGAACGACATACCCTCTTCGTGGGGCACCGCGGTCAACGTCCAGTCGATGGTGTTCGGTAACATGGGCGAGACTTCCGGCACGGGCGTCGCGTTTACCAGAAACCCCACCAACGGCGAAAAGAAACTTTACGGCGAATTCCTGATGAACGCCCAGGGCGAGGACGTCGTCGCGGGTATCCGTACTCCCTCGTCGATAGACAAACTTAAAGAGATCAACCCCGCCGTTTACGACCAGTTCCTCGACATCTGCAACCGTCTGGAAAATTACTTCCACGACATGCAGGATATGGAGTTCACGATCGAGCGCGGCAAACTGTTCATGCTCCAGACCCGCAGCGGCAAACGTACCGCTCTCGCTGCCATCAATATTGCCGTCGATCTCGTGAAAGAAGGACTTTGCACCGAAGAAGAAGCTCTCCTGAAAGTCGAGCCGAAACAGCTTGACGACCTGCTGCATCCCACTTTCGACAAAGCCGTTCTGAAAAAGACCAAGGCTGTCGCCGAAGGTCTGCCCGCTTCTCCCGGCGCTGCTTGCGGTAAGATTTGCTTTACCGCCGACGAGGCGAAAGAGCGCGTAAAGAAGGGCGAAAAGGTCGTTCTGGTACGTATCGAAACTTCCCCAGAGGATATCGAAGGCATGCAGGTTTCCGAAGGCATCCTTACCGCCAGAGGCGGACTTACCTCCCACGCGGCGGTCGTCGCCAGAGGTATGGGCGCTTGCTGCGTATGCGGATGCGGCGCCGTCGAGATCGACGAGGCCAACGGTATCTGCGTTATCGCGGGCAAAAAATATACCCAACAGGATGTTATTTCTCTCGACGGCTCCACCGGAAAGGTTTACGAAGGCAGTCTGCCGATGGTCGACGCCGACACTTCGGGCAACTTCGCTACCATCATGGGCTGGGCGAACAAATACAAAAAACTTCAGGTCCGCGCCAATGCCGATAATCCGCACGACGCTTCCGTCGCGTACGAGTTCGGCGCTCAGGGCGTAGGTCTTTGCAGAACCGAGCACATGTTCTTTGCGGAAGAGCGTATACCCGCCGTTCGCGAGATGATAGTCGCTTCCAACCTCGAACAGAGAAAAGCCGCTCTCGCGAAGATCCTTCCGATGCAGAGAGAAGACTTTATCGGCATTTATAAAGCGCTGAAGGGCTATCCCGTTACCATCCGCTTCCTCGATCCGCCGCTCCACGAGTTCCTGCCCTCCAAGGAGGAAGACATCCGCGCTCTTGCAAAGGATATGGGAATCTCTTACGAACAGCTTAACGAGACCGTACACAGCCTGCACGAGATGAACCCGATGCTCGGACACCGCGGCTGCCGTCTGGCGATAACTTATCCCGAGATCGCCGAAATGCAGACCCGCGCCGTTATCGAAGCGGCTATAGAGGTCAACAAGCAGGGCGGAAAAGTCAAGGCGGAGATCATGATACCTCTGGTCGGCGACGTGAAAGAACTCGCTTACGTCAAAAAGGTCGTCGTAGACACCGCCGAGGCCGTTATGGCGGAAAAAGGCGTCAAAGTCGAATATATGGTCGGCACCATGATCGAGATCCCGCGCGCAGCCATCACCGCGGACAAGATAGCTAAGGAAGCCGAATTCTTCTCGTTCGGCACCAACGACCTGACCCAGATGACGTTCGGCTTCAGCCGTGACGACGCGGGCAAGTTCCTCGGCGATTACTACAAGAAGAAAATATTCGAATCCGACCCGTTCGCAAGGCTCGACCAGGAAGGCGTGGGCGAACTCGTCAAGATAGCGGTCGCCAAGGGCAAAGCCACCAGACCCAACATCAAACTGGGAATCTGCGGCGAGCACGGCGGCGATCCTTCGACGATCGAATTCTGCCACAACGTGGGACTCAACTACGTTTCCTGCTCTCCCTTCCGCGTACCGATCGCCATTCTTGCCGCCGCGCACGCAGCGATCAAGAATAAATAACGATACTTAGCCGACAGGCTTTTGCAGGGCTTATCCCGAATGGGGTAAGCCCTGTTCGTTTATTAATAAAGATTTTCCATGCCGAAGTTATTTAAATTAGTTTTGCACAGTCTGCAAATACCGAACCGATAAAAAAGGCCGCGGCTAACCGCGGCCGGATCGTGCGCGTTGAAGGTTTTCATATCCACGGGGCGGACACGCCCGGATCAGACAAAATAGACTTTTCCTTCTTTCGCTACTTCTATATCCTTGTCGTCAAGCGCGGGGGAGGGATCAAAATCGGGCGAAAGATGAGTCAGGATGACCTTGCCGCCCGAAGCCTCTTTCAACAGGAAAGCTTTGTCGTAACTCATATGCGGTCCCTTGAATCCGAGCGGCTTTGCCGCGTCCGCAAGCACCGTATCCGCGCCGCGCACGTACTCGGAGAGTTCGTCGAACCATACGGTGTCGCCCGTATAATACAGGCTTTTGCCGCCTTCGCTTATTTTGACCCCCAGCGTCGGCACCGTGTGCCGGGCGGGGAAAAATTCGACGAGCGCGCCGTTAATTTCCGCTTTGTCGCCCGCTTCGACTTCGTGCGCTTCGAAAAGGGCTGAATTCAGTAGCTTAAGATACCAATTATCTTTCATTTTAGGTAAATAAACTTTCAACTTTCCGGGACGCAGCTCCATAAGGTAAGTTAACGGCAACATATCCGACACATGGTCGAAATGCGTGTGGGACAAAATTATCGCGTCAACCGAGCCGACGTCCTCCTCGGCGGTGAGTCGCGTAAGCGCTCCCGCGCCGAAATCCAGAACTAATTTCGCGCTTGCCGTTCGGACAAGATACGAACTGCAAGCCGAACCGCCCGCTTTAGGATACGGCCCGTATATTCCCAGCGTTTTCAGTTCCATTTCAGACCCTCCGCAAAATCTTTTTCTTTATTTTCGGTAACAATGCCTTTGTCGAGGTTCAGCGATATTATGAGAGAGGACTTCATATAAGAATCTGTCATGAAGTCGCCCGCGATGACGTTCGCGCTTTCGAGGTAGTAGGGGTTGTTCTTTATTCCTTCGATGAGGTACGGGAAATGTTCGCGCAGGCTGAGGTCGAGTTTCAGCGGCGAAGTTATTCCTATTTCGGTTCCGAGGTTCGGCGTCTGCTGCGTCTGAAAAATATAGATCCCGTCGGTAGGGTAGTCGTCGAAAAACCTTAGAGTTTCGCGCGTGAATTTATAGGCTTTGGAGCCGTTCACTTTCTTTTCCCAAGGCAGGTTGATGTTTGTTTTTTTGGAGTAAGCGTAGTCCTCTTTTTCGTTCATCAGGATAAAACGTTTTCCCGCATTCAACACGTCGCCGATCTTTACGTCCTCGATTTTTTCGAAACCGGTATAGGCGTACTTTTCCGGGCAGACGGTTTCGGCAAGTATTTCGTCGACTTTTTCGGGTTTTGCCTCGTAGCTTAAAACCAGAGGACCGAAAATTTTCTGGTCGTAATATTCTCGGATATCCAACAGCAATATTTCCGACGGATTTTCTTCCATAAACTCACGAACTCCTTTCAGAGCTTTCGCGAGCGGTTCGCCTTTGGAAATGCCGTGGCAGCAAACGACGTTGCCTTTTCTGTCGGTATCCAGTCGGATACAGAAATGCCTGACGCCGTATTTTAGCTGCACGGCTATCGTGTCGTTTTGGCAGCACGCCTGTTTTCCCATTCCCGCAGTGCAGGCGTTGTGCGCCCCGGGCATTGCGATTTTATTCAGGCGCGCTTCGGGTTTTATGTAACTCATCCAGTCGTTGAAAATCATACTCGCTCCTTGAAAACGTTTCCGCGCGGAAAGTTTATGGTTTATTATAACACAGAGTCGCGTTTCGGGCAATAGCCGTTTTCACGCCCGGGTAATATAAACTTTAGGATAATTTCCAAAATCATGGACTTTGTATCGCTTTCTAATTTACGACGAAACATACGCTCGCGACGAATTTAAAATTAACGAATATTTGACAACAAATCATAATATTTAAAATTTTTTATTTGTTGACAAAATTGACAATAGCAATTAAAATTATTTAAAGGTTGGTTACATAATAAAAAAAATTACGTTACTTTTATTATTTAGCGTCTTACTTTTGATTTGCTTCATGTTGATCGCATGTAACGAGAAAACCAGCCCGGTCGATATCGACGAATTTTATGATGCTTTTGCCGATGCGGAAAGCGTAGAATTTGGTATGGAACTGAACTCTTCTAATTCCAATATGGTAATGCTGGTAAAAATCGAAAATGACAAAGCATATTATTATGAAAAAAGTGCCTATGTAGGTGAAACGACCGAAGAATTTTCGAATTATACCGGTTATGAGGGAGATTATCTTTATACATATTCTCAAAAAAATGACGGCACATGGGAAAGAGACTACGGACATTATGCTCCGGAAAATAATTACAATACAGAGAATGCGTTAGGAAATTATACTTTCTTGACCGAACTTTTCAACGGCAAAAATTACGAATATTCCAAAGATTACCATCTGTTCCTTGGGCGGGCAAATTTGACCATCACTGATGAGGAATCAGGGTTGACGTTGTCCGACATCGAACTTGAATTAAAGGACGGAAACTGCAATATAAAAAGTAAAGCCACTATGGACGGCTACTCCATGGATTTTAAATTTTATGTAAAAAACCTTAATTCCACCAAAGTCGATCTGCCTGAAATTTAATGTGTGATTCAAACGGATAACTCGTCCGTGTAGCCGCACGGACGAGTCCGAATACGCATTATCGCAGAAATAGCGTAAGGCTAATCAGTTTAAAAGTATTTCGCGTATCCCGTTCGTGTAAACCGTTAAATAGCAGTTTGACAATACAACGTGTACGGTTTTAATCCGAAAAATCAATATAGATAAGAAGTTCTCACGTTTCGGCGGAATATTAATCCGTCCGAACATACTTAAGTAAGCATTATTTTCATGCGCTCGCAAGACTTTTTAATATTTTAGCAAGAATTAACAAACGATTGAAAAGCGTAAAATTTTAATACGCCTGCGCGTTGCGCGGTATATAATTTAAATAATTCTATATTGACAGTCGACCCCGAAAATGTTATATTGAATACGTTATAAACACCCGGGGCTTATGCGTAAGAAAATTTATATCGTAATTTTAATAGTTTTATTGACCGCGCTGGCGGCTCTCGCGATAGGTTGTACCGATTCCGAAAAAGCCGCTTATTCGATAGAACTCAATCCCGATTCCGCCAAAGCATATTACGACGAGGCGGCGGGAGCGTATGTTTTCGAAGCGGGCAAAGTGGACTGGTCGGCGTTCAGATTCTATCTGTACGATTCCGGGGACAATCTGCTGGAAGAGGTCGCGGTGACCGAAAGCATGATCGCCCCAGAGGAGCTGAAACTTACCGAATCCGCCGGTACGGCCACGATCAGAGTCATTTATCAGGGAGCGTCTCTCTATCTGACGATAAAAACATATACGGTCGCGGAGACCCCGACGTATTACGTTACATATAACGCGGGCGTCGGCGCCAGCTTTCCCGACGACAAAAGCAACGCCTCCTATACCGACGCCGACGGCGCCGTCATATGGGAAGTGGGCTATGCCGCGGGCTACGTCGATACGGTGGAAATACCCGAGCGCGAAGGTTACGTTTTCGTGGGTTGGTATTCGGCGTCCGACTTTTCGGGCAGTGTGTTTACCGCGGGCAGAACTCTGACGCGTGATACCGTTGTGTATGCGCGCTGGTCGGATATGCGCACGTTTACGGTAAGGTTTACCGCGTACCGCGACGGAGCCACCTGGGGACTGGTCGAAACGCGTACCGACGTGGAATACGGCTCCGTCATCACCTTCCCCGCGCCGGCACAGGAAGCGGCATACGATTTCGTCAATTATACCGTCGAGGTCAGGGACGATTCCGACAAAGTGACGGAAACCGTCGTGCTGACGGATCCGGAAGCTACTTTCGAGGTTACGTCGAACCTAACGGTCAGCATAAACTATACGATCAAAATGCTCGAAATGACCTATGTGGTTACCAGAACCGACAGTCCGTGGGCGGAGGAGGGCGCGACACAGTTCGGCGTACCGATCGTCGAAAAACAGATTTCGTATTCCGGGCAATACGTCAACGGTTACTGTTACGTATTCGAAGTCCGTTACGGAACCACGCTCCGAGCGGACGTCGAACCCGTTCCCGAGATTCCGGAGATACCCGGAGCTACAGGCATATGGTTGGACGCCTCCACGGGCAGGGAACCGCTGTACGGTTCGGCAACGGCTGACAGGACTTTTATAGCGCAGTATACGGACCGACTGTATTCGATGTATTTCTGGTTGGACGAGGAGCAGACCGTTCCCGCCACCGACACGACGGGCGCGCAGATTACGCGCACGGCGTACTATAACCGCTACATTTCCACGCCTCCCGCCGTGCCGGAAAAAACCGGGCATACGGGAATCTGGTACATAAGAATAGACAACGTTTTGGTGCAAAAGGATCTTACTACGGTCGCGATGACCACGGATTACAACGTGGTGGCGAGGTATTTCCCGAACGATTATACGGTTTCGTATTACCTGTCTCCCGCCAACAGCGACACTCTGATACAGCTGGGTTCGTACTCCGTTTCCTACGGAACCGAAGTCAGACCAGGGGTGGATGTCGAGAACGGAATCATAGGGAACGGGTATCCGTTCGACATATATGAGGTTACCTGGTATTCGTCAGCCGGCAAACAACCCAGTTCCAAAGTCGAATTTCCGCGCAGGGTCGAGGGCAATATTTCTTTCTATGCCGAACCTACGCGCAAACCTTACACGATAGTTTTCAGATCTCCCGCCAACGCGCCGTATGAGGCGTTTGAAATGGAGATCGAAGTCAGCCCCGACGAAAACGGCGTCGCCACAGTGCAGGTACCTCAGGTCAACATTCCCGGCTATAACGTTACTTACTGGTATTATTACGACGTAACGGGATTGGACGCGGTACCCGCATACGATTCCTCGTCCGTTTATTCTGCCGGCGACCGGGTCGTGTACCGCAATTCGGTGTATAAAGCCTTATCCGGAGTGCCCGCCGGTTCGGAACCGCCGAACCCGACGTACTGGACACCCGACATGCCTACCGAAACGATGATTTTCCAGTCGCAAGGCTCGTTCAGCGTGACAGAATCGCATACCTACGATCCCGACGTGCGTTTCGACAAGGCAATTTATGCGAGCGCCGTGCCGCAGACGTTCGACGCGAATTTCTATAACGTCGCATATAACGGCACCGCTTCGGAAGGATACGAGATATCGTTTGTGTTACAGATCGGTATGCCCGTGGAATACAACGATTACGTGTCTTACGTACCCGTGCCCGACACTCCGCAATATGGCGACGGCGCGACAGGCGATTTCGTATTCGACGGATGGTATCTCGATCCCGGCTACGTTACGCCCGTGGATCCCGCGACATATGCTATCAAGGGCGCCGTGAATTTCTATGCGAAGTGGACCGACATGCTTTTAGGCACAGAGGGTCTTGAATTCGAGGCGGTGACCGACGAATCCGGCACGACGATAGGGTACAAGGTCGTCGGATTCGCTTCCTCGGCGGAAGAATATTCCACTTTGTCGGTATATATTCCCGATAGTCATATGGGATTGCCCGTCGTCGCGCTTGGCGAAGGCGCGTTCGAAAACTACTCCAAGATTTTGTTCATAACCGAGATCACGCTGCCTTCGGGATTGACGACCGTAGAAGACAATGCGTTCCGCGGACTGTTCGCGCTGAACAACGTCAATTTGAACGGTGTCTCGTTTAATTTCGCAAACGGGGTGCTGACTTCGGCGGACGGAAGCGTATTGTATCTGTATCTGCCTACCAACGAGGCGACGTCCTATACCGTTCCTGCGACCGTTAGCCGCATTGCGGGCGGAGCGTTCGCCAACAACAGATATCTGACTGCAATAGCTTTTGAAGGGAACGGTTTGACTGAAATAGGCGCGTACGCTTTTGACGGAGCTGATTCGTTGACGACGGTCGCGCTTCCCGCGTCCTTGGAAACGATAGGCGCGTACGCTTTCAGGAGTTGTTTGTCGCTTGAATCCGTTTCGGTGGCGCAAGGCTCGGCGCTGAAGGAAGTGGGTACGGGTGCTTTCGACGACGTGCTCGGCGCCCTCGAAAACGACGGCGAATACGTTTATCTCGGAACCACGCTGATAAAATATTCGGGTACCGCTTCGCAGGCGGTTCTCGATGCCTCTTTCACCGCCGTCGCCGCCGGCGCTTTCGGCGGGAGCCGCATCGAAGTGTTGACGATCGGCGCCGATTCCTCTTTGGCATACATTTCCGCCGACGCTTTCCGCGACGCGTTTAACGTCGAGGAAATACGAATTCTGAAACAGGACAAAGTCGCTGCGGGCGAGAACGCATTCGAGGGCGTGTCTTTGGATGCCGCGCTGTACGTCGCCGCGGAAACTTTGGAAGCATACAAAAACGACGCCGTTTATGTCGAAGCGTTCGGCGATAACATTTATCCGGCGGTATAGCCCATGAACGCATTGTCGGGAAAGAATATAAAAAACGCACTGAAAGAAAAGTCCGTGTCGTCGGACTTTTCGGATTTTCAATTACACAGAAAAATCAACGGATTTTCCTCTTTCGACGCCAAAACGCTGACGGCATTGAAGCGCGGACTGGATTTAAGCATGAGCGTGGAAGATCTTTTTAAACTCGGCAAAGCTTTGCGTAAAAACGTGCCCACCGTGCTTGCGTTGAAAATTCTGGACGCGTACTGGAGCTTGCCGCGTTCGCATTTCACGCGCGAAATAGGGGAGATCAACGTTATTTCGGAAAACCCGCATATCCGTAAGGCGCTCACGAAATACGAGGAACTGCATCGCAGATTCACCCCCGGCGCTTACAGGACGCTTGCCGACATTCAGATAGTGAACGTGAAAGCCGTGGCGGCAGATAACCGCGATTCCGTACTTATGAATGCGGGGAGGGTATCCGAAGAGTGCGCGATATACGACAAAAACCGTCGCGTCAGGTATTTTTCTTATCTGATGACGAAGTGGGACGACGACTTTTTGCGTGCGGAAAGACGCGCGACAATGGAATGCAGCGTGGCCGGAGCCATTCCCAAACTTTTCATTCACGAAGAACCCGGTGGGAATACCCCCGAAAGAACTGTTGCGTTTGCCAGGTACGCGGATTCGTTGGACGCCGCCGCATACGATTTCGGTTCGTCCTGCGTAGGCGTCGAAAAACCGCTGACGAAAGCCACGGTACTGGGTTTTTCCACGTTTCCGCAGATAGGTTCGGGCAATCCCGAGCCGGGCGACATTATCGCGTATTTCGAAACGCGCGACACGGAGCGCGACGGCATTTTAAAGCTTAACGCGTTTTTGCGGGAGATCAACGTGGGCGATCTGATCCAACGCGGCGTGTACTGCGACAACGGCTTGTTGAACGGCATTATAGCGCTGGGTTCGGGTTTCGATATAGAGTTGGGGGAGGCTTCCGAATTCGGGATGCCCGGCGAGGAACTGATCCTCGAAAAGAGTCTGAACCGCATAGTTATAGTGATCAAGCGCGGCAAACTCGCACCCGTGAAAGCGGCAGCCGAAAAATACTCTTTCGAGCTTAGGCTGCTCGGAAAGTTTAACGCCAGACACAAATTCAGGCTGATTTCCAAGGGTACCGAACTGATTAATCTGAGCATGAACGTATTATTGCGCCGCAGACATTCGTTTTCGCGATACGTTCTGGAATCGGTGCCCGAGCCTTTCCTCGACCGTGCTTCAGAAAGTGCGGAGGATATAAAAAACTCCGTGATGAACGTTTCGGAGGGCATTGTGTTGAACGCTCTCGGCGGCGGCAGATCCGTTGCCGGGCAGATGTCCGGTTCCGCTCAGACCACGCCCAATTTCGTCGCGGCGGTGAAGCCCGATTTCAGCGGATACGGCAACGCCGTCAATACCGCGGCGCTTTCCTCGCCTGCTACGGGAGGAGACCTGTTTACGAAAGCCGTCAATACGGCGCTGAACGCCGTTCTGAAACTCGTCGTGTCGGGAGTGTCGATCTACGATATAGTGTTGAATCCGACCTATCTCGTGCCCGATACCGACCGTTCCAAAGGCATGTTGTTGGAACTGGCGCTGGGCGTGTTCTATTTGGAAAACGCGCTTTCGCTGTGTTCGCTCGGCTACTCTGTCGGGAAAGGGGAAACGCACGGGGGCATACCGTCTTTGTTCATGGCGGCAACGGGGATTACGACGACGGATTCGCTTAAGAACGGGTTGTTCCGCAACGGCAATAAAATTTATAAAATAGTTATCCCGAGAGACGAGTACGGTATCCCTGACTTTAAGTTTGTGTTAAAACTGGCTGCTCAGATAAGCATTAACGTCACCAAAGGCAATTTGATTGCGGCGCGCCTGATAGAAAACGGTGTGGCAAAAACCGTGGTGGAAGGCACGTCGGGAGAAAGGCTGGGATTTTCGTTTTCTTCCAAACCGCCGGAAAGCGGGATCAACCGTTCGGAAATGCTGATTGCGGTCGAGGACGCGGAGGAGTTTTCCGCTTTCGATCCCGAATACATAGGCGTGGTGGACGATACCGGCAGGATCAGAAGTACCGCTTTCAACATAACCCATTCCGAACTGGACAGGCTGGTCAGCAGATATCCTTTCGAGAATCGCCCGGACCAGCGTTATCCCGTCGCCCCCGTGTCGCAAAAGGGGTCTCCGTTGCGTTCGGGCAAGGTGCGTATGCCGATACTGACAATAGTGCATTGCGATTATGCCTCGGAGGGTGCAGTCGCGGAATCGGCGGGAAGAAGAAATTTCAAAATAGAATCGGTATATGTCGGTAAATATACGGAAGAGGATCAGCAATTGTTGAGAACGGTCCGCGAGAAAATAGCTTCTTCGGACATGCTCGCGCTGGTCGGGAAAAGCGCCTACGGCGACTATGCGGACGGCGGTAAGTTTTATAAACTCTTGATGAAGCCGGTGGTAAGCGACGCGATGAACGAACTGATATACCGTAACGACGGACTGATCCTTGCCACGGGTGAAGGCAGTCGCGCGCTTGCGCATATAGGCTTGTTGTCGAAAGGCAGTACAGAACACGCCCACGATGCGGGACTCAGGCTGGAAGCCGCTCCCGACCACGCTCCTTCCGCAAAGATCCCGAGGATCAGGATAGCCAACCGGTTTTCGCCTATGCTGACCAAAACCGGTCTGGGTTATTCGTACTTTGCGGCAGCCGCGGGAAAAGACATGCGTCTCAGAATACAGCCAGAGATATTCAAAGAGTTGACTTCTTCGGGACAGGTCGCCGCGCAGTTCGTCGATCCCGTAGGTATGCCGACTTCGGCGTATCCGTTCAATCCCGACGCTTCCGACTTTGCGGTAGCGGCGCTGTCTTCTCCGGACGGCAGGGTGTTGGGATTTTTTGCCTTGCCCGAAAAGGCGAAGTATATTGCGGGGGAAAGATCGCTGACCGAAGACATATTCGATTCCGTTGCAGAATATTTCGGTTCGGCGGATTCTGAATAAACAGTAATATGCCGCGTATGCGGCGAAGTAATATTAGCGGGAGTCGTTTCGCTCGATGAAAACTTTTGCTCGTAAACTCTTGGAGGCGTCGATTGCGGTTTTGCCGATCACCGTGCTGGTGATCGTATTGAACTTTGCGATGGGCACCATGCCCGCATTGAATCTTGCGGCATTCTTAATAGGGTTCATCTGTCTAATCGCGGGCGAAGCGTTATACTCTCTCGGCAGTACGATCTCGCTCGAACCGATAGGCGAACACATCGGCGCCAAGGTAACCGCCACAAAGAAAATTCCGCTGATTCTGGGCGTGTGTCTGGTCGTCGGCGTCATAATTACGGTCGCAGAACCCGATCTCACTGTGCTCGCCACGCAAATCAGCTCGATTCCGAACCCTGTTTTGATATGGAGCGTTGCGGCGGGAGTGGGTATTTTTATGCTGGCGTCGGTACTCAGGCTGTTGCTTAAGATCAGGCTTAACGCTTTTTTAATAGCGTGCTACGGCGCGGTATTCCTGCTTGCGGCGTTTTCGGACGCGGATTACGTTCCTCTCGCGTTCGACTCGGGCGGCGTTACCACCGGTCCGATAACCGTTCCGTTTATTCTGGCGCTCGGTGCGGGCGTTTCAACGGTTATGGGAGGCAGCAAGTCGCAGGAAGATTCGTTCGGTATGGTGGGAATTTGCTCTATCGGTCCGATAATCGCAGTCCTGATATTGGGACTGGCGTTCAACGCGGATGCGGAAGCGGGCGTCGAGCAAATAAGTACGTATTCCTCGATAGGCGAGGTCTTCGCGCATTTTGCCGAACAGACGCCCGTGTACCTTAAAGAGGTCGGAATAGCGTTACTCCCGATATATGCGTTCTTTATAATTTTCCAGTTTGCCCTGATAAAATTCCCGGTAAAGAGATTGCTCCGCATAGGCATAGGCGCGATATATACCTATATCGGACTGACGTTGTTTTTGATGGGCGCAAACGTAGGGTTTATGCCGGCGGGAACGTATATCGGCGGATTGTTCGGCGGCGAACTGAAATGGCTACTGATCCCCGTGGGCGCTCTGATCGGTTCCGTACTGGTCTTGGCGGAACCCGCCGTCCACGTCCTGAACAAACAGATCGAATCCGTTACGGGCGGTGCCGTAAGCCGCAAAAGCATGCTGACGGTTCTGTCCGTTTCGATGGCTTTCGCCGTGGCGATGAGCATGATAAGGGTGGTAACGGGAATATCGATATGGTGGATGCTTGCGCCCGTATACGCAATCGCTTTGGGACTGTCGTTCTTCGTACCCAAGATATTTACGGCGATAGCTTTCGACTCGGGCGGCGTGGCGTCGGGACCGATGACCGCGGCGTTTTTGTTGCCGCTTGCAATGGGAGCGTCGGAAGCCGTAGGAGGCAATATAATAACGGACGCTTTCGGTACCGTGGCATTCGTAGCCATGACGCCGCTGCTTGCCGTTCAGGTCATGGGATTCACGTTTAAGATCAAGAAGCATATCGCCGCAAAGAGCGCGCGCGAAGCGAAATACCGTGCGCTTATCGAGCGCGAAGGCGAGATAATAATACTGGAGGACTGAAATGCGACTCAAGTATTTATTCGTAATTGTCGACAAAATTAAGACGCGAAAGGTTACGGAAGCGCTGATAGAGTGCGGCGCGAACGCATTGAACGTTATACCCGGAACGGGTACGGCGCCGACGGCGCTCGGCGATATATTAGGTACGGGCGAAAGCTCAAAAAGCGTCATAACAGCCACTATAGAGGAAAGATATATGGAAGGCGTCGAAAGATGTCTGAAAGACAAATTCGAATTCGGAGTAAAACGCGGCGCCGGTGTGGCTTTTACCGTACCCGTAAAAGCGGTGGCGGGACCCGCCACGCTGAGGATTCTGGCGGGGGAATGCGCCGAGGAGGAGACGAAATGAATTTCAAACTGATAATAACCATCGTAAACAGCGGATTTTCCACGCTCGTCATGGACGCGGCGCGCGAAGCGGGAGCTACGGGCGGAACGATAATCCATTCCAGCGGCGCGGGCGCGCACGAAGCCGAAAAACTGTTCGGCATAGCGGTATCCCCCGAAAAGGAAACGGTATTGATCCTGACTCCGGAGCGCGGCGCCGAAAGCATAATGAAATCCATAATAAAAAAAGCGGGACTTAACACGTTGGGCGCGGGACTTTGTTTTGCGCTGAACGTGGATTCGGTAATGGGCGTGGCGTTCGGAATAAACGAATCGGGCGACGGCGGCGCCCCGACCGAAACAGGCGCGTCGAAGGATGCCGAAAAAGATTTTGACGCCGCAAAAAAACTTTCCGAGGAAAAGGAGCGCGTATGATAGATCTGATAATAGACATATTTTTCGTATTGCTTGCCGCGCTATCCGTGGCTTGGGGTGCGGTCGTATTGAAAAAGCTGATCGCGTTGAACCGCCGCTATAAACGCGCGATAGTTCTGATACCGCTATATAAGCGTTCCAAGTGGCCGATATTCGCGCTATGTATTCTCGCCCTGTGTCTGATAGGGGACATTGTTTATATGGCGCTGATTCCGGGCGATTGGCTGCTGACGCTGTCGGTGCTGGTGATAATCGGTATGCTTGCCTCGATACTCGCGATGATGATCGTAACCAAGTGCGCGGTACTCGATTCCGGGGTCGTGGTGCCTTACAGATTCATCGAATGGGCGCGGCTGTACGACTTCAGGATCGAAGGTACCACCATATTGTTTTTTGGCAACGACAAGGGCTTCGACACCATGGGCGCCGCCACGGTAAAGCTGGATTTCGACGAAGCAAATCTCGAAAAGCTGAAATTTATACTCGATAAATACAAAAACCGCTGAAGCCGTATTGTACGGAGGAGAGGATATGGACAAAGACGATCTGAAGATTCAGCCCGAAAAAAATGAAGGCGAAAAGCCGGAAGAACCGGAAAACGCCCTTGTTGCGGGTGCGACAACGGATACCGCGGACAGTATGACCGAGAAAGCCCTTGCGGACAAAACGGATAAAAAAGAATTAAAAGAAAAGATTTTCCGTATTTCGGCGATGGCGTTATTGATAATCAGTTTCGTATACTTCACGGCATACGGATTTTTGAGCAATCCGTTTTTGGAGTCGGGAACGGCGTCCGAAATAGGTTTGAAGTATCCGACGGCGTTCAAGTTCTGGGGATTCACCACTTCGCTTGCGCTGACCGTAAATCTGATATATACCTATACCCGTAAACCGCTCGGCAACGGGAAGGCGCAGTTGGCGGGCTATGTCTGTATGGCGTTGGGGGTGTTGTGCCTGATGACGTGCGTACACATTCCGTCCACCAGGGTTCCGGGGCTTCAGATGTACGCCCATTGGTCGACGGCGCTGTTGTTCGCGGTGTTTTTCGCGGCGGCGATAGTTTTGCATCTTTTGTTTCCCGCAAAACCCAATAAAAAATATAAAATAACCTTGATATGCTTTTGCGGGTTGCTGCTTGCGATAATCATAGCGCTGATCGCTGCCGGCAAGAACGGGTTTATCGAGAGCCTGCCGATGTGGGCGGCGTATATAATTATCTTCCTGGATAACTTCACGCCCGTACTCGACATGAAGGAGGAGAACCGAAAATGAAACTGTATCCCGAAAGTGTCTGGAAACTGGAATGCGGCGCATATTCCGTCGAAACTCGGCTCCCGACAACGAACTGTTCGGCGCTGCTGAAGTCAGGGCTGATCCCCGACCCTTACAAAGGGCTGAACGAAAAGGAAACGCTGTGGATAGGGGAAAAGGATACCGTGTTGGAAACGTCGTTCGAGGTCGCGGAGGAGCTGTTGACAAAACCCGCCGAACTGGTCATGACGGGTGTCGACACGGTGTTTGAAGCTTTTTTGAACGGTACGTCGGTAGGCGGCGGCGCGAACGCTTTTATCAGGCACCGATTCGATGTTACCGGCAAGCTTACCGCCGGGAAAAACGTATTGAAAGTGGTTATTTCAGCCCCTAAAACCTATGCGGACGCCGAATGCAAACGTATCAATTCGAAATCGCTTCCGGGCATTACTCCCGTCACTTTTATAAGGAAACCTCAATGTCATTTCGGCTGGGATTGGGGTCTCGATCTTCCTGTTTCGGGTATCCTCGGAGAAGTATATATAAATTTCGGTCCGCTTAAAATCGAGGAATTCGCGGCTACATCGGATATTGTCGGGGATCGCGGCGAAATAACCGTTTCCGCGGCATTGTACGGCGAGTATGAGGAGTACGTCGTCAAAGTCGTTTCTCCCTCGGGAAAGACGTGGGAAAAACGCGGTTTGCCCGATTTCAGACTCGTGCGCACCTTCGAAATCGATGAACCCGAAATCTGGTGGACAGCCGACGTTTCGGGGAAAAAACGGCAGCCGCTTTATACGGTCGAACTCAGTTTGGTGTCCGCAGAGGAAACCGTTTCCAGAACTTTAAAAACGGGTATAAGAACGATAAAATTGGATCGTTCGCGTTTAAACGACGGAACCGAGTTCAAATTCGTATTGAACGGAAAAGCCATGTTTATGAAGGGCGCGAACTGGATCCCTGCGGACGCAATGCCCGACCGCATCACGCGCGAAAAGCTGGAATATCATATCGACGCCGCCGTCAGGGCGGGATTCAATATGCTCCGCGTTTGGGGAGGCGGATATTACGAATCCGAGGAATTCTATTCGCTTTGCGACGAAAAAGGCATTCTCGTATGGCAGGATTTTACATTCGCGTGCAAACCGTATCCTTTTTACGACGAGGCTTTCACTGCAAACGCGCTGTCGGAAGTCGGCTATAACGTAACGCGTATAAAGTCGCATCCGTCGCTTGCGCTGTGGTGCGGAAACAACGAGATCGAGGCGTTGGTTTCGAGCTTTATGATCTACCCGAAATACGTCGAGGCGCAAAAGAAATTCTTTTACGAGACTTTGCCCGCGCTATTGAGACGTTACGACGAAATAACCCCGTATATCCCCGGTACCCCGATAGGCGCGGAATATTTAAAAGGGGTACAGGCGGACAACGTGGGGGACACGCATCTTTGGGCGGTTTGGCACGGGCTTCAGGATATAACCTATTATCGCACGCGCAAGACGAGGTTTTGTTCCGAGTTCGGTTTCGAATCTTTCCCGGATATGCGCACGATAAAGTACTATGCTTCCGATACGGACCTCGGTCTGTATACGCCCGTGATGAAAGCGCATCAGAAATGCGCACTGGGCAACGAAAAAACCGTCTATTATACGGCTTCGCTGTTCAGACTGCCCGAAAAATTCGAGGACGCGGTATATCTAAGCCAGCTTGCGCAGGCGGAATCCATACGAGACGCCACCGAAGCCTGGCGGCGGTCGGAACGCACGTGGGGCGCGTTGTACTGGCAATTCAACGACTGTTGGCCCGTCGCCAGCTGGTCGTCCGTGGATTCGTTCGGCAGATACAAGGCACTACAGTACGCCGCGCGCCGGTTCAACGCGCCTTTCGCTGTTTCCGCCGAGGAAAACGACCGCGGCATTGCCGTTTACGTTATCAACGATTTGCTATGCTCTCGTAAAGGTAAGGCGGTATTGAAAATATCCGATTTTTACGGTAATATTCTGAAAGAGAAAACTTATCCCGTGGATATAGAGTCGGGCGGAATATTGAAACTCGGCGAAACGGAGTACGACTTCGGCAAACGCCGCCAAAAAGAGCTGTTTTATTCCGTGTCGTTGACGGACGAGAACGGTGACGAGGTATCGGCTTGTTCCAAGCCGCTTATCCGCGACAGACATTGCCGTTTCCCCGTGCCGAAATATTCCTTAAACGTTTCCGAACGCGACGGCAAAACCGTGATAGCGGTAACTTCGGACGTGTATTCGCGTCTTACCGAGGTTTATACGTCCTCGGACACGCCGCCATTCGAAGACAACTTTACCGATATATTGCCCGGACAAACCAAGGAATTCGTGCTGCCCGGTACGCTCTACGATCCCCGTTCGTTCAAAATCAGATCTGTCAACACGATCCGCACAAAAGGCACCGCGCTCGGCGCTTTGGTAAAACGCGCGGTAATCTTTTTAAATCCCGTAAATTTCTTTTCATGGCTGTATTACAGAACGGCCTCATTCGAATACAAGGAGTAAATCATGACGTCAGTAGAAAGACTTAAACTTTATACCTCGGTAGTGCCTTCCAGAGTGCAAAGAAGTATTCAACGAGATAACTTCAACGCCTTTATTCATTACGGTCTGAATACGTTTGCGAACAAGGAATGGAGCGACGGAACGCTTTCGCCGGAAATCTTCAATCCCACGAATCAGGATGCCGAACAATGGGTTAAGGTGCTCAAATTTGCGGGAGCGAAAGGAATTATCTTTACCGCAAAACATCACGACGGTTTCTGCATGTGGCAGACCGCAACCACAGATTACTCGGTAAAATCCAGTCCATACCTGGACGGCAAGGGCGACGTCGTAAAGGAAGTCGCGGCGGCTTGCAAAAAGCACGGGGTAAAGTTCGGGATCTATTTATCGCCATGGGACAGAAATTGTCCGCTTTACGGAAGCGCGGAATACGACGACTTTTACGTTGCCCAGCTGAAAGAACTGCTGACGGGCTACGGAGAAATTTTCGCGGTATGGCTTGACGGCGCCTGCGGCGCCGCTTCGGACGGCAAGCCCGTACAGAAATACGATTTTAACAGGTACTACGAAGTTATCAGAAAGCTTCAGCCCAAAGCCGTTATCTCGAATTGCGGTCCCGACGTCAGATGGGTCGGCAACGAAGGCGGTTTTGCCAGAGACGGCGAGTGGTGCGTTATTCCCGAAATGGATTATGGCACTCAGAGCATCATTGAACAGAGCCAACACGAGGAATCCGAAAACATGAAAGCGCCTTCCGTCGAAATGTTCGGAGAAGAGCTGGGGAGCCGCGAAATGCTCGAAAAATATTCCGAGTTCGTATGGTCGCCCGCCGAGGTGGACGTCTCCATAAGACCGGGCTGGTTTTACCATAAGTCTCAGGATCACCGTATCCGCTCCGTAAATAATCTGTTATACATTTATTACACGGCGGTAGGCGGGAATTCGCTGCTTCTTTTGAACGTACCGCCGGACGCTACGGGGAGACTGAACGACGCCGACGTGGACAGGCTGGTGCGTTTTGCCGACAGAAAGAACGCCGCATTCTCCAAGCCCGTAACGGTGGACGGAGTAACCGCGCCCGTACACGAAGAGGGTTTCAAACCAAAAAACATGTTCCGTTTCGGTTTCGACAAAAATTCTTTCGAAAGCACGGGTTATTATACTCCTAAAGACGAGGCGGACAGCTACGAAATAACGCTGAAGCTGGCAAAGACTTGCAAAGTTGATAAACTGAGGCTGATCGAGAACGTTTCGTTTTCACAGCGCGTGGAAAGTTTCAGGATAGAGGCAAAGGTCAACGGAAAGTTCAAAACCGTTTATTACGGCAAAACGATAGGCTTTAACAGGATAGCGTTTTTCCGCGCCGTCAGGACCGACGAAATCAAAATCGTTATCGATTCGTGTCGACTGAAACCTTATATCGAATACGTCGGAGTATTCGAACAGGATAAAAAAGGCAAAAACCCGCACGCGTCTCCGTTGAAAAGCGTAATGAAAGCGATTCATCGCCTACACAATATACGCGCCGCCAAGAAAAAAGCGCACACCGCGAGCGACGGTTGAAAAAATAGGGGAAAACTGTTGCAAAAAGCAAACGGGTATGTTAATATAATTTGCGTTCCCGTGCTTAATGCGGTCGTGGCGGAATAGGCAGACGCGTACGTTTGAGGGGCGTATGGGAGACCGTATGGGTTCAAGTCCCATCGACCGCACCAAACCGAGGATAAGGGCGCATCTTGCGCCCTTTTTTCATGATTCGGACTTCGGTCGATAATCTTGCGCCTGCCTGAACGGACAGGCGCGACGAAAATACGCTTAGAAAAGCCGTTTTCGTCCGCTTCCTGCGTAAGTATCGCTCGGTTTTTAAACTAAAACAGTTATAAGGAAATTTAAAACACGCCTTTATCAAAAATTGCTTATTCTATAATTTCTTTCAGCGTACTCGGCGCCCGAGGGATGGGGATTTTCGTTCGGTTCTAGGGGTAGAAGCGAAGGCTACGGTTCCGTGCCGAGCTTCGCTCCCGACGAAACGGGCGAAAAGACGCTCCCGCAGGGTGTAACGGGAAGCGCCCGTCCGTTCAGGCGGGCGCAACGGGACTTCTACACTTGAAATCGGGCGAAAACGTCAATTTCTCGCTGCCAAGTAGGTTTAAAAGTGCGGTAAAAGAAATACGTCGATAATGCAATTATATAATGCAATCAATCCAAAATTTTAAAACTTCGGTTATTTGCTTAATTATAAACTTTCTTGTCTTAACCGAATTATAAAGTGCATTTATCCGTTTTAAATTCTTTCAGCGTACTCGGCGCCCGAGGGATGGGGATTTTCGTTCGGTTCTAGGGGTAGAAGCGAAGGCTACGGTTCCGTGCCGAGCTTCGCTCCCGACGAAACGGGCGAAAAGACGCTCCCGCAGGGTGTAAACGGAAGCGCCCGTCCGTTCAGGCGGGCGCAACGGAATATCCCTTCTCCTCGGTTTGGTCCGTAAAGATAAGCGCGTATCTTGCGCCCTTTTTTCATGATTCGGACCGTGATCGTTTACATTTTAGTAAACTGCTTTATTATCTGCCAAATCTTATACATTTATTATAACTAAAAATTATTTTAGCCTTTAATTTTATTTGGAATGATTTTATTAATAAGTTTTATAATATAATATATATATAATTATTTTTTATGAGGTAAATCATCATATGGCGATTATTAAAAAAATCACAAAAAAAGAAGAAAACTACGTGATGAAAGGTAAGATAACTTGTTGTGATGCGCAATATAACGATTGTACGAATAATGAAGAAAAATTTGTTCGTATTCAAACATTTGGTTCCGTTGATCGGATAGAAAAAGGAAAGCAAAGTCAAGTCATACATATCAGTAAAGAGATGGCTAAGCAATTGATCAGCTTGCTTAAAGAATCGTTTAATTTATAGTAATTGCATTTTTTAGAAGCGGTGTTTTAATGGACTATAATAGAAGGATAAAGGCGCTCTATGCGCCTTTTTTCTGTTCGGTTTGGAATAAATACTTAAAAATTCAAAAAATGTTCGAATAGGTTCCGTATGTGATAGAATTAAATAAAGACTATACCCTTAAGGAGAAAAAATGAAAGAAGTCGCTGTCGAAAAGGCTCTGACGTTTATAGAGCCGGGACCCGTCGTGTTGGTTACGACGCGGAACGAGGATAAAATAAACGTAATGACCATATCATGGACCATGGCTATCGATTTCGATCAGCACATTGTTCTGACTACCGGTTGCTGGAATTATTCGTTCGACGCTCTGATGCGGACAAGGGAGTGCTGCGTATGTATTCCTCCCGCAAGCATTGCGGAAACCGTCGTCGGCATAGGTATGATCAGCGGCGAGGATACCGATAAATTCAAGAAATTCAATCTGAGCGCGTTAAAAGCTAAAACCGTCGACGCGCCGCTGATAGGCGAATGTATGGCATGTCTCGAATGCAGAGTGTCTGATTATATAGAACGATACGGTTTCGTCGTATTGAAAGTTTTGAGAGTGGTCGTCAACGAAGACGTCGAAGACAGGCGTATCCTTCACGCGGTGGGCGACGGGACATTTTTTGCGGACGGGGAAAAGATAAATTTAAGAGAAGAAATGAAAGCAAAACTTCCGCCGAATTTGTGAGTATTGACAAAACCGCGTTATTCATATTACTATTAAATTACAAAACGACCATACTGAATAAAGGAAGGTGATGTTATGAGAAAAATGATTTTCGGAATAGTAGCGGTGGCTGTTTTGGCATTGATTTGCTCCGTCTGTGCCACGGCGTGCGTAAAAAACACATATCAGCTCTACAATACGCAGAGCGATTTCGCGTTTATTGCCGATCCCGGTTCATCCGAAGGCAGCACCTCCGTTTCGGCGATAAAAGAGGGGGAAACGCGCACATATGACGTTTTTCTGCATAACGGCTACGAGCGCGATACCCTGAAAGTGTACGCCGACGGAAAGGAAATTTCGATCGCTCCGAATTCGGATTTTAAAGAAAAAGGCGTGGAGTTACACTCCGGCTATCAGGTCGTTGGTTCGGTAACCTTCACCGCTGTCGCTAAAGACATCGACATATCGTTCGAGTGCAGCGGCAAGGAATTCGATCTGGCTTTCGAGGCGGCGGGAGATTATTCGTCTGACGCAAGACTGGATATGTTCCGATTAGACGGCGCACCGCTAAAGGATTATCTTTATAACGGCAAGAAATTAAATTTGAATTACGACGAAGTCAAAAGCGATTTTACGTTTGACATTAACGGACCCGTAGTCGGCTCGTATTCTTTCCAAAACTATTTTGACGACGTGACGCATTGC
The DNA here is from genome assembly GCA_944363505.1 of uncultured Clostridia bacterium. Taxonomy (GTDB): domain Bacteria; phylum Bacillota; class Clostridia; order Christensenellales; family DTU072; genus Stercoripulliclostridium_A. The sequence goes on along the minus strand of CALVUD010000002.1, from coordinate 231,033 downwards.
TTTTTAAAAGACGGCGATTTCGACTGCAATCCCCAAGTAAACGCGGAAGGCGATTTATACGCGTACAAGGCGTATTTTCTGCCCGACGGATTGACCGAAGCGGGGAAAACCCTGACGGTCGATTTGGACGGACTCGATTTGAACGATTGGGCGGTCGAAAACGATACGGGTCTTATACTGACTTCCTCCGAAAACGAATATTTCCCTGCAAACGTTGCCAAAAATATCACGCTGACTCTCGATACTTCGAACGAATTCGTCGATCTGACCGGGGTTAAGCTTTATATCAACGACACCGCCGTGGAAATGACGAACGGGTCGTATACGTTTAATACGGGTAGATTCTCACCCGCGGCTTTTATCGATCAGAGCAATTTGTCCGTGGCGTACACAACCTTGTACAAAGTGCGTATCGAAGGAGCCAAGATCGATATGGGTGGTGCGGGAACGCCGTTTGTAAAAGTGGAAGGCAAAGCAGAAAACGAAACGGTTCTTGTCGAACCTACCGAGAAAATGCTGTATAAAGACGCTGAGGGACAGGATAATATGTTCTACGATTCGGTTCCTTACTATACGGACGGTAACGTTTGGTATTTCATGGCGGATGACGGACTTGCGGATATAGCGATCAATGTCAATTTCTCCGGTATTCCGGACCGCTCTTTATATTATATCCTCGAGGTGAAATATGAAGAAAACGGCGGAGCGACCGATAATGCGGTATTTAATTTGACAGGTGCGCAATACGTTCGCGAATACGGGGATACAGACAGTTATTACGTTCATTTGTCTTCCAAGGAAGAGATCATTTCGCTGTATGCGTGTATAACCATGGCTTCCGGCGCAACGCCTAATATCATCGATTCCGAAAACTGTTATCAGGTAATACTGTGCTTCTCGGCTTCGGCGGGCAGCAGTATTTCGGGTGTGTTCCGCTAATTGAATTTTAACTTCGGAAAGCTCCCGCTTCGGCGGGGGCTTTCTTTTGTCCGCCGTGTTAACGTCGTTGCATTTTTAAGAAAACTATGGTATTATCCGAATCGTGAACAAAGATCATGCCTTAACGGCGACAACTCTCCTGCCGTGAGGAGGTAAAGATGAATTACGAAAAAATTGACGTTAAAACCTGGAAAAGAGGCAAACTGTTCAGCCATTACATCGATAATCTGAGAAACGTATTGAGTATGACCGTCGATATCGACGTTACGAACGCGCTAAAGTTTGCACATGAGCGCGCAATGAAATTTTATCCCGTGATGATATGGGCGGTGTCGACAACAGTCAACCGCTTCGAGGAATTCCGATACGCTTTCGATCCGAACGGCGACCTGATACGCTGGGACGTTGTTTCGCCGTATTACGCCGATTTTCATAAAGAGGACGAACAGTTGGTATTGTTACATACGGAATACTCCGAGAACCTGAAAGACTTTCACGACGCGTTTATGGCGGACAGAAAAAAACACGCCGATTTGCGGGGCTTTGAATTAAAGGACGTTCCGCCGAACGTGTTCAACGTTTCGTGTCTTCCGTGGATAAAATACCGTAGTTTCGACATACACGTCTTTGACGAAGGTAAATACCTTGCGCCGGTGATAACCTGGGGAAAATACGAAGAAAAGGACAAAAAATATCTGATGCCGCTATCCGTACAGATCCATCATGCCGTTTCGGACGGCTATCACCTTAGCCGTTTCTTCAACGAATTGCAGCAACTGATTTACGGACTGAAACAGGGCGCTTTTTAAGCCCGCCCGGCATCGCTTTCGGTCAGGCGTGCAAATTCCGATAGCGTTTCGGAATCGGAAAAAATATCGTTCAGATCGGTATATTTTCGGTTTAAAACGACGCTTTTTATCCTTTCGGGAAGGGAGTCGTCCAGAAAGTCCCCGGTCAGCAAGCAATCCTCTATCACGCCGCGTTTGACGCTTAACGACAAAGCGACGGTTCCTGCGGACAGTCTGCCTTCGAGAGTTACGTCGAACGGTGGATTCAGCCCGTAAACGTACTCGTCCGAGGAAAATTTCGCGGCTTTTTCGGCTAACGCCTTTTCGTTATAATGAACTTCTCGGCTAACTCCGTATCCGGATCCGAAAGAGCGTATCAGGGCGTCGATAAGTTTTTCGGTAGTAATGTCCGGGTTCAGGTCCGAAAGGTTTATTATTCTGCGGCGAACGGAATCCACGCCTTTTGCGGCGAGTTTGAGTTTGTTCGGAGTCAGCGCGCGTTCGGCTTCGCTTAGGTCGAGCGAGATAAGTAAAGTACCGTGATGGAGCGAGTTTTTCGCGCCTTTGAAATACGCCGCGCCGCCCGCTTTACGCCCACGTATCTCCAGGTCGTTTCTGCCGCCGAAGAGCGGTTCTATGCCGAATACCGCCAAAGCCTCCGAAATTACTTTGTTTTGTCTGTCCACATCATATTCGGAGTTTGGTATAATAAAAGAATAATTAAGGTTGCCCAAATCGTGATATACCGCGCCACCGCCCGTAGTCCTTCGGACGGGAAGGATGCCTTTCGATCGCATATATTCCAAATTACATTCGCGGTAAACGTTTTGAAATTTACCCATGATGACGGAGGGAGAATTGACCCATAAAAACATCGTCGGTGAATCGACGTTTTCCGTCAGATACTCTTCCGCGGCAAGATTCGAATAGGGCGAATTTGTCCGAGATACAGAGATGTAAGGCATGTTCAGATTATATCTTAAAGCGGCAGGCTTTTCAAGCGTAAAGCGCTTTTTAATTTGATTATCGCGTTGACACGCGCGCGCGGCGGGTATATAATAGCTATAGTTTTACTTAGGAACGGGATTATGTCTTACAATATCGTAAAAAAGGTTAAAATCGTACCCGTAGTCAAGCTGGATTCGGCTGCGGACGCCGTTGACGTCGTCAACGCGCTAACTGCGGGAGGTATTCCGATCGCCGAAATCACTTTCAGGACCGGGGCTGCGAGCGAGGCGATAACGCTTGCTAGCGAAAACTGTCCGGAAGCGCTAATCGGCGCGGGCACTGTTATAAACGCCGCACAGGCTGAAACGGCGGTGAAATGCGGCGCAAAGTTCATCGTATCTCCGGGGTATTCCGAGGGTGTAAACGCGTTCTGCCGTGAGGCGGGCGTTTTGTATATTCCGGGCGCCGTAACGCCCACCGAGATCATGAAAGTCGTCGACGGCGGCAACAAAATCGTCAAGTTCTTTCCCGCGTCGGTTTACGGCGGAGTCAAGGCGATAAAATCTTTGGGCGCACCGTTTAAGGACGTCGTTTTCTTGCCGACCGGCGGCGTGGACAACGAGAATCTGAAAGAGTATCTTTCGCTGAAAAACGTGATTGCGGCGGGCGGCAGCTGGATGGTAAAGGACAGCCTGATCCAAGCGAAGAATTTTTCGGAAATAACGCGTATTTCGCGTATCGGCGCGGATATAGCAAAGGAGATCTGACATGAGAGTTGTTACGTTCGGTGAGATAATGCTAAGGCTTAAGCCCGAGGGATACCTCAGGTTTTTACAGGCGGATAAATATGAAGCCACCTACGGCGGCGGCGAAGCGAACGTCGCGGTTTCGCTCGCGAATTTCGGCGTCGACGCCGCATTTATAACGAAACTTCCCGAAAACGACATCGGCGAAGGCGCCGTCAGAGCGCTCCGCGCTGCGGGCGTCGACGTTTCGGGGATCGTGCGCGGCGGCGAAAGAACGGGCATATATTTTTTGGAAGCGGGCGCTTCCGCCCGTCCGTCAAAAGTCATTTACGACCGCGCGGGCAGCGCTATCGCAAAAGCGGGCAAAAACGATTTTAACTGGAAAAAGATATTCAAGGGCGCCGACTGGTTCCATTTTACGGGTATCACTCCCGCCCTCGGCGACAACGTCGCCGAAATAACGTTGAAAGCCGTTAAAGCCGCGCGCGCGGCGGGTTTAAAAGTCTCGTGCGACTTGAATTACCGCAAAAAACTCTGGAGCAGGGAAAAAGCGCGTTCGGTAATGGAACCGCTTATGGAATACGTGGACGTCGTTATCGCCAACGAGGAGGATGCGTCCGACGTGTTCGGCATAACCGCCCCGGCAGACGTTACGGGCGGCAAGGTCGAGGCGGCGGGATATGTCGGAGTAGCGCGCGAGTTGATCAAACGCTTCGATCTCGAGTACGCCGCGATAACTTTGCGCGGTTCGATATCGGCAAGCGACAACCGCTGGTCCGCGGTGCTCGTTTCCGGGGACGGCAACGTATATTCCGCAAAAGAATACCTTATACATATTGTGGACCGCGTGGGCGGAGGCGATTCCTTCGGCGCGGGTCTGATATACGGATTATCCAATTTCGATCCTCGGTCCGCGGTGGAGTTCGCGACGGCGGCTTCTTGCCTTAAACAGACTATAGAGGGCGACTTCAACATGGTTACGGTCGACGAAGTCAAACGTCTTTCGGCGGGCGACGCGAGCGGCAGAATATCCAGATAAACCACGGAGGGCACAATGGCAAAAGATGTAAACCCCAAAATCGAAAACGAAGTTTCCGAAAACGGAAATCCTCGCTCCGGGGAACCTGAAACCGAAAAACAGGTATCCGAACAGAACCAAACCTTTGTAATGAAGTTTCAGAAGTTCATGTCCGCGCACGCGAATATCTGGCAGATCGTCAAGTTTACGCTGATCAGCCTGATAGCCTTTTTGGCGGAATTCGCGTCGATGTACGCTTTGCAGTACGGGCTGTTGGACGTATGGGGCGACGTGGAATTCAAATGGTTTTTGTTCCATTACGCTCCGGGTAAGGAGGCGGCATACGGACTGGCGGGATTCGTGGCGTTCCTCGGCTCTAAATGTATTGCCGAGATAATTTCGTTTGCCGTCAACAGGAAAAAGACTTTCAACGCCAATAACAACGTGGCGCTCAGCGCGGTGATGTACGTTATAACGGTCATCGCGATAATCATACTTTCCACCTGGCTCGGCGGCGCTCTCGGAACGGTGCTCGGACCCGTCGCGGGCGCGGATCTCGGAAACACGATCAGCAAACTGCTCGGCTCGCTCTTAAGCTGGGTGATAATGTTCCTGATGGATAAGTTCGTGATCATGAGAAAGACTTACAAGCGCGACGTCATGACCATAGGACACAGCTCGCTCGACCGCAATATCGACGCCGACGGCAGCGAGGTCGTCGAGGTCGGCGGAGCGGTCCTGTACTCTTCGGCGGCGGCGTATTCTCTCGGACACAGCGTGCTCGCGCTGACCAAGATAAAAGCGGGCGAGGAATACAGGCTCGATTCTTTCGCGGTTCCCCGCGCCAACATAAAGGTTTTGCCCGCCGAGGAAGCCACTTCCATAGAGAACAGATACCTTACTGCCGATAAGGAAAAACGTCTTTGCAAGGGAATTTCGCAGGGCGACGCATTCGTAAAAGCGGACATTCCTTCCGAAGCGGTCAAGGTCTACCATTTCGCGGGGCTTATATACGGCGATTACGAGGACGGACTTATCGATTTCCTTGCGGCGAAAGACAAGGTCGCAGTCGACGTTCAGGGATTTTTAAGACACAGAAACCCCGAAACGGGCGAGATGTATTTCGAGGACTGGGCGGACAAGATGAAACTTCTTCCCAAGATCCATTATCTGAAGACGGACGCCGCCGAGGCGGAAATTCTGACGGGACTTACGGACAGATACGAAGCGGCGAAACTGCTGCATAAATGGGGCGCAAAGGAGGTAATGATAACTCATAACACCGAGGTCATCGTTTACAACGGCAAAAAGATTTACGCCTGTCCGATAAGGGCGAGGAACCTCTCGGGAAGATCGGGGCGCGGAGACACGACTTTTGCGGCGTACATAGCGGAAAGACAACGCCGTTCCGTCGAGGAGTCGCTTATCTGGGCAACCGCCGCAGTCAGCATGAAAATGGAAAAGAGGGGCGCGCTCAGGGCGCAAAGAAGGGATATTTTGAATTACATCAAGGAAATCTATCCCGAATATGTCGATAAAATACATACTACGGAGGCAGTAATGATAAACGTGTTCCAAAAAGCGTACTACCGCATATATCAGGCGGTGTTCAGAGTGGTCATGCCAATGCTGAGGCTCAGAAAACCCGAACTTATCAAAGGCGAAGGCAGCATACTCAAACTTCCCTCGATCATTAAAGAGAAAGGAATCGATTCCGTGTTGGTCGTAACCGATAACGGTTTGTACTCGCTCGGCATGTTGAACGGAATGTTCGAGGAAATGGACAAAGCGGGCGTAAAATACACCTTGTTCAAGGACGTCGTTCCTAACCCCACCGTCGATAACGTCGAAAACGCATATAAAGCATACGTCGAGGGCGGATGCAAAGCCATAGTCGCTTTCGGCGGCGGTTCTCCCATGGACTGCGCAAAAGGCGTTGGCGCGAGAGTCGCTCGTCCCTCCAAACCCGTAAAGAAGATGAAAGGTATCCTGAAGGTCATGCACTCCATGCCTCCGTTCTTTGCTGTTCCGACGACTTCGGGAACGGGCAGCGAAGCCACCCTCGCCGCGGTCATAATGGACGCCGCGACTCATGACAAATACACCATCAACGATCCGTCGCTGATACCTCATTATGCCGTCCTTGACCCCGCGCTGACGGTGGGACTTCCGAAGCACATCACTTCCACCACGGGTATGGACGCGCTGACCCACGCCGTCGAAGCTTATATCGGACAAAGCAACACCGCTCTGACCGTCGAGATGGCGGAAAAAGCCACCGATCTCATTTTCAAATATCTGAAGCGCGCATATGACGACGGCAAGGATATGGAAGCCAGAGAAAACATGCAGGAAGCCGCATACTGCGCGGGCGTATCATTTACCAGGGCTTACGTCGGCTACGTTCACGCGATAGCTCATTCGCTGGGCGGAAAATACGGCGTGCCTCACGGACTGGCTAACGCCGTGATACTTCCTTACGTTCTCGATTACTACGGAGAATCGATCTACGAGCCGCTGTCTCGCCTTGCGGACATCGCCGGGGTACAGGGCAAGGACGTCGAAGAAAAGGCGCTTAACTTCATCGCCGCCATACGCGAGATGAACGACTATATGAACGTACCCAAGACCATCAAAGCAAAAGACGGTTCCGACCTTATACGTGAGGAGGATATCCCCGCCATGGTCGAACATTCGTTAAAAGAAGCCAATCCGCTTTACCCCGTTCCGAAGTTTATGGGTAAGGACGAGATGACCAGAATGTATTACGTGATACAGGGTAAATAATGAACGGATCCGACAGGGAAGGCGCGGTACTCGTCAACGTTTCCGCGGCGCGGGAAGCCGACATGGCGGCTGAGGAGCTTGAACAGCTCGCCCGTACCGCGGGCTACGAGGTCAGGGCGTATTTAACGCAACGCCGCGCCCGTCCCGACAAATCCTATTTTATCGGCAAGGGTAAACTTGACGAACTGAAATCGGTAGTCGAAGCTACCGATTCTTCTGTCGTGATATTTGAAAACGAGGTAGGCGGCACACAGCTGAACAACCTCGAAAACGCTTTGGGCGTTACGGTGATGGACCGCTCCACGCTGATAATAGAGATTTTCGCTCGCCACGCCACGACCAACGAAGGAAAACTACAGGTCGAGCTGATGAAAAAGAAAAAACAGCTGCCGAGAGTCCTGGGACAGGGCGTAGCACTTTCCAGACAGGGCGGCGGCGGCGCGGGCGGCGGCGGCGCGAGGCGCGGAGGCGGCGAGCAGCAACAGGAGATAGACAAACGCTCTATCCGCTACGAAATTCGCGAACTCGAAAAGAAACTGAAAAAGCTGGAGGCGGAGCGTGCCGTCAGACGGGAAAGGCGCTTGAAAAACGCCGTCAAAGTCGTGTCGCTGGTCGGGTACACCAACGCGGGAAAGTCCTCTCTGATGAACGTATTGACGAACGCCGGAGTGGGCGTGGAGGACAAACTGTTCGCGACGCTGGATCCCGTTGTCAGGCGTATGCGCCTTAGCGGAGGAGAAATTTTGTTGGTCGACACGGTGGGATTTATATCCGATCTTCCTCACGATTTCGTCCGTGCTTTCCGTTCGACGCTCGAAGAAACCAGGTATTCCGATCTGTTACTGCACGTCGTCGATTCGTCGGACGTCAACTGTGCCGAGCAATATGCCGTCGTCGACGACGTTTTAGAGAAGATAGGGGCAGGGGGCATTCCGGTTCTGGCTGTGCTGAACAAATGCGACCGCTTGCCCGACGACGCGGTTTTACCCGCCGGGGTCAGGAGCGTCAGGACGAGCGCGACTTTGAAACTCGGTATCGACGACCTGAAAGAAGCGATGAACGAATTGCTTTTCGGCAAGGGCGAGCGATAGTCGTTTTATACGTTTTTTTGTCGGTTTTGCGGCGCGTTGCCGCTCTATGCGAAAAACTCTTGACAAATTCCGTTGCCTTGGCTATACTTTCAGTTGTGCTATACGGGGAGCTAGCGGTGCCCTGTAACCTGCAATCCGCTACAGCAGGGTAGAACACCCACCGAGGCCTGTTTTATGGGAAGCCGACGTGCGTAAGGAGCGTTGATAGCAAGGTCTTGTGCAATTTCGTGTCGTGAACCGTGTCAGAGCTTGACCGCAGCAGCACTAAGCGATTCCGGGATGTGCCACGAGGAAACTTTGAAGGAGCCGCCTGCGCATGAGCCGATCCGGTAGGGCAGGTCGGAGTGGGCGCACTTTTTTTATGCTTATTTTGCGTATATGCGCGGAGCGCTTGCCGCAGATTATAACGCTTGACTAAACGCGCATATTTATTATATAATGTCTTTGTATGAAATAACGATATCCGCTGACCGGCGGGAAAAAGGAAACAGTGTAAAATGAAAACCCGTAAAATCGTATCTTTGATACTCGTAATCGCTATGTGTTTCGTAATCGCGGCGGCAGTAGTCGCCTGCAAGAAGTCGGATTCCGACACGCCGACCGTTACGGCGATAAAAGCCGAATTCGCGGAAGACACTGCATACGTCGTCGGCGACGCGTTCGACACCTCGGACATAACCGTTACGGCGATATTGTCCAACAAAGAGGAACGCAAGGTTACGACCACGGCGGCGATAGAATACGACCTCGATTCGCTCGGTCTCGACGACAAAGGCAAGTTTACCCAGGCAAAGGAATACACTCTTAACATCGCTTTTGCAGGCGTTAAAACCACGTTGACGTTTACGGTGGCGGAGGCGTAAGATGCGAATTTCCAAACTGGTCGGGGAACGCACCAAGACCGCTCCTTCGGACGCCGTAATAAAAAGCCATTCTCTGATGATCCGCGCGGGCTATATAAAGCTCGTCGCCAACGGTATCTGGTCGCTTGCAATGCCCGCAAAGCGTATTGCAAGAAAGATCGAAAATATTATCCGCGAGGAAATGGACGCGCTGGACGGACAGGAATGTTCCTTCCCCGTGGTAATGCCCAGGGAACTGTGGGAAGAGTCCGGAAGATATACGTCGATAGGCGACGAAATGGTGCGTTTCAAGGACAGAAACGCCCGCGACATGGTGCTGGGCATGACCCATGAGGAGGCGGCGGTACAGTTCGCGCGCGATGCGGTGAACAGCTATCAACAGCTGCCTTTCATGATATATCAGATACAGACCAAGTTCCGCGACGAAGGTCGTCCGAGGGGAGGACTTATCAGGGTCAGAGAGTTCACAATGAAAGACGCATATTCTTTTCATATGACCCAAGAAGACCTCGAAGCATATTATAAAAGGGCATACGACGCATACGACCGCATTTTCCGCCGCATAGGCATGAAGAATTTCATTGCGGTCACCAGCGATTCGGGCATGATGGGAGGCAGGATCTCTCACGAATTCATGCTGCTGACCCCGATAGGCGAGGACAGTATCGTTATTTGTCCCAAGTGCGGTCTGAAAGCCAATATGGAAGTCGCTACCGCCGCTAACGAAAACTATCCCGCCGAGGAAGCGAAAAAAGCCGAAGAAGTGTATACCGGGTCCGCCAAGGAGATCGCCGAGGTCACGAAGTACCTGGGCGACGTATCCGCGGAAAGGACGATAAAGGCGGTGTGCTATAATATAAAAGGCGATTCCGTTCACACGGTCGTGGCGTTCATCCGCGGCGATCTCGAGGTAAACGAAGCGAAACTCAAAAAGGTTTTGCAGGCGGAGGTCGTGCCCGCGGCGCTTTCCGACGGCACGCTTACCGCGGGCAACATCGGTCCAGTCGGACTGCCGGAAAAGAATATTATCGTCGTTTACGATAAATCGTTACGGGGCGCCGTAAATATGGTTACGGGAGCCAACAAGCCCGAATACCATATCAAAAACGTTTGCGAGGGAAGGGACTTCGTTATAAGTGAAAGTTTCGATATCGCCAAAGTCAAGCCCGGTCAGAAGTGCCCCGTATGCGGTGCGGAACTGACGGTTGAAAACGGTATAGAAATAGGCAACATCTTCCAGCTCGGAACCAAGTATACCGAAAGCATGGGCATGACGGTACTGAATGCCGAAGGCAAGGCCGTTAATCCGATAATGGGTTGCTACGGCATAGGCGTGGGGCGCGCGATAGCTTCCATAGCCGAGGAATCCGCCGACGAAAAAGGTCTGAACTGGCCGATGTCCGTGGCGCCGTGGCACGTATATTTATGCGTGATACGTCCCGACGACGAACGCGTCAGGGCGAAAGCCGAAGAACTGTATGCCGAGCTGGAAAAGCGCGGAGTGGAAGTGCTGATGGACGACAGGGCACAGTCCGCGGGATTCAAGTTCGCCGATTGCGACCTGATGGGAATACCGCTGAGACTCGTGGTAAGCCCGAGGGCGCTGGAGCGCGACGAGGCGGAGATTAAGATCCGCTCCACAGGAGAAATAATTACCTGCCCGTATTCGGAATGCGCGGACAGAATAGAAGAAATGAAGGATTCGATGACTATAAAAGTATAAGCGTTCCGCAGACGGGCGTTGATAAGGAGAAACGGGGTATGAGGAAAAAAACAATATGGATATTTGCGGTCGTTGCGTTGCTTATAGCGGTGCTGATCGTTTCGGCGGGATGCGATACGACGGGGGGAGGCAAGCCGAACACGCCGTCAACCGAAGAAAACAGCGACGGCTTCGTAAAAGGCGAAACAAATATCGACCTGATGACCGAAGACCTGATCGGCGGCATTGTTTCGGCGTTGAGACCCGTCAATTCTTCGCAGATCACGTCTTCAAGGCCTAACGCGTCGATTTACGTTTCTGCGGATTTAAAGATCAACGATTCAAAAAGCACGCTTTTATTCATTTCCGATTACGATCTGAAAAAATCCGAATCGGGTTCTGCCGGGGCGACCAGAACGGGATTCATAGTAACCCGTGCGGGTTCAAGCTCTCCGTTTATAGAAATTTATCTTTATTCGGGTGCGGATTCATCTTATGACGAACTGTTCGTGTCCGTAAGCGGCAACAAGATCGAGATTCCTCTGTACAATTCCTCGCTTGCGGACATGTTGCCGTTCGGAAGTCTCGATACGACGATTTTGTCGTCCGTGTTGAATTCCAGTCTTGTCGTTTACGATTTGACGTACAAATATAAAGACGAGTCAAACGGAACGCGCACCAGAAGCTATACCGCGAATATAGACCTGAAACGTTCTCTCGTCAATCTCGTCAATTTCATTACCAAAAACGATTACGAAGAATACACCGCCGACATCAAAGCTTTGATAGGCGCGATTTTCGGCGTCAATTCGGATAGACTGTCGGCCGAAATGCCTCCTGCGGCTCTCGAACTCGAATTTACCACCACGGGCGGAATACGCACGGACGGGGAGGGGACTGGAAAAATTTCCGCGCTCGATATGATTCTGGACGTCAGCGAATCCGACAATAAAAACACGGTTTTCGGCGGGGAAGCGTATTCGATCAGCATAGGTCTGAACAAACTGGACGTAAAAGCCGCTGCTCTGGACGAAAGCGTAATGCCATACAGGAACGACTCTAAGTTCGACGACTATTATATGTACGATTCCCGTTTCGTAAGCGTGGACGGCGTAGTGCGTTTTGCGGACGGAACGCTGCTCGGAGGCAAAGATTACGATATCGGTTTGTCGTTTAAATATACGGGTATGGATTCAGGCGGAAACGACGATACGATAATTCTCAAAATTACAGACCCCGACGACGCAAACTTCATTCCTTTCGAATTGAATTACGCGGATAATATTTTAAAGCTGTCGGTAATGGAGCGCGACGAGAGCGGCTCCGTGAAAACCGGCGTATTCGAAACGGAAGCGTACTTTACGGATTTTCTGCAATGTCTCATCGATAATTATTTTGACAAAAGAGATATTATGAATACTTTCGAGTCGCTTGCGTTCGTGTTTTCGATGCTGAATATCGACGACAGTCTGATTTCCTTTAAGCTCGATTCCGTATTTTTCAAAAATCTTTTGGGACTGGATATGACCGGACTTTATGATTGTCTGCAAAGATCTTACCGCGGAACAGGGCAGATCGAAAGCAAACTTAAAGAAGCGGGAATCGATTTGTCGAAGTACGTGATCGACGCCGCTTTCGACGTGACTCTGGACGTTTCTGGATCGTTCTTTACGGTAAGCGACAGCCTGCCTGTCGATTAAACCGTTTAACGGGAAAAATTAAAGGCGCCGCGTTTTCGCGGCGCCTTTATCGTTGAATCCGATTAATAAATGCTATTTCAGTTGTTCGACGCTTTCTTCCGTAAGCGTGATAACGGCGGACTGATCTTCTTCGAAAGAGATTCCTTTTTTGGAAAATACTTTCAGCATTATTATTCTCAGCAGCGCCGCCGAGCCGAATCCGATAAAGTATCCGAACAATACGTCGCTAAGGTAGTGGGCAGCCATCACTATGCGGCTTATCGCGACCAGTCCCGTATAAATAAGGGGAAATACCCAGAACATCCATTTGCGGTTTTTGGCGCGCATTTTAGGGAAAAGTTCGGGGATTATTATCAGCGCAAGAGAAGTTGACGCCGCCGAAGTATGACCCGACGGGAAGGATACGAACGCGCCGTCGTCAACCGATTTGAACAGCGCAACATAGGCGTCGGTCCTGATTTCGGGCTTGATGATCGTGTTTATCATATACCAGGGCGTGAAGCCGTCGTAATCGTATCCGGGATACAGCGCGAGTAGCGCGTCGGGTGTCTTGGGGTTGCCGGGGGTCATCGTGCGGAAACGCTGACGCGCCCAGATAAACTTCATGATCTGAACGATAGCGTTTGCCAGTATCGCGCAAGCCGCGAGGAATACGGCGAACCAGAACAGTTTTTTCATGGTCTTTTCGGGGATTTTTGAAAACGCCGCTATGGTCAGCGCGCTCATTATCGCCGCGAAGAATACCGCGTAAACCCATTGATATTTTATTTCGTCGGCAAAGAAGTTGCCGAAAAACCATACGCCGATAGCCACCAGATATCCGCAGTAGACAACGCCCGCGCCCAGAATCTTAATCAGCAAGTGTTGTTTTTTGGTGTTGCCGAAGCGTTGCCAAAACAGAATGCTTCCCGCGACGGGAGCGGCGAAATAGGTCGGCATTTCGCCCAGATTGTCGAAAAATTGCGCGTAAGGGCAACCGGGCGCGTACAGAGCCTTATTGATCTGAAGGTCGTAGAACGCGGCGATAACCGCTATTACGGCAAAGATGCCGAAGCTGATACCCGCTTCTATCCAACCCTTTTTGGAAACTTTGTACATATGTAAACCTCCTCCGGAATTTTTCAGTATGCCAGTTTATTCGCAAGATACGATTTAAGTTCGTCTGCTTTGATCCTTTCCTGCGCCATCGTGTCGCGGTCTCTGACGGTCACTGTGCCGTCCTCGAGCGTGTCGAAATCGACGGTGACGCAATAGGGGGTGCCGATTTCGTCCTGTCTGCGGTAACGTTTGCCGATAGAACCCGCGGCGTCGAAATCGCACATGAATTGTTTTGACAAATCCGCATAGAGTGCTTCGGCACGTTCGTTAAGCTGTTTTTGCAGGGGTAAAACGGCGACTTTTACGGGCGCCAGCGCGGGATGGAAGCGCATTACGACGCGAGTGTCTCCGCCCTCCAGCTCTTCCTCTTCGTATGCGTTGGAGAGTACGGCGAGGGTCATTCTCTCCACCCCCAGCGAGGGCTCGATGACGTAGGGGATATATCTATCGTTGGTCACGGGATCGATATAGTTCAGATCCTTGCCCGAGTGCTCGGCGTGCCGAGTGAGGTCGTAATCGGTCCTGTCGGCAACGCCCCACAGTTCGCCCCAGCCGAAAGGGAACAAAAATTCAAAGTCAGTGGTGGCTTTGGAATAGAAGCAAAGTTCGTCCTTGTCGTGATCTCTTAGGCGAAGATTATCTTTTTTGATTCCGAGACCGAGCAACCAGTCGCGGCAGAACGCGCGCCAGTATTCGAACCATTCGAGATCCGTGCCGGGTTTGCAGAAAAACTCCAGTTCCATCTGCTCGAATTCCCTGACGCGGAAAATGAAGTTTCCGGGAGTTATCTCGTTACGGAAGGATTTTCCGATCTGGGCGATGCCGAAAGGCACTTTTTTGCGCGAAGTGCGCTGTACGTTTTTGAAGTTCACGAAAATGCCCTGAGCGGTCTCGGGGCGCAGATACACCGTCGAAGCGGTGTCTTCGGTAACGCCCTGGAAAGTTTTGAACATAAGATTGAACTTTCTTATCGAAGTGAAATCGCTTTTACCGCAGACGGGGCAGGGCACGGAGTGTTCTTTCAGGAACGCTTCGAGCTGTTCGTTCGTCCAACCAGCGATATTGGCTTTTTCGCCTTTTTTGTTCAGGTAATCCTCTATCAGGTTGTCCGCGCGATGGCGGGATTTGCAGTTTTTGCAGTCTACGAGCGGATCGGAAAATCCGCCGAGGTGTCCGCTCGCCACCCATACTTCCGGATTCATTAAAATCGCGGAATCCAGCCCGACGTTGTACGGGCTTTCCTGGACGAATTTTTTCCACCAGGCGGCTTTTATGTTGTTTTTCAGCAGTACGCCCAAAGGTCCGAAGTCCCAGGTGTTGGCGAGTCCGCCGTAAATTTCGCTGCCGGAATAGACGAATCCTCTGCCTTTACAGAGTGCGACCAGCTTATCCATTGTCAGTTTTGCCATAATATCTCCTTTCCCGTAAAGGGATACTGAATTTCTTTAGACGAAATAATATTAAACATATTAAAAAGAAATGTCAATATAATAAATATAAACGGAAGGAAATAATGTCCAAAAAAAGCGTGTTGATAGCCAACGTCGTCGCCGTAACGGTGATTATCGCGGTGATAACCGTTCTCGCTCTTAACGGCGCGGGCGCTATGGAAGCGGTCGGCAAAAATTACGCCGTTTACCGCGGCAGCGGCGAAACGCCTTACGTCAGTCTGATGTTCAACGTCTACTGGGGTACGGAATACATAGAAGACATTCTCGACGTCCTGGCGCGCTACGGCGTCAAGACCACCTTTTTCATAGGCGGCTCGTGGGCGGCGAAGAACAATTCGTTGGTCAAAAAAATATCCGAAGCGGGGCACGAAATAGGCTCGCACGGATATAACCATAAGGACGCGGAGAACTTAAGTTACGAACGTAACCTGGACGAAATGGTACCCGCCGAGAAGCTGCTCGAGGAATTGACCGGGAAACAGATTTCGCTGTTCGCTCCGCCGTCGGGATCGATAGGCGACGCGATGTTTTCGGCCGCCGAAGAACTCGGCTACTCGGTAATTTTATGGTCGCGCGACACGGTGGACTGGCGCGATAAAAATCCGGATTTGGTATACGCCAGAGCGACTTCGGATATCCGAAACGGCGAATTGATACTGATGCACCCGACCGCGCACACTTTACAGGCGCTGCCTAAGATACTCGAATATTATTCACGAAACGGCTTTAAAGCGGTGAGCGTCGGCGTGAACGTGGGAACGGAACGGCCGTGAATCGCGAAATAAAACGGGGCGTCCGCAGAGGACGCTTCTTTTTTCGGTAAAATATATCGCGCGCTTGTATTTATTAAATAAATGTAGTATACTATTTTCGTGTATGTGTTGCGTGCGCGTAGTGCGGACACGATGCGCGCTTATTCAGGAGAAATAATGGAAAAAATTGTAAAATTGCCTAACGGCTCGACGCTGTTGTATAACGGAACGGATTCCACCAGAAGCGTTGCGATAGGGATATATGTGGGTTGCGGAGCCGATTACGAATCGGAGAAGCAATCGGGCATTTCGCATTTTATTGAACACATGCTTTTCAAGGGCACGGAAAAGAGGACGGCTTTCGACATAGCCAGGGAGGCGGAATCGCTCGGAGTACAGATGAACGCTTTTACCGCCAGGCAGATGACCTCTTTTTATACGGTGTCCACTTACGAGCACGCCGAGGATTGTATGGAGATACTGTCGGACATCTTTTTCCGTTCGACTTTTCCCGAGGAGGAAGCCGAACGCGAAAAGGGAGTCGTCATCGAGGAGATCCACCGCAGTCTCGACGATCCCGACGACGTGTGCTTCGACGCTCTGAGTACGGCGCTTTACGGAAATACCGCAAAGGGCAGACCCATTCTCGGCACGACTGAAAACGTGCGTTCCTTCAAACCCGCGGAATTACGCGAATACATGAAACTGCATTACGGCGCTCGCAATACCGTCATTTCCGTGGCGGGAAAAATCGAATACGAACGCGCGGCAGGACTCGCGGAAAAATATTTCGATTCGCTGTTTACGAACGTCAGGGAATGCGCGACGATGGAAAAGGTCGCGCCCGTTTACGGATACGTCGGCGTCGAAAAGCAGATAGAACAGGCTGTCATAGCCATGGCTTTCCCGGGATACGCGTATTCCGACCGGCGTGCGGTTCCGCTGAAGATCGCGTCGAACATATTAGGCGGCGGAATGTCCTCCAGATTGTTCCAGAGCGTCAGGGAAAGGAAAGGGCTTGCATACGACGTGTATTCGTTGCCCGGCGCGGCAAAGGACGACGGAGTTTTGGAGATCTATCTCGGTACTAATCCGGAAAGCGTGCGGGAAGCCGTTCAAACCGTTGCCGAGGAAATATCGGGCATGAAACGCGGAGTAACGGAGGAGGAACTGAGAAAGGCCAAGGAACAGCTCAAGACCGGCACGGTTTTAGGCTCCGAAAGCGCGACCGCGCTGATGCGGGCGGCGGGCAGAGCTTACGTATTGTCCGGACAAACATACGACGTTGACAAAGTCTTGACCGAGATCGAAGCGGTTACTCTCTCCGACGTAACCGAAGTTATAGAAGAAACGTTTGATTTTGACAAGGTAGCGGCGTCTTTCGTGGCAAAGGACGCTTCCGTGAACGTCAGGGAGCTGTTGCTCGCTTCCGAGGAGGAGCTATGAAAACAAATAAGATAGGCGCCAGAACGGCGTCGTATATCGTATTTTCTTTTGCGGCGTTGATGACGATACTTACGTTCTTCAGCGCCACGCGCGAATTTTTGTACGGCGTTTTCGGCTATGCCGTTTACGCTTACATACCCGCGTTGTTGCTTACCGGCGCGTTAATGTATTCGGGGCGCAGGCTGCAAGTCGGCAAGGGGCGCGCGGCTTTGTACATAACCTTGCTGTTTGCGGCGATACTTACTTTGCACGTCGGATTATCCGAAAGTATTGTCGGACAGAGCAATTATCTCAGCGCGACATACTCCGCGCATACGGTCGGCGGAGTGATGATAGGGTTGCCCGCGGCGTTGTTGCATCTTATATATCCCAACTACGCGTTCATGTTGGTAGTTTCTCTGATTTTGACGGCGACGTTGTTGTTCTTTGCGATATATCCGTTCGTCGTGAGCCTCGGTTCCGGCAAAAAATCCGCGCGTCCCGCTTCTTATACCGCCTCTAAACGCCGCGACGGCGACGACGTCGCGGTCAGACCTTATATAGGCACGACGAGCGTTTCGCGTCCCGTCGGAACGGACAACGACTCCGATCTTATCAACGTTACGGGAATGGATTCGGACAGATACCGCCGCGAGATCGAACCCGAAAGACGCTCCAAGAGCGACGCGCACAGCATACTTTTCAACGGCGAACAGCCGATGAGCGATAAGGAAAAGAGTCAAAGGTTCATCAGCGCTTTCGACGTCCATCCATACACAAATCAGGGGATCATAGACTTTTCCGATCCCGACGATTATAAAAAGCGCTACGGCGCTCCCGAGGAAACCGTTCCCGCGGAAAAATCTCCCGCGGAAAGCAGACGTCCTTCGCTGTACGAGGTTCCCGTCAGACAGGAATCCGAAACTTACCGCGCTCCCGCTCCCGAAAAGGAGGAAGAACCGGAGAGCGCTTTGGACAAGCTTTATAAGCAACCCGTAACTCAGGAAAGCGACAATCTTTCGGGGTACCGTCAGACCGAAAACCTGCGTCCCGCGATGCCCGTTATGCCGCAAAAGCGTTACGATCAGTACGGATTTGAGATAAAAGAGGGCGACGTTGCTCCCGTTTCCCGGCAGCCCGCTCCCGAAACGGTGAATCGCGAAAACGCGTACAGGTCGGATACGGTTTCCGTTCCGCGCGCAGCGGATAGCGCTTACCGCGTGAACGCGCCCGGACCCGGACCCATGTATAACCCCGCGGGTTCAGTAGACGGATACCGCCCCGAGCCTCGTCCCGAACCCGTTCGTCCTTCGCCTTCGCCCGCGCCCGCCCCGGCTGAAAAACCTTATTCCGGCAGTGCCAAGGACTGGCTGTTAAAACCGATGTCGGACGACGAATTCCGCAGCGGTAACATTTTCGGCAAGGTACTGGAAGAAGAGGACGAGAAGATCACCGCGGCGGACGCGGACACGGCTATCGAAGCCAAAGTCGTGCCTCCAGCCGTATCGCGCCGTCCCGAACCGGAAAAGAGGGAGGCGCCCGTAAGCGTAAAGCGCGAGAAAAAGCCCGAATTTAAATCGGACGCTCTGAAAAAAGAAGCGGCTCCCGAATTTCCCGACTCGGCTTCTCCCGCGGCGGAGCAACAGGGTATGTTCCCCTCCGCGCCCAAAAAGCCTTACGTGCCCAAGCCTTATAAAGCGCCGCCTTACGATCTGTTGAACGACTTCGGATCCTCGGGTAGCGAATTCCCCTCCGATTATCAGGAGATGAAGGAAAAGATCGAGATGACCATGCAGGAATTCAACGTTCCCGCCGTGGTCGAAACGGCAAAGCGCGGACCGACGTTCACGATGTATTATCTGAAGCTGGGCGACGGTTACAAGATAAACAAGGTTACGGCGCTGAAGGACAACCTCAAAATGCGCCTGAGGGTCAAAAACCTCAGAATACTCGCGCCGATAGAGGGCGAGGACGCATTCGGAATAGAACTCCCGAACACCAAACGCGACATAGTCGGGCTGAAATCTTTGCTTTGCAGCGAAGCGTTCAACAAAGATTCCTCGGGGATCAAGATCGCGATGGGCAAAAGCTTCGACGGACAGCCTTACGTCGCCAATCTCGCCAAGATGCCGCACCTTTTGGTCGCGGGCGCGACGGGTACCGGTAAATCGGTGTTCCTGAACTCCGTCATCATCAGTATACTTTACAAGTATTCTCCCGAGGACGTCAGGATCGTCATGATAGACCCCAAACGCGTGGAGATGAGCATATACAAAGGTCTGCCGAACCTTTTGGTGAAAGAACCCGTTAAGGAATCCAGACACGCCGCCAACGCGCTGAAGTGGCTGACCGAGGAAATGGACAGGCGTTACAGTTTCTTCGAGCAGGTGGGCTGCAGGGACATCGACCAGTATAACGACGTGTTCCGCGACAAAGCCACCGAACCGAAGATGCCCAAGATCGTGCTGATCATCGACGAAATGGCGGACCTTATGGTCAAATCCAAAAACAACAACGTCGAGGAAAACATCGTGCGACTGGCACAGCTGGCGAGAGCCTGCGGCATACATATGATAATCGCGACACAGCGTCCGACGGCGCAGGTCATAACCGGACTGATCAAGACCAACATTCTGCACCGCGTGGCGTTTACGGTAAAATCAAACCTCGATTCGCGCGTGATCATGGACGACGGCGGCGCCGAAGATCTGCTCGGCAACGGCGATATGCTTTATTCCTTCCCCGCGAATATTTTAAGGCTTCAGGGCGCGTTCGTCGACATTCAGGAGATAAAGAACATCGTCGATTATATCAAGGCGAACAACGAATGCGACTATGACGACTCGATCCTCCAGAGCATAACTTACGAGCCGCCCGCCCCCGCCGAGGAAGCCGCCGTCAACCCGCAGGAAGCGAGAGACGCGAGCTTCGAACAACAGCTGAGGATAATTTTAAAATCGTTCATCATCGAGGGCAGAGCCTCGGTATCCAACGCCCAGGCAAAGCACGGAGTGGGATACATAAAAGCCAAAAAACTCGTCGACGAAATGGAGGCGAGAGGCTTTATAGGTCCTCAGGACGGCGCCAAGACCAGAGAAATACTGATAACTTTGGACGAGTTCTACGACATATTCGGAAAGGATATGGACGCGGAAGGAACTCCGAGCGCGAACGGCGCTTCTTCGTCGGAGGATGAGGATGACGAATAGCGCCCCGAAAGGCTCCGTCGCCGTTATAACTCTGGGATGCGATAAAAACCGCGTCGATACCGAAAAGGTGCTGGCGAGGCTGGTGGCTCACGGCTATGAGATCGTCCCCGACGTTCCGAAAGCCGACTATATCCTGATAAATACCTGCGCCTTTATACGTTCCGCGACCAAGGAATCGGTGGATACGGTACTCGAAGCGGCGTCGCTCAGAAAAAAGGGCGCAAAGATAATAGTGCTCGGGTGCTTTGCCGAAAGATACGCGCTCGAAACGGCGGAGGAATTTTCCGAAGTCGACGCTTTCGTCGGCATAAACCGTTACGACGAGATTGTATCCGTACTCGAAAAAGCGGGCGCGGAACGGCTTTTCCTCGGCGGCGCTCCCGCCTTTTACGGCGCGGACAGAGTGATCACCACTCCCGCGCATTACGCGTACCTGAAGATAGCCGAGGGGTGCAGCAACCGGTGTACTTACTGCGCGATTCCCAAGATCCGCGGGGCGTACCGCTCCGAACGCGAGGACGACGTGTTGCGCGAAGCCGAAAGGCTATGCGCGGACGGAGTAAAGGAGCTGATAGTCGTCGCACAGGACACCACGCGCTACGGCTCCGATCTGAACGACGGCACGGATATAGCGCGCCTTATGCGCAAACTGTGCGGCTTCGATTTTAAAAAGATCCGTTTGCTGTATTCGTATCCCGAATCGGTTACGGACGAATTGATAGACGTCATCGCCTCGGAACCAAAAGTCGCTAAGTATATGGATATACCCCTTCAGCACGTTTCCCGCGACGTATTGAAGAGAATGAACCGCCGTTCTTCACCCGAACAGATTTACGCGTTGCTCGCTAAACTCAGAAAAGCCGTGCCTGACATTGCCGTGCGTTCCACTTTCATAGTCGGTTTCCCGGGCGAGACGGAGGCGGATTTTGACGAACTGAAGCGCTTTGTCGCCGAAGGCAACATCGATTACGCGGGATTTTTCGCGTATTCTAAAGAGGAAGGCACTCCCGCCGCAAAAATGCGCGGGCAAATTCCTTATAAAGTCAAGAAGGCGCGTGAAAAGGAACTTTCGCGTTTGCAATGCGATATCATCGAAAAAAAGCACGAAAAATATCTCGGCAAGTGCCTGGAGGCGGTCTACGAGGGCGTGGACTATGCCAAAAGCCGCTTTGTGGCGAGGAGCGAATATAACGCGCCCGAGATAGACACGAAAATATACCTTACTTCGGAATTTCCTTTGGAAATAGGGGAATATTACTCCGTTAAAATTACCCGCACGGGCTTCAATCTTTCGGGCGAAGCCGTGAAAAAAGCCGAATAAAGGGCATAAGATACGAATAAAACCCGTTGCCTCGGGGCAAAGGAGAGTCATGGATAAATATTTGAGAGTGTGTTTAACGGAGGCCGAGGTCGACGAACGTATGACCAAATGGCATCCGCACGTCGAGGATTATTACGTCGAAAGCGACGGCGGTTGCGATCTGGGAATAACGTTCAGGGACATTACGGGCAGGGATTACGACGAACTGGACGATACGTTCAGCGACGTCGTGTACGGCGACGGCGAAAGCACGCTGGCGGAAACGCTTTACGAGGCGTTGCGTTCGCGCAACATGAAGCTTGCCACCGCCGAAAGCCTGACCGGCGGCATGATAGCCGCGGCGATAGTGGACGTCCCGGGTGCCAGCGAAGTGTTTTACGGCGGGATAGTGGCGTATACCGAGGCGGCGAAAATCGAAAAGCTCGGCGTACTGGATTCCACCCTCGGCGAATGCGGAGCGGTCAGCGGAGAGACTGCCGTCGAAATGGCGACGGGTATGCTTTCGGATATGGTTTCGGTCGCCGTCAGCGCGACGGGACTTGCGGGACCCGGCGGCGGCAGCGCGTTAAAACCGGTGGGGCTGACTTATATTGCCGTGGCGGACGACGAACACACCGAGGTCTACGAGCATCGCTTTTACGGCGACCGCGACGAGATAAGACGCCAGGCGCGCGACTACGCGCTGTTTTACGTCATAAGGCATCTGGAAGAGTATTTCAGATTATAGTAACCCGAATCGAGGTTCACGGATACCTGAAAAGAAAATAATGCGGATTGTTCCGCGATAAATAAACGAGCTTAAAAAGGAGCGAATATGGACGACAACAAGAAAAAATCTTTGGAAGAAGCGCTTGCGCGAATCGAGAAAAGCTACGGCAAAGGCGCGATCATGAATATGGACGGCACCAACAAGGTAAAGGTAGACGTCATACCGACGGGATGTCTCGCACTCGATCAGGCTCTCGGGATAGGCGGCGTGCCGCGCGGCAGGATCATCGAGATATACGGACCGGAATCGTCGGGCAAGACCACGCTTGCGCTGCATATAGCGGCGGAGGCGCAGCGCGCGGGCGGTATAGTGGCGTTTATAGACGCCGAGCACGCGTTGGATCCCGTTTACGCGGGTAACCTCGGCGTGGATCTGGCGCATCTGTACGTTTCCCAACCCGACGACGGCGAACAGGCTCTCGCGATCGCGGAGGAACTGGCAAGGAGCGGAAGTCTGGATCTGATAGTCGTCGACTCGGTCGCGGCTTTGACGCCGAAAGCCGAAATAGACGGAGAGATGGGCGATTCTGTCGTAGGGCTTCAGGCGAGGCTGATGTCTCAGGCGATGCGCAAATTAAACCCTGCGATAGCAAAGACGAATACCTGCATAATATTCATCAACCAGCTCCGCGAAAAGATCGGCGTGATGTTCGGCAACCCCGAAACCACGACCGGCGGTAAGGCGTTGAAATTCTATGCCAGCATACGTATGGACGTCAGGCGCGTAGAAACGATAAAGGACGCTTCCGGCGCCGTCGGCAACCGCACCAGGGTCAAGGTAGTCAAGAACAAGCTCGCGCCCCCCTTCAAACAGGCGGATTTCGATATAATGTTCGGTACCGGCATCTCCCGCTACGGCGTCATACTGGATATGGCGGTGGCTCAGGGACTGATACTGAAATCGGGCGCGTGGTTCAGCTACGAGGGCGAAAAGATAGGTCAGGGCAGAGAAAAAGCCGTCGATTATCTCAAAAACAATCCCGAGCTTGCCGATACTCTGGAAGCGCGCATCAGGGAAACGTTTTGAGTCGGGCGGGGTACCCGCGCGGTGTAAAATTGCATTGACAAAACATACTTAAAGATATATAATAAAATTTAGTGAATATTCGGTAGCGAACGACCGCATATATACACGCGAAATTTCAAAACTTAATAGGAGGTTAAAATGTTAGGCAGTCAATTACTGATTTCCGCCATGCAGGACGGACTCATAGTTGTCGTAACGTTGATACCTGCTTTGATCGTCGGAGGACTGGCGGGATTTTTCGGATACCGTCAGTTTCTGAAAAAGAAGCAGGGCGACGCCGAAACGGAGTACGCCAGAGTGCTGGAGGAAGCGCGCCTGGAGGCAAAGACCCTCAGGAAAGACGCTCTTCTGGAAGCGAAGGAGGAACAGCTCAGACTGCGCAACGAGTTGGAAAAAGAATCCAAAGACAGACGGGCAGAATTGCAAAGACAGGAATCGCGCATCAACCAGAAAGAAGACGCGATCAACAAAAAGGAAGACGTCCTCGACCGTAAGATAGAGAACGTCGACAGGACCAGAAAGGACCTCGAAAGCCGCGAACAGAAGATAAAGGCGATCGAGGAGGAACTCAAAAACCACTCCGAAAAAATGATGCAGGAGTTGGAAAAGGTCAGCGGCATGAGCCGTGAAGAAGCCAAAGACCAGCTGATTTCCGAGATGCAGGAAGAAGCCAAGCGCGACGCGCTGGTGATCGTCCGGGAAATCGAACGCGAGGCAAAGGAAGAAGGCGAACGCAAGGCTCAGAACATCGTCGCTCTGGCGATACAGCGCTGCGCCGTCGACCAGGCGTCCGAGGCTACGGTTTCCACTGTTGAACTGCCGGGCGAAGACATGAAAGGCAGGATCATCGGCAGGGTAGGCAGGAACATCAAGGCTTTGGAATCCGCCACGGGCGTGGACATCATAATCGACGACACTCCCGACGTGGTAACGCTTTCGGGCTTCGATCCCGTCAGACGCGAGATAGCGAGGCTGACGTTACAGAAGCTGATCGCCGACGGCAGGATCCATCCCGGCAGAATCGAGGAAGTCGCCGACCGCGTCAGACGCGAGATGGACGCGACAATAAAGGAGGCCGGAGAATCCGCGGTATTCGACGCGGGTATTTACGGGATCCACCCCGAACTGGTAAAGCTTTTGGGACGCATGAAGTACCGCACCAGCTACGGTCAGAACGTCCTGAAACATTCTTTGGAGGTCAGCTATATCGCCGGATTATTGGCTGGTGAGCTCGGCGCCGACGAAAAACTGTGCAAGAGGGCGGGCCTTCTGCACGACATCGGCAAATCGATAGACCACGAATACGAAGGCACTCACGTTCAGATCGGCGTAGAACTGGCGCGCAAATACAAGGAATCCGAAAAGGTCATCCATTGTATAGCGGCGCACCACGGCGACGTCGAGGCAAACAGCGTGGAAGCGGTTTTGGTACAGGCGGCGGACGCAATCAGCGGAGCACGCCCCGGAGCCAGAAGAGAATCGCTTGAATTTTATGTAAAACGTCTGGAAAAACTGGAAAGTCTGGCAAACTCGTTCGCAGGAGTAGAGCAATCGTTCGCCATTCAGGCGGGTAGGGAGATCCGAGTGATCGTCAAGCCCGACGAGGTGGACGACGCGCATACCGAGTACCTGGCAAAGGATATAGCCAAAAAGCTCGAAAACGAGCTGGAATATCCCGGACAGATCAAAGTCAACGTCATACGCGAGGTACGCAAGGTAGAATACGCAAAGTAAAACTCAAACCATCGAAACAAGGCGTCTTACGGCGCCTTGTTTTTTTGTGCTTCTGCCGTGTCGGGAGGCTTTTTCGCCGCCCGTTA
The DNA here is from genome assembly GCA_944363505.1 of uncultured Clostridia bacterium. GTDB lineage: Bacteria > Bacillota > Clostridia > Christensenellales > DTU072 > Stercoripulliclostridium_A. Next base: position 205,580 of record CALVUD010000002.1, on the reverse strand, counting down.
TTTTTACTATTTATTTACAGTTTCAATCTGCATTTACCGCTTGCCGTTTTCGCGCCTTGATTGTATAACGTGTGCAGAAAAAATCAAAGACGAGAAAGAGGCGACCCCGGGGCGGGGGTCGGACAAAAAAATGAGAAAATATTCTGTGAACGGTAAACGTATTTTTTTGATGTCGTTGCCAATTTTCGCAGAGCTGTTTTTACAGCTGATGGTTGGCAACGTCGACCAGATAATGCTTTCGGGATATTCTTCCGATTCGGTTGCGGCGATAGGAAACGCCAATACCGTCATCAATCTGGTGATAGTCATTCTGACTATGGCTTCTTCGGGCGGAATGATCGCCCTGACCCACTATATCGGCGCAAACGATACTAAAAAGATGAAGGACGCGGTGATATGGACTTTTGTTCTCAGCGGCGCTTTCGGTTTGGTTTTCACCGTGATTTCCGTAAGCGCGGCGACGCCTCTCCTTTACGCGTTGAACGCTCCCGAGGAGATCATCGGACAGGCGTCGGGATATATCACCGTAGTGGGCGCGGGACTCATAATTCAGGCGGCACAGCTTGCAGGAACTGCGGTATTAAGGAGTTTTTCGAGGCTGAAAGAGATCCTGATCATAGCAGTCGTAATGAACCTGACCAATATTTTGGGTAACTGGTTATTGATAAACGGTATCTGGATCTTCCCCGAATACGGAATCCTCGGCGCGGCGATCTCGACGGACGTTTCAAAGCTTATAGGTCTTTTGATAACGCTTGCTGTCATGATTAAACGCGTGCCCGTCAAGGTAAGATTTTCCGATATCAAAGCGCTCGACGCGGCGACTTTCAAGGACATCGTGAAAATAGCCTTGCCGACGGGCGGCGAAACCGCTTCGTATAACCTGTCGCAGATAGTGGTGCTCAGTTTCATAAACATTTTCGGTACCGCAGTAATAAATACGAAAGTTTATTGCAGCATGCTTGCCAACGTCGCGTATCTGTATTCGCTGGCGATAGCGCAATCCACTCAGATCAACATCGGATACCTTGTGGGCGCGGGCGAATATTCTACGGTTTCCTCGAGAGTCGCCAAAACCACGGCGGTATGTATAGGCGTTTCCGTGGCGGTAACCGCGATATTGTGGCTGTCGTCCGATTACGTTCTCGGATTTCTGACCTCAGACGTCGAGGTGCTGGAGCTTGCAAAATCGATACTGCTTATCGAGATAGCGTTGGAGATAGGGCGTTCCGTCAATATTGTGATGACGCGTTGTCTGGCGACGGTCGGCGACATCAATTTCCCCGTTACCGTTACTGTGATCATGGAATGGGCGGTCGAAGCGGGCATAGGATATTTGCTGGGAGTCAAGCTCGGCTACGGGCTGAAAGGAATATGGATAGCCATGGCGGCGGACGAGATACTGCGCGGTATATTCTTTGCGTTACGTTTTGCGCGCAAGAAGTGGATGCACCGCACTCCCGAGAGGGCGTTTCCCAAACGCGATTCCGCTGCAAAGGAAATAGAGGAAGTCTTCGTTCATCCCAGAAAACTGTTGAGCGCGCTCGCGCTTGCGATCAGGTTTTAAATTTCAAATCCGTATTCCCGCCCGTTTCGGACGGGATTTTTTCTGTTTGTTGCCAAACGGTCGTTGCATGTTGTATAATGATTGTGCAGCGTGCACGGAGAAAAAATGAAGATACTCGAAATTGAACACCTCAGCAAAAGTTACGGCAACGTCAAAGCCGTAGACGATATTTCCTTCGATATAGAACGCGGGGAATTTTTCTCTTTTCTGGGAGTAAACGGGGCGGGAAAATCCACCACAATCAACATAATTACCACGGTTTTGCCTAAAGATAAAGGTAAGATCACTCTTGCGGGGCGAGATCTCGACAAGGACCCGATGTTCGTGCGCTCCAAAACGGGGATAGTTTTCCAAAATTCCGTGCTGGATCAGCGGCTGAGCGTATACGACAATCTCTCTTCCCGCGCTTCGTTGTACGGACTCGCCGGCGCCGAGAAGAAACGCCGTATCGGCGAAATTTCCGAGATGCTCGGACTGGACGAGTTTATAAAACGCCCGTATTCCAAGCTTTCGGGCGGGCAAAGGCGCAGGACGGACATAGCGAGGGCGCTGATACATACTCCCGAACTGCTGATTCTCGACGAACCGACCACCGGTCTCGATCCGAAAACGCGCAAAACCGTGTGGGAAACGGTGGAACGCATACGCCGTCAAAGCGGAATGAGCATACTGTTGACCACGCATTACATGGAAGAATCCGACAAAGCCGACAGGATAGTAATTATCGACGAAGGGAAACTGGTGGCGGAAGGCAGTCCGGTACAGTTGAAAGACAGGTACTCTTCCGACTGCGTAAAGATCTACCGTAAGCAAAGCGACGAAGCGGACAAGCTACTGAAAGGCGAAGGGATGGAATTCGTTTACGAACATAACGCGTACAGGGTTTCCGTGCCCGATTCCGCAGCGGCAAGGCAGTTTTTGATAAACCATCCCGAATTCGACGACGACTTCGAAGTTATAAAGGGCAACATGGACGACGTGTTTTTGCGCGTTACGGGCAAGAAACTGGAAGGAGGCGGATATGAAGAGCTTTAAAAACGACGTTTCGGTGGCTTCCGGACTTGCGCTGAGAGGCATAAAAATCTTCCTCTCGGACAAAATGAGCGTGTTCTTTTCTTTGCTGGCGCCCATCATAATACTGTTGCTTTACGTGCTGTTTTTGGGGGACATCCAGTACGATTCCTTGAAATCCGCCATGGAAGGACTTCCCGTCGACGAAGGCGTGCTGCATGCGGTGATAGACGGCTGGATGATAGCGGGGGTCGTTTCCGTGTCCTGCATAACCGTTACGTTCACTTCCCAGAATCTGCTGGTAAAAGACCGCGAAAGCGGCATAATATCGGACATTTTGGCGGCGCCCGTAAAGCGTTCGGTCATTGCCGCTTCTTATATGATTTATAACATTGCGGTTTCGACGATAATCTGCGTCGTCGTACTCGCCTTGGCTTTGATATACCTCGCCGCCACGGGCTGGTATCTTTCGGCTGCGGACGTGTTCGCGGCGATAGGCATGACGCTTTTATCCGTGATTTCCGCGTCGGTCATAGCCACGGCGGCGTGCGTTACTATAATAAAAACCGAAGGAGCGCACAGCGGACTGGTCGGTATACTCAGCGCGGCGATAGGCTTTCTGATAGGCGCTTATATGCCCGTTTCGACTTTTCCCAAAGCCGTGCAATACGTTACCTTGTTTTTGCCGGGCACATATTCCGCCGGCGTATTCAGAAGCATTTTCATGGAGGGTGCGATATCCGAGCTCGAAAAACTTTCGCCGTTTGCGGCGGAGTCCGTGAGGGAAGCGTATTCCGTGAACATTGACTTTTTCGGCAAGTCAGCGGGCGTTGACGCCATTGCCGCGATATTTGCCGCGATAGTGGCGTTCAGCTTTTTGGCATACATGCTGACGCAGTTTGTAAAGGTCAAACGCAATACCTTCTTTACGTTTAAATAGGATCCTTGAACCGCAAAAACGGTATCCTCATATGGAAAAACGAGCAAGCCCGCCGTTCGGGCGGGCTTGCCTATGTAAGGACGCTTACCGATTACTTGCAGTCGTAATCGTTCCTCGCGCAGCCGTTGTTGCAACCGCAACCGCAGCAGCAAAGCAAGAGGATTATGATAATGATTTCGCAGCAGCCGCATCCGCCGCCGTTACCGCAGCAGCCGCACAGCAACAGGATTATGATGATCCAGGAAATGCAATCGCAGCCGCACCCGCCGAAGTTAAAACCGTTCACTTTGCAAACCTCCTTATAAATTAGGGTGATTCCCTTTTCAATACACTTTATGAAGAAGCCGACAGTTTTGTTACCGAGCTTGGAAAGGCTTTTCTTCCGTTTTTTTACCGTGTAAGATTATTCAGCGGCGGTTTGACAATACTTTCTACATATGCTAATATTTGGCTTATGAAAAAAACCGGTTTCTTGTACGCTGCCTTAAGGCAGGTGCCCAATATATTGACTTTATACAGGATCGCCGCCGCGATTGCGATACTGTTCGTAGCTCCTTATCAAACGGCGTTTTACGTTATTTACGCGCTGGCGGGAGTGTCGGATCTGTTCGACGGCGTAATAGCGCGCGCTCTGAAATCGGAAAGCCGTTTCGGCTCGACCGCGGACACGATAGGCGACGTGTTGCTTACGCTTACGGGAACCACGGTGGTGTTTTACAATATGAAGCCGTTGAATACGGGGGCGCTGGGGATCGTGATAGCCTTTTTCCTGACGCGCGTTCTGGGCGCTGTGGTTACGGGAGTAAGGTTCAAAAAGTTTGCCATGCTCCATACCGTCGGAAACAAGATCGCCATGATAATCTTTTATCTGATCCCGTTTTTCTATACGATGTGCGAGAAAGCGGGCACGGCGGACGTTCTGATATACGCGGTTACTTCCGTATGTATACTCGCCGCCGTCGAGGAAATAGCCATTCAGCTGATAATCCCCGAATTCGACGACAACGTAAAGTCGGTGGTCACCGCGATAAAAAGGCGCAGAAGCCTTCAAAGCGAGGAGCAAAACGACGCGTCGGAAGAAAACGCGTGTTCCTGAGGCGGTCGAACCGCAGATTTCGGCGCCCGAGGGCGCCGTTAATTTTGTTTTACACGGGCGCGCGTGCAATTATAAGCGGCAATCCGCTTGATTTATAAACTTTTTCGTAGTAAGATATATTTAATTTTTATACATCGGAGAGCGAAATGATAAAACTAAATCAAGGAAAATTCCGTTATACGGGCGGCAGATTCGTACCCGCGACCGATTCTGACGGATATGACAAGACCGTCGCGTACTCGATACTTAAAGCGCATTCCCGAACCAAAGCCGAACCCGGACAGATACTCAGGATCAAATTCGACGCGTTGGCTTCGCACGACATCACCTACGTCGGGATCATTCAGACCGCGCGGGCGATAGGACTTGAAAAATTCCCCGTACCTTACGTTCTGACGAACTGCCACAACAGCCTTTGCGCCGTGGGCGGCACGATCAACGAGGACGACCACGTCTACGGGCTGACCGCCGCGAAAAAATACGGCGGCATATACGTTCCTCCGCATTTTGCGGTCATACATACGTTCATGCGCGAAAACTTCGCGGGCGGCGGCAAGATGATACTCGGCTCCGATTCGCATACCCGTTACGGCGCGCTGGGCACGATGGCGATAGGAGAGGGCGGACCCGAACTCGTAAAGCAGATCATCGGTAAAACCTATGACATAAAATACCCCGAGGTCGTCGCGGTTAAACTCAGCGGAAAACCCCAAAAGGGAGTCGGTCCCCAGGACGTGGCGCTTGCCATAATAGGCGCCGTGTTCCCGAACGGTTTCGTCAAGAACAAAGTGATGGAATTCGTGGGCGACGGAATAGCTTCGCTTCCCGTCGAATACAGAAACGGGATCGACGTCATGACCACGGAGACGACCTGCCTAAGCTCGGTATGGGAGACCGACGACAAGGTCAAGGAATACCTGACGGCGCACGGCAGGGGCTCCGACTATAAAAAACTCGCTCCCGAGGACGGCGCGTTGTACGACGGATACATCGAGGTCGAGCTTGACAAGATCGAGCCGATGATAGCTTTGCCGTTCCATCCCTCCAACGCGGTGAAACTGAAAGAGCTTATCGCCGCGCCTTACGAGATACTCTCCGAGGCGGAAAAGCGCGGCAGGGAACTTATCAGAAACGACAAATTCTCTTTAACTTCCAAAATCGATTCAAAGGGCAGAGTGATCGTCGACCAGGCTGTCATAGCGGGTTGCGCGGGCGGCACCTACGACAACATTTTCGCGGCGTCGAGAATATTGAAAACGGGACGTATCGGCGACAGACTGAACTTCAGCATATATTGCGGATCTCAACCGATTTACGCCGATCTCGCCGCAAAAGGCGTTTTGACCGAGCTTACCGAGGCGGGCGCCGTCGTCAAGACTTCGTTCTGCGGACCCTGCTTCGGCGCGGGCGACGTGCCGCAAAACAACGGTTTTTCGATAAGGCACACAACCCGCAACTTCGAAAACCGCGAAGGCTCCAAGCCCGGCGAGGGTCAGATAGCTTCCGTCGCGCTGATGGACGCGAGAAGCATCGCCGCGACCGCCGCAAACGGCGGAGTGCTGACAGCCGCGACCGACGTCGATTACGACGACGAGATTCCCGAGGCAAACTATTCAGACCGCGCGTACCGTAACCGCGTATATAACGGATTCGGCTCTCCCGACAAAGGCTCCGAACTCGTTCTGGGACCCAACATCTCCGACATTCCGTCGATGCCGTCGCTGAAAAAGAATCTGATCATGCGTATGGTCGCCGTCATCGACGACCCCGTAACGACCACCGACGAGCTGATACCCTCGGGCGAAACGAGTTCTTACCGCTCCAATCCGTTAAGGCTTGCCGAATTCGCGCTCTCCAGGAAGGTACCCGAATACGTTGCCCGCGCCAAAAAAGTGCGCGACGCCGAAAAAGAAGTCGAAAACGGCAGGATCCCGTCAGGCTACGAGCGCGCGTTCGAACTGGCGGGCGGTTCGGTTTCCGATACCGAGATAGGCAGCGTTATTTTCGCGGTGAAGCCGGGCGACGGCTCGGCGAGAGAGCAGGCGGCTTCTTCTCAGCGCGTACTGGGCGGCATCGCGAATATCGCCAACGAATACGCCACTAAGCGCTACCGTTCCAACCTTATAAACTGGGGAATGATTCCGTTCAGATATGACGGAAAAGCCTCCGATTTCGAGGTTGGCGACATTATTCTGATAAAAGACCCCGCTTCCGCGCTTGCAAGCGGTACCGCTAAGGCGACCCTGATAAGAGGGGACGCCGAATCCGGGATCACGCTTACCGTTGACGCCCTCGGCGCGGAGGAAAGAAAGATAATCGAGGCGGGATGCCTTATCAACTACAACAGACTATAAGCCGAAACAAGCGGAGGATAAAACAATGATATTCGATCCCAAACACGAATGTATGTCCACAGGCGAGATGCGCGCGCTACAGCTGGAGCGGCTGCAAAAAATCGTCGCCTACGCATACGAGCGCGTGCCTTTTTACAGGAAAAAGTACGACGAAGCGGGCGTTAAACCCGAGGACATAAAGACTCTGGACGACATCAGAAAGCTGCCGTTCACCGTGAAAAGCGATCTGCGCGACAACTATCCTTACGGACTGTTGGCGGTGGACAAAAAGGAGCTGAAACGTATTCACGCTTCCTCCGGGACTTCGGGTAAACCAACGGTCGTGTGCTATACCCGGCACGATATGGAGATATGGTCGGACTGCTGCGCGCGTTTAGCTGCTGCGGCGGGAGTCAACGGCGACGACATCGTTCAGGTTTCGTTCGGATACGGGCTTTTCACGGGCGCTCTCGGAATGCACCAGGGTTGCGAAAAACTGGGCGCCGCTATAATTCCAGCCTCCAGCGGCAACACCGAAAGACAGGTAATGCTTTTAAAAGACCTCGAGGCAACGGTTCTGGTCTGCACGCCGTCGTATGCGCTGTATATCGGCGAAATAATGGAAAAGATGGGGTATTCTCCAAAGGATCTAAAGCTAAGGATCGGGCTGTTCGGTTCCGAGGCTTCCACCGAGGAAATGCACCGCGAGATAGCTAAAAAACTGGGTATTTTTACAAACGACAACTACGGTCTGTCCGAGCTGATAGGACCCGGAGTCAGCGGCGAGTGTACCGAAAAATGCGGCATGCACATCAACGAGGACCATTTCTATCCCGAGGTTCTCGATCCCGAAACCTTCGAACCCGTCGAGGACGGAGTTTACGGCGAACTGGTACTTACTTCGCTGACGAAAGAGGGCATGCCGGTTATCCGCTACAGGACAAAGGACATAACGGCTCTGGATCATACCCCCTGCAAATGCGGCAGAACGACGGCGCGTATGGCGAAACTTCGCGGCAGGACGGACGACATGCTGATAATCCGCGGCGTGAACGTGTTCCCCTCCCAGATAGAAGGCGTGCTGATGAACATGCCCGAGGTGGGCGGTCAGTACGAAATAATCGTAACTCGCGAAGGTTATATGGATAAGCTCGAGGTCAGGGTCGAGGTTGCGGACGGCTCGTATCTGACCGACTTCAACAAACTGGAGGCGCTCCGCGCGAAGATCAAGCACAACCTCAGAACGGTTTTACAGATAGATTCCGTGGTAAAACTCGTCGAGCCGTTGTCGCTGAAGCGTTACGAGGGCAAGTCCAAACGCGTAACCGATCTCAGAAATCTGTAATAAACAAAATACGACATATAAAAGGAAAGACTGTATGAAGAAACTGATGCTGACCAACGAAGCGGTGGCGAGAGGCGCTTACGAAGCGGGTGTAAAGGTCATATCCTCTTATCCCGGCACCCCGTCCACCGAGATCACGGAGTTCGCGGCGGGATACAAGGAAATGTACGTCGAATGGGCTCCCAACGAGAAGGTTGCCACCGAAGTCGCCGTGGGCGCTTCGGCGGCGGGAGTCAGGTCGATGTGCTGTATGAAACACGTCGGCGTGAACGTGGCGGCGGACCCGTTGTTCACCGCGGCGTATACGGGCGTCAACGGCGGAATGGTGCTGGTTGTCGCCGACGATCCCGCGATGCATTCCTCCCAAAACGAACAGGATTCGAGATTCTATGCCAGAAGCGCGCACGTTCCCATGCTTGAACCGGCAGACAGCGCCGAGGCAAAACTGTATCTGAAGCGCGCGTTCGACCTTTCCGAAGAATACGACACGCCCGTAATGCTCCGTCTGACCACGCGTTCCGCGCACGCTCAAAGCTATGTCGAACTCGAGGACAGAGTAGAACTGGATCCCAAACCCTTTGTAAAGGACGTCTCGAAGTGGGTAATGATGCCCGCCGCCGCAAGGGGCAGACACGTCTGGGTCGAGGAAAGGGAAAAGCGCCTGAAAGATGCGGAACTTAACGAATTTTACCGCGTCGAAACGCGCTCGAAAAAGACGGGCATCGTTACTTTGGGCGCCGTCTATCAGTATGTCAAAGAGGCGACCGACGCTTCGATATTCAAAGTGGGTATGGTGTATCCGCTGCCCGTTGAGGCGATCAGAAAGTTTTCGGAAAGCGTGGACGAGCTGATCGTATGCGAAGAACTCGAACCGTTTATCGAAAACCAGCTTAAAGCTAACGGCATCAAGTGCCGCGGCAAGGATATCTTCGGACTTCAGGGCGAATTTTCTACGGCGTTCGTGCGCGAGAAACTTTACGGCATAAAGGCGCCCGTGCCCGAAACCGACGTCCCCGCGCGTCCGCCCGTGATGTGCGCCGGCTGCCCGCACAGGGGCGTGTTTTACGTTCTGAACAAATTGAAACTCAACGTCTGCGGCGACATAGGTTGTTATACTCTGGGCGCCAATCCTCCGCTGTCGGCGTTGGATCTTTGCGTATGCATGGGCGCGAGCATCGGTATGGCTCACGGCTTCGACAAGGCGGATTCGCCCCTGAAGCGCAAGACCGTGGCGGTCATCGGCGATTCGACATTTATCCACAGCGGCATCACCAACGTCGTCAACCAGGTCTACAACAAGGGCACGTCCACCACGATAATACTCGATAACTCCATAACCGGAATGACCGGGCATCAGGACAACCCCGCAACCGGCAAGCGCATTACGGGCGAAGCCACCGCCAAACTCGATCTCGTCAAACTGTGTCAGGCGATAGGCGTGAAGTCGGTCAGGGTAGTGGACGCTTACGACCTCGGCGAGGTGGAAAAGGTCGTAAAGGAAGAAATCGCAAAGGAGAGCGTCAGCGTCATTATCGCGCGCCGTCCTTGCGCGCTGTTAACCAAATCCTATCCTCCCGCCTTCAGCATCGATTCCGAAAAATGCATCAAGTGCCGTTCCTGTCTCAGGATCGGTTGCCCCGCGATAGAATTTATCGGCGGCAAGGTGAGAATAAACAAAGAACTCTGCGTGGGCTGCGGCGTGTGCAAACAACTGTGCCGCTTCGACGCGATAAAGGAGGGCAGATAAATGACCGACGCAATTAACGTATTGATAGTCGGAGTGGGCGGACAGGGAACGCTGCTTGCCAGCAGAGTGCTGGGCGCCGCCGCCTCGATCCTCGGAAAAGACTGTAAACTCAGCGAGGTCCACGGTATGTCGCAGCGCGGCGGTTCCGTGGTCACCCACGTCAGGATCGGTTCGGATATAGCCGCCCCCGTGGTTACTCCGGGCGAAGCCGATTATGTGCTCGCTTTCGAAAAGCTGGAAGCGCTCCGTTTCGCATATTACCTTAAACCCGGGGGAACTTTGCTTGTTAACGATCAGGAGATCATGCCGATGCCCGTAATTACCGGCGTAAAGGAATATCCCGCGGATATTTACGGACAACTGACCGCGGCAAAACACAAATTCGTGTCCGTTCCCGCTTTGGAGCTTGCCGAAAAAGCGGGTACCGCCAAGGCGGTCAATACCGTGCTTATCGGGGTGCTGGCGAAACTTACGGGTATGGATTACGCCGTGGCGGAAGAAGCCGTGCGCACCGCGGTCAAACCCAAATTTCTCGACGTCAACCTCGCCGCGCTGAAAGCGGGCTACGAATATCTGAATTAACCCAAAAGAAACGGAGGAAATACATATGCAATACTACAACGAACGCATAGAGCGTATGAGCCGCGACGAAAAGCACGCGCTTCAGGGCGAGCGGTTAAAAAGGGTCGTTACTCTTGCGTACAACAACTGCAAGCCTTACAGGGCGAAAATGGACGCGGCGGGCGTTACTCCCGACGACATAAATTCGATAGACGACATCGTAAAGCTGCCGTTTACCACCAAACAGGATATGCGCAACAACTATCCTTTCGGAATGTTCTCGGCGCCGATGGAGGATATCGTGAGAGTGCACGCTTCTTCGGGTACGACGGGTAAACTGACGGTTGCGGGCAGCACCAAACACGACCTCGACGACTGGACCGAGGCGGTTGCGCGCGGCATGGTCAGCGCGGGCGTAACCAAAAAATCTATAGTCCACGTCGCATACGGTTACGGACTGTTTACTGGCGGTCTCGGCGCGCACGACGGCGCGACTTTGATAGGCGCTACCGTGGTTCCCGCGTCCGCCGGCAACACCGCAAGACAGCTTACGCTTATCAAGGATTTTTGCGCGGACACGATCTGCTGCACCCCCAGCTATGCGGTGTACCTTGCCGACGAGTTCAAAAAAGCCGGCATTCCCGTCAGCGAATTGAGCCTTAAACAGGGATTTTTCGGCGCCGAGCCGTGGTCGGAGGAAATGCGCGTAAAGATAGAAGAAGGACTCGGACTGAAAGCTTACGACATCTACGGACTCAGCGAAATTTCGGGTCCCGGAGTGGCTTGCGAATGCGCTTATCAGGCTGGTCCCCACGTTCAGGACGACCTGTTCTATCCCGAGATCATCGACCCCGATACGTTAAAGCCCGTGCCCGACGGCGTCAGGGGAGAACTGGTGTTCACCACTCTGAACAAAACGGGCATGCCGCTTATCCGCTACCGCACCAGGGACATATGTGCGATAATTTCCGAACCGTGCAAGTGCGGAAGAACTTCGGTAAGGCTCGCGAAGATAACGGGCAGAACGGACGACATGCTGATAATCCGCGGCGTAAACGTATTCCCGTCCCAGATCGAAAGCGTGCTTATAAAGGATAAGCGTATCAGCCCGCATTATCATATCACCATCGACAGGATCAACAATCTGGACGTGATGAGCATAGAAGTGGAACTCCAGAGGAACGTCGCGTTCGACGAGATACAGGAGATCGAACTGATGCAGAAGAAGCTTACCGCCGACATAGCTTCGGCGATCGGCGTCAGCGCCAAAGTCAAACTGGTTCAGAGCGGCACCGTGCCCAGAAGCGAGGGCAAAGCCGTATTCGTCACCGATAACAGAAAGATTTAAGGAGGTCAACATGCTGGTAAACCAAATCGCGGTATTTCTGGAAAACAGAAAGGGCAGGATATGCGAATTTTCCAAGGTCCTGAAGGACGCCGACGTCAACATTCAGGCAATGAGTATCGCCGATACGATGGAGTACGGCATACTCAGAGCGATAACCGACGACAACGCGAAAGCGATCGAGGTGCTTAAAGCCAACGGATTCAACGTGGCTTCCACCGACCTTGTGGGTTTCAAGGTCGACGACAGACCGGGCGAGATGTACAAAGTGCTGCAGATCCTCGACGATCACAAGATCAACATCGCGTATCTGTATTCTTTTGCACGCGCTGGCGCGGCGAAGTCGGTCATTTTGCTGAAAGTGGACGACAACGACGCCACCATGCGTATCCTTAAGGAAAGCGGCATAAATCTTATCGACGACAATATCCTATAGAGAAGAGAGGTCCTATAGGTTTAACCGTCGTAACGGATCTGGACAGGATCCGTGAAAACCTAAATAAATTACGCTCCGCGACAGCGGGCAAAAGCCTGACGCTGATGCTGAAGGCGGACGCCTACAATCACGGCGCGACGGCAGTGGCGAAAGCCTGTTCCACGCAAGCCGACCGCTACGGAGTAGCTACTCCGAAAGAAGGTTCGGCTCTACGAAAAGCGGGCATAAAACTGCCGATAGACGTGTTCTCGCCCGCCCCGACCGATATCGCGGATATCGTGTCCGCCGGGCTGACTCCCGTCGTTCATTCCTTCGAAACGGTTGCCGGAATGCGATTTTGTCGCGGTGCCGAGGCGGAAGTCAAGCTGGATACGGGAATGCACAGAATGGGCTTTAAAACGCCTTCTGAGGCGGAAATGGCGGCGCGTATGTTGTCCGACTACGGAGTCAGGGTGCGCGCGCTCGTAACGCATTTCGCGTCGAAGGAAACCTCCGCAGGGCAGGTCGCGCGCTTCAAATTTTTAAAGGAAGTGTTCGAACACGCTTACGGAGCGGAATGTAAATGCGAAGCGGCGGCTTCGGACGGATTGGAGCAGGGTTACCTTCTCGACGGCGTCAGGATAGGCAGATCGTTGTACGCGGGCGCCATGCGCGTGGTATCGGAGGTCGCTGCCGTGAACACACTCCGCCGAGGCGAAAGGGCGGGATACAACGGAATATACGTCGCCATGCGAGATACCGCGACCGCCGTAGTCGAGGGCGGATACGCCGACGGAATACGTCGCGATTACCGAGGCGCCGAAGTGGTCGCCGCGGGCGGCGAAAGAATGGAGATCGCCGCCGTCTGTATGGACGCGTTCATAGCCGCGAACGCGCCCGTTTCGTTAAAGCCCGGCGACAAGGTGGAGGTTTTCGGGGAGGATACCCTGGATTCTTTCCTCGGCGTTTCCGACGCCAACGTATACGAAATTTACACTTCGTTCAAAGGACGGACTGAAAGGAAATACATAACCGATGGAAAAATACGAGATACGGAATCTGATACGTTCCCGCCTCGGACTCTCTTTTGACGGGAAAACCGCTTCGGAGCGTATAACCGAATACGCGACAACCGAAACGGCATTTTCGGATGCCCGAAGTATATTTATTTTTTTATCGACTCCCTCCGAGCCGGACACGCGCGGTATAATCGCCGCGGCACTTAAAGCGGGCAAAAAGGTTTTCGTGCCCGTAGTCAGAGGGGACGAAATGTTCGCCGCTGAATATACCTCCGACTCAGACACCGTACAGGGTCCTTTCGGAATAAAGGAGCCGTTGAACGTAAAAATAGCGGACGCCGTTCCCGAGCTTACTTTCGTGCCGCTCGTGGCTTTCGACGCCGATAAAAACAGACTCGGACACGGCAAGGGTTACTACGACAAGTATCTTGCGGGCAAGTCGACCCGAAAGATCGCTTTGGCGTTCGCTAAGCAGTTTGTAGAGCGTATACCCGTTTCCGTTCACGACGTGGCGATGGACGAGATCGTTACCGAGGAGGGCGTCATAAGATGAGGATCATTGCGGGAAAATTCAAAGGCAGAACTTTATTGTCTCCCAAAAACCGCGACGTGCGCCCGACTACAGACAGGGTGAAGGAGAGCCTTTTTAATCTTTTATCCGATAGAATCGACGGGGCGCGCGTTTTGGATTTGTTTTCGGGTTCTGGAGCTTTGGGGATAGAGGCGCTTTCCCGCGGCGCGGAGTACGCCGTGTTCTGCGACAACAGCAGGGATTCTCTTGCGGTGACCGAAGCCAATCTGAAAAAGATCGACGCTCGTTATTCCGTCGAACGCGGCGACTTCGACAGGGTCGTGGCGGGATTGAAAAGCAGGGGTAAATCGTTCGACGTCGTTTTCATTGATCCTCCATACAAAAAAGGGATAGCCGAGGCTGCGGTAAAGGCGGTTGCCGAAGCCGGCATACTGTCCCTTGGCGGCGTCATTGCCGTGGAGCGCGCCCGCGACGACTCGCCCACGCCCGTTCCCTCGGGGTACAGGATAATCGATTCGCGCCCGTACGGATCTTCCGAAATAGAACTGATCGGGAAAGCTACCGCGGCGGCGGTAACCGGTTCTTTCGACCCGTTCACTCTGGGACACAAGTATCTTGTGGAAAAGGCGGCGGAACTGTTCGACGTCGTATACGTCGTCATGCTGGTCAACCCCGATAAAAAACCCTCAATTTCCGTCGAAAAGCGTTTAAAATATATAAAAATGAGCCTGAGAAGCCTTCCATATAAAGTACGTGTGGATTTTTTCGGAGGTCTTACTATTGACTATATGAGGGAAAATAATATAGAATATATCGTAAGAGGCGTGCGCTCTCCGGAGGACTTTGAATACGAGAGCGGAATGGCAAAATTCAATTTCGAAAACGGCGGCGTAAAGACGCTGTTCGTTCCCGCGCGCGACCCGGAGATCTCGTCGGGAGAGGTCAGGGAACGCATAGCGGAGCATAATACGTTATACGGTTTCCTCGACGAAGAAGTCAGAGGAATTTTGGAGGACAGATAGATGGACGAAATCGAAGAAATGCTTCAGTTGATCGAGCGCGAACTGGCTAACGGGAAAAGGCCGTTGTTCGGCGCGGGAGTAACCGTGGATTCCGAAGCCGTTTATTCGGCTGTCGAGCGTATCCGCGCCGCGGTGCCGCAGGCGGTCAGGGAAGCGAGGATCGTTCTTCGCGATTCCGAAAAGAGAATGGAAGCCGAGTCGGGCAGAGCGCGCGAAATAATCAGAAAAGCGGAGGAACGCGCCGACGAAATTTTAAGCGAACACCAGATCGTCGCCAGAGCCGAAAAAGAAGCGGCGCTTATACGCCGTCAGGCGGAATCGTATGCCGAAAAAGTGCGCGCCGACGCATATAACGAGCTGATGAACATGCTGGTCAAGGCGGACGAATCGCTCTCGGGCAGTCTCGATCTCGTCAGACAGGCGATCAAGAAAATCGGCGGACAATGATATCAGGTTACGGTTGCGGGGGAAAAATAAAAGTTTCGGGAGTACAAGGTGAATCTTAAAAAAATAGAACTTCACGGTTTTAAATCTTTTGCGGACAGGACCGAGATAGTTTTCAATTCGAATATTACCGGAATAGTAGGACCTAACGGCTGCGGCAAATCCAACGTCATAGACGCCGTCAGGTGGGTATTGGGCGAAATGGCTCCCACTTCTTTGCGCGTAGGCAAGATGGCGGAGCTTATTTTCAACGGCACCGAGCAAAGGCGGTCGATGTCTTATTGCGAGGTCAGCCTGTATCTGGACAACTCCGATCACAAATACGACGTCGCGTTCGACGAAGTGGTGGTTACCAGACGTCTGGACCGCAGCGGAAAGAGCGAATATTTCATAAATCGTCAGGAATGTCTTAAAAACAATATCGTCAATCTTTTCCGCGACACCGGAATAGGCAAGGACGGTTACAGCATCATCGGTCAGGGCAAGATCGACGCGATCCTGGCGTCCAGCCCCGAAGCGCGCAGAAAGATTTTCGAGGAAGCCGCAGGCATTGCCGCGCAGAAGGAACAGCGTACAAGAACGGAAGCCAAACTTCAGACCGCCAGGCTGAACATGAGCCGTATTTTCGACATTTTAAAGGAGATCGGAGACAGGCTCGAGCCGCTTAGGAAAGAAGCCGAAGCCGCCGCGAAAGCAAAAGCGTTGAAAGAGGAACTGAAGTTCTTCGAAATCAGGCAATATCTTTATCAGTGCGAAAACTCGGAAACGGAACGTAAGGCGATGGAGGACAAACTCGCCAAGACCGCCGAGGAACTGGCGCGTTGCAGCGCCGACTTCAACCGCGTATCGGGCGAATACAACGCCGCTATGGCGCAGATCGAGTCGGGCGACGCCGAGCAAAGGGAGCTGAACGAAAAGCTGACCAACAGTCTGGTCGAAGCCGAAAGAGCCGCGGGCGACGGCAGGGCGATAGGCGAAAGGATAGAGCAAGCCAAACGCCGCGACGGCGAGATCAAGAATCAACGTTTGCAAAACTCCGCGCTTCTGGACGACAAAGCGCAGAGGATCACGCAGAAAATCGAGGAGTCGGAGCAGGCGAAAGCCAACCTGAACAAGCTGAACGCCGAACTGGACGCTCTGGACAAAAAGAGCGCCGAACTGAACGCTAAAATCCTCGGCGAGGAGCGCGAAATGGAAACGCTCCGCGAGATGTACATAGAAAACGTTACCAAAAATGCCGAAATCGACAAGGACGCCGCACAGCTTGCGCTCAGAAAACAGATTCTGGAAAAGGATCTCGGTTCCGCGAAAGACGAATACGACAGGCGCCGCCGTCTTTCGGACGAATCCGAATCCGCGCTGAACGCGTTGAACGACAAGCTTTCCGCCGTGATCGCCGAACGCGACAAGGCGGTCAGCGACAGCCGCGAGGGCGAATCGAACCTTGCCGCCGCGCAAAAGGAACTCGCCGAGGCGGAACAGAAAAAGTCAAATACCGCCGCGGAAATCAAAAACGTCGAATATTCGATAGCGAGCGTGGAGTCGCTTATATCCAATTATTACGACTACGAGGATTCAGTACAGAACCTGATGAAGGCTGCCGCCGAGGACGGTCAGATCAAACGTAAGATCGTGGGTACGGTCGCGGAGATACTGAACGTGCCCAAGGATCTCAGGACCGCGATAGGCATAGCCCTCGGAAAATCGTGGCAGAACATAGTCACTCAGAACGAATACGACGCCGCTGAACTTATGCAGCTCCTTAGGGAAAGGCGTCTCGGCAGAGCCACGTTCCTGCCTATGACCACGATGAAATACAACGACCTTCCGCGCGAATATTCCAAGGTCAGGGACGAGGCGGGCGTCGTGGGAGTTGCTTCCGAACTCGTCGATTACGACTCGCGCTACGCTAACATAGTGTCGAACCTTCTCGGTAAGACCGTCGTCGTAGAGGATCAGGAAACGGGTCTTGCGATCTCCAAAAAATACGGATACGCTTTCCGAGTCGTCACCCTCGAAGGAGATATGTTCCAGACCTCGGGCGCTTTGACGGGAGGCTCGGTTTCCAAGAACAAGAGCGGCGTTTTCTCCAGGGAAGCGGAACTCAAAAACTTCAAGGCGCGCCGCGACAAGCTCAAAAAGGACTTCGTTCTTCTGGGCGAGGTGATCGCCGATCTGAAAGAAGAGGTCGCCAAACAGACCTCGGCGCTTTCCTTCCTGAAAGCGCGCGTCAACAAACTCGAGGTAGAGATCGCTTCGGTCAACGGCGAGATACTGAAGGTCAAGGGCGAGATAGATTTCCACCGCGGCGAAATGGAAAAACTTTTCAGCGGCAACGAGGATAAATTAAAAGAACTTCAGCAAATCGAAGTGGCGTTAAAGGCTACCGAAGCCAATAAAAAGGGTGCCGATAGCGAGAAAGTCAACGCAAATACTTATATCGACGAACTGAAAGCGAAACATACCGGAGACAAGGAAAGGGCCGCCGCACTTTCTGCGGCGCTGGCGGACAAGCGCGTCGAGATCACCGCCGCCGCAGCCGACGCGGAGCGCTGCGACCGCGATATAATCGCGCTGAAAACGGAGTGCAGAAACATCGAAGACGCGATCCGTTCGCTGGACGTAGAGGAAAAGATAAACGCTTCCGAACTTCTAAGGCTGACGGCGGAACTGGAAAGGACCAAGTTCTCGGACGAAGATCAGGCGAAAATAGACGCTCTCCGCGCGGCGCTGAAAGCCGTCGACGAAAAGAAAAAGAAGTTGAATCAGCGCGTTAAGGAACTTGACGCGGAACGCCAGAGTCTCAGCGACCTTGCGGCAAGGATCCGCGAACGCGGCGCAAAGGAGGAATCGAAGCTTACGCTTATATCGACCTCTCTCGACAACGCCGCGGTCAGGATAGTCGAAAACTACGGCTACGATTTCGACATGTCCAAAGAGTACATAGACGGACTTGACGAGTCGGTAAGGGAGCAGTATTCTTTCGAACCCTCGAAAGCCGCTTCGCACATAAACGGTCTGCGCGGAAGGATAGAACGCATCGGACCCATCAACGAACTTGCTGAGAGCGCTTATAACGACGAAAGAGTGCGTTACGACGAGCTGCAGGAACAGTATGCAGACCTCGAAAAGGGCGAAAAGGACATGGTAGCTCTGATAAAGGATCTGACCGAGGAGATGACCGAGAAATTCACCATCAGCTTCAATCAGATAAACCGCAACTTCAACGAGGTGTTCGCGGAACTGTTCGGCGGCGGCAGGGCGAAAATGGAACTCGAACCGGGCGTCGACGTTCTGGAGGCGGGTATCGAGATAATGGCGGAGCCTCCGGGCAAGAAGCTGACGAATCTTGCGCCTTTGTCGGGCGGAGAAAGGGCGATGACGGCGATAGCCATACTGTTCGCCATCATAAAGCTGAACCCGATGCCGTTCAGTATCCTCGACGAGATCGAGGCGGCTTTGGACGACGCGAACGCCAGGGTATTCGCGCAGTATCTCAAAAAATTCTCTCAGTTTACGCAGTTTATCGTCGTTACCCACAGAAAACCGACGATGTCGCTGTGCGATACTTTGTTCGGTATCACGATGCAGGAAATGGGCGTCAGCAAGACCGTTCAGGTAAAGCTGGAAGAAGCCGTCAAATACGAAGAAATCGAAAAGGAGCGTTTAAAGCAGGAAAAAGCGGCGAAAGCCGAATGATCCCGCCGAAAAATCATGGGTATTTTTTCAAGGATAAAAGAGGGACTGAAGCGCACCAAGGAAAGCTTCGGCAAAAAGATTTTCGAGCTGTTCAAGGGCAGGGCGCTTGACGACGACTTTTACGAGGAACTCGAAACCGCAATGATCTCCGCGGATATGGGAGTAACGGCGACCGAACAGATCATCGAGGAACTCAAAGACTCCGTTTACAGGCGCAAAATCACCGATCCGGAAAAGGCAAAGGCCGAATTGAAACGCATAATGCTGGAAAGCATCGATTACGAGATAGCCGAATACGATTATCCGTTGGTGGTGCTGATAGCGGGCGTAAACGGCGTGGGCAAGACTACCGCGATAGGCAAACTCGCCAAACTGTTCACGACCATGGGCAAAAGCGTCATCGTTGCGGCGGCGGACACTTTCCGCGCGGCGGCGAGCGAACAGCTGGAGGTGTGGGCAGAGCGCGCGGGCGTCAGGATCGTCAAACACGGCGAAGGCTCCGATCCCGCTTCGGTGGTATACGACGCGTTAAGTTCCGCAAAAGCCAAGGGTACGGACGTGGTGCTGGTTGACACCGCCGGCAGGCTTCATAACAAGAAAAACCTGATGGAGGAGCTCAAAAAAATCAACCGCGTCATAGACCGCGAAGCTCCGGACGCGGACAAACGCAGTTTCATAGTATTGGACGCGACGACCGGTCAGAACGCCGTTTCCCAGGTAGAGATATTCTCCGAGGCCATCGACGCCGACGGCATAATTCTTACCAAGCTCGACGGTACGGCAAAAGGCGGCGTGGTGCTTGCAGTTTCCGCAGAATACGAACTTCCCGTCGTATATGCTGGGATAGGAGAAAAGATAGACGATCTGATTCCTTTCGACGCCGAGGCGTTTGTGGACGCGATTTTTGACGACTGACACCTGTTTTTTGCGATACCATACGCGCGCAGGTACTAAAAAACGCTTGCGCGCGTTTTTCCATAATGGTATAATGTACTGAATAAAAATCACTTTGGAGATGAATTTATGGCTAAAGTTACGATTGCTGTAGATACCTGTAAAGGTTGCGGGCTATGCGTAAACGCCTGTCCCAAGGACGTTTTGAAGCTTTCCCAAACCGAAACCAACAAAGCCGGATATTTTGTGGCTGAAGTTGTAAACGACGACTGCATCGGCTGCGCTTCGTGCGCCGTCATGTGTCCCGACGTTGCGATTACGGTCGAAAGATAGGAGTTTGCGATATGAAAAAACTTATGAAAGGAAACGAAGCGGTGGCGGAAGCCGCCATCAGGGGAGGAATGAGGGCCTTCTTCGGCTATCCGATCACCCCCCAGAACGAAATTCCGGAATATTTGAGCCGCAGGCTGCCCGAGGTGGGCGGCGTGTTTATTCAGGCAGAATCCGAAGTTTCCGCCATAAACATGGTATACGGAGCGGCAGGCAGCGGCGTCAGGGCGATGACCTCGTCGTCCTCGCCCGGCATCAGCCTTAAGCAGGAAGGCATCAGCTATATCTGCGGCGCTGAACTGCCCTGCGTAATAGTCAATATGGTGCGCGGCGGTCCCGGACTCGGCGGCATCCAGCCTGCGCAATCGGACTATTTCCAGGCTGTCAAAGGCGGCGGACACGGCGATTATCACATGCTCGTATACGGACCCCACACCGTACAGGAGGCGGTAGACCTTATGTATAACGCCTTCGATAAAGCCGACGAATACCGTCTGCCGGTCATGATCCTGGGCGACGGCATGATAGGTCAGATAATGGAGGCGGTAGAACTTCCCGAAATGAAGGATCCCGCGACTTTCCCCGTAAAGCCCTGGGCGGCCGACGGCAAAGGCGTAGGCAAGGACAGACGCGTCATCAACTCATTGTATATAGAGCCGGACGCCCTCGAGGTCGTCAACCACAGGCTTTTCGACCGTTACGAACTGCTTAAACAGCGCGAAACGATGTACGAAGAATACCTTACCGAGGACGCCGAAACCGTCATCGTAGCATACGGCACGGTGGCGCGTATAGCAAAGAGCGCGGTAAACGAGCTGAGGGCTCGCGGCAAAAAGGTCGGTTTGTTCCGTCCGATAACCCTTTATCCGTATCCTTCGGAAGCGTTGAACAAGATAGCGCGCGAAGAAAGCGTAAAGAGATTCGTTACTACCGAACTGTCGATGGGACAGATGGTAGAGGACGTTCGCCTCGCCGTCAACGGCTTGAAACCCGTTGAATTTTACGGCAGAACGGGCGGCAACGTAATGACCCCCGACGACATCGTCGAATATATTGAAAAGGAGTAAGAACATGGCAGTAGTATTCAAAAAAACCAAGATGCTCACGGACGTTCCGTTCCATTACTGCCCCGGATGCACTCACGGCATTGCCCACAGGCTGGTAGCCGAATGTCTGGACGAAATAAACTGCGAAGGTAACGTAATAGGTATCGCGCCGGTAGGCTGCGCGGTGTTCGCATACAACTATTTTAACTGCGACATGCTGGAGGCGGCTCACGGCAGAGCGCCTTCGCTTGCCACCGGAATCAAGAGAACTCACCCCGACACCGTGGTGTTCGCATATCAGGGCGACGGCGACCTTGCCAGTATCGGCACGGCGGAAATCATACACGCTGCCGCGAGAGGCGAGAACGTAACCATCATCTTTATAAACAACGCCATTTACGGCATGACGGGCGGTCAGATGGCGCCCACCACTCTGGTCGGACAAAAATCCACCACCAGTCAATACGGCAGAAGTATTCCCATGAACGGCAACCCCATCAGGGTCGCGGAAATGCTGGCGACTCTGGACGGACCCGCGTATATCGCGCGCGTCGCGCTAACCGATCCCGCCAACGTCAGGAAAGCCAAACAGGCCATCAAACGCGGTTTCGAAATGCAACTGAACAAAAAGGGTTTTTCGTTGATAGAAGTTCTGTCCACTTGTCCCACGAACTGGGGAATGGCGCCAGTGCAGGCTGCCGAATTCGTCAAAAACGAAATGACGAAAGAATTCCCTCTGGGAGTATTCAAGGACATTACCAAGGATTAGTCCAAAAGCGGTATTGACTTAGACGTAAACGGAGGATATAATATATATGGAAGAAAAAATCATAATAGCGGGATTCGGCGGACAGGGCGTCCTGAGTCTGGGACAGTTTATAGCCTACGCCGCGATAGCGGACGGCAAAGAGGTAACCTGGCTTCCCAGTTACGGACCCGAAATGCGCGGGGGCACCTCCAACTGCAGCGTGGTCGTCAGCGACAAACAGGTGGCGAGTCCCATAGTAGCCCGTCCCGATTGCCTGATAGCAATGAACAAACCCAGCCTTTACAAGTTCGTAGACAGAGTAAAGGCGGGCGGAACGATAATAGTTAACAGCTCTCTGATCCCCGATAAGGTTCAGAGAACGGACGTGAACGTAGTCTATATCGACGCGCAGGAAATTGCTCTCGAAGCGGGCAACGCGCGTACCGCCAACATAGTGGTACTCGGCGCATATGTGGGAATGAGCAAACTGTTCCCCGTCGATACGGTGAAAAAGACCATAGAAGACAAGTTCTCGGCTAAACCAAAGGTTATACCCGCCAACCTCAAGGCGTTCGACCTCGGCTACGCGACGGCGACAAAATAAAGGGCGGGCAAAAGGAGCCCCATGTCTTTTATTAACGAACTCGGGATATTGTTTACGGGCATGACCGCACCGGTCGTGCTCGCGCTCGTTCTCGGGTATATTTTTATTGTGATCGAGATCTTCCAGCCGGGATTCGGCATATTCGGTATCATAGGCGGCATACTGGTAATATTGGGCGTCGTTTTGCGCGTGATCGCGGGCGACGGCAATCCTTATGCGCAGATATTTACTTTGCTGTTCCTGGAAACGCTCGGCGTGTTTATCGCGTTCATGGTGCTGGCGCTTACCGCAAAGAAAGGCTGGTTGAACCGTTCGCCTCTGATCGAAACGGGAACCGCCGTAGGCATAGAGCGTTCGGAAGGCACGCCCGACTATCACGAGCTTGAAGGCAAGATAGGTATCGCGCTAACAGATCTCAGACCGATAGGCAGGGCAAACATAGAAGGCGTTGTCGTGGACGTGGTGTCCGACGGCTTCTTCATCAAAAAAGGCGAGGGAGTACGCGTGGTCAAAGCCTCCGGGATGCAGGTTTCGGTGGAACGCGCGGAATAAAAACATTTTAATTACAGGAGGAGATTTCTTATGCCCGCATGGGGAATAGTTTTAATCGTATTGGCGGCGGTGGCGCTTTTGCTGACGCTCTTGTTGGTTCCGTTCGGCATCTGGTTCAGAGCGCTTGTTTCAGGCGCGCCGGTATCGGTCGCGAGACTGGTCG
The DNA here is from genome assembly GCA_944363505.1 of uncultured Clostridia bacterium. GTDB lineage: Bacteria > Bacillota > Clostridia > Christensenellales > DTU072 > Stercoripulliclostridium_A. Next base: position 182,167 of record CALVUD010000002.1, on the reverse strand, counting down.
GTATGCGCCTCAGAAAGATTCGGGTCGCCATGATCGTTGACGCGTATATCACAGGCAAAAAAGCAGGTTTGGATATCGATATAGCCACTTTGGAAACCCATTATATGGCAAAGGGCGACGTCATCAAGGTCGTCAACGCGTTGATTTCGGCGCACTCGGCAAATATCGAATTGACCAATCAGACGGCAATGGCGATCGACCTTGCCGGGCGCGACGTATTGAACGCGGTCAGGGTATCGGTCAACCCCAAAGTCATCGAAACGCCGATGATTTCGGCAATAGCCAAGGACGGTATCGAACTCAGGGCGAAAGCCAGGGTGACCGTCAGGGCGAATATCGCCCGTCTTATCGGCGGCGCGGGCGAAGAAACGATAATAGCGAGAGTCGGCGAGGGTATCGTCACGACCATAGGCTCCGCCAAGGAACACAAAGAAGTTCTGGAGAATCCCGACAGCATTTCCAAAAAAGTTCTGGATAAGGGACTCGATACGGGCACGGCTTTCGAAATTTTGTCGATCGACATCGCTGACGTGGACGTCGGCAGGAACATAGGCGCTCAGCTTCAGATGGATCAGGCAGAAGCAGATAAGCGCGTGGCTCAGGCAAAGGCGGAAGAAAGACGCGCTCTCGCCGTGGCTTTGGAACAGGAAATGAAAGCCAAGACTCAGGAAATGCGCGCGGAGGTCATAAAGGCGGAGGCAGAAGTACCGAGGGCGATGGCGGAAGCGTTGAAGAACGGAAAGCTTGGCGTAATGGATTATTACAATATGCTTAACATTCAGGCTGATACGGCTATGAGAAACGGCATATCGGGCGGACTGAACGAGACGGCTCCCGAAACTCCGAGGCCGAAGAAGTAATATGAACCGTATCGAAAACGGCGTCGTGAAAATTCCCGAAAATTCCGGCAGCTCCTTGACCGGCGCTGCCGGGCGTACCGCCCCCGGCGGAGCGAAAAACACTGCTCATCATCCGCATCCCGTACAGCCCGGATCTCTCGTAAAAAGGGAAAAAGCGGTTACGTCGGTTAAACCCGGTACGGAAGGGTGCGACGAGCATTATAACGAAAGGGAACTGGTATTCGATTTGAATTTCGCGCCCGAGGAACAGCACCCATCCGCCGTCGCTGCCAATCTGTTGAAAACGATGCTGATCGGAGAGGCGCTTGCAAATCCGCGCTTTAAAAATCCTTTTCCGTTCAAAAAATAATCAAAGGCGGCGTTATGCCGCCTTTTCGATATAATATATTGATATTTTAGGTGGACTGATGAGAAAAGCAGGAGTATTGTTACCGATTTCATCTCTGCCCGGCGAATACGGTACGGGCGATTTCGGCGCCGTCGCACGTTTTTTTACCGATTACATATCCGATCTCGGTTTTAAATTGTGGCAGATTTTGCCCATAGGCGTGCTTGGCCCGGGAAATTCGCCGTACAGCGGGTATTCGGCGTTTGCGGGTAACGCCTTGCTGATAGATATTTCTTCTCTGCCCGACGCGCTTTTGACCGAGGCGGAAAAGAACGAAGCCAAAATAAATTCGCCCTACCGCGTCGACTACTTCGGCGTCAGAAACAACAAGGGCAGGGCTTTAAGACTGGCTTTTTCCAGGATCGGAGACGCCGAGAAAGAAGCAATAGAGAGTTTCAGGCGCGAAAACGCATACTGGCTCGACGATTACGCCCTATATATGGCTATCAGGGAAAAGACGGGAAAGGATTGGAGCGAATGGGATTCAAAAATCCGTCGCCGCGACAAACAGGCTCTTGCCGAAATTAAAGAAGAGCTTAAGGAATCCGTTCTTTATTACGAATTCGAACAGTATCTGTTCTATTCGCAATGGGCGGAGCTGAAACGCTACGCAAACTCGCGCGGTATCGAGATTTTCGGCGATATGCCGATATACGTTTCCTACAATTCTCCCGACGTGTGGGCAAATCCCAAATGTTTCCTGTTGGACAAAGAGTTGAAACCCGAGCGCGTGGCCGGGGTGCCTCCCGATTATTTTGCAAAGGAGGGTCAGCTTTGGGGAAACCCGCTTTACGACTACAAATACATGGAAAAGCACGGTTACGACTGGTTCGTCAAGCGTATTTTACATAATCTGAAGATGTACGATATGCTGAGGATCGATCATTTCCGAGGCTTGCACGAATACTGGTCGGTGGACGCCGCGGCAAAAACCGCCAAGGAAGGCAGATGGGAAAAGGGTCCCGGTATGAAACTCTGGGAGGAACTGGCAAAACACGTTACCGACCCGCAAATCGTTGCGGAAGACCTCGGCATTATCGACGACGGCGTCAGAGAATACCTGAAAAAGACGGGATTCCCCGGAATGAGGGTGTTACAGTTCGCTTTCGACGGTTCCAAGGACAACCCGCATTTACCGTATAATTACGATAAAAATATTGTGGCTTATACCGCGACGCACGACAACGACACCTCTTTGGGATGGCTGTACTCGCTGGATCAGGGAGCGCGGGATGACGTTTTGGACTTTATCGACGTGGGCGCATTCGAATGGGGTGCCGGCGGCAAACACTGCAAATCCACTAAAGCGATGATAAAAGCGATCTCCGCGTCCTCCGCGGACACCGTCGTATTCCCGATGCAGGACTTAACGGGATACGGCTCCGACACCAGGATCAACATTCCCGGCGTTGCGGAAGGCAACTGGGAATTCAGGATCACGCTTTCCACTTTGGAAGACGTAGACGCGGACTTTTTAAGAAAGACGTTTAACCGTTACGGCAGGGTTTAATCCGGGAAATACTCAGTAAAGAACGGCGTACCTTCGCCGAAAAGCGCTAAAGTGTATCCGGGAATAAATCCGAAAACCGCTACGTCGGAATTATCGGACTTCAGGCTCTCCGCCAAAGGCGTGCGGAGAGCTTTCGTTTTGGCTTCCGCGGCGGCAAACTTTTCATAAAAACTTTTTTCGTCGGACGCGTCAATATCGAAACGCCTGCAAACCGATTTGAAATCGATGCTTTTTTGCCGTTGAACGTCAATGCCTACGGGAAAACGCGAAACCGCCGCGACGACGTAATCGCCCGAATGAGAAACGGATACGTAAGGCATGTCCTCACCCGAAAAATACGGAGCGCCGTTTTCGTCATGCAGGTATTCCGCGCCGTTTGCGTCCGGTGCGCCTTCAAGGCGCATAAATTCTTTGAGCGCGTATAGAGCAACCTTTTCGGATGCGGGTTTTTCAGGCGAATATGTGATTAAAATCATCGTTCAACGCAAATCTGTAGGAGTCCTCAAGCGCCATAAACGAGGCGTGAATGACGTTTCCGGAAACGCCGATCGTTTTCCAGGTGCGTTTTCCGTCGGTGGTGGTTATCGACACGCGCACGGAAGCTCCGGTGGCGCTTTTGGGATCGATGACGCGAACCTTATAGTCAACCAGCGAAACCTTGTCCATTGCCGGGAAAAAGCCGATCATGCATTTTCTCATCGCGCGGTCCAGCGCATGCACGGGTCCGGAGCCGGTGGCAACAGCCATCTGTCTTTTGCCCGCAACTTCAATGGTGGTCTCCGCGCGGCTGGAGGCGTCCGCCGAATCGGTTACCGAATAATCTATTGTCTTGAAAAAGTCGACGTTTCTGCCCGCGATCCTCGCCGCCATCAGATAAAAACTGGCTTCCGCGGCTTCGTAAGAATAGCCTTCCGATTCGCGCGCTTTCAGTGCGTTGAAGATTTTCGCGAACACGTCGGGATCGTCCGCCTCGGGAATTATACCGCTCAGCTTGGCTTTTACCAGGTGCCGTCCCGACTCCTTGGAAAGTACCAGCCTTCTGACGTTCCCGACCGATTCGGGAGGTATGAATTCGAACGTGTTGGTGGCTTTCAGTACACCGTCCGCATGCAGCCCCGCTTTGTGCGTGAACGCCGCGTCGCCTATATACGGCATCGAATCGGGTATCGCTATGTTGGATATTTCGGCAACCGCTCTCGAAGCGGGAGTCAGCATCTTCAAATTGTCGGTATGCAGCTTCCCGAGTCGGTTGAACAGGGGGATCAGCGTCGAAAGACAGGCGTTTCCGCTGCGTTCGCCGAAACCGAGCAGCGTACCCTGGATATGAGTGGCTCCTGATTCTTCCGCTTCCAGGGTGTTCGCCACCGCTAGCCCCGAATCGTTGTGAGTGTGTATGCCTACGGATATTTTAACGCTGTTTAATGCTGCCCTGACTCCCGCCGAAACGGTATCGGGTAAAGAACCGCCGTTGGTGTCGCAAAGTGTAACGATAAACGCCCCGCCCGCCTCGGCAGACTTTAACGCTTTCGCGGCGAAGCCGTCTCCGCGTAAAAACCCGTCGAAAAAGTGTTCCGCGTCAAATATGACTTTTTTTCCCGATTTCGTAATCTCAGCTACAGATTTTGTAATATTTTCGAGATATTCCTCGCAGCTTACGCCGAGTACGGATTTTACCTGGGAGGAATCGGCTTTTCCGACCAGCGTAATCGTTTCGGCACGGCAGTCGATAAGGCGGCGAATACCTTTGTCCAAGGCAGGGTCCACGCCTTTTCTCGCGGTCATCCCGAACGCGACCAACGCCGACGGCGGGATCTTGGTGCGGCGCTCGAACAGAGCGCATTCGTCGTCGAATGCGGGCGCTCCGTATTCGATATAGTCTATCCCCAGAGAATACAGCGCATCGGCTATTCCCAATTTGTCGTCAACTGAATAGCTGATTTTATTGTGTTGCGCGCCGTCGCGCATCGTTGAATCCAGTACGGAGAGCATTATTCTTTGTCGCGCAGGGAAACGGCGCCGCGGTCCAGGGCGGAGGATCCGCTCCTTGCCAGTTCGATAATGCCGTAGGGTTTCAATACTTCGGTGAAACTGTCGAGCTTGGCGGCTTTTCCGGTAAGCTCCAGCGTCATCGCGCCGTCGGCTATATCGACGGTCTTTGCCTTATATATCTGAGTGAGGTCGACGATTTCGGGTATCTCCGATTTTTGCACGCCGATCTTTATCAACAACAGTTCGCGGAGCACCGCTTCGGAGGCGTCGAGTTCTTTCAGTTTGACGACTTCCGCCTGTTTTGCAAGCTGCGCTCGTATTTGTTTTATAGTCCTTTCGTCGCCCAGAATCTCTATGGTCATTCTGGAATAGGCGTCGTCCTCGGTAGCGCATACCGAAAGCGACTCGATATTATAACCGCGGCGCGCGATCAGTCCGGAAATGCGGCTCAATACGCCCGCTCTGTTTTCTACCAACATAGACAAATAGTGTTTTTCCATATTAACCTCTGATATTCACGTCGAACACGTTCAGTCCCTGACGTCTGTTTTTTAGCTCCGCACTCAGGTTTTTCAGCGGTACTTTTTTGCCGAAGCCTCCGAAAGCGCGCGCGAGCGCGGCATAGTTTACATAGGGGGTGTCTACGGCATAGCCGAGCTTGTCGCTTAGTCCCTGGCGCTTTTCGATGTCGTAGATCATTCCGAGCGAGCGGTTGTTCGCGACTATGACCGTAATGTCCAGTCCGAGGCTTTTGGCTGTCGCGAGTTCGTTCAGATTCATATTGAAAGAGCCGTCGCCCGTAACGAGGATGCCGCGTTTACCGGTTGCCGTCAGCGCGCCGATAAGTCCGGGAAGCCCGAATCCCATCGTGCCCAATCCCAACGACGAAACGATGTTATCGTGATTTAAGTTCCTGACCGAATGTAAAAACGCGATCTGATGACTGCCTACGTCGGTGGCGTAAACGGTGTTGCCGTCGTATGCGGAAAGCGCCGCCGCGGCGAGCCGCTCCAAAGGTTTCGGTCTTGAGGCGAAAGGCGGTTTAGGGGGCAAAATAGTATTGCGTGCGTTTACCGACGGGATCAGCGCTTCCAAAACAGGGGCGCATTCGGCGTTGACGCCGAGCGTCGCAACAACGGTCTTATCGATTTCCGCCGCGTCCGAATCAACATGTATAACTGTGCGGTTTTTGGATTTTGAGTGCATCCTGTCCGAGAAACGGGTACCCAAAGCCAGAATAAGGTCGTGAGACAAATAACTTCTGTTTATCCGTGCGGGAGCCGAGGAACCGATACTTCCGTATAGGTTTTCGCCGTAGCCCGAACTTATTCCGTGGAGGGTGGTGTATATCGGGCAATTCAGCTTTTCGGAAAGCGCGGCGATCAGTTTTTCGGAGCCTAACGCGCCGCCGCCGGCAAGTATAGCCGGGGATAAGGAATCGTTTATCAGTTCTGCCGCGCGTTCCGCGTCCGAAGGCGCAAAGCGTTTTGCCGGATATTCCGGCACAGGCAGGGCGCGCCAGCGGCATGTCGAGGTCATCACGTCGAAGGGAATGTCGATAAGCGTGGGCGCCATTCTGTGGGAAACGGCGAGAGCGTAGGCTTTTTTGACTTCGGATTCCAGTTCTTCGATGTCTTTTGCGATATGCGCGTACTTTGTTATAGGCGTAACGACGCCGGTTATGTCAACTTCCTGAAAGGAGTCTTTTCCGAGTTTATATGTGGGTACGTTTGCAGTTATCAGCAGTACGGGGACGGAATCCATATATGCCGTGGCGATCCCCGTAACCAGGTTTGTGGCTCCGGGACCCGAGGTCGTTACGACAGCGGCGACTCTGCCCGAAGCGCGGTAGTAACCGTCGGCGGCGTGCGCGGCGGCGCCTTCCGAAGTAGGGGCGATGAACCGAATGCCGAAATCGGGCAATTTTTCGATCAAGGGCATCGCATAGCTGCCCGCGTAACCGAAAACGGTGTCGATATTCAGATTCCGAAGCGTTTTGGCAACTATCTCCGCTCCGCTCAACACAATATCCGTCATAATCCCGAATATTATACCATAACGCCTCACCGAAATCAATTTATTCCACTGATTCGGTATGAATTATAATAGAATTGTAATGTATAAGTGAGTTTTAAATAATGCGATTTTACTCAAAGTAGTTTGCTATACGTCATCTATAAAGTGACTTGAAATATTAAATGTGTCGAAATATGTACATCTGAGGCTAAGCCGTAAAAAACCGTTGATTAGGTATTGTAAAGCCATTTTTGATATGATAGAATATTTTTAATTTCCGAATTTGACTAAGTTTAATAAAAAGGCGGAAAGATACGAAATATTTCTGACGGATAAAAAAAGGCCGCCGCGCGGCGACCGAGCCCGAAGGCTAATTCAGTTTGACATTTATTTTAACTTGGCTTGTCAAATTGAGTGGTGAACATATGATAACACGCTTGACGGAGGATGTCAATATGAAAAAATCAAAAAATATCGGTAATTATTCGATAGGACTGGATTTAGGCAGTACCAGCGTAGGTTGGGCAGTCATAAACGATAACTTCGATATCGTCAAAATATCCGGGAAACGGCTTTATGGTACAAGACTCTTTGAAGAGGGAAAACCTGCCAGCGATCGTAGAATGAAAAGGAGTGCCAGGAGAAGGCTGGAGCGCAGGCGCGAAAGGGTCAGACTGCTTCGGGAACTGATGGCGGACGATGTTTTGAAGCAAGACGAATCGTTTTATATACGAATGGACGAAAGTATGCTTAAGCACGGCGACGAGTTCGGCAGACGTTCAAAATACAATCTTTTTGACGGAGGCGGACTTACTGACAGAGATTTTTATAAAAAATATAAAACGATTTATCATTTAAGGCGTGATCTTATTGAAAACCCGGGAAAAGCCGATATACGCGCCGTATATCTTGCAATACACCATATCGTAAAATATCGAGGGAACTTTCTGTACGAGAGCGATATCGAAGCGGAGTGCGGTTATACCGACGGTCTTATCGCCGAAACCCTTAATATTTATACCGAAACCGACGCAAACGATTTTTATCCCAGACTCGGGTCGAGCGTATTAAAAGAATTCGAGAAGATCGTCATCGACAAATCCTTAAAATATTTCGATAAACTCAAACGTATCGCCGCTTTAAGTACGGACAAGCAAAGCGTGGGTGTGTTGAAAGAAACTGCATCGGCACTTCTCGGAAATAAATTTGACGTATTAAAGTTAATTGCTTCGGAAGATAAAGACGAAAGCGAACCCGCTTCCAAAATAACTTTTGCGGATGAAACAGCCGACAACGAGATAGCCGAAGCGCTCGAAAAATACGGTGCACAGGCGTCGATCGTATCGGAATTAAAAACTATTTATTCCAAACTGATCCTCAGAGAGATAATGGAGTCTCACACTTTTGTTTCCGAAGCCATGACCGCTCGCTACGATACTCACGCAGAGGATCTGGAATTAGTCAAGAAACTGATGAAAAAATACGTTTTGCCGGTTTCACGCGAAGAATATAAAGCGTTTTTTACGGCGTTTCCCAAGTCGAAAGAGTTAATATGTTATTCTAACTATCTGAAGCATCCGTCGAAAATGAAAGAAAAGGGCAAGAACGACAATAAAACCGATGCCGAAAGGATAACCAAGAAGATAAAAGATTTGCTGGACAGATACGGCGACGAAGAAGCGTTAAAGACCGACGCAGATTATATTAAACTTTCCGAAGTAATCAAGGAAAGAACGCTGTTACCAAAGATCAATCTGAAAAGCAACGGGGAGATTCCGTATCAACTTCATTTAAAAGAACTTAACAGGATACTTGAAAACCAGGGCGAATATTATCAGACGCTTAAGGAAAACGCCGACAAAATCAGGCGACTTTTGACTTTCCGACGTCCGTATTACGTCGGGGTACTTAATCCCGAAAGCCCGTTCAACTGGTACGATAAAAAAATCGAGGGTAGAGTGTATCCATGGAATTTCGAGGAAAAAGTCGAATACGAATATGCCGAAGAAAAGTTTATTTCCAAGCTGACGAATTATTGTTCCGTATTTAAAGATCTGCACGTTTTGCCCAAGAACTCTTTTTTATATTCGGAGTACGTCGTGCTTGACGAACTTAACGCGATAAAAATAGGCGGACGCCGAATAGATCAAAAGGTGAAGGAAGCCGTTTATCGCGATCTGTTTTGTTCCGAGTCTGCAAAAGCCGAAGTTAAGGCAAAAGACATTGCGGAATACATTAACGCTTTCGGACTCGTTCCGTTGGTAAACGCGGACGACATAACAGGTTTCAGAGATGATGGAAAGTTTGCAAACGTTTTAAAGTCAAGGCGTGATTTTCGGCGCAAACTGGGCTCAAAGTTTTCTGAAGCGCATATTGGTCTATACGAAAAAGCCGTATTTACAAATACGGTATTCTCAGATGTGAAAACGCGCATTAAAAGGTTAAACAACATTTTTAAAGCGCAAATCGAGAGCGGCGAGTATACGGAAAAAGACATCAAGAATATCGCTTCGCTGAATTATAGCGGCTGGGGCAGATTCTCGGAAAAACTTTTAGACGGCATTTACGCCGAGACTATGTCAGGCAAACGGAGTGTAATTGAACTTATGCGCGGCGATACGCTGACTTTGTCGGAGATTCGCTGGGACAAAAGGTTCGCTCTAAGCGAGATAATGAATCCGACTCCGCAAGTGAAACGCGGTAAACCGTCCGAATTGTACGACCGACTGATCTTACCCGCATATTGTTCGCCTGCAGTAAAAAAATCCATATACGAAGCGGTAAAGGTAGTCGACGAAATCGTACGGATAACCGGGGCGGACCCCCAAAAGATATATATCGAGTGGGCGTCGGGCGAAGAAGATGTTTCTAAGAAAGGCACACGTATCCCGTCAAGGCTGTTACAACTGATAAGCACGATAAAATCATCCTTGAAGAATAACCGCGATTTAAAAGACAACGAGGATCTGACGAACGCGCTTTCCAAGTTGGAAGAGCTGGAGGCCGAAAAGAAGTACGACGCATTAAGCGACACAAAACTGTTTTTGTGGCATTCGCAGCTCGGCAAGTGCATGTATACCGGGAAGGACATTTCTTTAAGCGAACTGTGCGACAAAAAAGCGTGCGAGATTGATCATATTATACCCAGATCTTTGATTAAGGACGACAGTCTGGAGAACAGGGTTTTGGTATTGAGAGACGCAAACCAATACAAAGCCGATCATAACGTATTGGATAGGGAAACTATTAAAAAGATGGCGCCTTTCTGGAAAATGCTGAAAAAGAGCAAACTTATCGGCGCGAAAAAATATGAAAATTTGATCAGAAGCGAGTGGCACGACGAAGATATAGAGGGATTTATAGCCAGACAACTGGTCGAAACGAGGCAGACTGTCAAGGAAGCCGCCAATATTTTCGAACAGGTATACGGTAACGTCTCTCATACAGCATCGGAACATGTTGTTTCAGCCGTAAACGCAGGATTGTCTGAAGATTTTAAAAGGGCGGTGGGATTCCATAAAATCAGAGAACTGAACGACCGACATCACGCAAAAGACGCTTACATTGCCGCGGTTATAGGACAGTTTACGGACAGAACCGTAAAAATGAATATACGCGAATACAGAAACACGAGGTTTTTAAACGCCTCCGTAGCGCGGACGCAAAATCAGAGCGATCAAAAGCTACTTTACGGCGTCATTGTCGATATGATGACGTTGAATTTCAGGACGGAAGAAACTGTTTCATGCGACGAAAGCGGCAGAACCGAGACGCGCGGACGGATCACGGAAGGCGGAGAGGTCGTTTGGGACGATGAAATTCTATATAAAGTCAAAGCGAATCTTGCGAGGAACGATTGCCTTATCAGTAAAAAGATCGAAAAGGTTGCAAGCGCTCAGTTTTACAATCAGAATTATAGCGAAGCGAAAGCAAATCTCAGTCCGAAATTTTTCCGTATGACGCCGTCGGGCGAAAAAAAGGCTTTGCCGCCGGCAAGTTATGGCGGTTATGACAGCAAAAACGACATATACGCCGTAGTTGCTGAGTTTACCGAAAAACACAAAAATAAAGTCGGAATTATCGGTATTCCCGCTGTTGTTGCCGCCAATAACAGGGAAAAAGAATATCTTAAAGAAGTAACCAAAGACCCGCTTGTCGTCGAAAAGATGAAAATATACAAGAACCAGCTTATAGATTATAACGGGCATCTATGCTATTTTGTGTCTGCGACGGAACTGAAAAGCGCGGTTCAGATAAACGATAATTATATTTTTGCGGAAGAAATCGGATCCGATACCACCGCTTATCCGGGCTGGCAACAGAGCGTAGCTGCCGTAATGAGAGCGGCAAAGAAAAAGAAGAAACTCGACGAAAGCATGCGCGATAAAGTCGTTCCCGGTCTGAAAAGGTTCATCGAACATATTATAGACAACCTGTATTCGGAACAGTTTCCGCTGTACAGGGCTTTGGGCGAAAAACTTAAAGAATTTTATGTCAAAGGCGGTTTCGATGCATTGCCGTTTGCCGAAGCAAAAGATTCGCAGACCCGGGGCGACCAACAGATATTTATCAAAAAACTATTGTCGGCGGTCAGAGGCGGTTGTGAAAACTTGTCCGAAATCGTTGCCGAAGTCGACGGTGAAAAAGTTTGCGTCAAAGATTCTTCCGCAGGCAGATATCAAAGACCTAATCTTAACGTCAAAGACCTGACCGTAATAAACCGTTCCGTTACGGGATTTTGGGAGGAGAAGAAAAAGATTTAAATGGGTTGGAGAATAGTGGTGGTGGACAGCGTGAGTAAACTAAGTTGCAAAAACGGTTACTTGGTCGTACATGGTGAATCAATTAAAATGATTCATTTGGGAGAAATCGATACACTTATGTTATCCACCACCCAAGCTACAATTACCGCATATACTTTATGCGAGTTGGCAAAGAATAAGATAAGGGTCGTCTTTTGTGACGAAAAAAAGAATCCTTACGGTGAATTGTGTCCATATTACGGACAATACAATTCTTCTAAAAAAATCGCTTTACAAAACACATGGACTAAACAATTAAAGTTTGAGGCGTTCAAAAAAATTATTTTTGTTAAAATTAATAATCAAGCAAAGGTTTTGGAAAGAAACGGGTTTTTACTGCAGGCAAACGAATTAAAAAAAATGTCGGAAGATATTTTAACCGGAGATGAGTCCAACAGAGAGGGCTTAGCGGCAAAAGTATATTTTCGTTCTTTATTCGGTTCAGATTTTACCAGAGAACTAAATTCTTCTATTAATACGGCATTAAACTATGGTTATGCCATATTATTATCTGCAATCAATAGGGAGGTGATTTTGAATGGTTGTCTTACACAAATAGGAATAAAGCATAACAATGAATATAATTATTTTAATTTGTCGTGTGATTTAATAGAACCGTTTAGGCCGATAGTTGACGAATATGTATTTCTGCATAAAAATGAAGGATTTTCTGCGGAAATTAAGCTTGATCTCGTAACTTTGACGGCTAAAAAAGTAAAATACGACGGTCAGGAGGTAATATTGTCTTACGCAATTAAAAAGGCTGTTTAGAGTGTTATCGACGCTTTAAATAACGATGCTTTAACAGACATGAAACTATATGAATTATAGGGTAATGCGATTAATATTGTTTTTTGATTTGCCAACGTTAACTTCGAAAGAACGTAAAGATTATCGTTCGTTCAGGAACAATCTGGTAAAAGAGGGCTTTATAATGTTACAAGAGTCGGTGTATTCAAAGCTTATATTTAACAGAACTTCTTTGGATCTGGTAAAAAATCGCATTGCTAAAATGTGCCCGAAAGAAGGCAGTGTAATGTGCTTGACTGTTACTGAAAAACAGTTTGATTCAATGAATATTTTTTGTGGAGATATCGATTTTACTGTGGCGGATACTATCGATACATTAATGATATTATGATAATAAAGCTATTAAGAATCGAAGAGGACATAATATGTGAAAATTACGAGTTCATTACACTTGAATTGTTAGACAGGAGTTTTTTTAGGGCTGTATTGCGTGAAATCAGTGGTGTCATTTCCGATGTTAAAGAGTTAATTATAGTTGACGGAAAAACACCGTTAGATTTAAGTAAGGATATTTTGGTGATTTATAACCCTTTTTTGTTTGACGTAAGAGATAAAAATATACAAAACAATCTTTACAAATATTTGGAAAAGGACGTGATGTCTGATACAATAAAGTATAATCAATTCAACAAAGCGGCAAGTGAATTTGCGTTGCAACTTGAAAACTTAATAATAGAAAATACTTTTGATCTAAACAACAATAGAGTTCCCCCATTTAGAGAATGCCTGAAATGCTTTGGAATTGGGTTATCCTCGCAGACCGATATTCTCGAATTATCAAACTTTTTACGAGCAAACGCAGCTTTAAAAATATACAAAGCGATTATCGCGGTAAATTGTAAAAGTTTTCTGAGTGATAAAGAATTATCCGAATTAACAAAGGAAATATCGGCTACCGAAACAAGATTTGTTTTTTTGGAAAACAATAAATATGGTAAGCGTTTTGATAATGAAAAGAAGTTGTTTGTTGACAAGGACCTGTTTGCGGTGATAAAATAAAAACCCACTCATTGGCACAGAGTTTTGGCAAAACTGGCTCTGAAACTGATTTTTTTCTCAAATTAGAGGTTTTAGAGGTGAGCCAAATTGAGTGGTACCAAAACAAAAGTATATAAACGAACACGGCTTTTCTTGTTTTAGAGGTGAGCCAAATTGAGTGGTACCAAAACTCACGCTTGACTATTTCGGCGTATCAACGAGTTTTAGAGGTGAGCCAAATTGAGTGGTACCAAAACCTTCGTTGTATAATTCGGGAACTTCTCACCGTTTTAGAGGTGAGCCAAATTGAGTGGTACCAAAACTCGGAAAACTGTATTTCCTCTGCGTCCTTGGTTTTAGAGGTGAGCCAAATTGAGTGGTACCAAAACTGCGCGTGTACAATTAATGCAATATATAAAGTTTTAGAGGTGAGCCAAATTGAGTGGTACCAAAACATGATTCAATGCAACGTATAATTTCGCTGAGTTTTAGAGGTGAGCCAAATTGAGTGGTACCAAAACATTTCTCTTTCCGCTATGTCGTCAAGTTCTGTTTTAGAGGTGAGCCAAATTGAGTGGTACCAAAACAAAGAATGAATTTACTGGGGTGTTTTACAAGTTTTAGAGGTGAGCCAAATTGAGTGGTACCAAAACTCAACCCCGACATTTACGACAAGTTCAAAAGTTTTAGAGGTGAGCCAAATTGAGTGGTACCAAAACAGGCCAAGGAGCTTAAAGATAAGCAGAAACGTTTTAGAGGTGAGCCAAATTGAGTGGTACAAAAACCGCGCGTCCTGCACGTTGACCAAGTCATCGGTTTTAGAGGTGAGCCCAATTGAGTGGTACCAAAACAACTGACCGGGTTCTTCAATCTTGATAAAGGTTTTAGAGGTGAGCCAAATTGAGTGGTACCAAAACACGATCATTGCGAGGTCGTCGGGAACATTTGTTTTAGAGGTGAGCCAAATTGAGTGGTACCAAAACGCAACGATCTTGCGGTCGCCACGCTTTACGGTTTTAGAGGTGAGCCAAATTGAGTGGTACCAAAACACTGGACGCGCTTCCTCTTGCGTACTGGGTGTTTTAGAGGTGAGCCAAATTGAGTGGTACCAAAACAAACAAAGGCGTTGCAGTTAAAAGAGCAGCGTTTTAGAGGTGAGCCAAATTGAGTGGTACCAAAACTCGATAAAGCGGTCGATGCAGAAAGTCGAAGTTTTAGAGGTGAGCCAAATTGAGTGGTACCAAAACTACACGTTCGCGTTTATCGACGTTTGCCGGTTTTAGAGGTGAGCCAAATTGAGTGGTACCAAAACTGTTAAAATAATCGAGTATTGGCATAAACGGTTTTAGAGGTGAGCCAAATTGAGTGGTACCAAAACCGATCGAGGAGCAGATGTTGTATAAAAAGCGTTTTAGAGGTGAGCCAAATTGAGTGGTACCAAAACGCAATTGATTATCATTAGTATAATCTCCAAGTTTTAGAGGTGAGCCAAATTGAGTGGTACCAAAACTTGCGGACGCTGGGCATATATGGCGCGTTTGTTTTAGAGGTAAGCCAAATTGAGTGGTACCAAAACGCGAAAATCCCGAAGATTTTATTATCTGTTGTTTTAGAGGTGAGCCAAATTGAGTGGTACCAAAACTTTTTGTAACTATCGGATTTTCCTCCACCTGTTTTAGAGGTGAGCCAAATTGAGTGGTACCAAAACTGATCGACGCTAAGGGACTCTATTTACTCGGTTTTAGAGGTGAGCCAAATTGAGTGGTACCAAAACCAAGCTACGGAAGTGTAATATTGATAGCAGGTTTTAGAGGTGAGCCAAATTGAGTGGTACCAAAACGTAGCGTCTTTGGTGTCGTCGTTTCCTTTTGTTTTAGAGGTGAGCCAAATTGAGTGGTACCAAAACTCCTTTTTCGTCAGCAAGGCGCGTCCTTTTGTTTTAGAGGTGAGCCAAATTGAGTGGTACCAAAACTGAACAATCAGCTCATTGAAAGCAACGACAGTTTTAGAGGTGAGCCAAATTGAGTGGTACCAAAACCGTATAGAACGCATGAGCGCGGTATAAAACGTTTTAGAGGTGAGCCAAATTGAGTGGTACCAAAACCGGTTTTTAAAGATCGAGCGCGGAAATACTGTTTTAGAGGTGAGCCAAATTGAGTGGTACCAAAACCTGGTTGCCGACTGGATCGCGGACTTAAAAGTTTTAGAGGTGAGCCAAATTGAGTGGTACCAAAACATCACTGATTACGTTCGCCCAGTTTAAGAGGTTTTAGAGGTGAGCCAAATTGAGTGGTACCAAAACTAAACATATATTTTTACTCCGTTTCGTAGGTTTTAGAGGTGGCCAAATTGAGTGGTACCAAAACTTGTGCTACCTGATAAATTCCGATCGTATCGTTTTAGAGGTGAGCCAAATTGAGTGGTACCAAAACCCGTCGACCGCAAGTATATGCGCGACTTTGGTTTTAGAGGTGAGCCAAATTGAGTGGTACCAAAACTTGTAGATAAGTATTACGCGAATCCCGCTAGTTTTAGAGGTGAGCCAAATTGAGTGGTACCAAAACTTGCGGACGCTGGGCATATATGGCGCGTTTGTTTTAGAGGTAAGCCAAATTGAGTGGTACCAAAACGCGAAAATCCCGAAGATTTTATTATCTGTTGTTTTAGAGGTGAGCCAAATTGAGTGGTACCAAAACCCGACCGCGATACCGACCGACCACGAAGTGGTTTTAGAGGTGAGCCAAATTGAGTGGTATTGAGTGCATAGTAAGCAATCAGAAAAAAATTCCTTGATATTCACATAACTATATTATATAATATCATATACGCGCGTGGATATGCGCAAGACACGTCCGGATACCGAAAAGGCTAAAGATCATGAAATCCAGAATTTTAAAAAAATCAGTTTTAGCGTTGATCGCGATTGCGGTGGCAGCTACGTCCGCGATCGCTTTGGCTTCGTGCGTAAAAGACGAAGATAATTCCCCCGTTAACGGAAATTACGTTGTTGAAATTCCCTCGGAAATTGCCGTTCCCACGGGTCTTCCCGATTACTCGCTTACCCTCGAATGGATGGGAACTTATCTTAGGAACCGTCCGACGGTCGTGGTGTTCCACGGACTTAGCGACTACGCCGAAAAAACCGGACTCAAGCTGGATACCGCGCTTTACAACTCGGACGTGACTTCGAGTTATGCGGAAACCTTTTTGAACAGTTTGGGTAACAACGATCTGGCGTATATGTGGAACCGTTCCGAGTTTAATATCGGCGTTTTCCATTACGAAAACTTTGCCGACGATACCTACAGTAACGTCGCTTCCAAAGTGTACTCTTCGGCAAAGATGAGCTATCAGGACGTCAACGGAGTCACTCAGGGCGAGGGCGGACTGTCCTATAACCTGACCGAGGCTTTCGTCGCGGAATGGCTGAAGGTGGACTCCTCCGATCTCGGTATCGGCAGTAAAGATATGATGGAAGTCAGGTTCATAGGCGTCGGAACGGGCGCGGTGCTCGCATTGTCCGCGGCGGATTATCTGAACGCGCTTTACGAACAGCAAAAGATTCCCGCGGTATATCTTGCAAACCGCATAGATCTGTTGAATCCTTATCTTTCGCACACGGGAATAAACACGGTGGTGGATTACCGCGAACAGACGACCGTCGGTTCGCAACTGAAATATTCTTCCGAACTAATAGTAAAGCTCGCATCGCAAGGCGTCGTTTTCGACCTTGTCGAGGGCAGAGAAAAGTATTACGAGTACGACAATACCAATTACTCCGGCATCGAAGTTACCACTTCCGATGGTAAGGTAAACGTAACCTTCCTGGATACGGGAGATTCGGCGCACTATCTCGATATCAAGGAAAACGTTGCGTATCTGAATTTTAAAGAAACCTTCAGTACCAAAACGAGTTATGCCCAGGCTTTCGACAACGCTTCTCTTGCGGCGGACAAGGCTGTACTCGACTGGTATCTGTATACCGTGAACGGCTCCGATTATACCAGCGTGGGCACGCAGGGCAATGCCCATCCTATGCTGGACGGATACAACAGAACGGGCGTTACCAGCGGTACCAGCGTCGTCAAGTACGGCGTTTCGTCGTGGACGCCGACGGTTTATTTAAGGGCTGTCAGAGGCGTCGAATACAAACAGGCAAGGTATACTTCGTCCACCGAATCGGATTATACGCTTAGAGAATTCCAGGCGGAGAACTTTCAGGTTTCGAACTCGAAACTCGAGGGCGTGAACAAAATAGCGGGGTATATCTATTATACGACCGACAAAGAAAATCCCAACGTCGAACTGAGGCGCGACAGGTTGCTTTCGGGCATAACCGTGACCGCAGTATTCTCTAAAACGGGCGAGCGCGACGTTACCGTGACCGCCACAACGGGTCAGGACGGGTTCTACGAGATCGATATAGGCACCGATTACGTCGGATATTCCGTCAAGATCACGGTGAACGTGCCGACCAATCGCTACGAAACGCTGACAAAGACCACGGGCGGCAGTTCCAACTATACAAAGGTTTCATCTAACGCGCTGAACAGTTCGTCGGGAACTTCGGCTTCGATGTATTCCTCGACTTCGGGGAAATACTTTATCGGCATATATAACGGCGGCCTGCTTCCGCTGGAATAGTACCGCATTAACTTAACCTTTGACCGCCTTCGGGCGGTCGTTTTGTTTGTCTTGTCGGATTTTAAAATCATTTTCCGCGCGGATAAGGAATATCGTTTATAGTGTCGAAAATTAAGAGGTATTTTAGCTGCGCGCTGTTTTCCGCCGCGCTAATACTGATCGCCGTAAAGCCCGAACCGTATCTCGGGGCGGCATACCGCGGCTGGGAACTGTTCGTCGGAAGCGTAATGCCGTCGCTCGTACCGTTTGCGTTCGCGACCTCGTTCATGACGCTTTCGGGGAGCGCGGAGATATTGTTCAAACTGCTCTCTAAACCCGCGAAGCGCCTGTTTTCGACCACGGGCGCGGGAGGGTACGTCTTTGCCGTAAGTCTGATATCAGGGTATCCGATAGGCGCAAAAACGATATCCGAACTGAAAAAATGCGGTTGTATCGACGACGGAGCGCTGACGGGGATATTGGCGTTCGGATCGACGGCGGGACCGTTGTTCATACTGGGCAGCGTGGGCGTGAAACTTCTGGGCGATTTCAGAGCGGGAGCGCTGATAATGCTGGCGCACGTTCTGGGTAGCGTGATTAACGGCGCGGTGTTCGTCAGGCTGAATAAACCCGCTTATTCATTTAGCGAAGTAAAATCTTCCGAACGCCTGAACGCGGTCAAAGCTTTCAGGGAAGCGCTCGGCAACACCGTGTCCGCTGCGCTGACCGTTGCTGCGTGCATGATACTATTCAACGTGGCGATTCAGCTTCTGAGCGAAACGGGAATCGTAAACATCGCGGGGAGAGCCGCAGAAGCGTTGGGTATTCCCGCAGGCGCGGGCGAAGGCTTCGTCGCGGGGTTCGTCGAAATAACATACGGGATCAAATCGTTGGCGGGAGGACTGCCGATAAAACAAACGGCGCCGCTTATTGCGGCGCTGGTGTCTTTCGGCGGAATGTCCGTGCAGATGCAGTCGATGTTCTTTTTGGGCGAGGCGGGCGTCAAGGGCAGTACCTTCTTTTTGCTGAAAGTCGCCCAGACGATTTTTACCTATGCCGCGGCAAGCGCCGTGGCGGCGATATTCCTTTAGTACTTATTCAGATCAACAGCATCTTTTTGGAGAATACGCCCGAGCGGTTGATTATCTCCAATGTTCCCTGCGTAGAAAAGTCGAGTTTTATGAACTTTCTGAGGCTTTTGTCCACGCGATTGACGTCGGAATAGCGCGTCAAAACGTTTTTGCAACCCAAAGACAGATTGCTGAGGATGTCGCGCCTGTCTTTTTTCATGGCGAGGATATTGACGTAGGGCGGCGCGTTCAGCGCGTCCGTCCAGTCCTGTTTGGTTATGTCGAACAGCGCGTACAGACATATCCTTTTCAGGCGCGCCATGGTGAAACTCTTGGTCTTGGCTTTTTCCAAAAGCTCGTTGATGTCGGTGGAGTCCTTTGCCGCTATCTTAAGTCGGTTATGTATGCCGCCCGTGACGCAGTAATAATTTTCGAGGTCGTAGCCCGATATGCTCTTCAGCTTGAACAGCTCCATATCCCCCAGAGTATCGCCCTGCGGCGTGCATACGGAGAGCATTCCGAGTACGCTTTTGGGAACAGCGGCGGCGATTTTATTTATCTCTCCGCGCCTGAACGCTTCGCGTACCGCCGAAGCCGAGGGAAAGTCTACGTCGATGTCGGTGGAATCGTAACCGCCTCCGAGACGCTTTATCGTATGCAGTTCGATGTCCAGTCCAGCCTTTAATATCTGTACGGCGTATGCGATGGCTAAAGTATTGTTGGGCGCGTCGAGAATGTCGGTTAGCTCCGAATATTCGGGATGTGAGAGGGCATAAGTTTTCAGCGCCTCCGCTCTCGCTTTCGGGTACGCCAGTCCGTTTTTCAGGTTCAGCTTCAATACTTCCTTAAACTCCTCGGGTTCGTTTGCGAGAAAGTTTGCCGCTCGCTTTATCGCGTCGAGGTCGCCGCATTCGGAACCGAAACTTAGGTAGTGGACGTCGGGAAACGCCGAAATCGTTTTGATCGCGCCGTATGCGAAGTTGTCCGCCGGCGAAACGGCATAGATCGTGGGCAGTTCGACGACGATGTCGGCGCCGGCGTATATCGCCTGTTCCGCGCGCATGTATTTATCGGCGACGGCGGCTTCTCCGCGCTGTGTGAAGCTGCCGCTCATCACGCAGAGTATCGTGTCCGCGCCCGTTTCTTCCCGTGCACGCCTAAGGTGTTCGGCGTGTCCGTTAGTCAAAGGATTATATTCGCATATTATCGCAGTTATCTTCATATCGCTCCCGAAATTTGGTAAATTACTTGATTTTATGCGCGCTATAGTAGTAATATACTATAGGTCATATATAATTATATACCGAAATTACCGAAAATCAAGATGTATTTGGAGGCTGATATGTCCAAAATAATGGAATCGATTATCGAACGCGCAAAAAAGCTGGATAAACACATCGTTCTGGCGGAAGGTGAAGAGATCCGTATAATTCAGGCGGCGGCGATCATAACGCGTGAAAAAATCGCCAAAGTAACGCTTCTGGGCGACGAGCGCGTCATATGGGCAAAAGCGGGCGACACGGACCTCAGCGGCATAGAGATAGTAAATCCCGCCACCAGCGAGAAAGCCGATCAATACGCAAGCCTTTTGTACGAACTCAGAAAGGAAAAGGGCATGACCGAAGAAAAGGCGCAAATCTGGGTCAAGAATCCGCTGTACTACGGTTGCCTGATGGTCAAAAGCGGCGACGCAGACGGCATGGTAGCCGGCTCCGTCAACGCCACCAGCGACGTACTCCGCCCCGCGCTTCAGATAATCAAGACCCGCCCCGGAATCAAGACCGTCAGCGGTTGCTTCATAATGGGACTTCCCGAGGGTTCCCCCTACGGCGACGACGGCGCAATGGTTTACGGCGACTGCGCGGTCATTCCCGATCCCACCGCCGAACAGCTCGTGGACATAGCGATAGCTTCCGCGGAATCGGCAAAGGATATAGCGGGTATCAAAATTCCCAAAGTGGCGATGCTTTCATTCTCGACAAAAGGTTCCGCATCCCACCCCAACGTGGCAAAGGTCGTTGCCGCGACCGAGGCTCTGAAAGCCAGAACGGATCTCGATTTCGACGTGGACGGCGAACTTCAGCTCGACGCCGCGATCGTTCCCAAGGTCGCCGCGATAAAGGCGCCCGGCTCCAGAGTCGCCGGCAGCGCGAACGTACTTGTCTTCCCCGACCTTCAGTCCGGTAACATAGGTTATAAACTCGTTCAGCGTTTCGGTAACGTCGACGCTATCGGACCTATTTGTCAGGGTCTTGCCCGCCCAGTAAACGACCTGTCGCGCGGATGCAGCGTTGCCGACGTCGTGGGCGTCGTCGCAATTACCACTTTGCAATAATAATCGGTAGCTTCAGCTACAAAATAATCCATAATACGACATTACGGAACAGGTGATAAAATGAAAATACTGGTGTTGAACGCGGGAAGTTCGTCGCTGAAGTATCAGGTCATCGATACGACGGACGAATCGACGATAGGCAAAGGCATCGTCGAAAAGATAGGTACCGGACTTACGGGAAAGCTGAAGCAGGACGTGATAGGCGCTTCCGACAAGACCATTGTGGTCGAACGCCTTATCAACGATCATACGGAAGCCTTCGAAATGGTCATGAAAGCGCTGACCGATCCCGAAAAGGGAGTGGTCGCCTCTATGGACGAAGTGGGCGCGATAGGGCACAGGGTTCTCCACGGCGGCGAGGATTTCACTTCTTCGGTCATAGTCGACGACGAGGTGCTGAAGATTTGCGACCGTAACACGGTGCTGGGACCTTTGCACATGCCTGCCAACATCGGTTGCATACGCAGTTGCTTAAAGCTTATGCCCGACAAGATCAACGTCGCGGTTTTCGACACCGTGTTCCATTCCACCATGCCGGCATACGCTTATATGTACGCGATAAAATACGAGGACTATAAAAAATACCGCGTCAGGAAGTACGGCTTCCACGGAACTTCGCATAAATTCGTTTCGGGCGAAGCGGTGAAATACCTCGGCTTCAAAGGCTCCAAGGTCGTAACCTGCCACCTCGGCAACGGTTCTTCGCTCGCCGCCGTCGTCGACGGAAAGTGCGTGGACACGAGCATGGGACTGACTCCTCTCGAAGGCATGGTCATGGGTACCAGGAGCGGCGACATCGACGCCGCGGCGGTAGGATTTTTAGCGGAGCAGAAAGGAAAGACCGCTTCCGAGATAGTAACTTATCTGAACAAGGAATGCGGATTCCAGGGTATCGCCGGGTATTCCGATTGCAGGGATCTGACCGCGCTTTGCGCCAAGGGCGACGAGCGCGCCAAGCTGGCGTTCGACATGTTCGCTTACAGGGTCAGGAAATACATCGGTTCTTACGTCGCCGCTATGGGCGGACTCGACTGTATCGTGTTCACCGGCGGTATCGGCGAAAATTCTCCGTTTGCCCGCGAACTTATAATGAAAGGACTCGAGGTGTTCGGCGTCGATTTCGACTTTGAAAAGAATTCTTCGGGATTCTCGGCTAAGGGTCCGGTAGAATTGCATAAGCCCGGTTCCAAGGTCAAAGTCGTCGTAATTCCGACCAACGAGGAACTGGTTATCGCGCGCGACGCCAAGGAACTTGCCGAAAAGGCGGGGAATATCCGTAAATAGGAAAAATCGTTTGACAACCCGTTTTTAATTGTATATAATAAACGGGCTTGATAGAATTTCTACGTTAAAGATAGGAGGTGCAACATGGCAGTACCTAAATGTAAAGTGTCGAAGCAGAGAGGAAACACGCGTTTCGCTCAGTGGAAGCTGACCGCTCCCAATCTGGCGGAGTGCCCGCAGTGCCATACTCAGATACTCAGCCACAGGGTTTGTCCGAATTGCGGCTACTACAACGGCAGACAGGTTGTAGTTCCCAAGGAAAAGAAAGAAGACTGATTCGTCGGGAAGCCGTTGGCTTCCCATTATTTTTTTAAGGAAAAAGATCATGAAAATTGTTGTCGACGCTTTTGGCGGGGATAACGCGCCCCGCGAGATAGTATCGGGCGCCGTGAACGCTCTTTCCGAAAGAGAGGGGTTTAAGGTCGTCTTAACCGGTAAATCGGACGAGATAAACGCGCTGCTGAAGGAATATTCTTTCGATTCCGCGCGCGTCGAAGTGGTCGAAGCCCCCGACGTCATCACCAACGACATGGCCCCCGTGGAGGCGGTCAGAAAGATGAAAAATTCCTCGCTGGTCAAGGGATTTTACGTCTTGAATTCCGATCCCGATGCGAGGGGGTACGTTTCTGCGGGAAGCACGGGCGCAGTCCTGACCGCGGCGACGCTTCTGGTGAAAAGAAAACCCGGAGTATTGCGCGCGGCGTTAGCGCCCGTACTGCCTACGGTCAAGGGCGGCAGGGTGATAATGGTGGACTGCGGCGCCAATTCGGAGTGCAAACCCGAAATGCTGTATAATTTCGCGGTACTCGGCTCTGATATGGCAAAACGCAGTCTGGGTATCCGAAATCCGAGAATAGGACTGCTTTCAAACGGGACAGAGGATAAAAAGGGAACAGACCTCACCCGTTCCGCGTTCGCGTCGATCAAGGCGGACGAGAAGCTGAATTTCGTCGGGAACATGGAAGCAAGGGAGATACTATCGGGCGATTACGACGTGGTGGTTTCGGACGGTTTCAGCGGCAATATCGCGCTGAAGGCTTGCGAGGGCACGGCGCTCGCGTTCATGACGCTGTTGAAAGAGGGCATCGTGAACGGCGGGCTGAGAGCCAAGGTCGGATACTTCATGTTAAAGCCCGTGCTCAAATCGCTGAAAACGACGATGGATTACAACGCCTACGGCGGCGCGGTGATGCTGGGGCTGGAGAAAGTGGTCGTTAAGGCGCACGGCTCGTCGAAGGCGAAGTCCGTTTCCGCGGCGATACTTCAGGCGCTTTCGCTTGCGGAGGGCGAAGACCGTGAAGCCTGAACGCAGAAACGCGCTCTCGGAGGCGGAGGGAAAATTAGGGTATAAGTTCAAGAACCTGTCGCTGTTGGACGCGGCATTGACCCATTCGTCTTACGCGAACGAGCATAAATCGCATTCTTCATACGAAAGACTGGAGTTTTTGGGCGATTCCGTACTCGGAATGATAGTCAGCACGGAGCTTATCGATAAATTCCCGGACAAGGACGAAGGTTTTTTAACCAAGTTTAAATCGGGCGTGGTGTCGGGCGCGACGCTGAAAGAGGCGGTTGAACGTATCGGTATTATCGGATACGTCCTGCACGGCAACGGCAAGGCTTCTGGCGAAGTCGTGGCGAGCGATAACGTAAAAGAAGACGTTTTCGAGGCGTGCGTGGGAGCCATCATGCTGGACGGCGGGATAGACGAAGCGCGCCGGTTCGTATTAAGGGAACTTAATTCCGCGTTGAACGGTAAAATCGGTTCTGTCGGTAACGACTTTAAATCCGAGTTTTACGAATACGCCGCCAAACGCGCGCTCCGCGCCGAAATAATCAGTAAAGAGGCTGACGGCGGCGCGTTGCTTAACGGGTTCGTGGCGCATGCGTATATCGACGGCGAACTGGTCGGCAGCGGCGCGGGAAAATCCAAAAAGATCGCGGAGCGCGTGGCGGCCTGCAAAGCGCTCGGGAAACTTTCAGAGGGCGACAATTCGGTATCAATAAAATAATTCTTTCATATAATAGGGTTATGACCGAATCAGTTACGCCCTCCCTTCTGATCGGTAACGGGGAGGAGGGAGAGCTAAAGTATATATCGGAGTCGCTTTCAGCCCGAGGCGTCGAATTTTTAACCGAGAAACACCGTCAATTCGTCAGGATCGTGCCGATAAAACCCGTATCGGGCGAAGCCGTTTTCGACGTTATCGGCGAAACCGTATGTTCGTTTTATAAGTTCAGGGAACTCGAACCGCTCTCAAAGGATTACCAAAATACCGATTACGAAATATACGCATTGATAGGCGCACTGATGAGCGTGGAAAAGGAAGAGGAACTCAAGCGCGTCAGAAAAGCCGTGCGCGGCGAAAGGGAAATAGCCTTGAAAACCTTGGTGGATTTCAGGCTGGAAGCCCTGAAAGAGGGCTGGAGCGGACTGAAAGAACTTGCGGCGTTATTACTGAAACAATGCTCCTCCGCCGAGGACGTTTACGCATTGGTACCGTATTTTCTCACCGTCGACGAGGATAACGGCATAGAGGTTTTTTCCGCGGAGCGCATAAAGAGTGTTTCCGCGGAGCGCGAGCACGTCGTGCCGCGCCTTACCGAAAACGCCGACGTCAACGCGGTCGTCGAGGTCGTCAGAAGCCGTCCCACTCACGTCGTCGTAAAGGAAAAGGAACGTCTCAGCGAAAAACTTTTAAATACGCTTCGCTCGCTGGGAGAATGAAAGATTTTCTGCGCTTGTAGGCGCTTTACGCGCACATTCGCGCGCAATATACCCCAACATATTGACATTTTATAAATAGTATGGTACTATATTTTGTGCTATTTCAATTTACACTTCGGAGGAACGATGGCGAAGAAAACCGAAACTACTCATTCCCAATATAACGCCGACGCCATTAACGTGTTGGAGGGGCTGGAACCCGTCAGAAAACGTCCCGGCATGTATATCGGCTCGACCGGTCCGCGTGGTCTGCATCACCTGATATGGGAGATAGTGGACAACGCGGTTGACGAAGTAATGAACGGATTCGCGGACACCGTGGACGTCGTGATCTACGAGGACGGCTCCGTTTCCGTCAGGGACAACGGCAGAGGTATTCCCGTGGACGTCAATAAAGTCCATAAACAGACGGGCGTCGATCTGGTTTTTACGAGATTGCACGCGGGCGGCAAGTTTTCCAACGACGACTATAAATACAGCGGCGGTCTCCACGGCGTTGGCGCATCGGTCGTCAACGCGCTTTCGGAGTGGTTGGAAGTCGAAGTCTATACCGGAAAAAAAGTTTATTTCGAGCGTTTCGCCAGGGTAGACGATCCCGACGGCACCGTTCATTCGGGCGTATCCGTCGATCCGCTCCACGAAACGGGCAAGACCTCCGTGCGCGGTTCCAAGGTGCGTTTCAAACCCGACAAGGACGTTTTCGAAACGGTGGATTTCGACGCGAGGACTATACGTCAGCGTCTGAAAGAACTGGCTTTCCTGAACAAAGGCACGATGTTCACCTTCGAGGACAGGCGCGCTCCCGACGAGGAAACGGGTGAGATCAAACGCTACGAATACCGATATAAAGGCGGTCTGACCGATTTTGTAAAGAGCCTCAACGAAACCAAGGAGGTACGCAGCGACAAAGTCATATATCTCGAGGCGGAATCTCCCGAAAACGGATTGAAGCTTCAGGTTGCCGTTCAGTACACGGACACTTTCGTCGAAAACATAATTTCCTACGTCAACAATATCCCGACCACCGAGGGCGGCACGCACGAAACCGGTTTCAAACTCGCGTTCACCAAGGCGATGAACGAATACATCAAGCGTAACAAGCTGATAAAGGAAAAGGATTTGCAGCTTGTGGGCGAGGACTACCGCGAAGGCATGACCGCGGTGATAAACCTCAAACTAAAGCAGGTGCAGTTCGAGGGTCAGACCAAAACCAAGCTCGGCAATCCCGAGGTAAAGGGACTGATGGACAGCCTCGTTTACGAGAAGATGACGGCTTATCTGTCCGAATCGCGCAACAAGGACGTCGCGCAGATGATCGCAAAACTCGCGATCAACGCGGGAAAGACGCGCGCCGAGGAAAAGCGCGTCAAAGAGGCGATGCGCAATTCCAAAAACAGCATGACGGGCAAGAACGCCATCGGTAAGCTTTCGATGTGTTCCGGGCGCGACTATTCCCGTAACGAGCTGTTTATAGTCGAGGGCGATTCGGCGGGCGGCTCCGCCAAAAAGGGCAGGGACCGCACTTTCCAGGCGGTGCTGTCGCTGAGGGGCAAGCCGCTGAACACCGAAAAGGTAAAGAAGGTCGATATTCTGGGCAATGCCGAAATAAACACGATTATTTACGCGCTCGGCACCGACTTCGACAAGGATTTCAATATCAAAAACCTGAAGTTCGACAAGATCATCATTCTTGCGGACGCCGACCACGACGGCGAGCATATCCGTTGCCTGCTGCTGACCTTCTTTTACAGGTACATGCGTCAGCTCGTTACGGAAGGGCACGTTTATCTGGGCATGCCTCCGCTGTACAGGATAACGCAGAAAGGGGAGACCCGATACGCGTATAACGACCAGGAACTGGACAGAATACTTTCGTCGATGCGCGGCAGTTACAATCTCCAGCGTTATAAAGGTTTGGGCGAGATGAACGACGATCAGCTGTGGGAAACGACGCTTAATCCAAAGACCCGCACGCTGACGCGCGTCACCGTAGAGGACGCGGCGGAAGCCGACGAGATGATCTCGCTTCTGATGGGTACGGGCGCGGACAAGCGCAAGGAGTTTATCAACGAAAAAGCCAACTTCAACAAGGTGGACAACTTTTCCGCTAAGCTCGGAGGACAAAAATGAAAGGGAAACAACTGAGTTTCGAACTCGATCAGAATATACTGGAAAAGCCGATAGAAAACATAATGCCCGAATCGATGATGATCTATTCGGAGCACGTTATTCTTGACAGGGCGCTTCCCAGGGTGGAGGACGGGCTGAAACCCGTTCAGCGCAGGATCCTGTACACCATGTACAACCTGAACATGAAGCCGAAAGGCGGCTTCAAAAAATCGGCGCGTATCGTCGGCGACTGTATGGGTAAATATCACCCGCACGGCGACACTTCGATATACGAGGCGATGGCGAGACTGACCCAGGACTTCAGCATGCGCATGCCGCTGATAAAGGGGCAGGGCAACTTCGGAACGCTGACGGACCCGCCCGCCGCGATGCGTTATACCGAGGTCGAGATGGGCGCTCTGGGCACGGAGCTTCTGCGCGACATCGACAAGGACACCGTGCGCTGGAACAAAAACTTCGACGACACTCTGGACGAACCCGACCTGCTTCCCGGGCGTTTCCCGAATCTGTTGGTGAACGGCGCTTCCGGAATCGCGATAGGACTTGCCACCAATATCCCGACGCATAACCTGACCGAGGTCATAGACGGCTGCGTTGCGATGCTGGATAATCCCAGGATCGGCGTCGAGGAACTGATGAAATACATCAAGGGACCCGATTTCCCGTCGGGAGGTTTTCTGGTGGGCGGCGAAGAACTCGTCAACGCATACCGCACGGGAAAAGGCAAACTGATACTGCGCGGCAGGGCTGAAATAGAGGGAGACGGCGATCGTCAGACGATAGTCGTGACCGAGCTTCCCTGGGGCGCGAACCCGCATACGCTTATCGACAAGATATACACTCTGCGCGAAAAGAAAAAGGAGATCTTCGGTAATATTTCCGAAATTTCCGACGAAACCACGCGTTCTATACGTATAGTCATAAAGTTAAAACGCGGCGAGGACGCCGTAAAGATCCTCGACGGTTTGTATAAATACACCGATCTTCAGTCGTCTTTCAGTATGAACATGGTGGCTATCGCCGACGGCAAGCCCAGGCTGATGGGGCTGAACAAGGTTCTGGAATACTATCTGAACTATCAGAAACAGATAGTCAAGAGCCGCAGCATATACGAACTGGGCGTCGCTAAAAAACGCGCGGAAATACTGGAAGGCTACCTTACCGTCATTCCCGACATCGACGAGGTCATAGCCCTGATACGTTCCGCGGCAAACCGCACGGAGGCAAAACAGAAATTAAGGGCGCGTTATTCGCTCAGCGAGGTTCAGGCGGAAGCCATACTCAGTTTACAGCTGGGCAACATCAACAAACTCGACGTCGGCAAGTACCGCGACGAATTGCAAGGACTTAAAAAAGACATCGCACGCTTGACACGCATCAAGGATTCCGTGCGCGAGCAGACGGCGGTAGTCAGGGCGGAGCTTTTGGAGATTCGCGACCGTTATAAAAACGAAGCGGGCGCAAAACGCCTGACGACGATAATAGGAGATTTGAAAGACGTCGACGTCAAGCCTTTCGACCCCACGAAGCGCACGGCAAAACGCATGATCGCCGCCATATCCGCAGACGGCGGAGTGAAGTTCATGACCAGCAGAAGCTATATCGCCGCGAACCGCGAGGCGGCGTCCGGCGGGATACAGGCGGAGCATACCGCGCTGAAACAGATAGAGCCGGGGCATATCGCGCTGATCGTGGGCAGCGAGGGAAATTGCTACCGTATCGATCCTTCCGCCATACGCGACAGACAATGGGGCGAAAAGGCGGAATCGCTGAAAGAATTGTTCCCCGACGCGCCTTCGAAAGAAAAGGCGACGGCGATATTCACCGTCGATCCCGAAAATCCGCCGACGGAGGACGTATATATCTATACGGAACAGGGTATGGTCAAAAAGAGCGCCATGAGCGCGTATATCGTCGGTAAGAGCATGTATCAGGTCATAACGCTTAAAGACGGCGACAGCGTGATCGGGGCGGAGATCGAGACGCCCGGTTCGACCGTGCTGTTCGTAACCTCGGACGGTCAGTGCGTAAACACGCTGACCGACGACTATCCCGAACAGGGTAGAATCGCGGGCGGCGTGATAGGCGTCAACTTAAACCGCGGCGCAAAGGTGGTATTTGCGGCGCAGGCGGACGTGGAGATCGTCGAGGACGAAAACGGCAACGAAATGCCGATGCCTTTGGGAGAAATTTTGGTCATTACCGAGAAGGGAACGGGTAAACGCGTCATAGCTTCCGAATTCGGTCCGATGAAGCGTAACCGCAAGGGACTGAGGATAATAGACATCTACGGCGACGACAACGCCGTAGGCTTCGCGGCGAAGGTGCTGGATAATTTCAAGGTCGTGTTCGAGGACGACGAAGGCGAACTGCACGCCGTGGACACCGAGGAGATCCGTATAGAGAAAAAGGATACCAAGGGTAAACCCATACTGCGCGGAGTAAAAATAAAGCGCGTATTCAGACACGCGGAGGAAATCTGATATGGCAAAACCGATAGTCGCCGTCGTCGGAAGACCCAACGTCGGCAAATCGACTTTTTTCAATAAAATGGCGGGACGCAGGGTTAGTATCGTGGACGATATGCCGGGCGTAACGCGCGACAGGGTTTACGTCGACGTCGAGTGGTGCGGACGCGCGTTCACTTTGGTGGATACGGGCGGAATGGAACTTAAAAGCGAGGACTCGATGTGGCGGCACATCAAACGTCAGGCTGAACTGGCGGTGGACCTTGCCGACGTAATACTGTTCTTTACCGACGGAAAGGCGGGGGTAACTCCCGGGGATCACGACATTGCCGATTTTTTGCGTAAGACAAAAAAACCCGTCGTGCTGGCGGTCAACAAAATAGACGGACCCGATTCGTCCGCGATGTACGATTTCTATGAACTGGATATGGGCGATCCCGTGGCGGTATCCGCGGAACAGAGCCTCGGTCTCGGCGATCTGTTGGACGAGGTGGTCGCGCGCTTCGGCGACGCGGACAGCGCAACAGACGACGGCGAGACGCTCAAAATCGCCGTGGTGGGAAAGCCCAATTCGGGCAAATCCTCGCTGGTGAACAGGATACTCGGTTACGAGAGGGTGATAGTTTCGTCCGTTGCGGGTACGACGCGCGACGCGATAGACACTCCGTTCGAATACGAGGGCAGGAGATACATGCTTATCGATACCGCGGGTATTCGCAAAAAAGCCAGGGTGGAGGAGGACGTCGAATATTATTCAGTAGTCAGGAGCATCGCCGCGATAAGGCGCGCCGACGTCGTTTTGATAATGGTCGACGCCGTCGAAGGCTTTACCGAACAGGACGTAAAAATAGCGGGACTCGTCCACGAAGCGGGTAAACCCGGGATTATCGTCATGAACAAGTGGGACGCCGTGGAAAAGGACGAATCGACGATGAACCGGATTACGGCGGGGCTTAAACAGGATCTGAAATTCATGGACTATTTCTATGTCAGATATATTTCCGCCCTAAGCGGTCAGCGCGTTTCCACCGTACTTCCCGCGGTTGACGAGGTTTACGCGCATACGTCCCAAAGGGTAACGACAGGGTTACTTAACGACGTGATCGGGGATGCCATTACCGTAAATCCGCCGCCGACACATAACGGTAAAAGACTAAAGATATTCTATTGCACTCAGGTCGGAACGAATCCGCCGTCTTTCGTAGTATTCGTCAACGACCCGAAACTGATGCATTTTTCATACAGAAGGTATCTGGAAAACAGCCTGAGGAAATCATTCGATTTTTCGGGCACTCCCATACGCATAACCGTCCGTGCCAAAGCCGAGGACGACAACCGATAAACGATAAATTATTTACGAGAGGTTTTATATGAATTATTTAACTCTGACCGCAAGCGAAAAGCAAAAGTTGCTCGCCGAAATGCGGGAACGTATGAATCTGTACGTTCAAAAAGGTCTTAAGCTCGACATGAGCCGCGGCAAACCTTCAAAAGATCAGCTGGATCTGTCGAACGGACTTTATAAAGAGCTCGATCCCTCTTTGGGATACGTCGGCAAACAGGATTACCGCAATTACGGCATCAACGACGGCATTCCGGAAATCAAGAAACTGTTTGCGGAGCTTGCGGGTGTAGGCGAAAACGAGATAATCGTCGCTTACAACGCCAGTCTGAACCTTATGTACGACTCTGTTCAGCGCGCCATGCAGTTCGGAGTATCGGGCTGCGAACCTTGGAACAAACAGGGCAAAATAAAATGGATATGTCCCGTACCGGGATACGACAGACACTTTGCCGTTACGGAGCTGTTCGGCATCGAAATGATCAACGTCGACATGAAAGACGACGGTCCCGACATGGACAAGGTCGAGGAACTGATCAAAGATCCCTCCGTGAAAGGTATGTGGAACGTGCCCAAGTATTCCAATCCCACGGGAGTCGTATATTCGGACGCGGTCGTCGAAAGACTGGCAAAGATGAAACCCGCCGCCCCCGATTTCAGGCTGATGTGGGATAACGCGTATATGGTCCACGCGCTGTATGAACAACGCGAACAGGCGAATATTCTGGCGCTCGCCAAAAAGTACGGGAACGAGGACATGATCTACGGCTTCGGCTCGACTTCCAAGATCACCTTCGCGGGAGCGGGCGTCGCGTTCATGTATTCTTCCGAAAAGAACATCGCGGAGATAAAAAAACAAATGAATATCCAGAGCATCGGCCCCGACAAGATGGTTCAGCTCGCGCATTACAGATTCTTTAAAAACGTCGAAGGTATTTACGCGCTGATGGAAAAGCATGCCGCTATAATGCGTCCGAAATTCGAAGCGGTCATCGAAATCCTCGAAGAAGAACTCGGCGATACGGGTATAGCAAAGTGGACGAAGCCCGAGGGCGGATATTTCATTTCGGTGGATCTGATGCCGGGTACCGCCAAAAAGACCGTCGCTCTCGCAAAAGAAATGGGCGTGGTGTTTACGGGCGCAGGAGCGACTTATCCCTATAAAAAGGATCCGAACGATTCGAATCTCAGGATCGCGCCGTCTCTGCCGCCGATAGACGAACTGGTGGAAGCGACGCACATATTTGCTGTTGCCGCAAAGATCGCATATCTGTCAGAATGAGTTTCAAAACCTAAACGGGGGTACGCCGCAATAGGCATACCCCCTTAGGTATATTGCGACATAATGCGAGGCTTAGCTCCCGGCTTCGACGCTAAGTAAAGATAGGGCGATTTACAACGCGCGGCAAAAGTGCTATAATACATATATCATAAAAGGAGGCTGACCGATTATGAAATACGATTTTACATATTATAATCCGACCAGAATTCACTTCGGTAAAGAATCGCTTTCCGAATTGAAAGGGGAATTGGGACTGTACGGCGACAACGTTTTGTTGATGTACGGCAAAGGCTCCGTGAAAAGAACGGGTATTTACGACAAAGTAAACGATATCCTTTCGGCGTGCGGCAAACGCGTAACCGAACTCGGGGGCATAAAGCCGAATCCGAGTTATTCTCAGGTGCTGGAAGGGGCGCGTCTCGTCAGAGAAAACGGTATAGACCTGATACTCGCCGTGGGCGGCGGTTCGGTCATAGACTGCGCGAAGGCGGTGTCCGTCGCCGCTTACTGCGACGGCGACGCATGGACGAAATACTGGATAGATTTCGAGGAACCCACCGGCAGGATCGTACCCGTGGGCAGCGTGTTGACGATGGCGGGAACAGGTTCGGAAATGAACGGCGGTTCGGTTATAACCAACGAGGAAGTCATGCTCAAAAACGGCAGGGTTTTCCCGAGTTCGGTATATCCGAAGTTCTCTATACTGAATCCCGAATTTACATATTCCGTACCTGAGTATCAAATGGTCAGCGGCATATTCGACACCATGTCGCACCTTATGGAGCAGTACTTTTCGGGCGACGACGACAACGTTACGGATTACCTTTTGGAGGGGTTGATGCGCTCGCTGATCGTATCCGCGGAAAAGGCTTTGGAAAACCCCAACGATTACGAGGCCCGCAGCAATATCATGTGGGCGGCGACGATGGGACTGAACACCGTTACGGGCGTATCCAAGACGCAGGACTGGGAAGTGCATATGATAGAACATCAGATCGGCGCTTATACCGACTGCGCTCACGGCATCGGGCTTGGAGTCATCTCGGTTCCTTACTACAAGTATATCTACAAATACGGTATCAAGAAATTCGTGCGTTTCGCCCATAACGTGTTCGATATCGAGATCTCCACGGTGTCAGACGACGAGACCGCCCTGAAAGGCATTGCCGCTTTGGGCGATTTCATAAAAAAGCTCGGCATACCCGATAATCTGAGGGCGATAGGAGTTACCGAGGAGATGTTAAAGCCTATAGCCGATTCCTGTGTTACGGGCGGCGGCTATTACGAAATGCGTGCGGAAGACATTCTGAAGGTTCTGGAAGCCGCGTTTTGACAAAATAGGGAGGCGGATATGTCAAAGATCCTGATAGCATATTTTTCACATTCGGGCACGACGCGTCGGGCGGCTGAAACCGTTCAGAAAGCCGTTGGCGGCAAGTTGTACGAAATCGAGCCGAAGAACGCTTATCCCGCTTCGTATAACGAAGTTTTGGCGATAGCGAAAAAGGAAAAGGAATCCGAAGCGCGTCCGGCTCTTAAAAACGACCCGGTCGCGGAAATCAAGGCTGCGGACGTCGTATTCGTGGGATATCCGCTATGGTGGTACGACGCGCCGATGATAATATACAGCTTTTTGGAATCGGCGTCGTTTAAAGGTAAACGCTTGATACCGTTTGCGACCAGCGGAGGAAGCGGTCTGTCGGGTTCCGACGAGAAGATAGCTTCGATAGCGAAGACGAAGCCCGAAAAAGCGTATCTCGCGCGCTTTAAAACGGACGATAAGGAACTGGCTGCATGGGCGGCGGAGGCAATCGGGAAATAGTAGACGGCGTTTCGCCCATAGAAATAATACATATTTGATTTATCGGTTTCAGGAGTCAACATGATCGAGCGAGCGATGAAAAGGAGCGGCGCTTCAGCCGCAAAAATAACTACAGTCAAAAGCGCGGTCGCGCTTTCCGTGATACTCGCCGCGCTGATCCTGCCGCAGATAGTGCATGCGGCGGCGGGCGCTTCGGGCGGCGCCGAATGGCTGCCGATGTACATTCCCGTGATAATCGGCGGCGCCGTTTTAGGCTTTAAATGGGGACTCGCCGTCGGCGTGCTCAGCCCGATCGTGAGTTATCTGATAACCTCTGCGGCAGGCGCGCCCATGCCGGCGCTTTTAAGGTTGCCGTACATGATCGTCGAACTGGGAATATTCGCGGCTGTTTCGGGAGCGTTTTCCGCAGCCGTCGTAAAGCGTAAATCGCTTGCGTTCGTCGCGGTCGCGCTCGCGTTCGTTCTCGGCAGGGGCGCGTTCTTGCTGACCGCGTATATGTTCGAGAGCGTATCGGCACTGTCGTTCGGTATGGCGTTTTCACAGGTTAAGTCGGGACTTCACGGCGTTATTCTGCAGTTGTTCCTGGCTCCCGCCGTGATCGCGCTTATCGCTTCCGCATTGTCGTCGGAGAAAGCACGTTAACCGTAACAAAATAAAACCGTATCTATCCTTCCGACGCATTTGCGGCGGATTTTTTTGCGGAAAAAGCATTGACATATCGCCATAACGGGTATATAATCTGTTTAGATAGTTAAACTGTAAAGCGAGGTATACGGTGGCGCACGGCGGGGACATTCTCAGAGGGCATACCGAAACGATAATACTGCGTATTCTCTCCGAGGGCGACAGCTACGGATACGAAATTTCCAAAACCATCATCGACGGGGGTGAGGGTATAATCGACGTCAAGGACGCCACAATTTACACTGCCTTCAAACGCATGGAAGAGGACGGGCTTCTGACCACGTATTGGGGGGACGGAGTCGGCGGCGCGAGAAGAAGGTACTACAAGATCACCCCGAAGGGAAGAGAGTTTTATGCGGAAAAACTCGCCGAATGGAAAAAGGCGAGCAGGATATTGGACAAATTGATAGTCGGAGGCGATAAATGAGTTTTTTGGAAAGATTCAAGGCGTATCTGGATAAGCAGTTCCGTCTGGTACCGCCGTCGAAAGAAGCGGCTGAACTCAGAGAATCCATGCTCGGCGATCTGATGAGTCGCGCAATGGATCTGAAACAGTCGAAAGCCGAATATTCCGACGACGAAATATATACCAGGTGTATCGATTCGCTCGGAGATTATACCGCTATGCTGAACGAACTGAGGCTGAAGCCGCTGGATACCGTGAAAAGCCCAAGATTCCAACGCGGAGTGCTCGCCTCGCTAAGCATCGTGCTTTTCGCCGTGGTGCTGTATCTGATACTCGGGGTCGCGATAAAAGGATTCTGGGGGATAGGCGCGTACACGATTTTTCCGATCATGGCGGTTGCGCTTTATGCGGTATTCTCGGCAAAGGTTTTGGAGCATAACGTAAAACTCAAACGCCATTATACTACCGACCTGATAATATTTTCTTACGGCGTGATACTTGCGATAGCGTTGTTTTTCGTATTGTGGCTCGCCGCGGGAATATCTCCCGGAATAACGTGGGTAAGTTTTACTTACCTGCCTTTCTGGGCGGTATTTTCCGTAGCCGTAACTACGTTTTTCCTGCGTAAAAAACGCATTACATTGTTCATTGCGCCGATGCTCGTTACGCTCGGCGTACCCGTTTATTTAACCGCCGCGGCGGCAACGGGGTTGTGGCATCCGCTGTGGTTGATCATCGTCGCCGCCGTTCTGGCGTCGCTGGTGTACGGGATTTTCGCGTTAAATTCCAAAATCAGGAAAAGCGAGGAGGCATACGCCGAAAAAAAAGAGTCGGAACGCTGAAAAAGCGCTTTTGAAGAAAAAAGGTCGGGTATCGTGTCCCGATCTTTTTTTGAATTAGGTATTTACCATTATTTTTTCACGTATTATACACTTATACGCGCGCATTATATGCTATTATATAAAAAAGAATCGGCGCACGACGAGCGCAGAGTTCGGAGGTTGAATGAGAAGTACGGATTTTCGGAGCGACGCCAATGCCCGATAAAATCGAAAACGTAAATGGAAGCGTTCCCGCCGAAACCGAAAACGAAGGGATCGGGAGCGGGCGTGTCGAAAGCGGCACCGAAGGCGTCGGAGAAAGATTATCCGAAAACGCGGAGAATGAAAGCTCCGTCGTTGCCGACCGCGCCGAAAGCGGCGAAAAAATAGATTACGAAAGCGCGTCTTTGGACGAAGTCATGCAAAACGTCGAGGAGAGGTTGACTCTGCCCGACACGGACAAAAAGGCGCGCACTAAAAAAGAGCACGGCAAAAAGTGGATCGCCGCCATATTGCTGATCGCGTTCAACGCCGTCGCGTTGGCGGTGGTACTGTACCTTGAACTCAACAACGACGCGGAAGGTTTTCTGCACGCGGGCGAACTCGTCAAAGTTATGGGCGCGCACTGGGAATGGCTGGTACTGATAGTCCTGGCGTTTTTGGCGCATCTGGCGGTGGATTCGCTGATCTATTTCGTTTTGATAAAACAATGCGGATACGGAAACCGCTACGGACTTTCCCTCAGAACTTCGATAATCGGCTTTTATTACAACAATCTGACGCCGTGGTCTACGGGAGGACAGCCTTTCCAGATGGCATATCTTGCGAAAAGCAATCTCGATACTCCCACGGCGTGCACGTTGCCTTTCGTAAAACACACGATGCACGTCTATGCGCTCATCGCTTTCGTCGCGGTGTTCTTCGGGATATGGCACGAAAACATTTCCTGGGTCGTGCATGTGGGAGCGTACCTTGCGATAGTCGTAACTTCGCTTATCCCGCTTACGATGCTGGTGTTTTCCAAAAAACTCGGGTGGACTTTCAAAATAACCGAAAAGGTAGTGGCGCTCGGCGCGAAACTGAAACTTGTTAAAAACTACGACAAAGCCGTGGGCAAGGCGCGCGATACGATGGATTCGCTTGCCGCCGCGTATAAATATCTGTCCGAAAACCGCACGACGATAATCGTATTGGTTATACTGTCCATGGCGGATCTGATGATACTCGGGCTGTATCCGTACTTTATAGTACGCGCGCTTGGCGGAGAGTGCGGTCTTTTCGAGACGGTGTCGAAATCCTATTACGTGTCGCTTTCGTCGGGGATCATTCCCACACCCGGCGCTTCGGGCGCTTCGGAAGCCTCGTTTTACGCGGTTTTCGACGGTCTGACTCCCGCGGGAACGCTGTTCTGGGCGGTGCTGTTATACAGGATGCTGGTGTTCTATCTGCCGATAATCATGGGCGTTATCCTTCACATCGTGGAAGCGCTCGTCGGCAAACGGCGCGTTAAACGCGTTACTTTGGTCAAAAGAGAGGTGGCTTGGTACCGCAGAAAGACCATAAACAACAAACTGGACTGAACGCGATATGAAAAAAATCCTTTTCTTGCTGATATTATTGATCGCCGCGCTCGCGGTAACTTCGTGCGTCGGGTTCGGCGAACGCGGGATCGACGCTTCCGCGGCGGAGGCTCGGACCGTATACATAGACACGGAAGAGGACTTTACCGATTTCGTCCTGGATTCCGTAGACTCGGGCGCCGCGGGTACGACCTATGTCCTGCGCACGGACATATATCTCGACAGATATTACGCTTCGGGCGGCAAAACGTTTTACATCAACATTGTGGACGTAACTTTTGACGGCAGGGGACACGCCATTGTGGGATACAGGAATACGTCCGAAAACGCGTTTTTCGTAAATAACGTTTCCGCCGGCGGCGTACTGAAAAACCTTAATCTCGTCGACGCGGAGCTGGGTAGCTCCTCCTCCGTTTACGCCGCCGCGATAAATTCCAACTCGGGCACGGTTTCGGGATTCAACGTTTCCGCTTCCGTCAAGGCGTTGGGCGAGTTCGGATTCGTAAAAGACAATTCCGGCGTAATAAAAAACTCGTTTGCCGCCGTGGATTTTTATTCGGGAGCGATAGACGTTTCGGGAGCGGATAACGCCGAAGGCGCGCTTTTTGCCTTTAAAAATACGGGAAACATCATCGATTCTTTTGCGTGCGACGTTAATTTTAATTCCCCGTTTACGGACGACGTTTTAGACGCTGCGGGCAGTACGGGCACGCTCGTTAAATCCGCGCCGCCTTCGGTGGCGACCGACATTCACGAACTCAGGTATCTGATTTATAAAGGCGGAGCCACACTCGGTTCTTTCGTCAATTTATACAACACCGCGTCTTTAAGCGAGGAACAGGTTCGGAGCGTAAACGCGGGTAACTACGGTTTTTACAACGCTTCCGCTTTCGGACTCGGTTATCCCGACCGCGACGAGGGCGGATCGGCGGCGCTGTCCGCCGCTTCGGAATTTACTTCGGGCACGGGCTGGGAAGAAGATGATCCGTTCGCTATTTCTTCGCCCGAGGAATTGCTTACGAGCACGGAAGAAGATCCGTTCGCTATTTCTTCGCCCGGGGAATTGCTTAGAGCCGCGGGCGGAAGCGCTTATTATATGCTGACCTCGAACGTCGACTTGTCGGGCTACGAAGTTTCGGGGAGCGTTTTGGGAGATTTCAGCGGCGTTTTGTACGGTAACGGATTTGCGCTGACGGGCGTAAAAGTGCCGCTCACAACTACGCTTTCGGGCAAAATTTCCGATATATATATCGGAGCCGATCTGACGGGGACGCAATCGCTTTTCGGCACGGTCTCGGGCATCGTCGAGAACGTTCGTATCGACGGGACCGGCGGTACGGCGGCGCTTCTGGATAACGGCACCGCACGGGAAACAAAAATATCTTCCGGGTTTGCGGCGGCTTTCGGTTCGGATTCCTCGGGAGTGGCAAACCGCGTGTTCAGTTATACCGAAAGTTTTGTCGCGGGAACCGAAAACGCGGATCTTACGGTTACCGGCTCTTACCAGTCCAACGGAGCGTGGAACGGGGCGAACGTAGCTGAAAGCGCAGACGGAGAAACCTCGGCGACTTATGAAAACGTCGCCGCATTGATCGCGCCGAAGGCTTCGGATATTTATAGCGGCAAGCTTTCTTGTACCGGCTGGGGCTGGGGAAAAGCGACTTTCGGCGTGGAGCAGGGAACTTCTTCGATAATCCCCGTTATTCCGAGCGAAAGACTGGTCTACAAATCCAATCCCGTCATAACCGTATCGGACGCCTCCCACGCATACGGCGCGGGATCGGAAACGGTAACGCATTATTTTACGGACGGATCGGGCTCGAACCGGCTGGAAGGCAGCGAACTGACCAAAGCCGCCGTTAACGAGGTCATCGGTTCGTATTTTACCGTCAACCTCGATTATGCCGATTTTAAATGGTATACATCGGTAGGAACCGAGGTCGTTTCGGACAGTTTTACCGCAAACAGCACGGACGCCGACACGGTATACGGTCTGAAGTTTACAGACGCGGACGGCGATTATTATATAGGGGTAACGCTGTCTGCGAGGCGCTTCGAGAGCGCGGACGGGACGGTAACTTCGGAATGGACGCTAAGGGGGACAATGATCGAGTATCTTTATAACCCTAACAAGCTTGCGTATGCCGCGGGAGCGGAGGACATCGAAGTCGCGCTGGCGGGCGTAGGGCTGGACGCGGATCACTTAAATCCTTTCGGATATGCGGGCGTCACCCTTACGGTTACCGATTCTTCGGGCGCGGTTATGGAGAACGGCATCAAAGAGGTGGGCGTATACGACCTGACAATCGCCGTTCCGGCGTCGGACGCTTCAAACGCCGCCGTGATAAAACTGAAATATACCGTTACGACGGGCTCGCTCGGGGATCTTACGAAATACAAACTGGTTTCCGAAACGCCGGACGGGTATGACGGGCAGACGGAAGCGGGCGCGCCGACGTACAGCGGCGCCGTTATCGCTCCGACCTTCGAATTGACCGATTTTCCTTATGCGGCGACTTTGAGCTATACGATAACTTCTTTCGTTACCGTTTCGGGCGGGAAAGAGCCGCCCGCGTATATCCGCGACGCGGGAAGGTATTATCTGGAAATCGTGGTCAGCGTTCACGGTTACGAGCCGGTATCGCTGCTTACTTCTTATTATGTGCTCCGCGCCCGTGCGGAAGTATCGGCGGGGGAAATATCTGCGGTTCCGTACGGCTCCGAGCATCCGTTCATAAACCTTAATCCCGACTTTACATACGAAAGCGATTATTCCCGTTTTTCATCGCCTGGCAAATATACCGTTACGCCGATACAGGACAAAAACAACGATAATTACATTTATACGGTCAAATCTTCCTCTTTCGAGGTATACGCCGTTTCGCTGAGCACGGACGACGTTTGCGAATCGTTCAAGTCCGCAACTGCGACTTACGACGGGAAAAAACATTCGGTATCTTTCGATCCGTCGAAGATAAAGCTCGTCGAAGGCGATCCGTATGAATATACGTTCGGCGTCGAATATTATTACGACGGCGTCGCGTATTCGGCGTCTCCCGAGTTTACGGACGCGGGAATATATTTGCTAACGCTGAAATTCAAATCGGTTTCTCCCGCGAATTATAATTGCGACGTCGAGGTTTCGGCTACGATAGAAATCATGTGCTTCGAAGTTAACGCCACGGTATCGGACGAAGCCGTGTCCTACGGCGCGCCCGTGCCGGAGTATTCGGTTACTTTCGGCGCGGTAAAAGGCACGCTTCCCGACGTCGATATCGATTCCGAGATCGTCAGGGGGACTCATTACGAACTGAAGTGCGATTATACGCCCGAGAGCGAAGCGAACAGCACGCACGCCGTTACCTTCGAACGCCTTGGCGATCCCGTCAATTTCAAGATCGTCGGAGTCGCAAACGGCGTTTTGAGAGTGGGCAAAAAGCCGCGGGCGGATCTTGGCATAATCCAATCCTACGTCTATGACGGTCAGCCAGTTTCGATACGGTTTACGGGCGACGTTTCAGAATTTGAATTTGCGGATGGTTATCCTCAATACGGAATTAAGCGCGAGGGCGCTAACGAAATGCTTGACGGCGCACCCTCGGACGCAACGCCGGAAAACGCGAAATACGTAGTTTTCGTAAATTTGAAAGAGTCTGTGAATTATCAGGCTTTCGAGGGTGAATTCGAATTCGTCATAGAAAAATACTCTCCGTCTCCCGAGGCGTACGTTTACGTTCCTACGGCGGAGGGGGAGGAAAGTATAGGTACCGTATCCGATAAAAACCATTTCGAATTCGACGGTACGCAGTATTCGATACGCGCCGTTTCTGACGGCGGATACGAAATTTCGTTTTCCTATACCATAAACGGCGAAACGCAGGTTGCGGGCAATTACCTCAGTTTCCGCGCTCCGGTGGCTGTCAAGGATCTTACTTTGATCCTGACGCCTTTAAACGACAATTACGCGCCGTATTCCGAAAACCTCGGGTCGTTCACGATCGTCAAAAAATATTTGTCCGTAAAGGCATATTCGTTCAGTCTGTTTTACCGCGCCGCGGAGTATTCGACGGAGGAACTGATTTCAGCCGCGGAGAACGCGGGGGTATTGGACAGGGCAGATTACGTTCCGGGTTTCGAGCCGCAATTCAACCTCACCGTATCGGGAGGCGCGGCGGAACTTCCCGGCGATTATACGTTGACTATTTCGGGAGACGGATATTACGAAATATCCGAAACCGTGTCGCTCGGCGTGCTTCCCGCGGAAGTTACGCTGGATCTTTCCGGCAGACAGTTTACGTTGGAATACGGCTCCGTTAACGTGGCAACCGACGGAAAGAAAGCCTATTTTACTTCGACCGAAAGCTATATCCTGGACGGTAAAACGTTCAGCGCCGTTTTAAATCTGAAGCTGGATTATTCCGATATTCGCTCTCCCGAACCCGGAACCTACGACGTTGTGGAGGCGGATCCTGTTACGGTATCAGGCATAAAAGTAGTCGGTTTCACCGTAATAAACGGCACGGGCACGCTAAATATAGTAAAGCGGGAGATCACCTTGCTATGGGAAGAATATCTTTCTACGCTGTCTCTCGTATACGACGGCGCCGAGATCGATTTTTCGCCGATGTCCGGTAACAGGACGTATATTTTGAACTGTGCGGCGAACGCCCCGACTTTGAGTTTCACGATCGTGTCGGGCGACCGGATTTCGGCGGGAGAGCATACGGTCGGCGCTTCGCTTCAGGGCGTCAGCGCGGACAGATACGCGATTGCCGAGAATAATTTTGAGTATACTTTCGTAATATCCCCCAAACCGTTGAAGTATCGGATATTACCCGTTACGATATATTCCGACGAATCCGTGCCGACGGCGTTCGACGTGATCTACGTTTCGGAATCGCCTCTCGAATCCGATATCGGATATCTTGGCGAAAGTTTCTACCTCGACCGCGAATTTGAACCTTACGCCGAATACGAATATTCGGTGTTTATGAGATTCGACGGCGAAAAGGGTGCTAACTACGTTCTCGAAAAAACGGGAGAGAGCGGGGAATTAAGCGTCGTATACAGGAACTTCGATCCCGCCGTGGACGTCGTTTCGGTTTACGTCGCGTATACGGGACGTCCCGCTGAAATTCCGATAGTACATGCCGAGTTGTTGCCTCAGGGCACGGCGGTTTTCAGAAGCGAAACTCCCACGGACGCGGGTCGCTATAACGTGAACGTGCGCTTGGAATGCGCGGGATACAATACATTCGAAAAGAGCGCCGAGATCACCGTTGCCCCCGCCGAAGTCGAAATAACCAATGCGGAAGGCAGTATATTCTTCGACGTGTCGCACGTCGTTACCGACCAAGACCTTATCGGAACAACCGCCTTGTTCAACGGCGAAGCAGTGGCTGGAAGCGTCCGAATCGCGGATAGCGGACTTAGCCTTCATTACGGCATCAACGAGATAGGAGCGGTATTCGAGCCAGATTCCTCAAACTTTGTTTCGAAGGCGTTCATATATCGTCTCAACGCAATTTTAGACCTGTCAAAACTAAAACTGTATGATTTGGAAACTGCTGTTGCGTTACCCGAAAACGGAACCGTGGTAACCGATAATTCGTCGTTTACGCTTATAGCGGAGTTCCCCGAGGAATGGGGGGATCTTGCGAAATTATATATCGACGGAGAAGAAATCGCCGAACCGAACGTGTATGTTTTCTCTAGCGACGCCGAGAACGTTTTGATAGAGATCCGAATAGGAGAACAGGTCGTGTATTCTGCCGTCGTCGGAATCGACGTGGACGAAACGCCGTATGTTCCCCCGGTGTCGGTGGACCCGGGCGGGTCGGGCTCTCAGCAAAGCCCCGCGCCCGGCGGCGATATAAGCGTCAGCGTCAGCGAGAAAACGAAAAAAGCGCTGATAATCGCGGGTTCGGTCGCCGGCGGCGTGATTTTTGTCGCGGGCATAGCGATACTTGTCGTAGTGATAATCAAAAAAAATAAAGGAAAAGGGAAATAATGAAACGGATCATACTTTTGACGGTGTGCGTGTTGTTTGCGGCGCTTGCGTTCGGTATTTCGGGATGTTCCGACGGTTCCGATTCGGGCGGCAACAACACCAGGGGCACGATCTCGCTTCAGGAAATCGAAATTCTTCCTCAGAACAACGCCTTTAACGGCGATACCGAAAATCCGGTTTGTCTGGATATTTATAACGGCGCGACGGAATTGTTCGATATAAGGGTGAGGATAGAGAATCCGTACAATCATAAGATTCTGTCGCTGAAGCTCAACGGAACGATCGTGGAATCCGAGAAATTCGGAGCGGAAAGTACAAATTACGACGTTTACATCAAAAACGTTTCGGTGGGAACGGACGCCGACGAATATACGGTCAAGATCACGGACATAGCCTATGAGGTCGGCGGCGAAACCAGGCGCCTGACAAATCTCAAAGGCAACGAAGTAACCGTGCTGATCGATCCCGATTTCGAACTGACGTTGGATTTTTCCGAGGCGAACAGCGAGGAAGATACCGTCAGATACACCGTTAATTACATGGCGGCGCTGCCGTTGCCTTCCGACACGGACATGAACTCCGCCGAAAAATACGGTTACGTGGACTATATTTTCGTGGGTTGGTATACCGCGCCCGAGGGCGGCGAAAAGATAGAGAATACCAAATATATCTATTATAAAAACGTTACGCTTTACGCCAGGTACGCGCGCGCTTTCAATTATGTTTCCGACGGCGGGCAGATAACCGTTACCGGGCTTACGGATGAGGGAAAGGCGACTTATTTCGAAATAGTCATACCCTCCGAGATCGACGGTTTGCCCGTTACCTCCGTAGGGGACAGGGCGTTTGCAGCCACAGGCTCAGGAAAGACTTTCCGATTGCCAGATTCGGTCGAGACAATAGGCGACTACGCGTTTTATAACTGCACGAATATATGCGTAATTATGAACGGCGTCAAAAAAATAGGATACGCGGCGTTCATGAACACGGGAAAAATGTCGCTCGGGCATCTCGGGACGACGTCGGAATTGCCGATGACT
This sequence comes from uncultured Clostridia bacterium, assembly GCA_944363505.1. Taxonomy (GTDB): domain Bacteria; phylum Bacillota; class Clostridia; order Christensenellales; family DTU072; genus Stercoripulliclostridium_A. The sequence continues at coordinate 137,189 of CALVUD010000002.1, read as the reverse complement.
CTCGAATATATCGGCGATTACGCGTTCAGCGGTTCGGGCTTCGACACAATCTTCCAGCCGCCCGGAGCGAGCAGCCTAAACACTTATTCGCTGTCGCTGTTTATACCCGCCACCGTAAATTACATCGGCGACAACGCATTCTCGGGCAGTCTGTTCCGCGCGGTGTATTTCCCTGCGGGAACGGCGCTGAATACGGGAGTTTTGCCCAAAGAGGCCGACGAAGGCTACGACTATACCGATTTCCGGATAGGAGAAGGTATATTCAGAAATTCGCTGTCGCTGAGGACGGTGATCACGGGCTACACCTTCAGCGCGCGCGGAGCGATTCAGTCCGCGACCTCGGGCGGACTGGAGGTCGTTTCCGATTACATGTTCTATAATTGCCGTTCTCTCGTTTCCGCTTCCGGCAGCAGCGGATTGATACTCTCGCCGGGGTTGAAGCTTATCGGCGCGAAAGCCTTTTCGGGCGAGAACGTATCCGGTTCCACGTTCGGTTTGCCTGAGCTTAAAACGCTTTCCATGCCCGACAGCCTCGAGTATATAGGCGAGTCGGCGTTTGCCAACGCGGCGCTTCAACAGGTCGTTTTCGGGCAGGGTTCGGCGCTGAAAACTCTCGGCGATTGGTGCTTCCAGGAAACCGCGATGAGCGAAATAACCTTTTACAGCCTGACAAAGTACGGCAAGGCGCCGTTCTGGGCGAATACTTCGATGAAGACGGTGAACATTTTGTCCACGATACTGCCGACTTTCGTTACGCCCGGTATCATCGACGGCGGAGATACGCTCGGATTGAACGTCAGATATTTCGTCAGAGCCTCGCTACTGCAAAGGTTCCGCACCGCCGAAGGCTGGAAGGACGTCAGCGCGCCCATCCTCGCATACGAGTACGTCAACAAGGATGAGGGTTATGTGTTCGAACCCGTCAACGCGGACGGCGCCTTGGAGACGAGCGGTCAGAGCGGATTTGCTAAGATCACATATATGTATTCCGACGCGGCGGAACTTACGATCCCGTCGGTTGTTACCGCGGACGGAATGAGTTTCTATACCGTTACCGATATAGGAGAATACGTTACGCCCGACTCGGCGAACATGTCGATAGTGGACAAAATAAAAAAGGTCAGGATACCGAATACCGTAATAAGGATAGACGAATGTGCTTTTTACGAAGTTTCCAAGCTCGGAAATCTTGTATGGACTTATACCGACGATAAGGGCGTGATCAAGGAATACTCTTATGACGACGTCAGCGGACTGAAACTAAAATCCGTAGGCGATTACGCTTTCGGACATACCGCTTTAACCTATTTCAAATCTCCGTCTACGCTCGAGTACGTCGGGGTGGAAGCGTTTATGTATGCGGCTTTGCAGACGGTGGATCTCAGTCTCGGCAGCAACGCCGAGATCGGCGCCAGCGCGTTCAGCACAAACGCGATAACCATGGTTACGATAGGCGGCGTGGGTTACGTCGGGGGTTATGCCTTTGCCAACCAGACGGAGGGCACGATGACGGTCAGATTCTTAAATCCGACGCCGCCCGACAACCTCAAGGCGTTCGACCCGTTTTTGAATTGCACGGTATCTGACGTATTTGTGCCGAGCAGCGTCGCGGTCAACGACTATAACAGTTCCGGCTTCAGCACCACGCTGAAAGGAAAATACAAAATAGGCTGATACGAAATGACGTATGAATTCAAAAAAGCGGCGCCGAAGCGTCGCTTTTTATCGTATCGCAAGCGTATCGTATTAAACGTAGCTGCGGTCGATGTTCACCACATAATAATAAGTCGTGCCGCCCGAATCTATCTTTTCGGACAGCAGCGCCGCGATGTCCTCCGCAGTGATCTTTTCGTCGAAAGGAACAACGGCGTCGAACAGCACGTTGGTATGCGTTATGCCCTTGACCATACGGAAATCGTGCAGCGAAAGTTTGTCGCCGTACGCCGCTTGAAGCACTTCGTAAACTCTGTCGCGTAGCATGGCGATTTCGGGGTCCGAAGTAACAATGGGGTCCATGTGAATGACCATGAATATTCCGTCGCGCTGAAAGTCGCGCTCTATATTGTCGATAAGGTCGTGCGACAGCAATACGTCCGTATCCGCTTCCACTTCGGCGTGAATGGTCGCAAAGACCTTTCCCGGACCGTAGCTGTGCACCATCAGATCGTGGGTGCCGAGGATTTCGGGATAATCTTTGAATTTTTCACGGATCTTTGCGACGAGTTCTTTGTCGGGTACGCCTCCGAGGAGGGGATCCACGGTTTCCTTAACGAGCTTGACGCCCGATACGATAATGAAAAGCGAAACCGCAATTCCGAGATAGGAGTCCACTTTCGAGAAAATTTCGGGCAGGAATATCGCTCCCACCGTGGACACGAGAACGAGCGACGTCGAGATCACGTCGTTACGGGAATCGGTGGCGGAGGCGCTGAGCGAGGGGGAATTTATGGCTTTACCGAAATCGGTATATAACATTCCCTGTATCGTTTTTAGGAATATCGAAATTACCAGCACCGCCGCCGTCCATACCGAAGCCTCTATCAATTCCGGGGAAATAATCCGTTCGATAGAGGATTTCAAAAGCGTGCCGCCGATGATCAGCACTATAAAAGCCACGACCAGCCCCGTGATGTATTCGTAGCGCGCGTGTCCGAAAGGATGTTCCTTGTCGGGCGGACGGTTGCTCAGCTTGAATCCCACGACCGTAACTCCCGACGAACCCGCGTCGGAAAGGTTGTTCACGGCGTCCGCGACCACTGAGATCGAGCCGGCTATCAGACCGAAGACGATCTTCATTACGAAAAGCACGACGTTGGTAAGTATACCGAAAACTCCCGCCAGCAGTCCGTAACGGTATCTGACGGAAGCGGAAGAAACGTTTTTATAGTCCTTTATGAAAGTTTTTTTCAGCGGCTCGAATATCTTCATAACTCCAATATATGCGAAAAGCCGCCTTCGAGGGCGGCTTTTCGGCTAAAAACGATCTTAGTACATGTCGCCGCCCATTCCGCCGGGCGCCGCGGGAGCGGGAGGTTCGGGGATGTCCGCGACCAGGCTCTCGGTTGTCAGCAGGGTAGCCGCCACGGAAGCCGCGTTCTGCAGAGCCGAACGGGTAACCTTGGTGGGGTCGATGATGCCCGCTTTCATTACGTCGCAGTATACGTCGCTGAGCGCGTTATATCCGTAGTTGGCAACGCGGGAGGAGGTAACGGTGTTTACGACCACGCCGCCGTCCACGCCGCAGTTGGCGGCTATCTGACGAAGCGGAGCTTCGAGCGCTTTGATGACTGTGTTCGCGCCGGTGAGGTAATCGCCCGAAAGCGCCTTGGTAGCGGCTTTGACCTTTTTGATCACGCTGAGGAGCGCTATGCCGCCGCCGGGAACGACACCTTCTTCGACCGCCGCTCTCGTCGCCGCGAGAGCGTCCTCGATACGCATCTTGCGTTCTTTCATCTCGATTTCGGTCGCAGCGCCCACGTTGATGACCGCTACGCCGCCCGCGAGTTTTGCAAGGCGTTCCTGCAGCTTTTCGCGGTCGTAATCGCTGGTGGTTTCCTGTATCTGTACCTTGATGGCGTTGATCCTGCCCTTGATCTCGTCGGGATCGCCGTATCCGCCGATGATGGTGGTGTTGTCCTTGTCGGATTTGACGAGCTTGGCCCTGCCCAGCATATCCACGGTCGCGTCCTTAAGCTCCATGCCCAGTTCGCTGCTGACTACCTGTCCGCCGGTCAGGATGGCGATGTCCTGAAGCATTGCCTTTCTCCTGTCGCCGAAGCCGGGGGCTTTGACGGCGAGACAGTTGAACACGCCCTTCAGTTTGTTAACGACTATGGTCGCAAGCGCTTCGCCCTCGATATCGTCGGCGATGATAACGAGTCTCAGACCGTTCTTGATGACCTGTTCGAGTAACGGCAGTATCTCCTGGAGATTGGAGATCTTCTTGTCGGTGATGAGGATGACCGGATCTTCGACCTCGGCTTCCATCTTGTCGTGGTTGGTTACCATGTAGGCGCTGGCGTATCCGCGGTCGAACTGCATGCCTTCCACGACGCTGAGTTCGGTTTCCATGGATTTGCCTTCGTCAACGGTAATGACGCCGTCCTTACCGACTTTTTCCATGGCGTTGGCAATCAGCTGTCCGATCTCGTCGCTCGATGCGCTGATAGCGGCGACCGAAGCGATCTCGGATTTGCCCTGAACGGGTTTGGATATTTCCTGAAGCGCCTTTACGGCGGCGTCGGTAGCGTCCTGTATGCCTTTTCTGAGCAGCATCGGGTTGGCGCCCGCGGCAACGTTCTTCATGCCTTCGCGGATGATCGCCTGTGCCAGCACCGCCGCGGTGGTGGTGCCGTCGCCAGCCACGTCGTTGGTCTTGACGCTGACTTCTTTGATGAGCTGGGCGCCCATGTTTTCGAAGGGGTCCTTAAGCTCTATTTCCTTTGCTATAGTTACGCCGTCGTTGGTGATGAGGGGAGAGCCGTATTTTCTCTCCAGAACAACGTTTCTGCCCTTGGGTCCGAGCGTCAGTTTGACGGTGTCCGCGAGGGTGTTGACGCCGATTTCCAATGCTTTTCTGGCTTCTTCGCCGTATTTGAATTGTTTTGCCATATATTTGCCTCCTGAAATTTACGGAAATTATTTCTCGACCTTGGCGAGAATGTCGCTTTGGCGAATGACGATGAACTCTTCGCCGTCGATTTTGAATTCGGAACCCGCGTACTTGCCGTAAAGCACCACGTCGCCGGGACGAACGACCATTTTGATCTCTTTACCGTCGATAACGCCGCCTTCGCCTACGGAAATAACGGTTGCCATCTGCGGTTTCTCCTGTGCGGAGCTGGGTAAAATGATGCCGCTGGCGGTGGTGTCGTGAGATTCGATATGCTGTATGACCACTCTGTCGAATAAAGGAATAAGTTTCATATAACTGCCTCCTGATTGTCTTATAGATTTAGCAATCGACCTCTCCGACTGCTAACATTGTGCATTATAACACGATAATTTCCATATTGCAAGTACTCGAGCGATATATTTGTGAAAATTTTTTGTTGAAACGACGCTATAAATATGATATGATTGCATAGAGGTTTCAATATGAACAAATGGGATAACAGATTTATGGAAATGGCAAAACTCGTCGCGGGCTGGAGCTCCTGCTATAAGCCCGACAGGCGCGTCGGCGCGGTAGTGGTCAGGGATAAAAGGATACTGACAACCGGATACAACGGAGCGCCGTCCGGAGTATCGAGCTGTGTGGAGCGCGGCGAATGTCTGCGAGTCAAACAGGGCATTCCGTCCGGCACGCGTCAGGAAGTGTGTTATGCCGTTCACGCCGAACAGAACGCCATCGTCCAGGCGGCAAAACTGGGTCTGTCCCTGGAAGGCGCGACCTTGTATTGCACCCATCAACCGTGCAGTATCTGTTCCAGACTTATCATTAATTCGGGTATAAAAAGGGTGGTGTACGATCTGGGTTACCCGGACGACTTCAGCCTTGAACTGTTCGAAAAGGCGGGCGTGGAAATAGTCAGGTTCTCCGATCTGAAATAGCCCGGTTATCGTGTACCGTATTTCGGAAAGCATCCGCGGGGCGCGTAAAACGCGCTCCTTTTTATTTATATAAGCATATGCGGGGCGCCCGGAACATATAGATACGCGTGGACTATTCGCCGTATTATTTTCATCGGAACGGATATCGCGGGGAGGACGACAATTACGCGGAGCGCTCCTTTGCGAAGAAAAAAGGACGCTTGTCGAACCTGTTGCTGGTATTGCTGACGGCTCTGCCGGCAGTAGCTGCATTGATAGCGGCAAACTTTTTTTCCGACGGCGCTATCGTGTCGTCGGTAAAAAGCTGGTTCGGCTCGGGCGGAGCGGACGTATATTATTTTCTGATAGCCTCCGAGCACGAATCCGAAACAGAAGCGGTAGCACACGCTACTATTGTGCGTGAAAACAAGGGCGCAGGTTTCATTATGGAGTCCGAAGGCAAATATTTAGTAGCTTTAGCTACATATTTCAGCGCTTCCGACGCGGAATCGGTCAAGCAGAAAAATGCAGGTACGGAAATCGTCGAGGTAAAAGCGACGTATTCGGCTCTGGACGGAATCGGCTCCAAGATCGCAGACGACGCGAAAAAGAGGCTGAAAAAAGCGCTCGGAGACTTTAACGCGGTTTCGAAAGAATACGTTGCGGGCGCGGTCTCCGTAGCGACCGCCGTATCGGAGCTTACTGAGGTACGGAACGATTTGCTGATATTGAAAGAAGAAGTGATAGAATCTTCTTCGCCCGAAGAAGACAGGGAAAAAGTCGGCGGGTTGACTGACGCGTTTTTTTCGGCTGCCGATTCCGTGGTGTCGGGAGCCTTCTCCGCAGACGAGTTCGAAGCCGTTTTGCGCTATGCCGTTTGTTTAATGGCTTACTCGCTCAGGTGAGCGGGTCTGCCTTTATCGTTATTCATCGGCTTCGACCGGAGATAAAAAAAGTAAATTATCCGAATCGCCATTGACAGCGCGCTACTTATATTTTAATATATATACAGCGCGGGAGCGCGTATTATTGATTGTTTACGAGGTTTACGAATGCCGAAATTCAAGCGTAATTCCAATTCGAGTACATATTCCTTTACGAGAGCTTCGCTCGTATTCGTCGCGGTCTGTGTCGCCGTTCTGATTGCGGTGTCGTCTCTTTTGTTCGGGGCGACTTCGCCGTCGGATAACGTCGCGGCGTTTGCCGCTTCGGGCGGGACTATCGCGAAACCCGTTTTCGGCATCAACAATTTCCAGACAGGTTCCCAGACGGTAACGGCGTCCGCGTCGGATCCCGCCTCGTTTACGGTAGAGCTTCCCGCAAACGAGAATTATTACAATACCAACAATACCACGGGATTGTTTTCGAACTACGAAAAAGGTTACGAGGTCGCATATTCGATATATAATCCCGACATAGCGGTTATCTTCACATTCAACGCCACGGTTACATCTTCGTGTAACGTGTCCTTATCTTACAAGAACGTAAACGGAAATATCGTTACGGCGCCCGGCGGCGCATACGTTCAGTCGAGCGTTTCCGGGGTCAGCGGTCAGGTGAGTCTGGAGCTGGACGTTGCCGATTTCAACGGCTTGGCGGCAGGGGATACCGTCGTCGCCACGATAACTCCGGTTTCGGGGAACGCCACCATTTCCTCGGCAAGGGTAACGATAACTTCTTACGTGAAAGCGGCGTCTGCCAGCGTTGTGGGCAACTCCGTGGCTTTGACCGTTTCGGGTGCCAACCGCTCAACCGTTTCCTATTCGAACATCAACTACGGCAATACGCGCACGGAAATCAACAATAAACTGTTCGTCAAGCCGGGCGATGAAGTAACGCTTTCGCTCGCCGTTACGTATTCCGCCGATCAGACCCCGGTGGATTTCCATCACAGTTTTACGGCGGCATTCGGCTATTTCGGTGAAAACGCGAGCGTATTCTGGCGCACGTTCGTAGGGAACAATCCCAATTCCACCACTTCGTATCTGCGATTCAAGGACGGTCAGACTTTTTATAAAGGCGACGAAGCCATGACTCAGCAGAACTATACCTATTACGGGTACAGCGTTACGTTCGTGGTACAGCAGGGCGCCGCGAACGCTTCGGGCGGGGTGTTGAACATCGTGCCGCTCTTCCCGTCGGGTATGGACGAAAACGGAGAAATCACGTATTTCAACAGTTCCGATCTGACCAATACTTCGTCGGGTCAGTATATCTCGCTGAGAGTGGACGCCTCCGGTCCTTCCGCGCCCGTAATTTCACAGACCTCGGCTCTCGGTCAGACGATTACCGCGGGCGGCTGGTACACGGCTTCGAACTCGATAATCCTGGAGTATTCGAACGCAACTTTCGATTCCACCGTAGCGAAGTACGCGAGCGCGGAGGAGTATGTTTATGCGTTTATCGTCAGGAGCAACACGTCGAACTCCAATATCAGCATTACGAATTACGATTTTACGCCTTCGAACAATCCTTCGGATCCCGTCCATAATCTGACGTATCAGATAGGTACTCAGCAGTTCAGCGCCACCAGACAACAACTGGGGGTGTTTACGAACGAAACGCAGGTCGGCAAAAGCGCTCTCGTGTTCAACGAACCGGGCACATGGGGACTGGTACTCGCGGCGGTGGACTCCGCGGGCAACGTTTCGGGATTCACGCTATATGCCTCGGCAAACGCGGGACTGGGCAGGGGCGTTGTGAAAATCGACAACACGAAACGCAACGTTTACGCATTGTTCGATACACCCGCGGGGCAGTTCCAGCCCGCATCCAACACCACGGGATACAATAACTATACGCGCTACGCCAACGTGTACGTTTTCGCGGGCGCAGACTATCACGACGTCAACGGCATATGCAACGTTGCGCCGGGCGTGCCGACGGCAGATTTCAGCGCCGACCGACGCGCTTATTCCACGGTGAGGGTAAACTACATCACCGTGCGCATCATATTGCGGCCGGAGCAGTATAACTATTACGAAATAACGGGTTATACCATGCAGGGGGGAAGCGGCAGTTACAGCATAACTTTGAATACCTTTACCGAGGGCGGCACGCAATACAAGTATCTCGACATCACGCTTTCCGTCACGGACATGTGGTGGAGCGATTCGACGGAACTCGACAGGCCGATAATCGTCTATTTCCGTCAGCGTATCAATATCCAACCAAACAATCTTTCCTATACTTATACTTCGCGTCCGATCGTTTTGGATACCGACAACGTTACCATCACGGCGGCTGATACGGGAAACAGACTGGACGGAGTCAAACCCTCTCTGGGTGTGAACTATTACAAAGAACTTACGCTGACGTACTATTCCAACGCTTCGGGCGGCAACATCACCACGGGCGGATGGATAGAGCTGGCGGACGGAACGCGGATACTCGAGGTTCCCTCGGACACTTCCATGAACAGCTATACTTCCGCGGGCACGGTCATATCATTCGAGGACTCCGAATATTACGTGTTCGAAGCGCAGAGCAACTGGACGGGCGTAGCGGGTAACGACACTCTGGCGACGAGGTCTTTCTATGCGCTGGACCTCGCTTCGGCAAGTTCCGAAGGCTATATCGACGCAGGCAATTATTTCTACAGAATGTACGTCAACGCGTCGACGGAGTCCGATTATTACGGCGAAACCATAGGCAGATTCTATATCGATAAAGCCGCGCCGGCTGTCAACGGCGTGCACGTTATGGACGCGATAACCTATCTGGATTCTCTGGATGCGGTGAAATTCGCAAGCTATACTTCCACTAACGTCATTATTGCGGAAGGCAACCAGTATAACGTCGAAGGCAGCAACTTCTGGGGTACTGTCGAAATAGAAGGGGTAACTTACTATCTTACCGCGGGCGGCGTTTACGGAACGTACAGGATAGTTTCGCCCGCTCAGGGGTCCGCGGAGTACTTAAAGCCGCAGGGCGGCACATTGAATATTTCCGTAGAATTCATGCCCGTAGACCTGTCGTTGTTCTCCGACGCAACGATAAGCAAATATTTTGCCGAATTTTTCAATTACTTCTATACCGAATCCGCTACGGGCGGTTCTACCGTTTATACGTTGAAGTCGGGCGGCAAGCATTACGGAAACTATGCTTCCGTCAGGTACAATTTAACCGTTACCGTAAATCCCAAGCAGGTTTATCTGGACGCCGATGCCGAATCGGTGGAAGCGTCGGGCGGCAGTTACGTTCCCGGCGAGGACGGCAATCCCGGAACTTTCGTTTACGAATACGACGGACTGGCGAAACAGCCGTACTTCAACGCGTTTTTGGAGATCGGGCTGACAGACCTCGTCTCCGAAGAATACACTCTGTACGTCGAATTCAAGAGCGTTTCCGAGGGAGACGGCAGTTATTCGATTAATTATCCGTCGATCGCGGGCGAATACGACGTCAGGGTCGTCGTAAATCCGCGCGGAGGGAATTACACCTCCGAAACGTATCTGTACCGGCTGCGCATCAACAAACAGCTCCTTACGGTAACTCTCGATCCGAATTACGGCGACGCCGGCTTTACCGGCGAACTGGTAGTGGAGGGCGAAACTTATCCCGTAAACGGTGCGGTAAATTACGTTTTGGGTCATCTGGAAACCGCTTCGTACGTTTACACGGATGTATCCGGTAACTCCGTCAGCGGATTGCAGACGGTTTATTCCGTTTGGCGTTCCTCCCGTTTCGATTACGACGGAAACCCCGTTGCCGCAGAAGACCCGGAATACGTCGCAGGACTGCCGATAATCGCTTCGAACGCTTTCGGCGCGGGAATTTATCTGCTTTACGCGGAAATTTCCAACGACAACTATTACGGCGGAGTCTATGTGCAAATGACGGTGGAACAGGCGTCCTCGGCAAACGGACTGAACGTCACTATCCCCACTTTGGAACAAAACTACGCCAACGTGTCGTTGGACGGGACCACTCGCGGCACGGGTCATATGGAATACGGACTGACGCTTGCATGGGCGACCGACAACGTGATAGACGGCGACGGCATCGTGCGGTACACCATGGTATCGGGCGCTACTTTGGTCAGCGGCAGATTCTTCTTCGAAAACGAGACCGAATACGCCGAGAGGGTGGGGAACGGATATGTTTCGTCGGTGAACGGTAACCCCGTGCTCGACGTTTTATACTATAACGACTCAAACCGCATAATGCCGCATACCGTCAGAATATTCTGGCAGGCGGGTTCTTACGACGATAACGGCGTTTTCGTTCCCGATTACAACTACGCGACTTATGCCGAGACCGTGAACATTTACGTCGTAAGGGCGACGGCGGACTTTTCGGGAATGAGACTTTCCGACCTCGTTTACGGACAGGCGGTCAAGGAAGCGAAGTTCGAAGGTACGGTCAGCGCGGGCGGATACGTGTTTGCCCCGGACGAATATTCTCTGACGGTGCTTTCCGGCATGCAGGAACTCGTGCTTTCGGGCGGGGAGAGGCAGGTCGACTGTATGTTCGTTCCGGGAAGAAATTCCCAAACGGGAGAAACCGATCCCGAGTTTACAAAACGCTATATGACTTCGACTAACGCGAAAATCGGTATTTTCATCGAAAAGCGCCACGTCGGTATAACGTTTGTTCCCTCGGGCGATCTGACGGAAGCAGATCTGAACGCGGGCGACTATTTCGACGAATCCGAGCTTAGCGACGCGGTTTACAGAACGTTCGGAACCAGATACGACAATCCCGATGTTACGATATTGCCCGTACCCGTTCACGAGGGAGAAATTCCCGACGCGGTTCCCTCCGACAGCGTAACGATCAGTTTTACCTATTATATATTAAAGCCCGAAGGCTATGTCGGCGACGGGGAGATATTCGAATACGATTCGGATGGGGACGGCGTTGCCGAGGAGTATGTTGCCGTTACCATGAACGGCGCCACCGAAGCGGGCAGATATTACGTTCTGGTCAATATCAATACCGATAATTATTCGGGTGAAGCGTTCGGAGTTTATTTCGTCATAAAAGCCGAACTGAACCTCGCGCTCGGCAGTCTGCCCGAAGCTTCGATAGAATATCTGGACGACATCGCTTCGGTCGATTTCGGCTCGGTATCCTTGACGCATGCTCCGGCGGGCGGCGTCGCAAGTTCCTTCACCGGCACGTTCACCGTATATTACGTCGACGAAAGCGGCACGGAATACTCTTCATATGTGGCGTTACCCGTAAACGAATTCGACGAAAGCGGCTTAAGCAACACGCTCGTAAGGTTCACGCCTGCCGCAGACGCAGATTCTTATTACAGGAATTTCCGTCCGTTCGAAAGCGATTACAGGCTCGTCGTAACCAGAAAAGACATATCCTCTTCGATAGTCATCGCGGCGGACGAAGATTCTGACGACGTTTTGTCGTTCGTATTCAATAACCGCGACCGCGTCGGTTCGGACATCGTCGCAACCGCGTCGTATGCCGACGAAGTGGCGGGCGACGTGTTTACGGCAACGTTCGTTTACGAAAAACTTTTCGGCTCCGAGAGCGTTAGCGAGGTAAAGAACGCGGGCGAATACGTAGTAACCGCGGTTGTGAAAGACAACGACAGATTCTGCGGCGAAAAGAGCGTTTCGGTCATTATTTCGCCCTCGTCCGTAAGCGTCGAGCAACTGGTTCCCGATACCGGCACATATGCCGTACTCGAGCAAAAATATAACGGATCGGCATATTCGTTTGTTCCGGTATTCGGGTTTACCGACGAGCCTATTACGGGTATAGACACTTCCAATTTCGCTTATAAAGTGTCCTATTCGTATTATACGGGCGCGACAATGAGCTTTGCTCCCGTCAACATCGGCAGATACATCGTCAAGGTCGAACTGAACGAACAAAACTACGCGCTCGTCGGAATGAGTTCGGGCTTCGTTCAGATCGTCCCGGACGTTGCGGGCATTGGGAACGCGCTGCAAACATATGCGCCGCCGGACACCACCATGCGGATAGAAGCGGTTTACCCGATATACAATCCCGACGTTTTGTCGCATCCGTCTCCCGCATACGACGTCAAGTACGAAATAGACGGCGTGTATTCGTATGCGGTACCGACCGAGTCCGGCAGTTATAACGTCAAAATCGTTTATACCGAAAACGGTCTGTCGGAATGGAGCTACGACGGCGTTATGACGATAGAACCTTACGCCGTGGTATTCTCCTTCCCCGAAGCGGGATATTCCTACGGATACACGGGTTCCGAAATATCGCTTGCGAGCAAGATCGAATTGCCGCACAACATCACCGCGGCGGAATATAAATATTTTGCTGAAGGCGTCGAAATCGCGGGCGTTCCCGTTGACGCGGGCGAATACGAAGTTACCGTAACGCTGACCGATCCAAATTATTCGGGAGAGGGTCGCACTACGCTTACCGTTACGCCTGCCGCCGTCAGGATCATGACTTCTTTGGGTTTGGTGGACGTGCCGTTCAATACTTCCGTCGAAGACGTCAACGCTATTTTGCAGTCGCGGCTGGAGAACGTTACCGTTGTGTTCGAAACCACGGGAGCGGCGGTCAAAGGCGTGTTCACTCTTGCCGACGGCACGGATATCAGCGGATACAGGGTAGGGATTTACAGCGTGGACATAACGTTCCGTCCGGAGTCTCAGAACTTCCTTCCCAACACCGTGAGCGCCAACGTCAACGTGATAAAAAAGGATTTGAGCGAGTACATCGTTATCGACGCCGAAATCCTCGAGGACGAATTCGGATACTATATCGAACGAGAATATTCGGGCAGCGGCGTCAACGTACGCGCGAAACTGAACGACGAAGGTTTGGCTTTGATAATGAAAGAGTACGGAACCGTTTCCGTCAGCGTATTTTACGACAATTCTTCTGTCGCGCCCGTCGAGGTCGGGGAATACGTGGTTACCGCCGAGGTGAACGATTCCAATTACGGCGGTTATTATTCGGGCGTGGTGAACGCGGAAAGCGGAGAGATCCGCGACCTTACGCTGCGCGTCGAAAAATGCGCGCCCAGACTGGAACTGGACGGTATCAGCTATATATATCATAACGGCTCCGATTACGTTATCGAAAGCACTTATCCCGCCGGGCAGCCGTTCACCGTAAGCAATATCTACTCCAACAGTATTTTCGCTTACCGCGGCTCAAGCGACGCCACCGTTTCGGGTAAATGGGTCCTTGACGTAGAAGGCGGAGAAATAACTTTTGACAAAGCCAACGAAAACTACGTCGGCATATGGTTCGAGCCTACGGATCAGGACAGATACGTGAGCGTTTACGCCACTCTGAAAGTGATGGTTAACAAAACTCCCGTGGACAACCTGGGCGCTTCCGTGATTTTGACTTATCCCGGCGGCGCGTCGTCGGCGGGATACGGGGTCAGCCTCAAAGATATAGGCATAACTTTGGCGGACGGGTCCGCGGCTTACGGAATAGGCACCGTCGCATGGGCGGATCCCGACTTTGTTCCCGGAGTCGGCGAGGCGGTGGAATACGTATTCACGCCTTTCGAGGAGTATTACGATACATATAACGTAACTCGCGGAAAGGTTATCCCCGTCATCGACCGCGCGCCGATGAGTATCGAAGCGTTCGCGTACATTTTCACGGGCGCCGAGTTAGCGCCCGCGAGCGTACATATCGTGTTCAGAGCGGTGGACGCCGAAGGATATCCCGTTGAGGGCGTGGAATATACCGTTACGGAAACTACGGGTTCGGCTACCGAATTCAAGGCTGGCGGGTACCTGGACGGCGTTACTGCGGAAGTCAGATTCTCGCATCCCAACTATGTGCTGTCCGAAGCCGGCGTTTCCGGCGACGTGTTGTCGTTGAGGGTGTTCGCATATACCGAACTGACGGAAGCAAATCATTCCTCCGGGAAATATTACGACGGCATTCCCGCGGACATGGAGGCATTGGAACTGGTTGCGATAGGCTCCGAATACGTTCTAAGATATGACGATTACAAGCTGGTATCTCTTAAAAAGGACGGCGTGGAAATTGCTCCGGACTTTTCGAACATGGTTTCGGCGGGCGTATACACCGTAACCGTTGAAATATTCGAAAACGGCAAAATCTCCGAAAACGGATTGTACCACATGGGAACGTATTTCGGCAGATTCACTTTCGACTATACTATAGAAAGACTCGACCTTAGCGACTATATAAGAGTAAGCGGCAATCACAAGACTTATGCCGAGGATATTCCGCTCGAGGTCACGGTGGAGGGCTACGACGTCGACGACGCATACGTAACCGTAGAATATCTGAGTTTTGACCGCACGACTTCTTACGGCGCATTGCAACCCGCCAATGCCGGCAGTTACTGGGTGGTCGTTTCCCTGACAGGCAACGATTATTATACGGGCAGCAGGGAATTCGAGTACGTCGTATACAAGCGTAACGCGACCGCTACGTTCATTTATCTGTCGGGATCGTCGTCGTACACCTTCGAATATAACGCTTCGGGCGGTTACGAGTCCCTCATCCAGGTCAGTCTTTCCAACAATCTTACTTCGAAAGATTATAAACTTTATTATATCGATCCGACTACGGGCAACAGATTCGAGTCGGGATATTTCCCCGGAAACATCGGTACCTATACCGTTGTCGTGGAAATCGACAACGTCAATTATCAGGGAAGCGCTTCCGCCACGGTAACGATAGTCGCGGCTGCGGTAACCATAGAATCCGTGCCGTCGCTCTCCGACATTATTTACGGCAGCAATCTCGGCAGTTCGCGCGTTACGGGCGGTGTGGCTCTGTCAAACAGCCGCGAAGTAAAGGGGACTTTCACGTTCTCGGATCCGTCTTTGAAACCTGAGGTCGGCAGACACAGCGTGACGATGATATTCGTACCCGACAGCAGCAATTATTCTTCGGTACAATGCCTTGCGACCGTTACCGTAAATAAGTCTCCCGTCAGCTTAGAGCTTCTGACTAACTTGCTTACTTATAACGGTGAACATCAGATACCCGCGTTGAACAGTACTCTTTCGTTCAGATACTCTCTGACCAACGCGGCGGGCGCCACCGTTTATCAGGCTATAGACGCAGGCGTATACCGTATCCACGTCGAGATCACCGATCCCAATTATGTCGGCGAAACCGACGCCGAATTCACTATTCAGAAAGCCAAGCTTCTGGTCGGATTGTCCGAAATGCCTTCCGCTTCGGCTGTCAGATACGGTGCGTCGCTTTCAAGCGGCACGTTCTCGGGCGGCAGTATGGTTTACGTCAGCGGTAAAGGCGCGGTCTCGGGTACGTTCTCTTATGTAACGCCGAGCATCGTTCTGGGCGACGTAGGCGTTTACGAAGGCGTGGAATTCAAGTTTGAGCCGAACGATTCGGCAAACTATGACGCGTATTACGGAACGCTGAGCGTGGAAGTGATAAAGACCGTGGCAACGATCTATGTCGCGGGTAACACGAATTTCGTTTACGGCGACGCTATAACCTCGCCCGTGTTCACTACCAGTCCCGCAAATATGACGGTGATCAACGACGAAGCTTTCGCTGACTTTGCGTCCTCGGTGCCCGTAGTCGGCACATATCCGTTCAAGGCGAGTATTTCCGATAAAAACTACGAGGGCGAAGTAAGCTACGTCGTAACGATAACCAAGCGTCCGCTCGGACTGAGTTATTATATCGTACACGAGGGCACGACTTCGCTGACGGAGAGCTACGTATATTATTACGGCAGCACATCTCCGGTTGTACCCAGGATCAACAGCGAGGATATGTTGCCCGGCGACGAATCGCAGCTTACTTCGCTGCAAAGCAGGATACTGGTCTATTATTATCCCGCGGGTGCCGATCCGACGGGTTCCTCCGGAAGCCTGTCGGTACCTTCCGCAGTCGCCGACTATGTCGCAGTTGCCACCATGGACGACGCCAATTATTATCTGGCGGCGGAGAGCGCGTCCATTTCTTATTCGATCAGAAGGGGAACGGTTTCGTCGATAAGCTTCGACCATACGTCGCTGTCGACCCAGATTTACGGTTCCGTTACAATGCCCACCGTGGTAACTTCGCCCGCAGGCGTGAACGTTGTGGTCAGGTTCGAGGGGTACGACACCAACGTAATGCCCACGGCGGTAGGCGAATACACGGTAACGGCGGAAGTCGTGGATTCGAACTATATGCCCACGACCCAGCGCGCGACGTTCAGGATATTGCCCAAAGAGATCTCTATAGAGAATCTTAGAGCTTACGGCAAGGCATACGACGGATTGCCCGACATCGAGGTTACGGGCACGCTCGGCGGCGTGTTGGTAGGGGACGAAGTAACCCTGCATCTAACCGCCACGACCAAGGGCGGCGTGTCCGAAGTGGGAACGCATCAGGTAATTCTGACGGGCTGGTCGCTAAGCGGTCTGCACGCAGGCAACTATACGCTGCGCGAACCCGTATACGCTCTCAGCGCCACCATCAGCACCAATACCGTCAGGGATCCCGCGACCGATTCGTACATAACCAGCGAGGGCGGCTTCAGTTCGAATATCACGGTGTCGTTCTCGGAGATTTACGATACCGTGAACGCGACCAATTTGTTTACCAGGCTGTTCGGACAGAAAGCCACCGTTCAGGTAATAGAGATCAAGGAGAACGGGCTGACCACGGTGTTGAAAGACCGCGTGAAGTTCTATGTCAGGATCCCCGACGAATACCTCGAATGCAAGAACCTTGTCGTGGAGGGATTGGGAAATCTCGCGGACGTTACCGGCTTTACCAGAGAGGGTAATTATATCACTTTCTATGCCAATTCTTCGGGCGAGATAGTGTTCTATACAAACGACTTCCCGTACTGGGTGATAATCGTTATCGCGGTAGTAGCCATAATAATCTTAGGAGCGATAGTGATATTCATCACAGCGCCGATCAGAAAACGCAAGCGCGTTTCCAAGGGCGCGAGAAAGATTTACGGCTGGAGAGAGAATTCCGGTTCCGTAGAGGAAGCGTACAAACGTAAGGTGAAGGCGCAGATTGAGGAAAGGAAGCGCAAATGGAGATATTAAAAACCAAATCGGACAAAGTTAAGCGCCGCACGGTTTTGATCGCGGCGCTGTCGGCGTTCGCGATAGTGGCTTTGACGGCGTTGTTTTCCGCCTCGGGGCTGACGGCAAAAGCCGATAACGCCTCCGACGTCGGCTCGGGCGGCGGCGCGATAGTCATCGAGGACGTGACGGCGGAAGAAGGCGGGAACACGGTGTACGGACGATTTCATCAGGGCGGGCTTTGGAACGAAGTGGACGGAAAAACTTACGTTCTGGGCGGCGCGACGTACAGTATCACCTTGCCCGCGAACGCGGAAAAGATATATGTCGCTTACGACCTCGACTTGAACGCAGACGTATGGGGCATACGCGGGGATAACGAAATAGACGGGGTTCCCTATATGCTTTACGACGGAAACGCGGGAAACAACCGCGAGTATACCGACGGCAGTCTGAGTACGGGCGAGCTTTATCCGATAAGCTGGGAAGCGATCGGCACGCTTTCCGACGGCAGAAAACGCTTCAGGGTAACAGTCGGCGTCAGCGGGGAACTGCTGGTATACGCCGAACTCGGCGGGGGCGGCGAAGCGATGAGTCTTAACGCGAATCAGGTCGTCGATTGCATTGACTACCGTCATCCCGAACCAGAAGCCGACGCCTACGGCAGACTGATGAGCGGATTGCTCTCGACCTCGGACGACGGATTGCGTTCATACAGGGTCAGAGTTACCTTTAACGACAATTTCCCCGCCAGCGTGCCTTACTCGGCGTGTTCCGGGATCGCGGGTATATGGATACTGCGCTTTGACGAAAAACTCTCCGTCGTCGGCGACGAAGCGGGAGAAGGTGAATCGGTCGAAGCCGAGGACATCGAACAATTCCTTGCCGATCACACCGTTACCAGCGTGTCGCTGACCTCGACGCTGGTCAGAAGCTATACGATGACCTTCGACATAGTTGAGGACGGATACTATTATTATTTTACGATGGATTCGCTTGCGAATTCGGCGATAGGACTTCTCTCCGACGACCGCGTAAAAATACAGACGGATCCCGCCTACGATATAATAGGGTATACCGCTTCGGGTAATCCCGTAACGGTAAACGTCGAAAGTAACGTTACGGAGTATTCCCGGAAAATCCTCGAATACGCGCCCGACTCCGACGGCGACAAGGTAAACGCCGCGCTTTACGAGCAGGTCAGTTCCGCGTTCGCGAATCTGACGCTTGCGTTCAGGGACGGCACCGACAAGGATACTCTTTACAAAATGTACTGGGAGTTCGTGAACGGTGTTTATAATCGTTTTACCGCCGCGATAGCTTCGAACAAGGCTACCTCCTCGATAGACGTAGCCAACGCCGACCTCATTGACGCCGCGTTTTCTTCGAATAACCTTGCCGACGCGGTAAAGAGCCTGGGCGGGGACGAGGCGAAACTTAAAATAACCGTCGCCGTGATGCCTTCGGATTCTTCGGTCAGCGCCGCGGTTCTGGCTGCGGCGGGATGTAAAGGCGAGGTCGTTCGTTTGAGTTTTACTACGGAACTCAACGGAGTCGCGTTGACCGACGACGGATTGAATTCGGCTATTGAACTCAGGATCGACTTCGGTTCGGACTCCGAATACAGGTTGGTGCGTGCGCTTGACGGCGAATACGCAAACGCTCCGTTTTTAAACGGCGCTGGATTCATGATAACTTCGCTGGATTCGGCAAGCGGCGAATTGTTCCTCGTCAGGGTAAGCGATCCTAAAAAGGATCTTACGGCGTTGTGGATAGCTCTCGGCGTCGTGGCGTTCGTAGCCTTAGGCGCGGTCTGCGTTATTGTCTTATACAAGAAGGGCATTATACGGAAAAAACCGAAAACGGAAGTTTCGGAACCCGAAGACGGGGATGACGAAACCCAAACAAGACTTTAATTAATTTGGAACGGAGTTTTGCTCCGTGTGCGGAATAAAAAAATGAAATACTTTTCTGTTACAACCGAATATTTGTTCAAGCTCGAAAAAGGCAAGAGATTTATCGTACTCTTTCTGCTGAGTCTGCCTGTCGGCATAGCGATGTCCTTTGCAAACCCGATCGGAGCTTTGTACGGCTGGCTCAAGGGGTACACCGCGGGCGGGGATTCTTATGCGGACGCCTGGACGTTTTTTGGCGCCGTTCCCGCAAGTGTATCCGGAGTCGGAATAGCCGCGGCGTTTATACTGATGCTATTTTTTATGTCTGTTTCGTCGACGGTGATCTCCCGCAGTCTGCGCGTGGGCGTTTTCGGGATAAAGGGAGTTTTCCGCGATTTCAACGAAGGATTCATTCCGGTGTTGCAGGCGGTGTTCGCTTATGCCGTCGCGGTGCTTATGGTAAAGGTCGTCGCGACGGCGCTGATGCTTTTGGCTCAGGGCACTTTGAACGTGGCGTTGTCGGCGATACTTTCGGTGGCGTTTTTGATACTGGCGTATTTTGCCGTGGCTTCGCTGATGTCGATAGGGATCATGTATTTGCCATATATGACCTTTAACGGGCTCAATTCTTTCAACGCGTTTACCGCGGCGTGCTCGGGCGCTTCGGGGAAAACTTTCTATAGAATGCTCGGAGCCGTCGTCGTGCCGATGGCGGTATGCTTTGCGATAATGTTCGCGGTAGGCGTGGCGGGCAACCGCTGGGCGTCGCTTGTCGTCGAATCCGTTCTGAACAGCGCGATCGTTACGTATTATCTGACGCTGGCGTTTTTATCTTATTACGAAATACTCGGACTGGTCAGGGAAGACTATCCGAAAGACTATTTTTACTATAAACCGCGGAGGAAAGGCAGATGAACTTAAGACATTCGTTATCGCTTACCGTATCCAACGCAGGACTGATACTGAAAGTACTGATTTATACCACCGTTTTACTGCTGGTAGGATTCGCGCTTTTCAGCGCGATCACCGAACCTATCATCGAAGCGGTGGATTCCGACGTAGACCTTCTGGCAGAACTCGAGGACGACGTCGCCGCATTGTTCGGCATAGGGCACAGGGGCGGCTCGATAGACCGGTTCGTCAGCGAGAATATCGATTCGCTGACCAGGGCAGCTATCCTGTATGTTTTATTGTATGTGTTTTTAAGACTCGGCGTTTCCTTTGCGACGGTGCCCGTGTCTTTTTACTTGTATAACAAAATGAGCGCCAACTTCAACTGCGGATTCATCAACGCCACGGTATCCACGGGCGGAAAAGCCGCTTTGCTGGCGTTGACGTATACCGCCGTTACCGCTCCGACGGATCTCGCGATACTGATAGGCGGCGGTTTTTTCGCAAACTGGCTGGGCGGAGCCATAGGCGTAGCGGGAGTAGCTATCGCCATTTTGGTCATCATCGCCCTGATTGCGTTCAGAATGTCTTTGACCGCCAGGTGGATACCCGAAATGATTGCCGACAACCTGACCTTCAAAAAGTCGGTCAGAGCTTTCTTTTACCGTTTCGACTGGGCTTATGTAAAAGAAATTTATCCCTCCGTATTGTTTATGCTGATATTTGTCGGCGGCGCGGTCGTCGTTACGGCGGTGGAAACTCTCGGGATTGTTCCGATAGTGGTATTGCCTTCCGCGTTCGTAACCTACAGCGCGATTGCCATGACGGGATACTTTAACGTAGCAAAACGTAAATATTACATCGACGAGCGGGTGATAGATCCGCGCGACAGATTCTGATTGCGGGAGCCGTGATATGCAGATAGGATACGATACGGGCGTTTTGGAATTCGACGTGCCCGAAAAAAGGCTGTTAGGAGTTTTCGAACCCAATCCGGTTACGGCGCCGCGTCGCGGCGCGGAAGCGGTCGAGTATGCGCTCGATCATCCGATAGGAGAGGTGAAACTCGAAGACAAGGTCGTAAAAGGACAAAAAGTGTGTATCATCGCTTCCGACATCACCAGACCCATGCCTTCGGCAGTGGCTTTGCCGCCGGTAGTCGAGCGCCTGAACCGCGCGGGTGTTCCTGACGACGACATATTCATAGTGTTCGGACTGGGTTCGCACCGAAAGCATACCGAAGAAGAAAAGCGTCATCTTGCGGGTGCGTTGTACGACAGGCTCGAATGCGTGGATTCCGATCCCGACGACACCCGCCGTCTCGGATTCACCTCGGCGGGAACGCCCGTAGACATTTTTACGCGCGTCGCGGACGCCGATTTCGTAATTGCCACGGGCAATATCGAGTATCATTATTTTGCGGGCTATTCGGGCGGAGCAAAGGCTATTATGCCCGGTGTATCCACTCCCGCGGCTATCCAGGTAAATCACAAGATGATGACCAGTCCCTTATCGTATGCGGGCAACATCGGCTCTCCCGTCAGACGCGACATCGAG
Source organism: uncultured Clostridia bacterium (assembly GCA_944363505.1). Classification (GTDB taxonomy): domain Bacteria; phylum Bacillota; class Clostridia; order Christensenellales; family DTU072; genus Stercoripulliclostridium_A. The sequence goes on along the minus strand of CALVUD010000002.1, from coordinate 115,345 downwards.
GAAGCCGCCGACATGCTCGGCGTGGATTACATAATGAACGCGGTTTTGGACGAACACAAGCAAATAATTTACGCGGTTGCGGGCGACGTTACGCTGGCGCACAGGGAGGGAGTGAAGTTTTTGGACAAGCTTTACCGCATACCGGTTACCGAGCAGGCGGATATCGTCGTTGTCAGCGCGGGCGGTTATCCCAAAGATCAGAACATGTATCAGGCGCAGAAAGCTCTCGACAATTCCAAACACGCCGTCAAAACAGGCGGGACCATCATATGGCTTGCCGGATGCAAGGAGGGGTTGGGCAGCGCGCTGTTCGAAAAATGGATGACCTCTTATTCGCCCGACGAAATGATAGAGAATATCCGTAAGGAATTCAAACTCGGCGCGCACAAGGCCGCCGCGGTGGCTATGGTAATGAAAAAAGCCGATATATATCTGGTTTCCGAGCTTGACGACGGTTTCGTAAGGTCGATGGGATTCGTTCCGTTCAAATCGCTGGACGACGCCATGGCGGCGGCAAGCGCTAAGCACGGCGAGGACTCGACTGTTTACGTAATGCCTTACGGCGGCTCGACTTTGCCCATATACGAGGGGTAATTTACGTCAAACCGTTGACAAAACGGAGCGAATGGAATATCATTTGATTATGAAAAAAGAATTCACCTTTAGCTTTAGCTTTTTCGGATTTATCGGTTGTCAAAAGGCAAACGCGTAAAGGTGCGCAAAAAAAGAAAGCAATAACTTAGCCGCACCGAAAGGGGCGGCTTTTTTCAAGGAGACGAAACATGAAGGCAACGGAGGCAAAAATCAAAATCGACGCCGTCGACGACGAGATCGCGGCGCTTTATAAAAAGCGTATGGAACTTGCGGCGATAATGTCGGCGGATCCCGACCGCGACGTATCGAGTACCGACGGAACTCTGGTGGAAAAAGCCACGGTCAACCGCGTTACCCGCGATATGCCCGAAAACATGAAAATGTACGCGAAACAGTTGTACGACACTTTGTTCAATACCGCTCGCGCATACGGGGCGCAGAGCGCGGGGATACCTTCTTCCATCCGCTCCTTGTTGGACGCCACTCTGGCAAAAGGCAAGGAAGCGTTTCCCGTTTCCGCCACCGTGGCGTGTCAGGGGGTTGCGGGAGCATACGCGCAGATTGCCGCCGACAAAATGTTCCCGATCAACGACATCCTTTATTTTAAAGATTGGGATGCGGTGTTCGGCGCCGTGGAAAGAGGACTTTGCGATTACGGCGTATTGCCGATAGAAAACAGCTCCGTGGGATCCGTCAACGCCGTGTACGACCTGATGCGCAAACACAGTTGTTACATTCTTCGCGCGATAAGGCTTAGGGTCCAGCATTACCTTATGGCAAAGGCGGGAACGGACGCCGAAGACGTTACCGAGATCTTTTCTCACCAGCAGGCGCTGGATCAATGCTCCGACTTTCTTAAAAGTCTCGGCAACGTAAAAATAACGGTGGTCGAAAATACCGCGGTCGCCGCGCGCATGCTGAAAGACAGCGCTTCGAAGGGCGCCGCCTGCATCGCTTCCGAATCCTGCGCAGGCATATACGGGCTTAAAATTTTACAGCCGAATATCCAGAACAACAACGTCAATTATACGCGGTTCATAGCTATTTCCAAGGATCTGCATTTATTCGAAGATTCCGACAAAATCAGCATTATGGTAAACCTTCCGCACGAAGCCGGTAGCCTGAATCGCATTTTGAATAAATTTTCGACTCTCGGGCTGAACCTGACCAAACTGGAAAGCAGACCTATAGGGAACACCGATTTCGAATTTGCGTTCTATTTCGATTTCGAGGCTCGCGTGGACAAAGAAGAAGTCAAAAATCTGTTGTCGGAACTGGAGACGGAGTGCGTCAAATTCGTATTCCTGGGAGCTTATCACGAAGTGTAATAACGCACGGGTTGTCAAAAACGGAAAGTCCTTAAACAGGGCTTTCTTTTTTCGACGTGATCCGCTAAACAGCGCGCCGAAAGCGGTCGCGGGTAAGCGCTGCCGATACGCTTTTGGGTTGACATAATACGATAATACATATAAAATATACGTATGCATATATCGCGCGTGTTTTTTAAAGTCAGCGATATCCTGAACCACCCTCTGCGCAATGCGGTAAGGTACGGTAAAACCGAGGTCGTCAGGAATCTGAGGTACGGAGAAGGGAAACGCCGCAGAATGGATTTCTACTTTGCGCCCGACAAGGCGGACGGGAAAAGGCTTCCCGTCCTGTTTAACGTACACGGCGGGGGATTCGTCTGCGGAGGGAAGCGTTACCGTTCGGGGATCGCGAGACGTTTTGCTGCCCGCGGTTTTTTTGTGGTTAACGTCGATTATTCTCTTGCGCCCGACGAGCGTTTTCCCGAAGGGAGCGCGGACTGCATCAGGGCGCTGAACGCCCTCGAAAAGTTCTCCGACAGCTTTCCGATGGATTTGGACAGGCTGATCCTGACGGGAGATTCGGCGGGCGGATATTACGCGGCATACGCTTATGCGGCAGCGTTTTCGGAGCAACTCGGGCGCAAGGCGGGGTTACCGGATTATACCGGTAAAAAGCCCGTTGCGCTTTTGACCTTCTTTTCGCCGTTCAATCCCGTAAAGTGTCTGGAAAACCCCGCGCCTATGGGTATAACCGAGGACATCGGCGTGTGTCTGTTCGGCAGCGCTAAAGAGGAGGACTTTCCGTTTCCGGACGATATCGTCGACCTTACGCTCAGCGTAAACGGCGACTGGGGTCCTGTCGGAATGGTGGTCGGGAATAAAGATATGTTCTGCGGCGGTCAGGAAGTTGCGATGATCGAAGCGCTGAAAAACGCGGGCGTTCCGTATTATCTGTACACCGCGAGGGAAAAAGGGGACGCGCATTGCACGCATTTGTTCCCGTTCATGCCCGGAACTCCAAAGATACTGGCGTTTGCGGACGAGTTTTTAAAGTCAGTTACCGATTCCAAATCGGACGGCGGTTCGGACGGAGGCGGAAATGAAAAAGAATAAGACGCCTAAACAGACTGTCAGCCTGAAGCTACTCGCCGAAAACGTGCGCGGGTATATAGTGCCCAGCGTGCTCGCTCCCTTGTTCGTCATTGCCGAGGTCGTTTTGGAAGTATTGATCCCGCGCGAGATGGGCAGACTGGTGGACGACGGGATAGCCTTGGGCGACATGGGCGCGGTATGGACGCACGGCGGCATAATGCTGGCGTATGCGTTTCTTGCGCTCGTTGCGGGAGCGCTTTCTGCGAGATTCGCCGCGGTGGCTTCCATGGGTTTTGCGAAAAACCTGCGCGCTTCGCTTTTTGAAAAGATACAGAGTTTTTCGTTTGCCAACGTGGATAAATTCTCGACGGGCAGCCTGGTTACCAGGCTGACGACCGACGTTACGTTCATACGCAACGCATACGCAATGCTGATAAGGATAGCTTTCCGCGCGCCGTTGATGTTCGTCATGAGTATCGCGGTATCCGTATCCATCAACTACCGCATCGCAATGATATTTATAGTCGTAGCGCCGATAATGGCGGCGGCGCTGGTCGGAATAGGCATGATCGCGTTCCCGCTGTTCAGGCAGATGTTCAAGCGTTTCGACAAGATGAACTCCACCGTTCAGGAAAACCTTATCGGGATACGCGTCGTAAAGGCGTTCGTCAAAGAAGATCACGAAACCGAAAAATTCAGGGACGCCGCCGAAAAAGTGCGCGAAACTCAGGTCAAAGCCGAAAGATTGCTGGTTTACGGTCAGCCCGCCATGCAGTTTATCATGTTCGCTTGCATGGTCGCGGTGGTCCTGATGGGAGGACGCGAAATAATCAACGCTTCCTCGCCGATGACGATAGGCGACCTGACCTCGTTTATTTCTTACGTCAATCAGATACTTATTTCGCTGGTAATGGTGGCGATGATTTTCGTAAATCTCGTGATAAGCAGCGCTTCCGCAGCGCGCGCGACCGAAGTTTTAAAGGAAAAACCATCCATCGACGACTCCGAAGCGGAAGAAGGTCTTCACGTCGAAAGCGGTTCGATTTCTTTCAAGAACGTATCTTTCGCATACGCCTCGAACGGCGATAAAAACGTGTTGGACGGACTCGATCTGGACATCGGATCGGGCGAAGTCATAGGAATAATCGGCGGTACGGGCAGCGCGAAAACCACCCTTGTACAGCTTATCCCCAGGCTTTACGACGTTTCGGGGGGCGCTGTCGAAGTTGACGGCAGAAACGTAAAGCGGTATCCCGTTAAAAATCTAAGGGAAAGCGTCGCCATGGTGCTTCAGAAAAACGTACTGTTTTCGGGTACTATCCGCGACAACCTGAAATGGGGCGACGAATCAGCCACCGACGAGGAACTGATGAATGCCGCGGCGGCGGCGAACGCGGACGAGTTCATAAACCGTTTCCCCGACGGACTGGACACCGACCTCGGACAGGGCGGCGTCAACCTTTCCGGCGGGCAGAAACAGCGTCTTTGCATTGCCAGGGCGCTCCTGAAAAAGCCCAAGATCATGATCCTCGACGATTCGACTTCGGCGGTGGACACTATGACGGACGCCAAGATCCGCACGGCTTTAAAACAGTTTTTCAAGGACATGACCGTCATAATCATCGCTCAGCGCGTGTCCTCGGTCATGGATGCGGACGAAATCGTAGTGATGGACGGCGGCAAAATATCTGCTGTCGGCACTCACCGAAAGCTTTTTGAATCGAACGAAATCTACAGAGAAGTTTGTATTTCCCAAAATAAGGGGGTGGACGATGAAAACGCGTAGAATACATCCGGGCGCCGAATCCGTCCGCCCGGAAAATTCCTTCAAGACGTTTGCCGCGATACTCGGATTCATGAAGAAATACGTCTGGCACATTGTGCTGGCGCTTCTGGCGGGATTGGTAAACGTAGGCTCGATGCTCGGCGGCAACGTGTTTTTGCGCCGCTCGCTTACCGTGATAGAAAACTTCGTCGAAGCCGGCGTTCCGCGCGCGGAGAGTCTTATGCTGCTCGGGCAGAACGTCGGGATAATGCTCGCGATATATTTTGTGGGGGCATTGGGCGGATTTATCAGTATGCGCCTGTTGCTGACGGTGTCCACGGGCACGCTGTACGCGGTGCGTACGCAGATGTTCGAGAAAATGGAGCGTCTGCCGATAGCCTATTTCGACAAACGCACTCACGGCGAAATAATGTCGCGTTATACCACCGATACCGACGCGTTGAGGGAAATGATCTCCAACGGCATACCGAATATCGTAAACAGCGTACTCACGATAGTGGGCGTATTCGTGCTGATGATGGTTTACAGCCCGCTCCTGACCCTGTTCGTTATAGTCATGCTTGTCGTAATGATACTCACCGTAGGGCTGATAGGCGGCAAAGGCAGTAAATATTTCGTTTTGCAACAGGCGGGGATCGCCAAAGCGAACGGCTATATCGAGGAGTACGTCGAGGGGCAGAAAGTCGTTCAGGTGTTCAACCACGAACTAAAAACGATAGAGGGATTCCGAGAAATTAACGGCGATCTATGCAAAGCCGAAACTTCGGCGCAGACATTCGCTCAGATACTTATGCCCATAATGGGCAATCTTTCGTATATCAATTACGTCGTTACCGCCGTTGCGGGCGCGTTGCTGATCTCTGCGGGACACCTCGAGGGCGGCGCGCCGCTGCTTATCTCGTTTTTGACGCTGTCCAGACAGTTTTCCATGCCGCTGACCCAGATCTCGCAGCAATTCAACGGCGTTATGACGGCGCTCGCCGGCGCGGAGAGAATACTGAAGCTGTTGAACGAAGCGCCCGAATCCGACGACGGATACGTTACTTTGGTCAATGCCGAGACAGACGAAAAGGGCAATATAACCGAAGCGGATACCAGAACGGGAAAATGGGCGTGGAAGCATTATCACCGCATGACAGATACGACCACTTACGCGGAATGGAAAGGCGAGGTGGAATTCGAAAACGTGTCGTTCGAATACGAACCCGGTAAACCCGTGCTCAAAAACGTCAGTTTCCTTGTAAAACCGGGCAGTAAGATAGCGCTTGTCGGCTCGACGGGCGCGGGAAAGACGACTATTACAAACCTGCTGAACCGTTTTTACGACGTTACGGAAGGCAAGATACGCTACGACGGTATCAATATCCAAAAAATAGCCAAGGACGACCTGCGCCGTTCGATGGCGATGGTTTTGCAGGACGTGCATCTGTTTACCGGCAGCGTGCGCGACAATATCCGTTACGGCAGGAGCGACGCCACGGACGCCGAGGTGGAGGCAGCGGCGGAACTTGCCAACGCCGCGTCGTTTATCGAACGGCTGGAAAACGGCTACGATACCGAACTGACGGCGGACGGCGTAAACCTGTCGCAGGGACAAAGGCAACTTCTCTCTATAGCGCGCGCCGCGGCGGCGGATCCGCCCGTGTTGGTTCTCGACGAAGCCACTTCATCTATCGACACGCGCACGGAAGCGCTGATAGAACAGGGTATGGACAGACTGATGCGCGGCAGGACGGTTTTCATAATCGCGCACAGGCTTTCAACCGTCAGAAATTCCGACTGTATCTTCCTTATCGAGGGCGGGGAGATAATAGAGCGCGGTTCTCACGACGAACTGATCGCGCAGAAAGGCAGATACTATAAGCTTTATACGGGAGCTTTCGAGCTTAGTTAAATATTATTGAAAAAGGAAAAATTATGAAAGAATCGTTCAAAGGAAGAAGAATGTCGTTTCTGATCGCCGCGGCGGTCATATTGACGGCTGCATCTCTCGCATTATGCGCGGGCGCGTGTACGGGCGGCGAAGTTGACGATACGGACAGCGACGGAACCTATTATCTCGTGTTCGAGGGGGAAGACGTAAACATCGAGCCGATAAACATTTCTTCGGGCGGGGCAATTAAACTTCCGAAACCCGAGCGCCTCGGTTATACGTTCGGCGGATGGTATGCGGATAAGGATTTCAACGTAAAACTCGAAGACTATCTTGCCCAAAACGTCATATCCGCAAACGTTACCGCCTACGCGAAATGGGAACCGACAAAATACACTTTGAGCGTCGGCGTCAACAACCCCAATGCGGGTAAATTCGTCGTCGGAGAGGACGCAACCGAATATTCGGAATACGAAACGCAATTCGTAGCGGGCGAAAGTTTCGAACTGACCAAGGTCGACCTTAAGTCCGAAGCTTATGCATTTATCGGTTGGTACGTTTATGACGGCGAAAAATGGTCGCGGATAGATTCCGCCGATACTTATGCGTTCACCGCGGCGGCACAGTCCGTTTCTTTACAGGCGCGCTGGCAGGGCGAAAGGCGCGAAGCGGTGTTTTACAGAAACTATTCCGAATCCGACTTCGAAATAATCGAAACGAAATCCTTTTATTACGGCGACAGCTTTACGGTCGTGCCAGATTTGAGGAGCGACTATTTGTTCACGGGCTGGTATTCCGACCGAGAGTGCACTGAATTGGTCGCGGGATCGGACGGAAAGTTTGTAAATTACGAGCAGAGCGAAAGCGTTCTGAAGCTTTATGCGGGTTGGAAATCCGGCAACACGACGCTTGTTTTCGATTCGGCTTCGGGCGACGTAACGGGTTTCGACTCCGACACGGCGGGAGACGTAATACATATTCCTTCCGAGTTTGCGGGGAATACCGTATCGCGGATAAGAAGCGGAGCTTTTGCGGGGTACGAAGGTTTCGTAGTGGTTCCGTCCTCGGTTACAGCCATAGACGACGGCGCTTTCGATAAGGGCGCGACCGTGCTTTTCGACGTCGATTTCGGCGTTTCGGCGGCGATAAAACTTGCCGACGCAGTGTCTGCCGACGGAGCCGAGGCACGGTTGCACCTGTTTATAGCTCTCGCCGCGGATTCGGAGTATTTAAGTTATGTGGAGGCGGATGGCGAAATATACGATACGCTTGTGGATTCCGCCGAAGAATTTTATGCCGTGGCGGGGTATTGCTGGCTGTACGATATAGGTTCCGAATATACCGAACAGACTTTCGTAACATTCGATTTTTCTAGGTCCGGGATACCGGAATCCGAATTAAGAAATACGGTATTCGGTGAAGATGGCGACAGCGATTCGGGTTGGTTAAGGTATTCTTTTTCGCGCCTCGGTTTAAAATCCGATACTTCGTACTTCAGTTACGGTATCGACGGTTATACAGTCCGAATAGCCTTTAATTCACGCGAAACGCATACCGTCGCGTCCGATTACACGTCGGGCGAAAACCTTCAGGGACAGGCAGAGGCATTGCTCAGCGCGGTAGGCAACTATGACGTTTTACGCAACTTTGCCATCGATTCTTTACCCGAATATACCGTTTACAATTCCGAGCAACTTGTTTATGCGGTAGAGAACGGATACAGTCCGCGTTTCGGTACTCTTTCAGCCGATGCTGACGCTGCCGCGGTACGGGCGTTGGAGAGCGCCATGAGCGTTTACGAAACGGCGCGCGCGGCTTTATGCAAGATCACGACCGCGGAAAGCGGCGATTACGAAAAACTTCTGGCGATTCACGACTATATCGCAGAAATAACGGTTTACGATCACGAGCTGTTGAATCTCAGCACTTCGTCGAATACGGGCAACACGGTACTGTCCGGGTACCGCGGGTTCGGACTCGAAGGCGTGTTTATCGACCGCAGAGCGGTATGCGACGGTATCAGCAAAGCGTTTATGCTGATGGCGCGTATCGAGGGGATAGAAACGATACGCGTTTCGGGTAAACTGATAAACGGCGATACGGCTTTAGGGCATGCGTGGAACAAAGTCAGGCTCGGCAATACCTGGTACGTCGTCGACGTAACCGGAAACGATATGCAGGTGTCTATGGAGACGGCGGGCGGTATAGAGACCGTCGAAATGCTTACGCACAGATATTTCCTGGTGTCCGACGAATATGTCGCGGGAAACAGATATATCGAGGACGGTTACGGTTATCCCGCGGCATACGGTAACTATTATCATTACAGCGAAACGACCTTGGACGCTTTAGGAGATTCCTTTAAAGGAAAATCCGCGATTTTCAGAAGCTCCGATACCTTGATTGCCGCGCTGAACGCCGCGGAACGACTGGCAAATGAGGTTTTTGCGGGAGATCGCTCCGTTGACACCGCAATTTTCGAATTTTACTGGGATTTAAGCGTTCAGCCTAACGTGACGATGCGTTACGTGGAGGTTGACGTGGAAAACTATAGAGGCGTGTATCTTGCGTTTTTCACGCGAGGATAAACGACTGCCGCTTGACTATAAAAGGAGGGCATATGAAACGGTTCAGGATCACCTTAGCGGTGCTGACGCTGGCGATTTTTGCAGCGACTGTGGCTGTTTTGGCGGTAAACGGTCTGAAATCGGACGAACCCGAGGTCGTGAGCGTGGTGAAAGCCGCCGATTCCGAAGACGGATACACTACGTTTTATGTGCCCGATGGCGAAAACTTCGAAATACTCGCGCTTACGGATACTCAGGTCAAATATCCTTTAAACAATTACGAAACCGATTACGGCGGTTCCAACGAAAATACTTTTACGCTCGTTAAAAGACTGGTAGAAAGCGCCGATCCCGATCTCGTTATAATCACGGGCGACCTCGTGATGAGCCAGTTCGTAAACAATATGGCATATTTCAGGCGCTATGCGGAGCTTTTCGAGGAACTCGAAACGTATTGGGCGTTTACGTTCGGGAATCACGACGCGGAATGGACCGTAACCGACGGCGCGAAAGCGGAGAGCACGGGGTTGTTCCAAAGTCCGAAAAGCTATGTGATAGAGGAACTGTCGGTATACGAACATTGCCTTACGGAAGCGGGCGACGCCGCGGACGGCGGCGGAACGGGCAACTACGTTATCAACGTGCGCGGCTACGATTCGTCTTTGATATATTCCCTGTTCATGATGGACTGCGTCAACAACGGCGACGAGTATCTTAGATATAAAAGCACCGAGCAGGTGGAGTGGTACGAACGACATATCCGCACCTTAAACGCCGCGGAATACGGCGAAAACGCGGAAATCGCTGTCAAAAGCATGTTGTTCACACACGTGCCGCTTCCCGAATTTTTCGAGTCGTACAACATTGCCGCAGAGGGCGGCGACGCCGAGATCGTTTACGGACATTATCTGGAGGGAAATCCCGCATCGAAAGGCTTCGAACAATGCGTAATGTTCGATAAGATCCTGGAACTCGGTTCAACTTCTGCCGTGTTCGCGGGACATTATCACGACAACGATTTTATGGTCAGATATAAGGGAGTCGACCTCGTATTCGTTCAGCACTCGGGCGTCGCGCATTACTACAGAATGGACGCGGACGACGTAAAAAAACAAATCGATATGAGCGATATCCATACCTACGGCGACGAGCGCGGCGGTACTGTAATTGACATAGGCTACGACGGCGAATATCGCGTTTCGCGCTTCCTTGCCGCGGAAAACGTCGAATACGACGATATAAAAATCGATTACGACGCCGTTGCGAACGATCTTAAAGACAGGGGTTGGGAGGTGGACGGTTGATCCAGCCTTACGCATATCTCGAACTTAAAATAGACGACGTAGGCATGGAAGGCGAAGGTATCGCCCACGCCGAAGAATATACCGTTTTCGTGCCGTTTGCTCTGCCGGGGGAAACGGTCAGGGCGCAGGCGGTTACGGTCAATCACCGTAAACGTATAGCGTTTGCGCGACCGATAAAGATACTGTCGGCTTCTCCCGACAGAATAAAACCCGCGTGCCCTGCGTTCGGGGTGTGCGGCGGCTGCGATTACATGCATGCCGATTACGCGGCGGAACTGAAATTCAAGCGACAAAATCTCGCTTCGATTTTAAAAAAGAACGCGGGACTCGATACGGACATATCGGACGTCGTTCCCTCCGATAATCCGTTAGGTTACCGCAACAAAGCCCAGCTCGTATTCGGGGAAAAGGACGGAAAAATCGTTCTCGGGTTCTACCGCGAGCGTACCAGAACGGTCAAGGCATTGGCGGATTGCCCGCTTCACGGAGTATGGATGCGTCCGCTTATCTCCGCCGTAACGGATTGGGCGAACCGAAACAAGCTTTCGGCTTATTCGTCAGATACGCGTTCCGGATTGCTAAGGCATTTGGTAGTCAGGGTTCTCGACGGATTCGCTTCGGTAACGATCGTCGCTACGAGTTTTTCTATTCCCGATACCGACGGATTGGTCGCGGCTTTAGACAAAATTTTCGGCGAAAGATATTCGCTCGGGATCTCGGAAAACTCTTCTTCGGGAGGCAAGATCATGGGCGACGGTTACCGATATGTATTAAAACGCGCCTCGGATATTATCGTGGACGGCGTCCTCGTCGAAGTCGGTCCGTATTCTTTCTTTCAGGTAAACGATCATATCAGAAAGCGCGTTTACGAGCGTTTGATCGGAATGGTTTCCCCGTGCGAAAACACGCTTTTCGTGGATCTGTACGCGGGGATAGGACTTACCGGGATCCCGATAGCCAAAGCGGGCGGCAGGGTGATAAACGTCGAAATAGTGCCCGAAGCCGTCAGGGACGCCGACAAACTTTATGCGGCAAACGGCGTGTCGGACAAAGTAAAAAACATCGCGGGCGACGCGGCAGACGTTTTGCCGCGACTGATCCCCGAATTTTCGGGGCGCGACGTAACGGTTTATATCGATCCGCCCAGAAAAGGCATATCTTCGGATATGGCGAAGCTATTGAATACGCTCGCCGCGGAAAGCGATTTCAAACTGATATATCTTTCCTGCAACCCCGCAACGTTGTCGAGGGATCTGAAGCTTCTGGAAGCGTTCGAAGTCGTTCCGCCCGTGATCCCGTTCGACATGTTTCCCCGCACCGCAAACCTCGAGACGCTGATTTATTTGCAAGGGAAATAGTGTTTTCTTTATGATTGAACTCAGACAGTATGCCGTAAAGAATGGTTGTGAGCACTGTTCAAAGCATATAAAGAGATTTGCCGAGGCAAAGTTTGAAGCTGCTTTCCGTTGATTTTATGCAAGAAATATGATAATATTAATTCGATTTTTAATTGCAATTAATGGGTGAGAAATGAAACGGAAAGTTGTTTCGATGGTGCTGCTTTTTTTATTATTAGCTTGCATATCGGCAATAATAGCAGGATTTATTTTTAAACTTTCTTTTCTTTGGATTACCGGCATAATTGCATTGTCAACATTATTTTTGGTATTTTCGTTTGTTCGTTTAGTTAAACTGTTCAGAACAGCAAAAAGAATTGTTGAAGAGGAATCCGATGCCGCGACTACGGAAATCATGTTAATAAACCGAGTCAACGTGACGAAAAGAATGGAAAATAATGAAAACTATGCCATCAGGATGTTTGTAAACATAATAAGAGCGTATAAAAGTTCCAATTTGTCGGAAAAAATAAAAGGCGCAGTACTTATTTTGGTTGTTTTAGCGCTGATGATCAGTTTTATCGTTCTCACGGCATTGGATCTTTTTAACTGGGCATTGGTCGTCTGGGGGTGTGCGGCAGTTTTGATTATTTCCATTATGGTCTTTGCAAAAATATCTCAAAGTAAAGTTTTGAAGAAAAAAGGCAACGGTGAATACGATGAACAAAATTTCGTAAAAACGACCGGTGTGGTAAAAGATTGTAACCTTTTCAGCGAAAAATACATTGCGAAGCGTTATATGAGTCCTTTTGTCAGACAAAGAAACATTATTTCGTCTACCTATAAAATAAAACTGGATATCGGCGGCAAAGAGGGCGAGACATATAGCACAGAGTACTATAATAAAGGCGAAGTACTGAATATTGTTTATGAAAAAAATCATTTACAATAATGATTTTAGGGAAATCAAACCCCGATATATACGAATGAATTTCCGTATTTCGTTTAAAATTCGTATAATGAGATTACGGTAGTTTCACACTATTTTAATTATATTAATTAAGAAAATAAGCAGTTATATTTCGTTTTTTGCAAAATGCTGTAATTTATGGCGGACTACCTTGCATTGATGATCATTTAATATTACAATTGACAATTTTTTTTTCTGTTCTATAATAGAAATACGGTTAACTATTGGATAAATATGTTATTATGAAATTAATCCGAAAAAAACGGAAAAATTCTTATTAATACCAATACGACATGCATATTTGGCTGTATGTATAATAAATCATACCGATGTATTACTTAATATTAAGCATTAATAGAATATAAGGAAACTTTTCGATATGAAAAAAACTTTTATTATTGTTTTATTAAGTTTTCTATGCCTTATATCGATGGTATGTATGGCGGCTTGCGGACCCGAAAAGATATATAACGAGCCAGAATATGCTTACGTTACTTCTCTGCACGGGGAAAGGATCGACTTGCATATCAAATCCGTTCAAAGAAACATTTTGACTACGTTTAACGGTGAAAGAAATCTTTCCTATTTCAATTCGTATTGTCAAAATCTTTCCGAAATATCCGAAGCGTTGACCGCTGCCGACGAAAATAACGTTTGCGAGAGTTTCGGCGAATTTCTGTTGGTGAAAGACACGGAACACGGCGTTTCGACGCTGATCGAGTACGATTGCTCCATCGAACAAAGAAGACCTTCCGAAAGCAATCCCGACGAAACAGAAACATATTTCGTATATACCTATACGGTCAGGAATATGGGCGGCTGGATAACGGACAGCGATTGTTTCGTAATGATTCCCGCGCACCTTATAAAGCATGTATTGACGCCCGATGACGAAACGAGGCTTAGTTGCTACACGATAAAAAACGGCATGGGGTATACCACCGAATATGCGATCGAAGACTTCGAGGAATTTTATACGTTCAACGGCTACGAGGTTCAGCGGGAGGGGGATATTTTGGAAGTTACCGATCCCGCTCCGAAAAAACTTTCCGCGGAAGTCTACGATGAGGCAGACAGAACCCGTCCCGAGGTTTTGACTTTTACCCTTAAGGTATCCGGCGGCGCCGTAACCTATACGGCTTGAAATTGATATGCGCCTAAAACTTGTCAATATAATTGTTTTTAATAAATTTAAAGCGAATAAACAGGATATGAACAGAAGGAATACTTTTTTACTCAGCCGATAAAATACGATTTGCTATTTTTCATAAACATGAAAAGCCGCTGATAACAGCGGCTTTTCTAAAAATGATTAAGTTTGCCGTCGATAAACCGTATCGCGACAAATAATTATTTTATGAAAGGATATATCTTCGAGAAGAACGCGCCTTTGATTATGCCTTTCTTGAACAATATCGCGCATACGGCGTATACGATAATCACGGCTCCGGCGACCGCTCCTACGGCGATCCCGGCTATTGCTTTGTCGCTGAGTCCGTCGGGTTCCGACGGAAGCGGAACAATCTCGGCGTCGGAGTCGGGAACGGTTACGCCGGGATCCGAAGGCTTCTCCCCGGTATCCGGATCAGTCTCTTCGGGATTTTCGGGAGGCGCGGATATATCGGAATAAATTGCTTTTATTGCCGTGTCGGAAACTGCGGTAAAAGTATATGCGGGTTCCCGACTGATTATCGTTTCTCCGCCGTCCAGGCTCCAGCCTTCGAATACTTTTCCTTCGGGAGTCGCTGCTGTAACCGTAACCGTTCCGTTTTCCTCAACCGAGAGCGAAGTGCCGCCCGAATTTTCGATGATCCCTCCGTCGACGGTGATTCTGAAGCCGTGCGTCAAGGTAAGCGTAACCTGCATTTTTCTCTGACCGAATCCCGTAGCGTACCGGTATTCGACCTCGGCGGATTCTCCTTCGAAAGTTACCGTTTTTCCGTCGGCTCCCAAAGTTCCTGAGGTAACGGCGACGTCACTGACTTTTTCCCACGGCCCGATCCGTTCCGAAAGATCGAGTTCCCATACGTCGCCGTTTTTTGAGGAAGCGAGTTCCGCTTGCTGCGGGTCGCAGTCCAAACGGGAAATGTTGCAATCGGATACGTCGAGGGCGAGAAGCTTGTTTTTAGCGCAGTGCAGCGTTTTCAAAGCCGTGCAATCCGAAAGATCCAGCTCTTTGATCTTGTTATTCTGACAATTAAGACCGTTAAGATCGGCGCAACCCGCAAGTATCAATTCTTCCATATGGTTGTCGTAACAGTCGAGACCGTACAGCGCTACGCAACCCGTCAGATCCAACGACTTGATGGAGTTGTTCGAGCAGTACAGATTCCTAAGCGACGCGTTACCCTTAAGATCGAGTTCTGTCAAATGATTGTCGGAACAGTCGACGGTGGTAATATTTACGTTTTCGGTCAGATCTATTTCGGTCAGATCGTTATTGTTGCAGTGCAGATACTTCAGCGCGGCGTTATTCCTAAGGTCCAGTTCGGACAAACCGCTATATTCGCAGTTCAAGTAATTCAGCGCGGGGAACTTCGACAAATCGAGTTGAGTTATACCGGTATGATCTACATACAGTTTTTCGAGCGCGGCGCTGTTTATCGTGATCGATGTCAAATATTGATTGCCGCTGCAGCTGACCGTTTTAAGCGCCGTATTTTGGGAAAGATCCAGATTTCCACTGAGGCTGTTGTCGTTTAGATACAGGACATTAAGCGACGTAAAATATTCTATCCCTTTCAGTCCGTTGATGCCTTCATCCGACACCCAGATCTCGGTTACGGCGGAAATTTCGTCCGCGGATAAATATCCGTTCGAGTCCGTGTCTTTTTCGGAAACATATTGACGGAATTTATTGTCGGGAAAGTTAATTTCGTCGATGGCTATATCTCCCGTTTCGGCTTTTGCGGGCGCAATGTCGCTTGAACGCGGATTCGATAAAAGCGTTATGCCCGTAATAGCGATAATCAAAAGTGCCGATAAAAACATAACTGCAAAAAATAAGGTTCTTATGATCGTTTTCATCTCTCTCTCCTGATATTTATAGTTTCCGAAAGCGCAAAAGTGCATAGGAAACTAAAATAATTATTTTAATGCTACTTATATTATATATGACGTAACCGTAATAGTCAACATGCGTTATCTGCGGTAATGCCTTTTGCCCGACGTCTAAGCCGACAGGCCGGTATTTCCGAAAATATGCTTTGGTCAAATATTCTAAACAGTTTCGCTCGTTTTAATAAAGTGTTTGAATTTGGTTGATACTGTATCTGAAGATACAAAAATATTATTTTTCGAAGAATCATAATCTTCAGACGGACAGACTCGCCGCAGATTTGAATTCCGTTCGTTGACTTTACGCGCGCGAATATGTTAAAATTTTACAAATATCGGGAGTTATATGAAAGAAGAATTTCTGGCAGCCGAAAAAGAGTATCTCAGCCCGTATGCGGTGAGATCCGACCTTAGCGCGGGCAGGGAAAGGTACGAAACGTCTTGTCCCATGCGCACGGAATTTCAGCGCGACCGCGACAGGATAATTCACAGCAAGGCGTTCAGACGCTTGAAGCACAAGACCCAGGTCTTCGTGGCGCCGCAGGGCGATCACTACCGCACGCGAATGACCCATACGATCGAGGTCATGCAGATAGCGAGGACTATAGCGAGGTGTCTGAAACTCAACGAGGATCTGACCGAAGCGATCGCCTGGGGACACGATCTCGGACATACGCCCTTCGGGCACATAGGCGAAAGGGTTCTAAGCACTTTGGGCGGAGGATTCGAGCATAACGAACAGAGCGTCAGGGTGGTTACCGTGCTGGAAAACGACGGACAGGGTTTAAACCTTACCCGCGAGGTGGTGGACGGAATACGCGAGCACCGCGGTTCGGGAACTCCCGCTACCCTCGAAGGCAGGATCATTCAGATAGCCGACAGGGTGGCGTACCTCAATCACGACATCGACGACGCCGTCAGGGCGGGACTGTTGTCCGAGGACGGTCTTCCCGCTGCCGCGGTAAAAGTGCTCGGCGTCGGCAAGCGCGACCGAATAAACAACATGGTAAAAGACGTCGTCGAAAACTCTTTAAACAAGCCCAAGGTGATGCAGTCCGCGACTTTTTCCGAAGCCACCGCCGTGCTCAGGAAGTTCATGTTCGAAAACGTGTATCTTGCCGAAGACGCCATACGCGAGGAGGCCAGAGCAAAGGAATGGCTCAGCCGGCTGTTCGATTTTTATATGTCCGCGCCGGAGAACATTCCGAGGCTTTATCTCGAACTTGCAAACGACCTTACGCGCGCCGTCGTAGATTATATGGCTTCGATGACGGACACTTACGCGATAGAAGAAATGAAAAAGTATCTTGGATACGACTGGTACTGCGAAGGAACGGTTTTGAATAAATGAACGGGATATTAGACAACCTCAGCGAAATACAGAAAAAGATAGTTACCGATACCGAAGGCGCCGTATTGGTGCTTGCGGGCGCGGGAAGCGGCAAAACGCGCGTTTTAACGCACCGCGTCGCATACATCGTTTCCGAAAAGGGAGTGCCCGGATGGAATATTCTCGCGATCACTTTCACGAACAAGGCGACCGCCGAAATGCGCGAAAGACTGAACGTGCTGCTGGGACCAGATAACGGCGTCTGGGTTTCGACGTTCCATTCCTTTTCGGCTTCGATCCTCAGAAAATTCGCCGCGGAAATAGGTTTCAAACAGAATTTCTCCATATACGACGAAACCGATTCCAAGCGCGTTATCGCCAAAGCGATGCGCGAGCTTCACGTCGACAATCAGGCGCTGAAAGAAGCGATGCGCGAGCATATATCCAAAGCCAAAAACCTCGGCTATTCGCCCGACGAGTATTTTGCCGAGATCAACGGAATCAGCGATTACGCCGAGGACATCAGGCGCATTTACGACAGATACAACGAACTGCTTCTTGCGTCGAACGCGATGGATTTCGACGACCTTCTTCACAGGATGAAAGAGTTGTTGACCACCTCGGAAAACGCGTTGGAGTACTGCCGCAGAAGATTCAGATACGTTCACGTGGACGAGTTTCAGGACACGAATAAGGTCCAGTACGATATAGTAAAGCTGATTGCGGGCGAAAACGGAAACATCTTTGTCGTGGGCGACGACGACCAGAGCATTTACGGCTGGCGCGGCGCGGAGATAGGCAATATCCTGAACTTCGACAAGGAGTATCCTTCGGCAAAGACATACAAACTGGTGGAGAACTACCGTTCGACGCCCGAGATACTCGAGGCAGCCAACAACGTCATATCGTATAACACCGAAAGGCACGAAAAATCCCTGGTGGCGTTAAGAAGCTCCGGCGCAAAGGTAACATATTACACAGCCTACAACGACATACAGGAAAGCGAGTGGGTGATCGATAAAATCAGATTCCTTATTGCGCATTACGGATACCGAAAAAGCGATTTTGCCATACTTGTCAGGGCGACGTCGCTTACGCGGGATTTCGAAAACGCGCTGGCGAAAGCGCGCCTCGTTTACCGCGTGCTCGGAGGCATGAAATTCTATGACCGCAAGGAGATCCAGGACGTCGTCGCGTACATGCGGATGGTTTCCAACAATATGGACAACGAAGCGGTTTCCAGGATCATCAACGTTCCGGCAAGGGGAATAGGTGACGCCACGCTCATGCGTGTGAACGATTACGCGAGAGAAAAAGGCGTATCGATACTGGACGCCGTTCTCGGATCGGACATACAAAGCGAATTGCCCCAAGCGGTGGTCAAAAAAATTGAGCCTTTCAAAGAGCTTGCGGGCGATCTTATCGGAAAATCGTATCTTCCCCTCGGCGAATTTACAGAATATCTGATTGAAAAAGCGGGCTTCGAGCGATACTATACTTCGACCGGAAGCGAAGAGGATTACGCCAGGTGGGAAAACGTCAAAGAGTTTTTGGCCTCGGTCAAACAGTACGAGGAAAAGGAACCCGACGCCACGCTGGAAACATATTTGCAGACGGTCAGCCTGGTGCGCGAAGAAAGCGAGGAGGACTTCGACCGCGACAAGATCACCGTCGCCACCATGCACGCGGTAAAAGGACTTGAGTTCAAAGTCGTATTTATCGTCGGAATGGAGGAGGGCGTGTTCCCGTCCTCTCAGTCGCTAAAATGCGAAGGCGAAAGCGGGCTGGAGGAGGAACGGCGCGTAATGTACGTTGCGGTTACGCGAGCCATGGACAGGCTTTTCGTTACCAACGCGAACAGGCGTTTCAGGTTCAAACGCGTCGAAGTCTGTATGCCCTCGAGGTTCGTTCAGGAGGCAAAGGGCGACTATACCGATTCGCCTTACGTATATATGCGCAGTCGTAACGATTATCTGAACGGGCTTCAGCCGCGCCCCGACTTTTTGTCGGGCAGACCGAAAGCCGTATTGCCTTCCGTGAAAAGAGCGGAAGCGCCCGTACAAAAGGACGTCAGCGGTTTTACGGCGGGAAAGACGGTAACGCATCCGCGCTACGGCGAAGGCATCATCATGACGGTAACGGGGGCGGGAAAAGACATGACGGCGACGATCTCGTTCAAAAACCTGGGCATAAAGAAATTCGTGTTGCAACTTGCGCCCTTAACTCTAAAAAACTGAGGTGGATCATGGACAGAATGCGCGAACTGGTCGAATTGCTGAACAAATACGCATACGAATATTACGTTCTGGACGCTCCCACGGTTTCCGACGCGGAGTACGACAAGCTGTACGACGAACTGAAGGCGCTGGAAGAGGAGCTGTTATTCGTTTTACCCGATTCGCCCACGAAACGCGTGGGCGCCGCACCGCTTAAAGAGTTTAAACCCTATACGCATAAAGAGCGCCTTTATTCCTTGGATAAAGCGCAAAGCATCGAAGAACTGAAAGCGTTTTTCGCACGCGTAGAAAAAGCGGCGGGTTTTTTCCCTGACTTCACCGTGGAGCACAAATTCGACGGATTGACGCTGTCGCTGACCTATGAAAACGGCAAGCTCGTGCGCGGCGCCACACGCGGCGACGGCGTTACGGGCGAGGAAGTCACCGAACAGATCAAAACGATAAGAACCGTCCCGCTGACGATCCCGTTCAAAGGCACGGTCGAGGTGCAGGGAGAGGGGATCATGCGTTTTTCGGCGTTCGACGAATATAATCTTACCGCGAGCGCGCCTCTCAAAAATCCGAGGAACGCCGCGGCGGGCGCTATCAGGAACCTCGATCCTGCCGAGACAGCAAAAAGAAAACTCGACTTTTTCGCGTACAATATCGGCTATCACGAGGGAATACGTTTCGATACACAGCGCGCTATGCGCGAGTTCATAATCGAAAACGGTTTTCTGTACGGGAAACGTTTCGACGTCGTCAATTCGGAGGAAGCCGCCGAGAAAGCCATTCGTGCGATCGAGGAGGAAAGGGATTCGCTCGACTATCTTATAGACGGCGCGGTCGTAAAGGTTGACTCGGTGTCGCTGAGAGAGGAGCTGGGCTATACCGAAAAATTCCCGCGCTGGGCGCTTGCATATAAATATAAAGCCAACGAAACGACGACGATACTTAAAAACGTTCTATGGCAGGTGTCCAGGACTTCGAAAATAAATCCGCTTGCGGTGCTCGAACCCGTGGAACTCGGAGGCGCCACTATACAAAGGGCTACTTTAAACAACTACGACGACATTCTGAAAAAAGGCGTAAAGATCGGTTCCAGGGTATTGATACGCCGCTCCAACGACGTCATTCCCGAAATAATGGGCGTTTACGAAGCGCATGACGACGACAAAGACATCCTGCCGCCGGAGGTATGCCCCGCGTGCGGCTATCCCGTCAGGCGCGACGGCGCATTCTATTATTGTACGAACAAGACGGGCTGCGCGCCGCAGATAGTTTCGATGCTCGATCATTTTGCGGACAAACAGTGCATGGACATAGACGGCTTCTCCGAAAAGACGGCGGAACAGCTGTATAACGAATTGGGCGTGAAAACGCCCGACGCTCTTTATGACCTTACCGAAGCCGATCTGCAGGGACTGGACGGGTTCAAGGAAAAGAAGATCGCCAACCTCCTGGAAAGCGTCGCACGCTCCAGGCACACTACGCTCGATCGCTTTATTTTTGCGTTGGGGATACCGAACGTCGGTAAAAAGACTGCCAAACAGCTTGCCGACCATTTCAGGACTTTGGACGCGTTAAGGCGCGGCACCAGAGAGGAGATCGCGACGCTGGACGATTTCGGATTGATAACCGCGGACAGCATAGTAAGCTTTTTCGAGGACGCGGACAATAGCGCGACGGTGGACAGACTGCTTTCGAAAGGTATCGTTATTTCCGAACCCGAAGCGGCGGCGGAAGGACCGTTCAGCGGCAAAACGGTGGTTTTGACGGGGAGTCTCAGTCGTTTCAAACGCTCCGAGGCGCAGAAGCTGATAGTCAGGCTCGGCGGCGCGGTCGCGGACTCGGTTTCGTCCAGGGTCAACCTTGTCGTGGTAGGTTCCGACGCTGGAAGCAAACTGCAAAAGGCGGTCAAACTGGGAATAGAGATAATGGACGAAGAAAAATTTTCGGAAATTGTTGATAACTCATTATAAAATTTAAAAATCGCTTTACAATTCGCGTGCGGAGTATATAATTTAGGCGTGCGCGAAAGAAAAGCAGACGAAAAAGAACTTAAAGAACACGTTTTCGACATCATCGGACACCGCCGCGCGGAGGTAAAACTTTCCGCGGCGATGGGACAGGACGCGGCAAAGCTGGATTGCGGCGCCGTTTTGGTGCACACCGACCCGATCACGGGTAAATGCGACGATATAGGAGCCTTGGCGATAAACGTCGCCGCAAACGACGTTGCGGCGGCAGGCGGTGAACCCGTGGCGTTTTTGCTGACCGTTATTTTACCCCTCGGCGCGACGAAAGAGGACCTCGGCAGGATAATGTCGGGAGCGGAAAGGGAATGCGTAAAGCTGAACGCCGAGATAGCCGGCGGACACAGCGAATTTTCTTCCGCGGTAACCAGACCCGTCGTCAACGCCGTCGCGCTGGCAAAAGAGATATCGGGTTTCACGCCCAGAAAACCGCTGGCGGGCGACGAGATCATTCTGACCAAGAGCGCCGCCATCGAAGCCGCCGTACTGATCTCCGAAAGGGAAAACGTCTCTCTCGACGACAACGAACGCGCAAGGATATCGACATTCAGGGATATGCTGAGCGTGGTCGGAGACTGTAAAGCCGTCGCGAAGCTGACAAAATCCGCCTATATGCACGACGTTACCGAGGGCGGCGTCGAGAACGCGGTATGGGAAGCCGCATGCGGCGCGGACGCCGGCGTCGTCATATACGCCGACGAGATACCGGTGGACCCACTGACGCGAAAGCTTTGTCGTCTGACGAAAGTAGATCCGTTGAGGTGCCTGTCGAGCGGCTCGCTGATTGTCGCCGTGCCTGCCGGGGAAAAGCTTGCGCCTAAACTTACCGCTGCCGGTGTTCCTGCCAAAGTTATAGGAAAGGTTACGTCGGACAAATCCAAATATATCGTGTCGTCTGCGGGCAGAAGAGAACTGGGTCCTGTAGCCGACGAACTGTTGAATTCGGAGGAGTAAATATGTTCAGTATGACGGGTTACGGCAAGGGGATTGCCGAAAAGGACGGTCTGAAAGTAACGGTGGAATTCAAAAGCGTCAATCACCGTTTTCTGGATATAGCTTTCAAACTGCCAAGATGCTACCAATTCGCCGAAAAGATCATACGCGAAGCGCTTACTTCAGAGGTTTCCCGCGGTCATGTGGACGTGTTCATGAACGTGGAGGACGGCAGAGACAGCGGACGGCTCGCACTGAACGAAAAACTGGCGGCGGACTATAAAAAGATAGCCGCAAAGCTGGTTAGTCTCGGTTTTGCCGACGACGTTACGGCGTCGGTCATTCTGCGCGTGCCCGATATGGTGGAGTCCATGGAACCCGACGAGGGCGACGACCTTCTGAATCGTGTAGTATACGAAGCGGCGCTGTCTGCGGCGAAAGCGCTCGGAGAAATGCGTCTTGCCGAAGGCAAACGTCTCGAAAAGGATCTTTTAGACAAGGTCGCTACCATGAAAACGCTGTTGGACGAAATCGCTCTCCGCGCGCCCGAAGCGGTAAAGGAACACCGCGAAAAGCTCAGGGAGCGCGTAACGGAAGCTTTCGAGGACGTTCAGATAGACGAAAACAGGCTGCTTGGCGAAATAGCCGTTTACGCCGACAGAGTGGCTATCGACGAGGAAATAACCAGACTGAACAGTCATATAGAAAACTACCGCGAAATTGTAGCCGCCCACGGCGCGAAAGGCAAGAAGCTCGATTTTCTGACCCAGGAAGCGGTCAGAGAGGTCAACACCATCGGCAGCAAATGCAACGATATATATATCACCAAACGCGTGCTGGAGCTGAAAAACGTCGTGGAAACGATACGCGAACAGATACAGAACGTAGAATAAAAAACAATCCGTAGAAAAGGAGAAACATAATTATGATGATCGATCCCCCGATTGACAAACTCATCAAAAAGGCGCCTTGCCGCTATGCGCTCGTGGTAGGTATCACCAAACGCGCAAAAGACCTGCTGGACATGGAATCCAAGGAGCTGGAAGAATCCGGGCTCAAAGCCGTTTCCTATGCCGCAAAGGAAATTTACGACGGCAAGATCAAGATTATCGTCAATAAATAATGAAGACGGTAATACTGGGCGTTACGGGCGGCATAGCCGCCTATAAAAGCTGCGAGATCGTTTCGCGTTTCAGGCGTCTCGGGTATGACGTCAGGGTGGTGATGACCAAAAACGCCGCCGAATTCGTCACGCCGCTGACTTTCGAAAGTATCAGCCACAACAAGGTAGTGATCGATACTTTCGACAAAACGCGCGAATTCGAAATAGAACATATCAGCTATGCCGAACTCGCTTCGGCGTTCGTCGTCGCGCCCGCCACCGCCAACTTTATAGCGAAAATTGCCTCGGGTATATGCGACGACATGCTTTCAACGACCGTCGCCGCGACCAAAAGACCGGTGTTCGTATGTCCCGCGATGAACGTGAACATGTACGAAAACCCCGTTACTCAGTCCAATATAGAAAAACTGACGAGGCTCGGTTACAGATTTATAGGACCGGAATCCGGAATGTTGGCGTGCGGCGTAAGCGGGGCGGGCAGAATGAGCGAACCCGAGGATATAGTCGCCGAAGTCGATAAATTCCTTACGCCGATAGCCGATTACCGCGGAAAAACCGTACTCGTTACCGCCGGCGCAACCCGCGAGGCGATAGACGGGGTCAGGTTTATTTCCAACCGTTCGTCGGGCAAAATGGGCGCGGCGATAGCCGACGCCGCCGCGGAAAGAGGCGCAAAAGTTATTTTTATCGCTGGTTACATGACGGCGCCGTTACCCGCAAATGCAGAAATAATCAGGGTGGGCACGACTATGGAAATGTACGAAAAAACTCTTTCCGAATTTCGTCGCGCCGACGTCGTCGTAATGGCGGCGGCTCCGGGAGATTACAAAGTCGGTAACTATTCGCCCTCAAAAATCAAGGCGGAGAAGCTGACCCTGGAACTCGTTAAAAACCCCGACATCGCCGCCGCGGTAGGGAAAGATAAGGGAGCCACGAAACTCGTTGTGTTTGCCGCGGAAACGGAAGATCTTATAAAAAACGCGACAAAAAAGCTAAAAGCCAAGAACGCAGATCTGATCGTATCCAACGACGTTACGACAGAGGGCGCGGGATTTGACGTGGATACCAACGTTGCCACGCTTATAGAAGCGGGCGGAGCGATGACGGCTCTCGAAAAGATGTCCAAGCGCGAGCTTGCCGATGTCATTCTCGACGCCGTAAAGAATTTATGATCGCCGAAGTCGTCGTTGACATTTCCAGTTCCGACGTCGATAAAGTTTTCGACTATATTGCCGACGGAAGCGTATCGGCGGGCGACAGGGTTCTGGTGCCGTTCGGCAGGCAGAAACTCGAAGGCGTCGTTGTCGGGCTGAAAGAAAATCCGACGACTTCGCATACGCTGAAAGCTATCGAAAAAAGACTCGATCCCGAGCCGTTGATCCTGCCCGAATTTATCGCGCTGACGGAGTTTATGCGGAAAAAGAATCTGCGTTACGCGGACTGTTTCAGGCTCTTTATTCCGGGGAAACTGCGCGGTGGCAGGGTCAGAGAACTTTTAAGGAATCATTTGTTCGCTAACCTTGACAAGGATTTCGGAAAGGAATACGAGTCGATACCTCTCAGGGCAAAAGCTCAGCGCGCTTTATACAAAGAATTGTACGAAGCGAAAAGTCTTCCGGAGCGCGTCGTTTTGGAGAAGTACGCTTCTTCCACAATAAAAGCGCTGACCGAAGCCGGACTGATATTCAAAGAGGCGGTCGGCGAATCCAGGACCCCGGTAAGCATGTCGGTTAAGGGGAACAGACCCGTTCTGACAAAAGCGCAACAGGCGGTCGCAGACAAAATAATTTCCTCGGACGGCACGTTTTTATTGCACGGCGTAACGGGTTCGGGGAAAACCGAAGTTTACATGCGCGTTATAGAAGACGCGTTAGGACGCGGTAAAACGGCGATAATGCTGGTACCCGAAATAGCTTTGACGCCCCAGATGCTCGGAATTTTCCGCGCGCGTTTCGGTTCGACTGTCAGCATACAGCACAGCGGACTTTCGGACGGAGAACGCTTCGACGAATGGATGCGCTTAAGGCGCGGCGAAGCCAAAGTCGCGCTCGGAGCGCGCTCGGCGATATTCGCTCCGCTGAAGGACGTCGGGGTGATAATAATGGACGAGGAACACGATTCGAGCTATATATCGGAGTCCAATCCCAGATACTTCACTTCGGAAATAGCCGAATTCAGGGCAAAATATAACGGAGCAAAGCTCGTGCTGGGTTCCGCGACGCCTTCGGTGGAAAGCTATTACAAGGCGTTGAACGGGGAATACGTTCTCGTCGAAATGCCCGAAAGGGTGAACGCCAGGGAACTGCCGTTGATCGAAACGGTAGATATGCGCGAGGAGATCAGAAAAGGCAATCTCGGACTGTTTTCGTCGAGGCTGGTCCGAGAGATCGACCTCGCGCTGAAAGAAAAAAATCAGGTAATGCTGTTTTTGAACCGCAGAGGATACGCTTCCTTTTTAAGGTGCCGTAACTGCGGATTCGTGCCCAAATGCCCCGATTGCGACGTGTCGCTGACATATCACATCGAGGACGATACTTTACGCTGCCACTACTGCGGAGCAAGGTTCAAAAGTATAGACGCCTGTCCGAAATGCGGATATACGGACCTTAAAGAGGGGAAAACGGGTACCGAAAAACTCGAAGAGGAAACCAAACGCATTTTCCCGGACGCGCGCGTTATCCGTATGGACAACGATACCACGAGGCTGAGGGACGCGTATACGGACATACTTACAAAGTTTTCGTCGGGAGAAGCGGATATACTGGTCGGCACCCAGATGATAGCCAAAGGACACGACTTCAAGGACGTAACTTTGGTGGGGATAATCGACGCCGACATAGCGTTGTATTATTCCGACTACCGCTCGGCGGAACGCACTTTCCAGCTTATAACCCAGGTGTCGGGACGGGCGGGAAGAGCCGACAAGGCGGGCAAGGTCGTAATGCAGACTTACAGCCCGAATCATTACGTCTACAGGTTTGCGAAAAGCTACGATTACCGCGGCTTTTACGATAACGAGATCAGGGCGAGGGAGCTGACGAAGTACCCGCCTTTCACAAAGATAGTACGCTTGCTGGTTTTATCGGACGCCGAAGAGCTTGCGCGTTCGGGCGCGAGATCATTGGCAGCAGAGGTCGTAACTTTAAAAAACGAGCGTGCGGGAATAATGCGCGTCCAGGTCATGCAATCCGCCATAAAGCGGTTAAAGTCATATTACAGATACCAGGTGGTTATATGGATAGACTGCGACGCGGAGGACGAGATATGCCCTTTGCTTTATGCCGCCGCGGGCAGGGCGTCCACGGGCAAGGTAAGCGTGTTTACGGAAATAAATCCGCAACAAATGTTATAATTAAGAGGAAGGAATATGGCGCTAAGGAACATTTTTAAGGAAGGCGAACCGATCTTAAGGCGCACCGCGCGCGAGGTCACGGACATAGACGACAGGGTGAAAACGCTTCTGGACGATATGAAAGAAACGATGATCAAAGCCGACGGCGTCGGGCTTGCCGCGCCGCAGGTAGGAGTTTCCAAAAGGATCGTCATAATCAAACCCGATCCCGACGAGGACGAGATCGTCGAAATGATCAATCCCGTCGTCAGCGAAAAATCGGGCGTTCAGGTTGGCGTGGAAGGATGCCTTTCGGTGGATTCTTCGAAAAACTGTAAAGTCGCCAGACCCATGCGGCTGAAAATAGATTATACCGACAGAAACGGCACGGCGCATTCGGAATACGCCCTGGGCTTCAAAGCGCGCGTGATCTGTCACGAAACCGACCATTTGGACGGCATACTTTTTATCGATAAGGAGTACCGCGGAAAATGAAAGTGATTTTTCTGGGCACGGGCGATTTTTCGGCGACGGTTTTGAAAGCCGTGTACGCTTCGCATCACACCGTATGCGCCGCCGTCGCTCAGCCGGACAGAAAGAACGCGCGTAACGGCAGGGTCATACCTTCGCCCGTCTCTTTGTTCGCCGAGGAAAACTCCATAGAATTATTTAAGTTCGAACGTATAGGCGAGGGCGCGGAGGCGCTGAAAGCGCTGAACGCCGACGTCATGCTGACCGCTTCTTACGGTCAGATGCTGCCCGACGAAATTCTGTCGCTGTGTCCTTACGGCGTTATCAACACGCACGCATCTGTTTTGCCGAAGTACCGCGGCGCGTCGCCCATTCAGGCGGCGTTGGAAGCTGGCGACGCCGAAACGGGCGTCAGCGTGATGCGTACGGTAAAGAAAATGGACGCGGGCGACGTTATAAAGGTGTCAAAAATAAAACTTACAGGCGACGAAAACAGCGCAGAATGTTTCGAAAAACTCGCCGTGATCGCTGGTTCGCTCGTCGTCGAAGCGCTTGACGAACTGGAATCGGGCAAAGCCGTTTTTACTCCTCAGAACGAAAGCGAAGCAACTTACTGTAAAAAGCTGAAAAAGTCCGACGGGCTTATCGACTTTACGCTTCCCGCCTTAACCGTGCATAACAAAGTGCGCGCGTATTACGGATTTCCCGGAACGTATTTCGAATACCGCGGCAGGATCGTAAAAATAATCAGATCTTCTGTCGGCGCGGACGCGGGCGCCGCTCCCGCTACGGTGGTTTGTTCGGATCCGAAACGCGGACTAAAGATCCAATGCGCCTCCGGCTCCGGCGTTCTGACGGCGGAACTTGTTCAGGGCGAAGGCGGCAAGGTTATGAGCGCAAGCGATTATCTCAGAGGACACAAAATAGAGGAAGGGAGCGTAATCGGATAAAATGCTCGAAGCTATGGAAAAGGCATATTCGGTTTTGGACGACGTCTTCAGAAAGGGCGCCTTCGTCAATATCGCGATAAAAAAAGCCGAATGTACCGAAAAGCAGCTTATGACAGGCATCGTTTACGGTACTGTCGAGCGCTATTACGAATGCGAGTATATCATTTCGAAGCTCGCGCGCTCCGTTAAACCCGCGCTTAAATCGTTATTGTACGAATGCGTTTATATGATCGGGCACATGCGTATGCCCGCTTATGCGGTAGTCGACGCCGCCGTGGATACGGCGGGGAAGATATTCGGTTCGGGCGTCAGAGGATTCGTGAACGCCGTTTTGAAAAACGTCGCCGCCGGCAAGGTGGTTTTGCCCGAATCAGGTAATGAATACGAAAAAATAAAATACAACGCGCCGAACTTTATAATAGAAAAACTGCGTTCGGACGGCTTCGATCCCGCGCTGTTTCTGCTTCCCGTTCAAAAAGACAAAGTTCATTTCAGAATAGGTCGCTTATCCGACGTCGAAAGGGTGCTCTCTTCGGTTGCCGACGCGAAAGCTTCTCCCGTAGGCGGCTATGTCGCAAGCGCGTGTCCCGAGCTGGAAAAGCTTAACGCAGAGGGAGTCATAACTTTCCAGTCGCCGTCCTCTATCGAGTGCGTGAAAGCGTTCGGAGACCTGAACGGGAAAAAGCTGTTGGACGTATGTGCGGCGCCGGGCGGGAAGGCCGTTTTTGCGGCGCAGTCGGGCGCAGAGGTTACGGCTTCGGACATTTATCCGCACCGAGTTGATCTGATACGTTCTTATGCCGAGCGTATGGGTGTCAAATTGACGACAAAGGTAGCCGACGCTACGGTTTATAACGAAAACTATTCGGAAGCGTTCGATTGCGTGCTCGCGGACGTGCCCTGTTCGGGGCTTGGAGTCGTATCGACGAGACCGGACATAACGCTGAATAAAACGGAAAACGATTTTGTTAAGCTGTGTCGGGTGCAGGCGGCAATCCTGAAAGTAGCTTCAAGATACGTCGCCCAGGGCGGCAAACTCGTGTATTCCACCTGTACGCCGCTTAAAGACGAAACCGAAAACCGTATACGTGAATTCGTTTCGGAAAACGTCGGCTTTAGAGTCGCAAATCCTACGGAAGATTCGCTTTTCGGCAGATATATATACCCCGACGAAATCATGGACGGATTCTTTGTGTCCGTTTTGGAGAGAATATGAAGCTTTTACAGGACCTAAGTTACGCGGAACTTTCGAAAGCAGTCGCCGAAAAGGGCTTCGAGTCCTATCGCGCGGACCAGCTGAACGCGCTTAAGATTTCAAACCGCGATTATTCCTCTGCCACGAATCTTCCCAAAAAACTTATTTCCGCTTTCGAGTCGGAGTACGTCGCGAAAGCCTCCGAGATCGTCGAGCGTATCTGCGGCAGGGACGGCGCGGAGAAATATCTGTTCGCCATGACCGACGGTAACGTGGTCGAGGGGGTATTCATGCCGCACGATTACGGCAATACCCTTTGCATTTCCACGCAGGTTGGGTGCAGAATGGGTTGTAAGTTCTGTGCCAGCGGTCTAAACGGACTGAAAAGGAATCTGAGTTCGGGCGAAATGCTTTCCGAAGTAGCCGCCGTCAACGCCTTGCACGGCGGTAATTCGATTAAGCGCGCCGTTACGAATATAGTTTTGATGGGCTCGGGAGAGCCTTTAGACAATTTCGACAACGTAGTAAAGTTTTTAAAAGAAATCAACGACGGAAAGGGTCTGAATATAAGTCTGAGGAACGTTTCGCTCTCCACTTCGGGGCTTTCTCAAAAGATAAAGGATCTTGCAAATACGGGATTGGGCGTCGTTTTGTCCGTTTCGCTCCATGCCGCGACCGACGAGAAACGCTCCGCGATAATGCCCGTAAACCGCTCGAATCCCATAGCTTCCGTGATGGAGGCGGCAGATTATTATTTCAAAAAAAGCGGCAGACGCGTGATATTCGAATACGCCCTCGGACGGCATAATTCCGACGCGGCTTCCGCGGCGGAGCTTGCCGCGCTGTTGAAAGGGAAAAACGCGCACGTCAATCTGATAAATCTGAATTTTGTCAAGGAGCGAGGTATGCGCGGACTGAACCGCGCCGAAATCGAGAGATTCATGTCGGAACTGAAAAAACGCGGGGTAAGCTGTACGCTGCGTCGCAGCATGGGCGCCGACATAGAGGGCGCATGCGGACAACTCAGGATAAAATATTTAAGAGAACACGATATCGCCGGCGCTTCGGAACGCCGCGCCGATACGGATAAAAAGGACGTTTCGGATGCGTAACGGGAGCTGTATCACCGCGACGGTGACTAAAATAGTATCGGACCTGTACACCGTTTCTTCGGAGGAAGGAACTTTCAGAGCAAAGGCTCGCGGCAGATTCCGCGTCAAAGGTCAGTCCGTCTGCGTGGGAGACATTGTAAAGGTCGTTTCCGAAAAAGGATTCATGGTGATAAACGAGGTGCTTCCGAGGAGAAATTCCTTGCTCAGACCATTCGTCAGCAATATCGATTCCGCGCTCATCGTCGTCGCAAAGGAACCCGTTCCCGACATGATCCTCGCGGACAAAATCATCGTCAACTGCTTTATCGAGGGCATAAAGCCCGTTCTTGTTTACAACAAACGCGAACTCGCCGCCGGTGGCGAGATCGAAAAACTGTTTTCGGCATACGACTCTTTTATTGACTGTATTGCGGTTTCCGCTCTGGAAAAGAGCGGCTTTGAGGAATTAAGGCGGGAAATCGAGGGAAAAACGGTGTGTCTTGCGGGACAAAGCGCCGTCGGGAAAACCAGTCTCATGAACGCTATACTCGACGCGGGATTGAAGACGGACGGGCTGTCAAAAAAAATAAAGCGCGGAAAAAATACCACGCGGCACGTCGAAATATACGAAGCGTGGGGCGGAAAGATCATGGATACATGCGGTTTCAGCATGTTGACTCTTGTCAACCTGGAGCCGGATGAGTTAAAGTATTATTATGAAGATTTTCTGCCGCTGGCGGGAGAGTGCCGCTTCAGCGCGTGCTCGCACGTCAACGAACCCGACTGCGCCGTCAAAAAAGCGGTGGATGAGGGAAGAGTCGACAAAGCGAGGTACTTAAGGTATCTGGAAATATACAACGAACTCAAAAACGAAAGGAGAAAATCGTATGACTAAAGCACTCGTTTCCCCGTCGATACTTTCAGCCGACTTCGTAAATCTGGAGCGCGACGTAAAACGCCTTGCCGAATGGGGGGCTGATTATGTGCATTGCGACGTCATGGACGGCGTTTACGTCAAGAACCTGACTTTCGGAATGCCTATGATAAAGGCTATTAAGCGTATTTCGCCCTTGCCTTTGGACGTGCATCTGATGATAACCGAACCCGAAAGGTATCTGGACGAATTCGTAAGCGCGGGCGCGGATATAGTAACTTTTCACCCCGACGCCTCCCGGGATCCCGAGAGGGCGCTGGATATGCTCGGGGAACGCGGAGTAAAGCGCGGCATAGTCATTAACCCCGACGTAAGGCTCGAAGACTATATCCGACTCCTTCACAAATGCGACGTGTTGTTGGTCATGAGCGTTTTTGCGGGTCTGGGCGGTCAGAAATTCATTCCCGAGACTTTGGATACCGTCAGGCGCGGGAAAAAGTATATCCTGGAAAACGGGCTTGACGTAATAATAGAAATCGACGGCGGCGTCGGCGCCGCGAACGCCGCGACATGCCGCGAAGCGGGCGTGGACATGATAGTGGCGGGTTCCGCCGTATTCAACGCCTCGGATCCGGCAGGTGTCGTGAACGCGCTAAGAGGCTGAGCGGATCAGCAACCGGTTTCGGGACCCTTGGAGGGGTCCCGTTTTTTTCAGGAGTTTTTACACAACAGCCCCAATACGGGTTTTAACAGTTTTCCGATAAATGCAGGCAATTTAATACAGACTATTTTCATATTCGCTCCCGTTTGCAATATATGCGGAAGCGCTTTGTGCCGTTACGGAATTATTTATACAAGAAAAAACAGCGCGTCGTCGCGCTGTTAAATTCGTTTTTGGCAGGGGAAATATTATTTTTCCTTTTTCAGCGTGCGCAGGCAACGGGTGCAAACGTAGGCGTTTTGCATTTTGCCGTCGATCTCGATATCGACCTTCTGAACGTTTGCGGTCCAGCTCCTTCTCGTTTTGATATTACTGTGGCTGACCTTGTTGCCCGACATAGTTCCTTTTCCGCAGATGCTGCATACTTTAGACATGTTTTACCTCCCGTGTGTTTTTCGCGCTTTGCTATTATACATAATATTTCTACGTTTGTAAACGATTTTGAATAACTTTATGCGGCGGCAGCACAATATTTTTCCGTAAGTACGCCTTTTTCGGCGGTTTCTGCATGCCGGCAAAGCGCGCACGCAGAAGAATTGCTTTATTTGCTTGCAATATCGCAGTTTTTATTATATTATAATATATCATAATGCCCGCGTGCGTGTGCGCGACGGGCCGACGTGGAGAATATGGCGCTCACAACAACAAACGGATACGGAAATATAAATATAAGCGACGAAGCCGTTGCCGTCATGGTCAGCAGAATAACGCTGGACTGTTACGGGGTCGTTGAGCTTGCCAGTCGTCGTTTGAGCGACAGCATAATGGCGCTTTTTAATAAAGTTCCTAAGGGAAAAGGCGTTAAGATCATAACGATGGATAACCGCATTTTCGTGGAACTGTACGTAATATTGAAAGACGGCGTCAACCGCGACGCCGTTACGGAGAGTCTTAGGTCGAGCGTTGAGTACAACGTCGAACATATGACCGGGATGAGAGTAAAGAGCGTAGATATCCACGTCGTAGGGGTGAAGTTATAGTAACGACGGGCCGCAAGGCTTATGGGATCTAAATGACAGGCTTAAACACACAGGACATACGCGAGCTGTTCAAAGGCGGAGCGTTGAATCTGGAGAACAATAAAGAATACGTAAACAGTCTGAACGTGTTTCCCGTTCCCGACGGAGATACGGGCACGAATATGACTATGACCATGTCCAGTTCCGTCAGGGAAATCGATTCCGTAACCGAGAACAGGATGGATTTGGTTTGTTCGGCGCTTGCAAAGGGCGCGTTGAACGGCGCAAGAGGCAATTCCGGGGTCATTCTCAGTCAGATTTTCAAGGGCATGAGCGTGGTGATGCAGGAAGTGGGCGAAGTTACTACAAAGGTCTTCGCACGCGCGCTGAAAGCCGGTTCAAATACCGCATACGACGTGGTTTCGCATCCCAAAGAGGGTACGATCCTGACCGTTGTAAGGCTTGTAAGCGACTACGCGATGCGTATTTCTACAAAGAAAAGCGATTTTTTAGAGTTTTTTAAACTGATTTTGCATAAGGGCGAAGAAATACTTCAAAAAACGCCGGATCTTTTGCCCGTACTGAAAAAGGCGGGTGTCGTGGACGCGGGCGGCAGAGGATTGTTGCTGATACTGGAAGGTATGTACAACGTTCTCGCGGGCGTCAAAATGGAAAAACGCGAGCCGCAGGAAATATCGCGTGAAGCAACCGACGTGTTCGACGACTCACACGACCTCGACGACATCAAATTCCAGTATTGTACCGAGTTTTTCATAATAAATCTGTTTAAAAAGACGACTCTTTCCGATATAGACAAGCTCCGCGACAAATTGAACAAAATAGGCGATTCCGTTATAGTCGTCGGCGATTTGTCGCTGGTAAAGGTGCACGTTCACACAAATAACCCCGACAAAGCGTTGGGTTACGCGTTGCAGCTCGGTGAACTGGACCGTCCCAAGATAGAGAATATGCTGGAACAAAACCGCGCCCTCAAAAAGGAACGCGAAAGCGCCGAAAAGCATATGCCGACGGCGCTGGTGTCAATATGTACGGGCGATGGTATAGCAAGAATATTCCGCGAATTGAAAACCGACAAGATATTGGAGGGCGGACAGACCATGAATCCCTCCGTTTCGGACATTGTCGATCTGGTCGATTCCGTTGGAGCGGACACCGTTTACATCTTGCCGAATAACGGAAACATAGTTCTTGCCGCTGAGCAGGCAAGGGAATTGACAAAGTCGAAATTGGTAGTCGTAGCTACAAAAAATATCCCTCAGGGTATTGCCGCCGCGGTTAATTTCAATCATGAGGCGGGCGAAGAGGAAAACATGGAAATGATGCGTCGTTCCATTCAGTACGTCAGGAGCGGTCAGGTAACTCATTCCGTCAGGGATACCGAGATGGACGGCTTCGAACTCAAAAACGGCGACGTCATAGGCATTTACGACAAAATCGTGGCAAAAGGCGACGACGTGAACCGCGTAACCGCCGAGGTCATTGAAAAAATGGTTGACGACGATACCGCGTCGATTTCCCTGTACTACGGCGAAGGGGTTACCGCGGATTACGCCGATAAGCTTGCGGCGGAGCTGACCGAAAAATATCCTTTCCACGACGTAATGGTTTACGAAGGCGGTCAGCAGCATTACTATTATTATATTTCGGTAGAATAGCGTGGCGAACGAACTGCTGAAACTTAAGGGCATAGGTCCCGTTACGCTCGAAAAACTTTCCGCGCTCGGTATAAATTCCGTAGAGGAGCTTTTGAAAAAAACACCCGTCGATTACGTCGATCTGGACGCGATCGGCGATTTGTCGCGCGCGGAAAACGGAGATTTCGTCGTTTCGGTCGTTACCGTGGAATATGCGTCGCGACCGGTCAGGCGCGGCAGACTGCAACTGTACAGGGCGCGCGGGGTTACCGCGACGGGCGAAAAGCTTAAATTGACGTGGTATAACGCAAATTACGTTTCAAAATCTGTGTTTTTGGGTGCGGAAATAAGGGTTTACGGTAAACTGAAAAAAGAGGGCAGGACGCTCGAACTGATAAATCCCGCGTATATGAACGCTTACGACGAAACCAAGCGCGGCATCAAGCCGATATACGCGCTGAGGGGGATAGTTCCCCAGGCGACGTTTACGGAAGCCGTCCGCGACGCGGTAGCAAAAGGCTATACCGTAAAAAGTCTGGTCCCTGCCGAAAAGGACGATTTTCCTCTTTCCGAAGCAGTCCGGGAAGCGCATATTCCTACCTCGGTGGCAAAAGCAAAATCCGCCAAGGAGCGTATAGAGCTCGAGCGCGTAATAAAGGACGTAGCGGCATACAGACTGGTTGCAGGCAACAGGGCCAGGACTACTTTCTATACGGAAAACACATCCGTCATAGATCCCGTAACGGACGCTTTGCCTTTCAGGCTGACTCCGTCGCAAAAGGAATCTCTGTCCTCGATCCTGGACGGAATGTGCTCCGACAAGCCGCTTAACGCCATGGTAGTGGGCGACGTCGGCAGCGGCAAGACCGTGGTCGCGCTGCTTGCGGCTTATTTTGCGGTCAAATGCGGCTATCAGGCGGCGCTTATGGCGCCGACGGAGATACTCGCCGCACAGCATTTCCGCACTTTTTCGGAGTTGCTGGAGCCTTTCGGCGTAAAGGTAAGGTTATTGACCGCGGGGCTGAAAGCCGACGCCAAGAGGAAAGCCTTACAGGCGATCGCTTTGGGCGCCGCAGACATAATCATTGGCACGCACGCCGTAATATCGAAGGGCGTCGAGTTTAAAAAGCTATCCTTGGTTATCATAGACGAACAGCACCGCTTCGGAGTGGCTGAAAGGACGGCGCTCCTGAACAAAAGCGGGTCAGCGGACACTTTGACTCTGTCCGCCACTCCGATCCCCCGCTCGCTGAGGTTGACCGTTTTCGGCGATATGGAGATCCTGAACGTAGACAGACGGTATTACGGGAACGTTTCGACCGCGGTCGTTACTCCCAAACACAGAAAAGCCATGCTGGAATACATCCGTAAGGAATGTCTTGACGGCAAACAGGCATATATCGTCGCCCCCAAAATTTACGACATTGAGGGAATAGAGAGCGCTTCGGTGCAAAAACTTTATAAAGAACTTTGCACGCTGTACGGAGACGGGATCGAAACGGCGCTTTTACACGGGAAAATGAAAGCCGAGGAAAAGCAGGCAGTGTTGGACGGCTTCTATTCGGGTAAAATTTCCGTGCTGGTTTCGACTACGGTCATAGAGGTCGGGATAGACGTGCCCAACGCTTCGGTCATGGCGGTTTTCGACGCCGACCGCTTCGGACTGGCGGCGCTGCATCAGCTGCGTGGCAGAATAGGCAGGAACGGCGGCGCGGGAATGTGCTTTTTATATACGGAAAAAAGCGAGGACGAGATCGTCAGACTGCGTATAATGACCGAGGAAACGGACGGACTCAACATCGCGGAACGCGACCTCGAACTGCGCGGCGCGGGCGAATGGCTGGGTGAGGAGCAAAGCGGCAGGGGAGGCGTGCCGATCTCCGTGAACATGATGGCGAAAGCCAAGGAACTTGCCGACGCCGTGGACCTGAAAGCGTCGCGCGACGAACTTTTGGCGTACGCGCTCGCAAAACAGCTTTATAAGATCAGTCTTAGCTGAATCGTCGCCGCGATTTATATATACTTTTCAGAAGATTTGTCGTAATCCACACCGAGGAAAAAGCTTGTTTTATAATCGGCTCGTAAAAAGGAGAGCCTATGAAAAAACAAGCGCCTAAACTTATTGCAATATCTTTGCTGATTACTCTCGCCGCGTTGATGGCGGTGGCGGCGTGGATCCCCGAAAAGGAATCGACGTCATCTCTTGCGGGAGAACAGGGTAACGAGTTCAAGCCCGACCCGGATCCGCCCGCAGACGACAACGAACAGGAAACGCCGCCTGCGGAAGAACCCGTCGTGCCCTTTACTCCGATCCCGCCCGAAGCCAGCGCGCTGTACAGATATACCCAAAGCCTCTGGGCGGAAGGCGGCGTCGAGCTGAACGGCGTACATCAAACATCGGAGGGTACTTTCGCGGTCATCACTCATTCGGGCAAAGAAGGAGCGCTGAACGTGGGCGGCAAGCGCACGCTCAGCGTCGTCAAACTCGAAAGCGACGGCACGGTTTCCGCTTTGAAACATCTTGCGGGCGGGGACGTGTATCTCGATTCACGGCTGACCTCGGACGGACTTGCGGTTGCCGCTTGCGACGACGGAAGAAGCTATATCCATACGTTGTCTCTCGATCTGAAATCCGACGTAATGCTGGAGCTGAACCGCTTCACGTCTGCTGAGTTATTCGCGCTTTCGGACGGATATCTGCTTTTTACGTCCGGCACGGACAACAACGTGTATGCGGTATCCGACAACGTCGTCAAAGCTACGGGTTCCGTGATCGCGGGCGAAATCTTCGCCGTTTACGATTTTGCGGCTTATTATATGCTGGTGATAGGCGGGATCTCGGGATATTCGGTCGTCAAGATAGATATCTCCGATGCGTCGCTAAGAACGCTTTCTACAGTTACCATACCCGACAAACAGATCCTTAACGTATCGCCTTACGTCGAAAACGGGGTTCAGAAATTTCTGGCTGTCGAGAAAAACGCGAACGGCGTCGAAGTCGTCAAGTACGACGCGTCATTTACCGTAGACGAAGAAAGAGTGGGGGTCGGGCTTGCCGACGCCGCCGAAGCGTACATGAACGGGAACAGCATTCTGTTGCTTCTTCACGCGACCTCGACCAGACTTTATATAATAGACGGAAACCTCAATTTCACGGCTTCGAATTCCGACCTGATGCGCGGAGTAACGAGTATACACGATTGTATCTGTTACGAAAACGGCTACGTCTGTCTGTATTCCGCTGGCGACAAACTGACGATGTGCGAAATCGGTAACGACGGAAAGACCGTTACGAGGAACCTGGCGGTAACTACTTCGGCTGCCTACCTGACCCGCGATACGGACGGGAAGTGCGCCGTGTTTTACGCTTCCGACGACAGTCTGAAGATTATAGGCGTGTAACCGTTTCGCTGACGATGGCGGAGACGATCCGTGCTATTTTATCCGCTACGCCCTCGTCAACGGGGGCGTTCGTGCTTTTATTCAGCTCGCGCGAAACCGCCCGTATCAGCTCGGTTGTGCTGAGGTCGGATTCGTCTATCACGCTGCAAAAACCGCGTGAACGGTAGCTTTTTGCGTTTTCTACCTGATCTCCGCGGCTGGAGCGGCTTTTGGGAAGAGGGATGACGACAATGCGTTTTCCCAGAGCGTGCGCCTCGGCGAGACTGTTGGCTCCGCCGCGAATGACGACGGTGTGCGCGGCGGCATACAAATCGGCGATATCGTCGGCGTAAGGAATCGCCGTGTAACCTTTTCTTCGTGGCGGATCGGAGGCGTTTTTGCCGACGATATGAACGACCTCTCCAAGGTTCGTCAAGCCCTTTACCGCTTCGTAAACGCACTTGTTTATTCTGAGGGAACCCTGGCTGCCTCCGAATATCAATATTGTTTTTCCGTCTCCCAAACCGTATTTTTTGCGTGCCCGTTCTGCATTTCCGCTAAACAGTTCTTCACGTATGGGATTGCCCGTGAAAATGCCGCCGGGAGTTTCGGGGAAAGACGTCAGCGTCTTTCGGGCAAAGCGTGCGATCAGTTTGTTGCTAAGCCCCATGGAATAATCGGACTCGTGATTTATCACGGGGATTTTCATGGCGCGCGCGGCAAGACACGTCGGCAGCGACACATATCCGCCTTTGGCGAAAACCGCCGTAACTCTGTGTTCGGACAGTATTCCTTCAGCCTGTTTTTCGGCGCGGCGGAGAACGAACGGGATCTTCAGATTTTCAGCGGAAAAGCCGCGGTGAAATTTTGCTGCTTCCGTTTCGAAAAATTTAAATTTATAATGGGCGGCTATTTCTTTTTCCATACCTCCCGCACCGATGAAAATTACGCCGAAACCCAGTTTCCTCAGCGATTGTCCGACGGCAACCGCGGGCATCACGTGTCCCGCCGTTCCGCCGCCCGTTAACGCGACTATCCGCATTTTTCAGTCCCCCGAAATAATTGTTTTTTAGTAGTTGAATTATATTCAAAAGAGTGTTAATATATACTATGCCGATAAAGTTGCAGGCGGCTTTAAGGCGAATCGCAGACGGAGGATCTATATATGAAACACATGGAATTGAGGACGTTCGACGACAAGATCAACACCGTTTCGGTATGGGACGAAGTGGATAACAAGATCGGCGCGGTCGTTATAGTGCACGGTATGGCGGAGCATGCCGACCGTTACGACGATTTTGCCAAACGTTTAAACCGCGAAGGTTACGTCGTTCTTGCCGACAACCACAGGGGACACAAATTCAACCCCGACGGCGAACGCGGCATCGTCGCTCCCGATTCTTTCGAGAACTCCGTTCGTGATATAAAGAGCGTTGTGGATTACGCCAAACAGACCTACGGCGTCGAAGTTGCGTTGCTCGGACATTCTTACGGCAGTTTTCTTTCGCAAAGATACCTCGAGCTTTATGCGGATACCGTGGTTTGCTGCATCCTTTCGGGTACGGCGTATATGAAAGGCGCTTTGGTCGGCATGGGTAAAGCGATTGCCGGACTGCAGCGTTTCTTCGTCGGCGGAGAAAAGACCGGAAAGCTTATCGATAAAATGAGCTTCGGCGCGTACAATAAGCCTTTCGAATCGCAGGGACAGCGCTTCGCTTGGCTTTCGCGTGACCGCAAAAAGGTTGCCGAGTACGAAGCCGACGAGTATTGCGGATACCCGCTTAGCATCGATTATTACTATTACTTTTTCAGAAGCGTCCAAAACATGTATTCGGACGCGGTAAAATCCGTACCTGCGGAAATGCCGATCCTCATCGCCATAGGCTCGGACGACCCCGTTTCAAACAAAGGGGTGCTTGCCGAGAAACTGTATAAATTCTATCTCCAAAACGGTCTGAACGCCGAATTGAAAGTGTATCCCGGCGCAAGGCACGAGATCCTTAACGAGATCAACCGCGCCGAAGTATACAACGATTTTGTTGCGTTCATAGACAAGGCGTTCAACAAGTAGGTCTGTATGAAGAAACGTTCCGCATTACCTGTATTGACGATTCTGTGCCTGGCGCTTGCCGTTCTTACCGCGATCGGTCTCGGCGCGTGCGTTAAGGACGAACCCACGAACGCGGGTCCTTTTACGGAAAGCGTTTCTTCCGCCGCCGACATGGAAAAACTTCGCTCGCACCTCGGCGCTTACTACGATCAGGGTGTTTTCGAGCTGACGAACGACATATTCATCGACGGCGATTGGGCGCCGATAGGCACTTCCGTAACCGAGTCGTTCCGCGGCACTCTCGACGGCAAAGGCCATACGATCACTTATACGATCGATACGGAAACCCCCGATAAAACGGATACCTCTGCATTGGCGACCAGCGCAAGTTACGGATTGTTCGGTTATCTTGCGGGAGCTACGGTCAAAAATCTGAACCTCGTCGTCAACGTGAAGGTTCCCGTCGAGGCGGAAATTCTGTACGCGGGAGGACTGGCGGGATTTATTTACGGAGACGCGTTCATAGAAAACGTAACCGTAAGCGGCTCCGTTACCGTCTCCGTTTCGAACATTCTCAACGAAAGCATCGCGGATATTTACGCTTCCGAAATGAACGCGAGCATAGGCGGGGTGTTCGGATACGCGATAGGCGACGTAACTTTGAAAAACGTTTCTTCGTCTGCGGACGTAACCGCCGCGGCATACAGGTTGCTCGGAACGGCAACGCTCGATACCGTCCAGATAGGCGGCGTCGGCGGAACGCTGAGAACCGAGGATATTTCCACGATTTCCGCCGCGGGTCAGAAGCTCGAAAACGTTTCGCACGTCAGCGTGAACAACGTTTCCTCGTCCGGAAGAGTGGAGGCGTGGGGTGCGTCTGTCAATGCGGGCGGTATATTCGGACTGACTCACAGGACTCTCGCCGAAAAAGTTTACTTTACGGGTACAGTTTCGGCGTATTTCGTATCCAGAATCAATGCGGGCGGAATAGTGGGCACCGAGGATATGGGCGACTTTTCCAAGATAATCTCGGGTACCGCGACGGAGGCTTTTTCGGTTACTGTCGGCAAAGCGTACAACGCGGGTATTTCCGCCACCGCCGGCGTGGGAGGGATTGCGGGTTACGTTTCCAACGGTTCCGTACTCGGTTACGCCGTCGCTTACTCGGACATAACTCTCGACATTTCCTCTCCCACTCAGATCAGACATTATCTGGGAGGCATTGCCGGACAGGTATACTTTTCGAAACTTAACGCAGTCGCTTCGTCGGGAACATATGTAAACAATTCTTTCGGCGAATTTACCCATTCCGCCGCGGGCGGCTACGTCGTCGATTATTACGGATATACCGGAGGCATAGCGGGCAGACTGTACGGCGCATCTTCTTTAAGCGACGCGGTATCGTTGATAGACGGCGTTTATCAGCCGATAGCGGGCGAAGCGTTGGGCGGTTACGAAGTCGTGTCCCCGGACGACGGTCAGAGTATCGCCGCATGGCTGCAGGCAAACGGATATCCGGCCGATACAGTGTACGAGGAAATCTCGGGCGACGATGACGACGAACTGACGTATCTCGTTTCGCACAGGTTTACTGTTTCCGACGCAAACTATCTCGTCGCCGCAGTCGATTCCAGAACGGATTCGGATCTGACGGCGGTTTCGAACGGGATAGGAACTTTGTCGGACAACGAGACGCTGCTTTCACGATTAAACGAAATTGCGGCTGCGGCGCAGGCATAAAAGAATTCAACTCACAAGAGGTAAAATATATTATGATCATCAATCTAAGAGGCGATAAAAAAGAGTTCGAAGCGGGAGCAACTCCCGCCGAAATAGCCCGTTCTGTTTCCGAAGGGCTTTTCCGCAACGCTTTGGTTGCGCGCGTCAACGGTAAGATAACGGAGATGAACGTTCCGATCACCTGCGACGCCGAAGTAGAGTTTTTGGATTTTACTACCGAAGAGGGACGCCGCGCGTACCGTCACAGCGCCGCTCACGTGCTGGCTCAGGCGGTCAAAAGGATTTATCCCACCGCGCGTGTGGCGATAGGTCCCGCGATAGAGAACGGTTTTTATTACGATTTCGATTTCATGACGCCGATAAACATGGAGGCGCTTCCCGCAATCGAGGCGGAAATGAAAAAGATAATAAAGGAAAACATTCCGATAGTGCGCGAGGAGGTCAGTCGCAAATACGCGCTGAAGTTTTTCGGCGAGCAGGAGGAAAGCTATAAAGTCGAGCTTATAAACGATCTGCCGGACGACGCGGTGATAAGCCTTTACCGTCAGGGAGATTTCGTGGACCTTTGCGCGGGTCCGCACATTCCTTCTACGGGTTATATCAAGGCGTTCAAGCTTACGTCGATAGCGGGCGCTTACTGGCGCGGCGACGAAAACAACAAGGTTTTGACGCGCATTTACGGCACCGCATTCAATAAAAAATCCGACCTCGAGGATTATCTGAAGGCTTTGGAAGAGGCCAAACTTCGCGATCACAACAAGCTCGGCAGGGAACTCGGAATATTCATGACCGACGAAAATATCGGACAAGGTCTGCCGCTTCTGATGCCCAAGGGCGCAAAACTGTATCAGATCCTGACACGATTCGTCGAGGACGAGGAGGAACGCCGCGGTTACGTGCGCACCAAAACGCCCTATATGGCAAAGAGCGCTCTTTACAAAATATCCGGACATTGGGATCATTACCGCGACGGCATGTTCGTCATCGACAACGAGAACGAAAACGAAGTGATGGCGTTAAGGCCGATGACCTGCCCGTTCCAATATACGATATATAATAACGGAATGAAGTCGTACAGGGATTTGCCGATCCGTTACGGCGAGACATCGACGCTGTTCAGAAACGAAGCCAGCGGCGAAATGCACGGGCTTATCCGCGTCAGACAGTTCACCATTTCCGAAGGCCACATTATCTGCATGCCTTCGCAGCTGGAAAAGGAATTCAGGGACGCGCTGGAACTCGCGCGGTTCATGCTTAAAGCGTTCGGACTCGATTCCGACGTAACCTACCGCTTTTCGAAGTGGGATCCGAACGATACCGACAAATATATCAACGACCCCGAGAAGTGGGAAAAAGCCGAGGCGGAAATGGAAAAAATACTCAACCATATCGGCTTGAAATACACCGTCGGCATCGGCGAGGCGGCGTTCTACGGACCCAAACTCGACATTCAGATAAAGAACGTATACGGCAAGGAAGACACGCTTATAACCTTGCAGGTCGATATGTTCCTTGCGGAAAATTTCGACATGACCTATGTCGACGAGAACGGCGTCAAGGTTCGCCCGTACATCATACACCGCACTTCGATGGGCTGTTACGAAAGGACGATCGCGTTGCTTATAGAAAAATACAAGGGCGCTTTCCCCGTATGGATGGCTCCCGAACAGGTCAGGGTGATGAGCCTTACGGAGCGCACTCAGGATGCGGTAAGGGAGATCGTCGAAAAGCTGCGTTATGCGGGTATCCGTGCCGAAGCCGACATAAGGAACGAAAAAATCGGATATAAGATCAGAAGCGGACAGCTCGATAAAATTCCCTACATGCTGATAATCGGCGACAAAGAAGCCGAATCGGGACAGGTTGCGGTCAGGAGCCGTTCCGAAGGCGACCTCGGACAAATGCCGATAGAGGATTTCATCGCTCGCGTTACCGAAGAAACCAAGACGCTTTCGCTGAAATAGACTTAATATGCCGCCGCGGGAACGGATTGCTTCCGCGGCGACAAAATACGCGGAAAAAATTCAAATATTTTTTCAAAGTGTTTGACACCTGCTCCGTGTTCGGATATAATATATAGCAAAGAAGATGACGCATCTCACCGCAAGCGTATGTAAAGCGGTTACGATATAATCTATAATCCGAATGCCTGCTTATGTACGGTATACGGCTTGTGGCGAGATGTGTTTCCGTTAGCGAAACACATTTTCTTTTTATGACGGACATCCGCCCGCGGGCGAAAAACAAGGAGGATATATTTATTTTTAAGGAACTTCTAACAAACTCTCAGATCAGAGTTCCCGAAGTAAGACTTATCGATTCGGAAGGTAACATGATAGGTATCGTTCCGATAGCGGAGGCGCAAAGGCGTGCCGACGACAGCAATATGGATCTGGTGCTGTTTTCGCCCACCGCAAAGCCCCCCGTCTGCAAAATCCTTAATTACAGCAAATACCGTTACGATCAGATCCGCAAGGACAAGGAGGACCGCAAAAAGTCCAGCGTCATAAAAGTCAAGGAAGTACAGCTTTCCCAGACCATCGACATCGGCGACATAAAGATAAAAGCCAAACGCACGATAGAGTTTTTGGAGGAGGGTTGCAAGGTCAAGGTCGTCATCAGAATGCGCGGCAGACAAAAAGCTCACCCCGAAATTTCGATGGACGTCATGAGGCGCTTCTACGAAATGGTGGCGGAAGTCGCGGTCAAGGAAAAAGAACCCGTACAGGAGAGCGCCGCAGTCATCATAATGATGCTCGCCCCGCAAAAGAAATA
Source organism: uncultured Clostridia bacterium (assembly GCA_944363505.1). Taxonomy (GTDB): domain Bacteria; phylum Bacillota; class Clostridia; order Christensenellales; family DTU072; genus Stercoripulliclostridium_A. The sequence continues at coordinate 70,624 of CALVUD010000002.1, read as the reverse complement.
ACAATTCCGTAACAAGGAGAAAAAATATGCCCAAACAAAAAACGCACAGCGCATCCAAGAAGCGCTTCAGATTTACAGCCGGCGGGCTGCTGAAGAGAAACAAGCAGAACAAGAACCACATTCTGAACAAGAAGACCCGTAAGCGTAAGAGAAATCTTCGTCAGGGCGCGTATATCGACAGCGCTCAGTCCAAGACCATCGCCAACATGATCTACGGTCAGAAGTAGGAGGTAACGAACAATGAGAATAAAAAGAGCTGTCAACGCACAAAAGAAGAAAAGAAAAATAATGAAGCAGGCGAAGGGCTATTTCGGCGCGAAGAGCAAACTGTACAGAGTAGCTCGCGAAGCCGTGATGAAGTCCGGTCAGTACGCATATGTGGGCAGACGCCTGAAGAAAAGAGATTTCCGCAGACTGTGGATAGCGCGTATCAACGCCGCCGCGAGAATGAACGACATGTCTTATTCCCGTCTCATGCACGGGCTTAAGGTCGCGGGCATCGATTTAAACCGCAAGGTTCTCGCCGAGATCGCCGTTTCCGACGCCAAAGCCTTCACGGGACTGTGCGAAAAGGCGAAAGCCGCCATCAACGGTTAAAGAGAAGCCCTCGAGGCTTCTTTTGTTAGTATGAAATATATCGCTTCACCCGATAACGCAAAAATCAAGCTTATCCGTAGCTTGGGAAACAAAAAAGCGCGCCGCGAAAACAATTTGTTTTTGCTGGAGGGGGAGCGGCTGGTATTCTCGGCACCCGCGGGATTTTTAAAGGAAGTCTTTATCGACGCGGGTAAGGAAGAGGAGTATGCCTCAAAGGCTTCGGCTTTATTCGGGGAATATACCTTGGTGAAAAGCGAAGTCTTCGATAAAATCAAGGATACGGAAACGGCGCAGGGTATAGCCGCGATTGCCGCGATACCCGCTCCGCGCCCCGTTTCGGGGGACGTGATATGCGTTTTGGACGGCATATCCGATCCCGGCAATCTGGGCACGATAATCAGAAGCGCGGCGGCGTTCGGGATTTACGACGTTGTCGCCGCGGATTCCGCGGACGCTTTTTCGCCTAAAGCCGTCAGGGCCACGATGGGCGGAGTGTATTTCGTGAATTTCGTGCCTGTTTCATACGCGGGCGCACGCGAAATTATTGTCTCGGGCGGTTACAGGACCGCCGTTATGGATATGGGCGGCAGGGATATTTATTCATTTGCTCCCGATTCGCGTATTGCGGTCGTTATCGGTAACGAAGCGCACGGCGTATCCGACGGTTTTACGGATACGGCGGACGAAGTGCTTTCGATCCCGATGCCGGGAAAGGCGGAAAGCCTTAACGCCGCGGTTTCCGCGGCAATAGCCTTTTCGTGGCTTACTCACAAATAATCAAATTCGGAGGTAAAAATGTCCGGTCATTCCAAATGGGCAAACATAAAAATCAAAAAAGGCAAGACCGACGCCGCCAGAGGCTCGATCTTTACCAAAATAGGCAGGGAGATAGCCGTGGCCGTCAAAGCGGGCGGTTCCGATCCCGCCAACAACTCCAAACTCCGGGACGTCATCGCAAAGGCGAAACAGAACAACATGCCTAACGATACGATAAACCGTTCCATCAAGAAAGCTTCGGGAGAACAGGACGGCGTCAGCTACGAATCCATAACCTACGAAGGATACGGCGCGGGCGGCGTGGCGGTAATAGTCGAAACTCTGACCGACAACCGCAACCGTACCGCGGGCGACGTCAGACACCTTTTCGACAAATACGGCGGTTCCCTCGGGCAGACGGGCTGCGTATCATATATGTTCAACAAAAAAGGCGTGATCATCGCCGACAAGAGCATGGACGAGGACGATCTGATGATGACGGCTCTGGACGCGGGCGCCGAGGACGTTCAGGCGGACGAGGACGTATACGAAATATATACCGCTCCCGCCGATCTGTATACCGTTTCCGACAAGATGAAAGAGGCGGGCGTCAACGTTCTGAGCGCCGATATAGACATGATAGCCGATAACGAGATCGATCCCGGCGCGCACACGCAGAGCATCGAAAAACTCATCGACATGCTCGAGGAGCTGGACGACGTTCAGAACGTCTATCATAACGCGTTGCTTCCCGAGGAGGAAGAGGAGGATTAACATGGCTTGCGACGTTTCAAGAATCTGTGCCGAAACGAAAGAAGCTTCCGTAAAACTTTCGGGGACTTCCGCTTCGGTCAAAAACGCCGTTTTGTACCGCGCAAAAGAGCTGATAAAATCGCGCGAAGCCGAAATCCTCGAAGCCAACGCACGCGATATAAAAAAGGCCGAAGCCGGCGGCAGGAACGCCGCTTTCATCGACAGACTCGCATTGAATCCCGCGAGGATCGATCTGATATGCGAAGGTCTGGACGCGGTCGCGGCTCTTCCCGATCCCGTGGGCGAAATCGTGGAAAGCTATACGCTTAAAAACGGTCTCGACGTCAAAAAGGTCAGGGCGCCTCTCGGGGTGATTGGGATAATTTTCGAGGCAAGACCCAACGTGTCCGTCGACGCGGCGGCGCTTTGCATAAAAAGCGGCAACGGCGTGGTGCTGCGCGGCAGCCGCGACAGTACCGAGTCCGTAAACGCTTTGGTCGAGTGCATGAAAGAAGCCGCCGAAGAAAACGGCATACCGGCAGCGGTTATCGGACTTATCGATTCCGAATCCAGAGAAGCCGCAGCCGAAATGTTAAGGCAGGCGGCATATATCGACGTTGTGATCCCGCGCGGAGGAAACGCGCTGAAAAAAGTCGTTCTCGAGAACGCGGCGATGCCCGTCATCGCTTCCGCAGGCGGAAACTGTCATATTTACGTTGCCGCCGACGCCGATCCTGAGATGTCCGTCAGCGTGGTGCTGAACGCAAAAACCAACCGTCCTTCGACCTGTAACGCTCTGGAAACCCTTTTGGTCGAGAGAAGCGCAGCGAAGGAGTTTATTCCGGTCATTCTGGACGCGCTGAAAAACGCTGGCGTTGAAATACGCGCCACCGCCGAGGTCAAAAAAATATATCCCGAAGCGGTCGAGGTAGGAGAGGACGAATTCACGAAGGAATACGACGACATGATCATCAAAGTCAAGCTCGTTGAGGATCTTTCCGAGGCGATAGCGCACATCAACAAATACGGCACGAATCATTCCGACGCGATAATGACCTCCGACCCGGTTAAAGCCGAGCGCTTTACCAAAGAGGTCGATTCGGGCGCCGTTTACGTCAACGCTTCCACGCGTTTTACGGACGGATTCGAACTGGGTCTGGGCGCGGAAATGGGTATCAGTACCCAGAAACTCCACGTCCGCGGACCGATAGGGCTTAAGGAACTGACCAGCGTCAAATACGTTGTTACCGGTTGCGGTCAGCTCAGGAAATAACCTATAATATTATTACGGAGTATAAAATGAGAAAAATAGCAGTTTTGACCAGCGGCGGCGACGCGCCCGGCATGAACGCGGCTATCCGCGGTGTAGTGCGTTGCGCCTCCAGTCGCGGCATGGAAGTATACGGGATAGAGCGCGGATACGACGGTTTGATAAAAGGGAGTATTTTCCGTATGGATTCGCGTTCCGTTTCCGACACGATTCAAAAGGGCGGCACGATCCTTAAAACGGCGCGTTGTCCCGAATTCGAAACGGAAGAAGGTATCAAAAAGGGCGGAGACGTACTTCGCGCTTACGGTATCGAAGGTCTGGTAGTGATAGGCGGCGACGGCTCTTTCAGAGGCATGCGCGACCTCAGCAAACTTTGCGGGATAGCCTGTATGGGTATTCCGGGAACGATCGACAACGATCTCGGATATACCGATTTCACTCTCGGATTCGACACGGCGGTCAACACCGTGCTGGACGCGTTGAACAAGATCCGCGATACCATGACATCGCACGATCGCGCCTGCATAATCGAAGTAATGGGCAGGCATTGCGGCGATATAGCGCTTTACTCGGGTATGGCGGGCGGCGCCGAAAGCATTATAGTTCCCGAATTGCCTTTCGACATCGACGAAATTTGCGCGAAAATGCGCAGAAACGCGATCAAAGGCAAGGTTTCCGACATAATCGTTCTGGCGGAAGGAGTTTGCAGCGCCGAACAGCTGAAAGCCCAGATCCACGACCGTATGGGCGTTACGATCAGGACGGTAAAGCTCGGATATATACAGCGCGGCGGTACGCCCTCGATGGCGGACAGAGTTTTAGCGGCGCGTTGCGCGGACAGGGCGGTGGAATTGCTGTATAACGATTCCAAATCCTCGCGGGTGATAGGCATAAAAAACAACGTCATCGTGGACGTAGACCTGGACGAGGCGTTGGAGATCAAAAAACAGTTCAACGAAAAAATGATGGAGATAGCAAGCAGGCTGTCTTTCTAACAAAAAGGAGAAAACAATATGAAAAATTTGGTAGGCGCATGTATTTTCGGACAATCCGGCGGACCGACGTCGGTCATCAACGCCAGCGCGGCGGGCGTTTTCATCGAAGCCCTGAAGCAGGATAAGATCACCGCGGTGTACGGTGCGGCTCACGGTATCAAGGGTATCCTCGAGGAGGATTTTTACGATATCGGACAGGAGGACATGGACGAGCTGTTGCTTTTGAAGAATACTCCTTCTTCCAGTCTGGGTTCCGTCAGATACAAGCTTAAGGATCCCAAAGTGGACGATACCGATTATAAGCGTATACTGGAAGTCTTCGAAAAATACAACATCAGATATTTCTTCTATAACGGCGGAAACGACTCGATGGATACTTGCAACAAAGTTTCCAAGTACCTGATGAAGCAGGGATATGCCTGTAACGTCATCGGCGTTCCCAAGACGATCGACAACGACCTTTACGGCACCGACCACTGCCCCGGATACGGCTCTGCCGCGAAATACGTCGCGACAACGCTGATGGAGCTTAACCTCGACGCCAAGGTTTACGACAAGGGTCAGGTCGCCGTCATAGAGATCATGGGCAGAAACGCCGGCTGGCTTACCGCAGCCGCGGCTCTCGCCAATTACAAAAACCTCGGCGCCGATCTTATTTATCTTCCCGAAGTTCCGTTCTCGGTCGATAAATTCCTTGCCGACGTCAAACGCGTCATGGACGCCAACAACGGCAAATGTATCGCCTGCGTATCCGAAGGTATCCGCGACAAGGACGGCAATTTCATCGTCGAAACTCTCTCGTCCGCAAAGGCTAAGGACGGTTTCGGCCATACCCAGCTCGGCGGACTCGCCATACAGCTCAGCGATCTCGTCAACCGCACTTACGGAGTAAAGGTACGCGGCATAGAGTTCAGCCTGATGCAGCGTTGCGGCGCGCACATCGCTTCGGGTACCGACATCGAGGAAGCTTTCAACGCCGGACGCAAAGCCGTCAAAGCCGCGTGCGCGGGCAAGACCGACAAGATGGTTGCTTTCGAACGCGACATGTCTTCGGGCAGCTATAAATGCAAATACAAACTCATTCCCGTTTCCGAAGCCGCCAACACCGAGAAAAAGGTTCCTCTGGAATGGATTACTCCCGACGGAACGGGTCTTACCAAGGAATATATCGAATACGCTCTGCCTTTGATCCAGGGTTCGTCCAAATCTCCGCTCGAGGAAGGTCTGCCCAGGTTCGCAAACCTCAAGAAGATAAAGGTGGAGAAGCGTTAAATGCGTTTGAAACGCAAAAGCGCGGTCGCGCTCGTCGTTGTCGTCTCGATGGCGGCAATCGCGGGTTTATCGGTAGGGATATGGTACGGCGTTACGCACGCCGTGCCGGACGTTCCCGTGCCGAACGAACCTCAGATCACGGCGGAACCCACATATACCGTCGTGTTCTCGTGGGAAAAATCGCGTAACGCGAACAGATACGTTCTGGAATACGAATACGTAACCACGGAACCGGGAGCGATATGCCGCGCCAAAACGGATTCGCTTTCGGTTTCGGTGGACAGGCGCAGAGGACAGCTCCGATACAGGCTTATAGCGGAAAACGACCACGAAAGTTCCGCTTCGGAATGGTCAAACCTGATCGTACCCGGACTTAAGCTGAACAAGGTCGCGCCTTTTAATATGGAACGCACCGCCGCGCTGGAATATTCGCTGGTCGCGGATTCGTTTCAGCCCGTTACGTATAACTACCGCGGCGAAACGTACACGATAAACTATTACGAAGTGGACGTGCTCGCGCCGGGCGAGGAAAGGGATCTCGATCCCGTAACGCTTTCGCTGGAGGAACTGACTTCAGGCTGGAAGATATACGCGTCGTCCGCGGGAGAGTGGAAAATATTTATACGTCCCGTTACCTATGTGTACGTTAACGGCGAAAGAGTCTATCTGGACAGGATCGCCGAACTGTATTCTCAGGACACCGAATATACGGCAATAACCGTAATAATAAACTAAAATGATAAGAAACGATATCAGAAACATAGCTATCATCGCGCACGTCGACCACGGCAAGACTACCCTTGTGGACGCAATGCTCCGCCAGGGCGGCGTTTTCCGCGACAATCAGGTGGTCGAGGACTGCGTGATGGATTCCAATCCGTTGGAGCGCGAGAGAGGCATAACCATTCTGGCAAAAAACACCTCCTGCGTATATAACGACGTAACAATAAACATTGTGGACACCCCCGGACACGCCGATTTCTCGGGCGAGGTCGAACGCGTGCTGAAGATGATCAACGGCGTTGTGCTGTTGGTGGACGCCTATGAAGGACCCATGCCCCAGACGCGCTTCGTTTTACAGAAAGCGTTGGAGATGAATCACAAGATCATCATCTGCATCAACAAGGTGGACAAACCCGACGCGAGGCTTCACGAAGTCGTGGACGAAATATACGAACTGCTGATAGACCTTAACGCCAGCGACGCTCAGCTCGACAGTCCGATAATATATTGCTCCGGCAGGGCGGGGGTCGCGAGCTATTCGCCGTCCGTACCCGGGGTCAACCTGAAACCGCTTTTCGAAACGATACTGGAGCATATAGACCCTCCCGAAGGCGACGCCGAAGGACCGCTGCAGGTACTCGTCAGTTCGATAGACTATAACGACTACGTCGGCAGGATAGCGATAGGCAGGATCGAGCGCGGAGTAATGCGCCCGAATACCGAGGTCGCCGTATGCAATTATCACGACGGCACTCAGTACAGGTCGAAAATAACCAACGTATACCGATTCCGGGGGCTGAACAAACTCAGCGTCGAACAGGCTCAGGTAGGCGATATAGTCAGCTTCAGCGGCATAGAGAACGTTACCATAGGCGAGACAGTCTGCGCTTCGGACAATCCCGAGCCGCTGCCTTTCGTAAAAATTTCGGAGCCTACCTTGCAGATGTTGTTCTCCGTAAACGATTCTCCGTTCGCGGGTCGCGAAGGGAAGTACGTTACGTCGAGGCACCTCAGGGCGAGGCTTTACCGCGAACTGTTGCGCGACGTGTCTTTGCGCGTCGAGGACGGAGAGCGCGCGGACAGTTTCGTGGTGTCGGGCAGGGGAGAAATACACCTGTCGATACTAATCGAGAACATGCGCCGCGAGGGCTACGAGTTCCAGGTATCCACGCCGAAAGTCATCACCAAAACGGTGGACGGCGTTCTGAGCGAGCCGTTGGAAAAGATATACGTGGACGTACCCGACTGGGCGGTCGGAACGGTCATGGAAAACATGGGCAGACGCCAGGGCGAACTGGTTACCATGACTCCGTTCAATTCGCGCATAAAAATGGAGTTCATTATCCCGGAACGCGGATTATTGGGATACCGCAGCGACTTTTTGACGGAAACGCGCGGCGAGGGAATAATGAACGGAACGTTCGCGGGTTATTGCCCGTTGAAAGGCGTAATGCCGAGGCGTCCTTACGGCGCTTTGGTGGCGTTCGAAACGGGAGAGGCATCCACTTACGGGCTGTTCAACGCACAGGGCAGAGGCGTGTTGTTTATCACGCCCGGAACCGAAGTATATTCGGGAATGGTCGTCGGATATTCTCCCAAGCAGGAGGATATAGCCGTCAACGTGTGCAAGAAAAAACACGTTACCAACATGCGTGCCGCCGGTTCCGACGAGGCCTTGAGGCTGGAGACTCCGAGGATATTCTCGCTGGAGGAGTGCATAGAGTTCATCGAACCCGACGAAATGCTTGAAGTAACTCCGAAGAGTCTCAGGATTCGCAAGTCGATTCTCGATCACGAACTGAGGATGCGCCAGGTAATGAAAGAGCGCAGAGGATAAAAAATAACCGCAGGAGGGCGTTTATGGATAAAATCAGCGAATTTTTCTCGACGGGCAACAACCTTTATTACGTTATTGCCGCCGCAGTCGCGCTCGTGATAATCGTCGCGGGTATCGTTGTGGGCGTAAAACTGTCGAAAAAGAAGAAAGCCGCCGCATTCGACAACGAGGCGGAGAGGTCTGCCGCACCTACGGATGAGGCGGATACTTATTCCGACGCGGACGCCGAGAGCGTTTACGATTCCGCCGTCGAGGGCGAGATCGACGTGGACAAACTCGTCGTAAGATCCGAAAGCGACTATTCGCCCGAGGTCAACGCAAATATCGCCATACGGCTTCCCGTCAAATATGAATCCGAGGACGTCGATTCCGTGGTGCCGGCTCCCGTAAAAAACAAGGAGAGAAAACCCGGATCCAAGCCCGTTGAGGTTTCGGAAGAACCCGCGGAGAAGGAGACTTCTTTCAAAGAGCACGTCCATTCTCCCGAAGCGGGCAGACGCCCCGGAACCATTCAGATATACCGCGATATGGGCGGCAAATACCGTTTCCGTCTCAAGACTTCGAACGGAGAAACCATCGGACATTCCCAGGGATATACCTCGAAAGAAGCCTGTAAAAACGGTATAAAATCGGTCATCAACGCGGCGCGGATAGCCACCAAAGTGGATTCCACTCGCGAGGACTACGTTCCTTCGATCGGTAAAACGACTTTCGTCATTTACCGCGACCGCGAAAACAAGTTCCGTTTCAGGCTGACTGCTGCAAACACCTCGAACATCCTCGCGTCTCAAGGATATACGACGAAAGCCAACTGCATCAACGGCACCGAATCCGTCAGGAACGTAGCGGCTTTCCACAACCTCTCGGACGCCACGAAAAAGAGTTCTTAGTAGCGCGGTAAAACGCCGAAAACCGCTTAGGTAGGCGCTTTTTCCGCCTTCGGAAAGATTCGGGTATTGACTTTACTTGGGAATTGTTTTAATATAGAAATATATTGAAACAAATTCGGAGGAGCAGTTTGGATATCGTAGTGCTGGACGGATATTGCCTTAATCACGGCGATCTTAGCTGGGCGCCGTTCGAAAGGCTGGGAAACGTCGTGGTATACGAGCGCACTCCTTACGGGGAGATAGCGTCGCGTATGGGTGGCGCGTCCGTCATGATTACGAACAAATGCAACGTCGACCGCACCGTGGTTGACGCTTTGCCGAATCTGAAGTATGTGGGCGTTCTCGCAACCGGATACAACAACGTGGACACGGAATACTGCCGCGAAAAGGGTATTGCGGTTACGAACGTACCTTCATACAGCACCGAATCCGTCGTACAGGCGGTATTCGGACTGACGTTACAGCTTTATTCGGGACTGAGTACGCATGCCGCTTCCGTAAAAAGAGGCGACTGGTGCGCCGCTCCCGACTTTTGCTATTATCTGGGTTCTTTAAGGGAACTATACGGAAAAACTCTCGGAATCGTCGGCTTCGGTGCCATAGGCAGACGCGTCGCCGCTGTCGGCGCGGCTTTCGGAATGAGGGTTTTGGTCAATACCAGAACTCCGTCGAAATTTCCGGAGGACGGTTTCAAGTACGTTTCCTTCGAGGATCTGATGAAAGAATCGGACGTAGTCAGTCTGAATTGCCCGTTGACCGATGAAAACGTCGGTATAATTAACAAACGGAGCCTTTCGCTGATGAAGAATAACGCGATAATAGTCAATACGGCGAGAGGCGGATTGATAAACGACGCCGATCTTGCCGAGGCATTGAATACCGGCGCGATCGCCGGTGCGGCGCTTGACGTGCTTTCGACGGAACCCCCGGACGCATCCGATCCGTTGCTTTCCGCTCGGAACGCTTTCATTACGCCGCATATAGCGTGGGCTACCGTGGAAGCCAGGTCCCGCCTGATGGAGTGCGCCGCAGCTAATCTGGCGGCATTCCTCGAAGGCAGGGAGTTGAACCGCGTATAGTCCGTTAATTTATAAAGAGGAAAAAACTTATGGTAAAAATCGCAATCATCGATTTGGGAAGCAACTCCGCGAGACTCGTGATCGCAAACATCATGCCTACGGGGCATTTTATGGTAATCGACGAGCTGAAAGAGCCGGTCCGTCTTGCTCAGGATATGGAGATCGACGGTTTTCTGCGCCCGATACGTATCCAGCAGACAATAAAGACGTTAAGGACGTTCCGCACGCTCTACGAGTCTCACGGCGTATCAAAAGTATTCGCATATGCGACCGCCGCCGTCAGGCACGCGAAGAATCAGAAGTCTTTCGTCGACGAAGTACAGAGCGCCTGCGGCATCAAGCTTCAGGTCCTGAGTCAGGAAGAGGAAGCGACTTTCGTATATCAGGGCGTGATCAATTCCATGGAAGTCCCGAAGGGGCTTATCATAGACATAGGCGGCGGCTCCACCAAGATAATATACTATAACCGCCGTATAATGATCGCACAGGACACGCTGCCTTTCGGCGCGGTAACGTTAAGCGAAAAATTCACCAAGCACGGCAATACCGAGGAATCTCAAAACGCCGTCGTGGAATACGTTACGGAGCATCTGGAGAAGCTGACGTGGCTCAAAGAACTGGATCCCGAAACCAAGCTGATAGGCGTGGGCGGGAGCCTGAGAAATCTCGGGAAAATCAGCAGAAAACTAAAAAAATATCCGCTCGATATGGCGCATAACTACCATATCCCGTTTACGGAATTCGAAACGATATACGACACGATAAAACCTCTTTCGCCCGAAAAGCTGATGAGGATAAAAGGACTTTCTAGCGCAAGAGCGGACATTTTCCCGGCGGCGCTGTCCGTGGTCGAAGCTGTCAGAAAATATATACCTCAGTTCGAAGAAATAGTTATTTCGGGCGCCGGACTCAGAGAAGGCGCAATGTTCAGATACGCTTGTCCGTCCGTGAACGAAAAACCGATAAGCGACATACTCGGGCACAGCATTTATACGCTGTTGCATCACTTCGACATGAACATCACTCATGCCGAACACGTCTTCGACCTTTCGATGCAGCTTTTCAGACAGCTGAAAGTTATTCACAAACTGCCCCGTCCTTACGTCAAGGTACTTAGGGTAGCCAGTATGTTGCACGACATAGGTCAGGCTCTGAAATTCTACGATCACCATAAGCATTCGATGTATATAATCCTGAATTCGAATCTTTACGGGATACCTCAAAAAGATCTGATAATGGGCGCCATCGCCGCGGCTTTGCATTACAGGGATTCTCTCGAACAGCTGGATTGCCTGAAATATCTGGAACTGTTGACGGAAGAGGAGATTTCCGCTGTCAGAAAACTCGGCGTAATCGTCAGGATAGCCGAATGCTTCGACCGCAGCTGCGGCGGCGTGATAGTGGGGATAACCTGCGACGTGCTCGGAGACTCCGTTATATTGAAGACGAAATCGCAGGGCGACTGTACTTTGGAAATAAAGGACGCCATGGGCGCGTTGGGCGACTTCAAGCGCGCGTTCAAAAAGAATCTGGAGATTTTGTAATGCGAGTGCTTCTGGCTTCCGCGTCCCCAAGACGCAGGGAGCTTATGAAGGAAATTTTTTCCGGATTCGACGTCCGCGCTTTTCCGTGCGACGAAAACTATATCGGCGATTCGCCCGAGGATACCGTTTCCGAGATTTCGCTCAGGAAGCTGAACGCCGCTTCCGAGGTTTTTTCCGATTACGATCTGATCGTGGCGTGCGACACGCTGGTATATATGGACGGCGAATATTTCGGCAAACCGAAAGACGTTCCGGACGCCGTGAAAATGCTAAAAAAACTGTCCGGCAGAACGCATACCGTTTATTCGGGAGTATCGGTGTTAAAGGAAGGCAGGCTGTTGCGTAAAGTCGCACGTTCCGAGGTTAAGTTCCGCGATCTGACCAACAAGGAGATTTCCGACTACGTTTCCGCTCATTCCGTACTGGACAAAGCGGGCGCTTACGCCATACAGGACGGTGTGGTAGTCGAAAAATACGAGGGGAGTTATTCAAATATAGTCGGACTTCCCGTCGAACTGCTTAGGGAGATGATATAGACTATGGCGTTACAAAAGAGAAAATTCGTAATTGACCCGGGTTCCAAGTATCTGTCGATTTACGGAGACGCGTTGATGTACCGTCAACCCAATGTCGCCGTCATCAGAAGGGGGAGAACTACGGAGGTGCTGGCATACGGCGACGAAGCCATGGCGATGCGCACTTTGCCCGAACATTCCGTTCTGGTGCGTCCCGTTTCTCAGGGCGTCGTCCGTCAACCCGACGTACTGGGCGCCGTTCTAAGGAAGATTTTCGAAAAGCTGATCCCCGTAACGTTGTTCAAAGCCGTGGAACTGTACGTGCCCGTTCCGTCAGGGCTAGGTATGGTGGAGCGCGAAAACGTGGAAAAAGCGGTTTCGGGCGGCGGATACAAGGATATAACTTTGATAGAATCGGTATTGTCGTTTTTGCCGCGTACCGACGGCGGAGAGACCATGATCGCGAATTTCGGCGCGGGCGTTACGGACATGGGCATTATCAATTCGGACGGCATAGTTACCGCATGCACCGTGGACATCGCCGGCGACGCGGTGGACGAAAAGATAAAAAACGTACTGCTTCAGAACAAGAACTTCAAAATCGACTCTGCGGCGGCAGAGCGAGTCAAGTGCGCCATTGCCAGCCTGTATACCGTCGACACATCCTCGGTTTCGGTGATAGGTCAGGACATTCTGGATCTCAGGAGCAAGAATTTCGAGATAACCGCAACACAGATAGCTCCCGCGATACATTACTGCTATTCGCGCATAATGGATATTCTGGAAACGCTGATGACCTCGTTACCCAGACAAAAACAGGACGAAGTCAGAATGAACGGGTTGTATATCGCGGGCGGCGGCGCGTTGATGAACGGTTTGACCGATTATCTGCAACGCGGGTTGCATATACCCGTCTATACGGATATGGATCCCGAAACCGCTGTTTTAAGATATACCGCAAAACTGATTTCTGATCCCAAGTATTCCAAGCTGTTAAAGCCTGCGGGCAAATGATCGCTTAGGTTCGGTTATATCAGAAAAACGCGTTCCGGCCCGGGCGCGTTTTATTTTGCGCGCGCACGTTTGTAAACGATTGCAATAGTACCTTCGGTATGATATAATAATTGCAATTCGTGTATCGACGGAGGGCTCCGAATGAAAGAGTTACTTAAACAATTCTGGACAATCCCCAACATGCTGACGCTGTTCAGGGTGATTTGCGTACCGTTCGTCATGTGGTGTACCATCGACCAAGATACTTATTTGCAGGTGGGGGAATATTCTTTACCGCTTATCGGTCTGATCATTATGGTCGTCGCGGCGTCGAGCGATCTGGTTGACGGATTTATTGCCAGACGCTTTAACCAGGGCACACAGCTCGGCGAAATGCTGGATCCGCTTGCGGACAAATTGATGCACTGCGCCACGATTTTGTCGCTTGTCATCATCGGCTTCGTGCATTGGGCGTTTATTGTCGCGTTGCTTTTGAAAGAAGGCACGATGGTGCTCGGCGGCATTTATATGGCGGGCGACAGCAAGAACATCAAAGCCAATTATATGGGGAAAGTGGCTTCCGCGACATTGTCGCTTGCGATCATAATGTCGTTTTTCCATCCGTTCTGGGCGACGAAAGTTTTCTATCTGGATTGGATAGTGTTGGGAATCGGTCTGGTACTTACGTATATGGCGTTCTTCAATTATCTGAAACAGGCGGTCGCGATAATTAAAGGCATCATGGCAAAGAAGGCTGCGGCGCGCGCCGGTGGTTCCGTATCCGCCGAATCCGAACCCGCAAATACCGGGACTGACGAAAAGGAAGATGCCGCTTGCGATAAGGATGCTTCTTCCGAAGCCGAACAGGATAAATAATATAAGTCAAATACCTATACAGAGGTCATTTTAAATGGAACTACCTAAAAATTTCGAGCCGCAGAGCTTTGAAACTTCTATTTACGGCGAATGGGAATCGAAAGGATACTTTACTCCCGAAATCGATTATAATAAACCGCCGTTCTCAATAGTCATACCGCCTCCGAATATTACGGGGCAGCTGCATATGGGACACGCGCTCAATAACACGATCCAGGACATCATCGTGCGACACAAACGTATGCAGGGCTATTCCGCTTTGTGGCTCCCGGGAACCGACCACGCAAGTATCGCGACCGAGGTAAAAATCGTCGAGAAACTTCACGAGGAAGGCGTCGAAAAGGAAGATATAGGCAGGGAGGAGTTTTTAAAGCGCGCCTATCAATGGAAAGAAACCTACGGCGGCAGGATCGTCCGTCAGCTCAGAAGACTGGGTTGTTCGTGCGACTGGAGCCGTGAGGCGTTCACAATGGACGAGCGTTGCTCCAAAGCGGTACGAGAAGTATTCGTAAACCTTTACAGGAAAGGGCTGATCTATCGCGGCAGCAGGATAATAAACTGGTGTCCGCATTGTCATACCGCATTGTCCGACGCCGAGGTCGAATACGAGCCGCAGGCTTCAAATTTGTGGCATATCCGTTATCCGTATGCCGACGGCAGCGGTTATATGGTAATTGCGACCACGCGCCCCGAAACGCTTCTGGGCGACACGGCGGTCGCCGTAAATCCCAAGGATCCCAGATACGCCGACAAGATCGGCAAGACGCTTAAACTGCCGCTTACCGACCGCGAGATCCCGATCATAGCCGACGATTACGTCGAACTGGATTTCGGAACGGGCTGCGTTAAAATAACGCCCGCGCACGACCCCAACGACTTCGAAGTGGGCTTACGGCACAATCTTGACGTCATCCGAATTATGGACGACGGCGGCGTGATAAACGAAAACGGTTACGCATACCGCGGACTGGACCGCGACGAGGCCAGAAAACGCATAGTCAGCGACCTCGAGGCGCAAGGTCTGATGGAAAAGATCGAGCCTTACGAGCATAACGTAGGCGTTTGTTACCGCTGCCACAGCACCGTCGAACCTATCGTAAGCAAGCAATGGTTCGTCAAGATGGAACAGCTCGCAAAACCCGCGATCAAGGTCGTCAGGAACAAAAAAATCAGCTTTATTCCCGAAAGATTCTCCAAAATTTATTTTAATTGGATGGAGAACATAAAGGATTGGTGTATATCCAGACAGCTTTGGTGGGGACATCAGATCCCCGCGTGGTACTGCGTCGATTGCGGCGAGGTCATCGTGGACAAGACCGATCCCACGGTATGCCCGAAGTGCGGTTCCAAGAGGCTGACCCGCGATCAGGACGTTTTGGACACCTGGTTTTCTTCGGCGCTCTGGCCGTTCTCCACACTCGGTTACCCGGACGAAACGGAGGATCTGAAATATTTCTATCCCACGAATCTTTTGGTAACCGCATACGACATCATATTCTTCTGGGTCGCCAGAATGATATTCAGCGGGCTGGAGCATATGGGAGAGATCCCGTTCCCCGAGGTGTTGATACACGGGATAGTTCGCGACGCCCTCGGCAGAAAGATGTCAAAGTCCTTAGGTAACGGTATCGACCCGATAATGCTTATCGACAAGTACGGAGCGGACGCCTTGAGGTTCAGCCTGACAACGGGTGTGGCGCCGGGATCGGATATCCGTTTCAGCGAAGACAAAATGGAGCCGAGCCGTAACTTCCTGAACAAGTTATGGAATGCTTCACGCTTTGTCCTTATGAACGACGAAGGCATAAATTTGCCTGAAATGGGTAGCTTCAGCTACACTTCAGCGGACAAATGGATTTTATATAAGCTTAACGTTACCATTAAGGAAGTCAATACCTATCTCAAAAAGTACGAACTCGGCATGGCTAACGCCAAGCTGTACGATTTCATTTGGAGCGATTTTTGCGACTGGTACATCGAACTGACCAAGCCCGCGCTTTACGGCGATTCCAAACGCCGTAAGAGCGAGACACTCGCGGTTTTGACGTATGTGTTGAAACAGATACTGAAGCTGATGCATCCGTTCACTCCGTTCATTACCGAGCGTATCTGGAAAGAATTCGGAGAGTCTGGAACGATAATGCTCGAAAGTTATCCCGTATACAGCAAAAAATTTGCGTTCACCGCCGAGTACAGACGTTTCGAGCGCGTCAAGGAGATAATCCGCGCCGTCAGAAACGTTCGCTCCGAGATGAACGTTCAGCCGTCTAAGAAGATCAACCTTTGCATAACGGGAGAAGCCGAAAAATATCTGAAACGTAACGAACTTTACCTCAAAAAACTCGCTAACGTCGAAAACGTAGTCTATGTCAAATCGAAGGCGGAAGTCGAAGGGAAATTCGTTTCAATTGTCGCAGCCGACGCCGAACTGTATATCCCGCTCGGAGACGTGGTAGATTTCGAGCAGGAGACCTTAAGGCTTCAAAAAGAGCTGAAAACGGTAGAAAACGAGATACGCCGCGGCGAAGGAATGCTTTCGAATCCCGGCTTCGTGTCCAAGGCGCCCGAAGCTTTGGTAGAGTCCGAAAAGAAAAAGCTGGAAGAAAACCGCTCTAAGCGCGACAAACTGATAAAGAGTCTGGAAGACCTTAAATAAGCGCTTTCGGTTTATTCCGACATAACTAGACAATATCGCCTCTGTCCTGAACGATATAATGGGCAGAGGTGATTTTTTATGGCTCGCACGATAGTCGTGGTATCGGGAAAGGGCGGCGTCGGAAAAACGACCGTTACGGCAAATCTGGGAAGAGCGCTCGCCGCACGCGGCAGGCGCGTTACTCTTGTGGACGCCGATATCGGGCTGAATAATCTTGACGTCGCTCTCGATCTGGAAGACAGGGTCGTCTATGACATATTGGACGTGGCGGACGGCAGGATCGAGCCTGCGGAAGCATTGGTCAGCGACAAGGATTATCCCGATCTGAAACTGTTGCCCTCCGTCAAATGCGGAGTTTCGGATAAGATCAAAGCGGCGCGTTTTGCGGCGATCGCTTCGGTGCTTAACATGACCTCCGATTATCTTATAATCGACGCGCCGGCAGGTGTGGAAAACGGATTTCACCGCGCCGTATGCGCGGCAAAGGAAGCTTTGGTGATTACCACGCCGCATTTAAGCGCCGTCAAAGACGCCGACAGGACGGCGCGGTTGCTTTATACTTACGACGTCAAAAGCGTCGGTCTCGTTGTAAATCGCGTTCGCTACGACCTGACGGATAGGGGAGAGGCTGTCGCTCCCGAAAAAATAGCGGAACTGATGCGTCTGAAATTGGTCGGAGCGCTACCGGAAAGCGACGTCATAGGCATCAACGCCGTATGCGGAGAAAAGGGAGAATCCGCCAAGGCGTATGCGTGTCTTGCCGATTTTATTGAAGGCAAGTCCGACAAAATATACTCGCCGGATACCGGCAGGGGACTGTTTTCGTTATTTAAAAGGAGATGGCAATGACTGTAAAAGCCGATGAACTAACGCGTAAAATGCAAAAAACTTTGGGGAAAGATTCAAGCCTTCCGGAAGGCTTCGGCAAAATGCTGCTGGACGAATTGGACAGAGTCATGTCGGGTTATTTCGAATACGGTGCCGGAGATCTTGCGCTAAGACTGATACCGACGGGGCGCGGTTGGAGCGTTGAAATAATCCTGGACGCCGTCAGAGTCAAAAGCCTAAGACTTCTCTGACGCTCGCGCCGTGCGGCGCCGAAGCCATCAGATTCAGCAACTCTTTTTCACTCAGTTTTTTAACGGTTTGCATTTCGTCGTTCACGACGATGAATTCGCATATGCAATCGGGCTTTATGCGTCTGAAACAGCTGATAAGTTTCAGGTCCCAGTGTACCGTTACGCTTTTTAGCTCCATAGGGTGATTTTTTATTTTGGTTTCCGAAATACATTCGTAAAGGTGTCGGTATTGCTCTTTTTCGGTTCCGCCGACGGCGCCGAGATATAGCGTAACCGCCATAATCCCCACGGAATAGTTTATTTCGAAAAACGCGCTCGCGACGAAAGCCGCAAGCATGGCGAGCGAACCGACCACTCCGGTTATTCGCAACGCTTTCAGAGCGCGAAGCGGCTTTTTTGAGATTGCCAAAACGATCCTCGCTCCGTCCAAAGGATACAGCGGCAACAGGTTGAACAAGCCTATGGCAAGGCTGGTATCGAACAGCGCTTCGGTATACGCATACGTTACGGGAAATCGCCACCAAAGCGCGTACAATGCCAAACAAAGTGCCGCGTTTGCCCCGGGTCCTGCCGCGGCTATAAAGATCTGATCGGCGGAATCTATCTTTTCGCCGCCCTTCAGAACCGCGCCGTAAGGCATCAGCGTAATTCTGTTCAAGACGTATCCGCGTTCGTATGCGGCCTTTGCGTGAGAAAGTTCGTGTATCAGGACGGACGCCAGTCCCGCCAGAAACTCGACGTATTTTTTTTCGAGCACCATCAACACGGCGGTCGCCCAAAATATCGGATGTACGACGATTTTAAAATTGTTCACTTTAAAAGCATATTCGGCGCGTCGGCGTAAATGACGGAAAAAATATTGAACTTTGCTTGAATTTGTATTATAATATTAAAAGTTACTATAAGCTCTCGGCGAGCGAACGGAGGAACAATGAAGGAAAAAAGGCTTTATATCAAATACCGTCTTTCCGGAAACGTGTACGAGGACGATTTGTATCAGAACGAGCACTATACCATCGAGGAAGAAGTATCCGAATACGGCATCAAAACCGTTATAATCCCCAAAGAAAAGATCGAACTTATTGCGTTTTCGCTGAAATACAAGAGGAAATGCGTTGCCGAAGAACGCTTTTTCGCCAACGGTTACCAGTCATGGACGACTTCTCAGGAATATACCGCCGACGACAAGGAGAAAGGGCTTCCCGCATTTATAGAAAAACTGGGCTTCGCGAGAAAAATGGCTTCCGTATCGGGCGATTATTTATTTGCCAGATACAGAAAGGGACACGGTCGTTTCCATTCTTTCACATATACTTATTTCAGGAACGACGCGGAAGCGGAATTGTACGGTTCGTTAAACGAAAAAACGGGATTTACGGTTTTCTACGTGGATATGGACGGCGGCGATTTCGAGATTTCTAAGGACGTCGAGGGCGCCGTCGTTGCATCGGGCGAACGCTACGAGTTGATGAACGTCGTTCGCATCAAAGGAGCTTACGACGAAGTTTTCGATACCTATTTCAAACAGATGGGTATCCCTAAACCGCGTATCGAGCATATGGCGGGATATACCAGCTGGTACAATTATTTTCAACAGATCGACGAAAACATCATCTTGAGAGATCTGAACGGACTGGACAGAGTCGGCGACTCGGTCGATATATTCCAGATAGACGACGGCTTCGAGACTTTTGTCGGCGACTGGCTGGATCCGTGCGAAAAATTTCCGCACGGCATGAAATACATCGCCGACAGGGTTCACGAAAAAGGCTATTTGGCGGGAATATGGCTTGCACCCTTCAATGCGCAGAAGAAGTCCAGACTCGCCGCTCAACACCCCGATTGGATGGTCAAAGATTCCCGCGGCAATCCGATAGTAAGTTGCATGGGCTGGGGCGGCGCGTATACTTTGGATCTGTATAACGAACAAGTGCGCGAGTATATCAGAAATTTCTTCGACGTCATTTTGAACGATTGGGGCTACGACATGGTCAAGCTCGACTTTTTGTACAGTCAATGCATGTTCCCCAGAAACGGGTTGAGCCGCGGCCAAATCATGGCGGACGCAATGGAATTTCTGCGCGAATGCGTGGGCGACAAACTGATACTCGGTTGCGGCGTGCCGCTGGGTTCGGCGTTCGGGATCGTGGACGCTTGCAGGATCAGCTGTGACGTCGATCTGAAGTTCAAAGGAAAATATTATAACAGATTGCACGTTAACAACGAGATTCCTTCCGCGAAGAACGCAATCACCAATACCGTTTTCCGCCGCCATCTGGACGGCAGGGCGTTCTGTAACGATCCGGACGTATTCTTCCTGCGCGATTATAATCTTAAATTCACCGAGGAGCAAAAGCAGCTGCTGGCGAAAATCAACAACCTGTTCGGCAACGTTTTGTTCGTGAGCGACGACGTGAACACTTATAACGAAAAACAGCTCGATTTGCTGATTAAAACGTTTGCCAAGTCCAATGCGATGATCATATCAGCCGAAAAAACGGACAAGAACTACTTTGTCGTAAAATATCTGGAAGACGGTGAGAGAAAGACGCTGAATTTCGAATTCTGATATTTTTCGAGCGTGATTCCACATCGGTATCGGCGTAGAGCCGTATGCGTCGAGGCGTATACGGCTTTTCAATTTCGAACGTATATATTATTGTACCGTTCCATGTGTTCCGCGCCTTTTAGTATCTGTAAAAATATGGGGGTTTACAAACATATGTCAATGTGGTATAATCTGATTGCCGAGATGTGGGGCTAAGCGTGTGGAACCCTAACATCTAAAAGGGCTTACGCGTTCAGCTCATAATGTCAAGCCCCCCGGACCGTGGTCCGACGCCAGGGGAAGACAAAAGGGAGCGACAGTTCGCCCACCTGCACAAACGCGGGTTTGTTAATCCTTAGTCCCACGAATCGGCTTTATCGTAAAGTCCACCGTTTTGCGTCGGCAGCGCCGACGCTTTTATTTTTGTTTGCGGCTGAGGTTCTGCAGCATATTCAGCAGTTCCGGCGACAGCATCTGATTCAACCCGTCCCAGCTTCCAGTAGGATTGCCTTTTGCATAGCTCCGGCTCTTCTGCGCGCCTTCCGCCTGATTTGCCGCGCCGAATCCGTTCATGGCGCTCATCAGATTCATCATCTGCATTATGTTTTGCATGTTTCCCATTCCTCCCGCGCTCTGCGCGGATCCCGAAGCGCCCATGTTTTGCATCAGTAAAAAGGGTAATAACGACGAAATATCCATATCTGCCTCCGAAATCACTGTTTCAGCTGTAAGATAAGCTCGCGCATCCTTTCGGCTTGTTCCGGCGTCAGCAAGGGGAGCATTTTATTATAGAATCCGTCAACCACATCGTTGTTCAGTTCTCCCGAGGCTCTGCCCTCCGCGGCGACCTTGAACAGTTCGTTCATCAGCTGGGACTCGTCCATTCCCGCATATTTTTTTATGACTTCTTCGGGAGAAGAAGTTCTGCCCTTGTTTTTACGGCGAATGTATTCGTTTATATCCATTTTCACCTCGCCCCAATATATTCGCATAATCGCAAAAGTGTGCCCTGAAATTTAAATTTTTCCAATTCTTCACAGACATTTCACTTGACTTGAATTTACGAATAATTTACAATATATTTACCGAAACTTATTTCGGCAAAAGGCGACATTTAACGGAGATAAAATGAAGTTGGATACAAACGTCAGCACTTTGATTAACGATATAGTCAATTCGGACAACACGGCGACTTTCGTGTATGCGCCGTCCGAATGCGATAAAGAGGGCTTTTTAAACGACGTTGCCGCCAGGTTCGATATTTCATACAGGTTTAACGCCGTAGTCGAAGATTTAAGGCAGTTCGCCGTGGTTCTGGCAGACAAAATATTAGCGGACGATCCCCTGACTTTACGCAGGATCAAACAGATACTGTTTTGCGATTCCCGATACAACGGTGTGTACGTCGCGATTCGCACGGTGTTGGACAGACTTGCCATATCGGACAAAAGCTGTCTTTTGATATTCGAGCGGCTGGAAATGCTGCCGGAGGGTACGGGTTTCGAAAAATACGTATATCTGATTTCGAAAGCCCCCAAAAACGTTAAGATAGTTCTTTCCTCCGACAAATATCTGAACGTCAGGTTCAGGGAGCTGGAGCCTAAATGTCCGTTGATCGTGGACGCGTCGGCACTTCAGAAATGTACCGATTATTGTACCCCGGAAATGTATCTTACCGCCTTGGATATGGAAGAGGTGGCGTTACTCGGTTATCTCGGGGATTACGGTTTCTTCCCGGAGAAACTGGCTTCTTTACTTCCGGGCGCGGCGGAAAAGTTCAAATCTCTTGCCGACGATAACGGCGGATATCTGACGCATTGCCGCCAATCGGGGGGCGCAGGCTGTTTCGTGCTGAAAAAACAGCTTACCGACTATCTTTCCGACAAAAGAGAACTGCTTGCGAGGTACGCCGGTTCATACGCCGACGTTCCGCTTTACGAAAGGATGTTTGAAACGCTGTCGGAGGAATTCAATGATTATGCCGCCGCCAATTTCGCATACACCGAGGGCGATTTTGCGGGAATGAACGAGGCGCTGAAGAATATAATCGCATCAAACGACGAGTTGCTGAACTGTATTAATTATATTGCGGCGCACGGCGACATGAAGTTGGAGATAGACGACGTCGAACGCTATCCTCACGTTGCACTTTTAAAGGCGGGAATCACGGGTAAAATGCTTCGCGATTTCGACAACGCGCTGGAACTTGCCGAGAGGCTCAAAAAGATTTTCGCCGCCGATTCCGATATTCGTTCGTATTGCTGCGCGGAGTACATCGCCATTTTGTGCCTTGTCAAGAAAAACGATTTCGGGAGACTGAAAGAGGTGTTTTTGAATCTCAAAGATCTGTCTGCCGATTCCAAGGAGCGCGAGTATCTGAGGATATTGCAATACATTTGTCCCGAGTCAATGCGCTACAGCGGCTTGTCCGCCGCAGATGCCGAAGGCGTGCTGGACATGGAGGGCGGCGACAGACATTTCTGGTCGCTGAAGCTGATGGAAAATCTGGAAAACTATTATTATTCCATCGGTAACTACCGTAAATCCATGGAGACCGCCGAAAGGCTGAAATCGGTTTTTCCGTTATACGTTATCCCGCACCGCATCATTGCGATGAACTATTTCGACGGGGATATGAAGCGCACCAGAAGCCTTGTGGACGAGGCGTTGAGTTACGCCATAAACAACAATCTGTTCAACGACATACACATGTTGTATTCGGTAAAAGCGCTGATGGAAAGTTTCTACGGAAACGAAGAAACGGCTTTGCAGTATTCCGACCGCGCGTACGGCGCTCTGACGGACGACGTCGGCTTCGAAAGATATTTTACGGTCTATGTGCGTTGCTATCTGAACTGTCTTTTCAACCGTGTTTCGTATGCGGAAAATCTTGCCAACCTGTATCTGCACGAGGCTATGGAAACGGCGCCCGAATTCAGGGCGATGATGCTTCAGATATATTCATATGCGTCGCTGAAAGAGGGTAACCGCTCCCGTTCGTATAAAGCCGCTACCCAGGCGATCGACGCCAGCGAGAACCGTTCGTTCGTGTGGCTTTACAGTATGGGACTGGCAACGAACTGTCTGCTTGCCAAGGGCGAGATACGCGACGTAAAAAGCATCGTTACCAATATACTGCGCTGCGGCGAGAATTACGGCATGTTGATGGTGCTGACGGATACCACGGTATTCGGACCGATCCTTAGAGAAGCGGAAGCCTACGGCATAGAGAGCGATACCGTGTTGAAGATCAAGGCGCTGATCGACTCCAAGCAGGGCGGCAGAGGTGAACAGGGAATGTTGAACGTAACCATGTTCGGGGATACCGCGATTTCCATGGCGGGAAAAGAATTGCAATGGAAAACCAGAAAATCCAAGGACCTTTTCCTGCATTACGTTCTGGCGGGCGATTTCGGTATAGACAGAAACGTCATCATAGATTATATGTGGAAGGATTATCTGTACGATTCCGCTATAAATAACCTTAAAACCACCAACAACATAATCAGGAAAACGCTTTCGCAGTACGGCGTCAAATTTAAACTGGTTTATATCAATTCGCGATACGTGCTCCATCTGGACGAGATAAACTGCGACTATTACCGTTTCAAGGGAATGATGAACGATTTCGCGCGCTCCGATTCGGTGAACGAAAAGGTCAGGATCATGCGCAACATTCTAAGGATATACAAAGGAGATCTGGGCGCGGAAATGAACTATCCCGATTTCATACGCGAGCGTAACTCCGTCAGGCACGACGTTATTTTCGGGCTGATAAAGCTGATCCGTTCGCTTATAAAGGACGACGAACGCACGGACGCGCGCGAATTTTTGTCGGCGCTGAAGATAATCGACAATACCTCGGCTTACGAGTCGCTGGCAAACGAAATAGAAAGACAACTGGACTGATATGCATATAGCCGAGGACTGGAAAGATTACGAGGTAATAGAAACCGGCAACGGAATGAAGCTGGAACGCTTCGGAAAAGTGCGTCTGCTGCGTCCCGATCCGCAAATCATATGGGACGCGCCGTACAACCTGGAGAAGGACGGCGCGCCCGACGCGGTATACCGTCGTTCCAAATCGGGCGGCGGAAACTGGGAGTTTTTAAGGCGAGTGCCCGAAGAATTTTCCGTTTCGTGGAGGGAGCTGAAGTTTTCCCTGAAACTTATGGGCTTCAAGCACACGGGTATTTTCCCCGAACAGGCGTATAACTGGTCCAGAATCCGCGAGATAATCTGCGGCGCGGGCAGAACCGTAAAGGTGTTGAATCTGTTCGCGTATACGGGAGGAGCAACCCTTGCAGCAGCCTCCGCCGGAGCCGAAGTAACGCATGTCGACGCCGCCAAAGCCATGTGCGAACGCGCGGGCAAAAACGCCGCGCTGTCAGGATTGAAAGACAGAAAAATCAGGTACATAGTGGACGATTGTCTGAAGTTCGTCGAACGCGAAATAAGGCGCGGCAATACCTATGACGCGGTCATAATGGATCCGCCGAGTTACGGCAGGGGACCCAGGGGCGAAGTGTGGAAGCTGGAGGACACGATATTCGACTTCGTTAAGAAGACGACAGGACTTCTTAGCGGTAGTCCGTTGTTTTTCCTGATAAATTCGTACACTACCGGGCTTCAGCCGTCGGTCATGAAAAATATCGCAGACATCTGCCTTGACGGACGAGGTTCGACCGAGGCTTACGAACTGGGGCTTTCGACGGGCAGAAAAGAAGTCGTGCTTCCGTCGGGCGCAAGTTCCATGACGACGTTTTAATTTACTGATATGGAAAACAAAACGATAGATTACAACGACATTAACATTGTATACGAAGACAATCATCTGCTGGTCGCCGTAAAACCGCAAAACGTTCCCGTCGCGGCCGATTCCAGCGGAGACGACGATCTTTTGAACGCGCTGAAAAGATATCTGAAAGACAAATACGACAAGCCGGGGGAAGCGTATCTCGGTCTCGTTCACAGGCTTGACAGACCTACGGGCGGCGTCATGGTGTTCGCAAAGACTTCGAAAGCCGCGGCAAGACTTCAGGAAAGCATTAAAAGCGGAGACTTCGAGAAAAAATATCTTGCCGTTACCACCGCTGTCCCGAAAGATAAAAAAGGCGTTTTGAAAAACGCTTTATATAAGGATGAGGCCACAAATACGGTTTATTGCGTACCCTTAGCTACAGAAGGTGCCAAACTCGCGGTGCTTGACTATAACACGCTGGAGACCAGGCAGTCGCTCGCGTTGTTGGAAATAAGACTGTATACCGGAAGAAGCCACCAGATACGCGTGCAGCTTAAAACGATAGGTTGTCCGATATTCGGCGATTTAAAATACGGTCAGGGCAAGAGTCCCGAAGGTTACGACATGGCTTTGTGGGCGACGGAGATCCGATTCACGCATCCGACCACAAAAGAAAAACTCGTTTTCAGGGTCTATCCGCCAAAAGAGGAAGTCCCCTGGAAGTTCTTCGACATAAATACCAAATTGTCGATAAAAATGGAAAATACTCTGTCGTAAAAGCTCCCGATCATTTGCTTGACAGCGCGTATTTACGAAAATATAATCAAATTAAAATAATTATACCTGAATCAGGTATTTGCGGAGTAGAGATATGTTGCGTGACGAAATAAAAAGTGCAAGAATAGCGGCAATGAAGGCGCACGACAAATCGGTATCGGGCGTTTTATCCGTTGTGCTGAACAAAATAATGCTGGCGGAAATCGAGATCAGGGCAAAGGGCGGCGAGCTAAAGGACGCCGACGTCGTTCAGGTTTTACAGAAATCCGAAAAAGAACTCTTGGACGAGAGAGCGGGATTCGAAAAAGCGGGTCGAGCCGACAGGGTTGAAGACCTTAACAGGCAGATCGAGGCGGTAAAGGCGTTTTTGCCGAAAATGCTTTCCGAGGAAGAGATTTCGGCCGTCATATCCGGGCTTGACGACAAATCCGTGCCCGCCGTGATGCGATATTTCAAATCCGAATATGCGGGCAAATGCGATATGCGCACCGTGAGCGAAGTTCTAAAAAAGTTCAATGGACAATAAAGACGAATTATCCGGGAAAGAAGTCTTGTTTTCGGACGCCGATAAAAACGGAGAACCGACCGAGGATACATTGTCTTCCTGCGAGAACGCTTCCGCTTGCAAAAACAAGGACAAATTTAAATTTTCCCGCCCAAAAAGAAAAGATAAGCCCGTGCTTACACCTCAGCAAAAGAAAGAGCGCTTCCTTCGGCGCGCCATATTGTCGCTGAAGCTTTTTTTGTGTTATCTGAAAATCGGTCTGTTCACTTTCGGAGGCGGGTACGCCATGATAGCGCTGCTCGAACGCGAATACGTTCAGAAACGTAAGTGGATATCCGACGCTGAGTTTTACGAAATATTGGCGATCTCCGAATCCACACCGGGTCCGATAGCAATAAATTCGGCTACTTTCATCGGCTTTAAACTGATTGGCGTATGGGGCGCTTTCGTGGCGGTGGTCGCGGTATGCATCCCCAGTTTTTCGATAATACTGCTTATTTCCTATTTTTACGACGCGTTTATGGCTTTTATCCCCGTGCAATACGCTTTCGAGGGAATCAAAGTCGGAATCGCCATACTGATAACCTCGGCAGGCGTGAATATGATGAAAAAAGCGCAAAAGGGCGCTTTCGAGTATTTCGTTTTCGTGCCCGCGTTTTTACTCGTAACCTGTTTCGACATCTTCAACATCGATTTTTCGAGCGTATATCTGATTTTGATCGGGATATGCGTAGGGATACTTTACAAGTTAATTCTTGACGCGATCAATAAAAGAAAAAGTGTCGTCGCTGTCGGCTTAGATACAAACGCAAGCGAAAGCGAGTCGGAAAAGGAGGAAAAATGAGTATTTATCTTGAAATTTTCCTGGCTTTTCTGAAGATCGGTACCGTTTCGTTCGGGGGCGGTTACGGCATGATCCCGATAATTCGCGACGAGATGCTGTCTCGCGGTTGGATAACCGACGACGTACTTTGGAATTATATTGCCATTGCGGAATCGACCCCCGGACCCATAGCCATAAATCTTGCCACTTTTGTCGGGAACGATCTGGCGGGATTCTGGGGCAGCTTGCTTGCTACTACCGCGGTAGTAATTCCCGCTTTCGTGATAATTTTGATCATTGCCGCAATTTTTAAAAATTTTGCTTCGAACAAATACGTCAAAGCGGCGATGAAAGGCGTTACGCCGATAATCTGGGGACTGATAATCTCTACGGGATTATTGTTGGTCGTAAAGTGCTTTTATGCGGAATACAACGATTTCGACGCGGCGGGCGAATTCAACTTCCACGCGCTGGTCATTTTTGCGGTCGTCGGCGGAATAGCCCTCGGATACAGATTGATCCGCAAGAAAAAGATTCCGCCGATAGCATTGATTTTAATTTCCGCCGCCGCGGGAATGATATATTACATTCCGCTGTAAGAATTTGTATCGATAACGGCTTAAAAAACCACCCTATCACGGGTGGGTTTTTATAGTAAAAAAGAAGTCCGGAATTTCCGGACTTCTCGTTTTGCTGTAATTTACGCGCGCTTTCTGAGGTTCTTCTTCAGTTTTGCGAGTTCCGCGTACAGTTCCTTGGGCAGGGTGTCGCCGAACTTGGAGCGGTAGTAGTTTTCGATGTCTTCCGCTTCGGCGCTCCAGACCTTTTTGTCGCAGTCCAGAATCTGTTTCAGATCGTCTACGGACATATCCAGACCGTCGAGGTTGATGTCTTCGGGCTTCGGCATATAACCGATGGGGGTTTCAACGGCGTCGACAACGCCTTCGCAACGGCGGATGATCCAGTCGAGTACTCTCATGTTGTCGCCGAATCCGGGCCACAGGAAGTTGCCTTCGTCATCGGTACGGAACCAGTTGACGTTAAAGATTTTGGGTTTGTTCTTGACTTTCTTGCCCATATCCAGCCAGTGTTGGAAGTAATCCGCCATATTGTATCCGCAGAAGGGCAGCATTGCCATGGGGTCGTGGCGAACGACGCCGACGGCGCCCGCGGCAGCGGCGGTGGTTTCGGAAGCCATTATCGAACCGACGAATACGCCGTGTTTCCAATCGCGTGCTTCATAGACCAACGGAGCGGCTTTTGCACGTCTTCCGCCGAAGATGATGGCGGAAATCGGCACGCCCTTCGGATTTTCGAATTCGGAGGAGAGGCAGGGGCAGTTTTTCGCGGGAGCGGTGAAACGGCTGTTCGGATGCGCGCCCTTGATGATCTTGCCTTCGGCGTCCACCATGCCGCCCGACCATTTGTTGCCTTTCCAGTCGAGAACGTTCTTCGGAGGATTCTTATCCAGTCCTTCCCACCATACCGTCTTTTTCTTGGGATCGTAAACGACGTTGGTAAAGATGGTGTCCTTGCGGGTGGTCGCCAATGCGTTCGGATTGGATTTTACGTTCGTTCCGGGCGCTACGCCGAAGAAACCGTTTTCGGGGTTGACCGCGTAAAGCATTCCGCCCTTGCCGCGACGGATCCATGCGATGTCGTCGCCCACGGTGAACACCTTATATCCTTTCTTGGTATAGGTTTCGGGAGGAATAAGCATTGCGAGGTTGGTCTTTCCGCAAGCGGAGGGGAATGCCGCGGTGATGTATTTGATGTCGCCGTCGGGTTTCTGAACGCCCAGGATCAGCATGTGCTCAGCCATCCAGCCTTCTTTCCATCCCTGATAGCTCGCTATGCGCAGAGCGAAGCACTTTTTACCCAGAAGCACGTTGCCGCCGTAACCGGAGTTAAGGCTGTAAATGGTGTTGTCCTCGGGGAACTGGCAGATATAGCGGTTCTCTTCCTCGAGTTTGACTTTGCTGTGGATGCCGCGCACGAAATCGTCGGAATCGCCGAGTTTGGTTAATACTTTCGCGGAAACGCGGGTCATGATAGCCATATTCAGCACGACGTAAATGCTGTCGGTCAGCTCGATGCCGTATTTGGCGAACTTGGAGCCGATCTTGCCCATGCTGAAGGGGATGATATACATCGTTCTACCTTTCATGCAACCGTCGGCTATCGCGTCCAGTTTAGCATACGCTTCTTTGGGGTCCATCCAGTTGTTGGTGGGACCTGCGTTTTTCTGTTCGCGGGAGCAAATAAAGGTTCTGCCTTCCACGCGCGCCACGTCGTTGACGGCGGTGCGGTGATACAGACATCCGGGCAGGAGCTTTTGATTGCATTTATATATCTCGCCCGTCGATACGGCAATTTTTGTCAGCTCGTTAAGCTGTTTTTTGCTGCCGTCGATCCATTCGACCTTGTCGGGTTTCATGAGGTCAACGTATTTCTGTACGAAATCGAGAACGTTCTTGTTGGTTGTAAGTTCCATAGCACTCTCCTAAAGTAAGATTGAGGTTATATTACCATATTATTCAATAAAATGCAACAATATTATTACATTAACGCACAGCAGCGGCTTATTCGGCGTTTCCCGATCGTTTTACTCGGGATGATGTATATTGACTATATTTGTTTGAAATATTATAATTAAAGAAAGACGAACGACTGTATTAAGTGTCTTTCGATAAAATGTGAGTATGAACATGAAAGCTAAAGCTTTTAAATTTGTGATGGTACTGCTGTTTGCAGCACTCGTCGCGTTCGCTACGCTTTGGACTTATACTGCAATAAAGTTCGGTCTGGCGCCATGGAAGATAGAAGGTCAGGATTCTTCTACGCTCATTATCGGCGTAGTGTCGCCCGACGGCAGCGAAAATCTGTTTACTTCCGCCGGTATAAGGCTTCCCGACGGAAATATTGCAATAAAAGCGGTACTGTACGATATTACCAAAGGAAAAAGTTACGAGCCTGAGGACCTTGGACTTGAGTCGGAAAAATTTACATACGGCTGGAAGAATATTTATTGGGACAATGAAGTCGCCCTCGACGGCGTATGGCCGCGTTATCTCGGGGCGCTCGAGCTTTACAATGCGTATTTGCTAACGGTAAAATATACTGGGGAAATATCCGGAAATTATAATATTCTGTCTAACGCCATCAGGATCGTTTGCGCATCCGATTCCGTGAGGCATGTTTCCCAGTTCCAAGAAGAAAAGATTTACGCTTATCCCGGCGAAGAATGCGTGTTTACGCTCCAGCCGGAGTTTCCGGACAGCGACATCGTGTTAAAGACTTACGGCAACGTAGGCAACACCGTGGTTGTGAGAAAAAACGGCATAGTCATCGCCGCTTCGTATGCGGGACTCAATGAAAACGTCGTGCGTTTCGTGGCTTCCGGCACTGTCAGTGTGACCGTCAAAAACGTGTCAGACGTCAACGAAGCGTTTAATGTTTATGCGGGCTACGAATCGCTTTCAGATTATATCGGTGCAGAAAACGGCATGGATTTAGCGTTGAAAGCCGGCGAGACCCGTTACATCCAGATAGATGATGAATTCGACGACAATTTGATGCCGACGTACAATGAATTCAGCGTGTACGACGTTTTTGTCAACGCCGATCCCTCAATTAGTTTTAAAGTATACGATATGATGACCGGTTCGGATCCGTTTGCGGAATTTTCGGGAGAGGAGGGGACTATTCGAAATTCGTTTATCTGCAATTTCCCAAGTCCTCTCTTAGTAGCCATAACAAATAACTCCGATTCCGAAAAAAGTATCAACGTCGTCATAAAGCGTTCGGATGCGGTCGATTTCACTGATACGACAGCCGAAAGCGTTACCGTATTCGATACATGCGCGCTGTTAATAAAGATTCCTTCGCCGGGCACGCTTAAACTAGTTTGTGATCGCATATTGAACGAAGACGTTTACGTCGCGGCGCTGAACGCAAGATGTGAAGTGCTGAGCACAAAAATGCTGACGGATGAGACGCAAATCAGCATTAACGGGAACGCGGCTTTCCTGTGGATAATAAACAGAGGGAATCCGAAATTCGGTCTTATGGCGGAATTTATACCTGATTAAGGCGATTTTTTGAATTTTCTATCCGCGAACGCCGAAACGCGCGGCGTTCGCGGCTGAGATCGGAGACAGACAAAATATATTAAAAAATTTTAAATAATGATAGACAAACGGAATATAATTATGCTATACTGCTTTAGCAACGGGGCGCCATAGCCAAGTGGTAAGGCACGGGTCTGCAAAACCCTTACCCCCGGTTCAAGTCCGGGTGGCGCCTCCAATTTTTTTTGCCGTTATGGCGGAATAGGCAGACGCAAGGGACTTAAAATCCCTCGATGGCAACATCGTGTCGGTTCGACCCCGACTAACGGCACCATAACAGGGGTATACGAACACCCCGACGAGAGAGAAACCGAATTATCGGTTTCTTTTTCTTTTGCGCTGTTTTCTTTGTTATTCCCACTTATGCCGCCGTTGCCGTCTGGGTAGTTGGGGAAAATCAAATTCAAAAGCAATTCATTTTTCTGCCCGCTTTTCAGATTAAATAGTACTTTCATTTTATCGTCATACAGCACTACCCGATAGATAAATGTGTCAATCAATGCCTTGCGGTTTTTCATTTTAGAGTAGTCTAACGTGCGGAAATGCTCTAACCACTTGCGAATATCGGCGTATGAGTAGTCGATTTGCAACGCCTTTTCGCTTTCAATCGTTGCTTTCAGTTCGGAGTTCTCATTCTCTAACTTTTAGATTTGCGCAAAAATTGTATTTGCAATCTTACCGTGCATAAGGGCTTGCATTAGGTTATTGATAGCCGCTTGATTATCTGCAATTACGCCCTCAATGCGTTTTATCTCGCTGTCGTTGCGTTCGGCTTGTATCAGTAAATACGTTTCGACGGCGACCATATCTATAAATTCGTCCGTCAAAACGCCATGCGGGTTTCGCTCCGTGCCGTTTCCTACAATAGCGGTTATAACCTCGTCCTCGATAAATTGTTTACGCACTGCACGTTTGCGGCAACCGTGCTTTGATGTGCCACCGCATTTATAGTAATTGTGTATTGTCTTGTTTCTGCTTGTACCGCTTACACCCGTCATTTTATGTCCGCATAGTCCGCATATCAATTTGTCCGACAATATGTATTCTTCAACCGCTTTCCCGCGCGAAGGTGCGGCGGCATATTTGCGTAATACCGCTTGCACGTCCTCGAATAACTGTTCGTCGATTATCTGCGGAACGCCGCCTCTTATCTCTGTGCCTTGAAAGGTGTAAATACCTAAATACTTGCGGTTGCTGAAAAGCCATTGAAAACTGTTTTTGCCCCATTTGCCACCCGTTGCGGTTGGTATTCCGCGCTCGTTCAGATAGCGCGCTATATCGACGTATGTGTAACCCGTTGCAAGTATTTCAAACATTTTCCTGACTATGGGCGCGGTTTCCTCATCTATAACGTAATTCTTTTCGCTGTCGATTTTGTAACCGAGCGCAACCGTGCCGCCGAAATATTTACACTTTGCGGCGGACATAGCAATACCTCGCTTAACCTTTTGCGACAGCTCTGCCGAATAATATTCCGCCATACTCTCTAAAACACCCTCGATTAAAATACCGCTCGAGTCGTCGGTTATGTTTTCCTTTGCCGACAAAACGCGCACGCCATTCTTTTTCAGCTTTGCTTTGCACGTTGCGCTGTCATATCGGTTACGGGCGAAACGGTCTAACTGATAGACAAGCACATATTGAAAGCCCTTGCGCTTGCTGTCCTCAATCATTTGCAGGAAGTCGGGGCGCTTGTCCGTCGTACCCGTCAAGGCGCGGTCTATGTACTCGTGAATTATGCGTAAATCGTTGCGCTGTGCGAAAGCGTAACATTCGGCTAACTGTCCCTCAATGGACTGCTCGTTCTGTGCGTGAGAACTGAAACGGGCGTAAATAACTGCGTTTTTCATTGTCTGCTCCTTTGCGCGGTCTTGGTCGGACTGCGGCTTAAATTTTTTTGCGTTCGCTTTGGTGCTTACCGTCTTAATCAGCGAAAAATGCCGCCGCAGATAAATTGTCAAGGGGCTGCCCCGTAGGGGACGGCGGTTTATGCCTGTCGGGAGATAAATAGCCGCCCTTTACAATTTGGCAAGGCGGCGTATCCCGTCTCCAGACGGTAAGCACAAGCGGACAAAAAAACTATTTGATATTTACATAAAATAAATTTCTACGCTATATAGATTTTACACCATTAGAAAAGTAAAAACTTTCATAATTTCGCTATTATTACAAGGACGAAAATCGTTTTAAGCAGATTGCTATTTTTCATATTTTTTGCTATAATGAATGTATGTTAAAAATCTTTTGGGACAAGGATAATATCGCTTTTATAGGAAATCAGGTAAATGCAGTAGAGCATTCTCATTGTGTTTTACAAATATTTTTAAGCCTTGACGAGCCTCTGCAAGTGACAGTTGAGAACGAGCAAATAAGCGGTAAATGTATCATAGTAAATAAGAACGCGCGACATATATTTTCGTGTAGCAATAAAATACGACTGTCTATTTTAATTGAGCCAAGTTCTAGTTTTGCAAAAGAAGTGATAAAAAAGATAGACGGCAACTATTTGATATATGATAATGGGATTGAGTGTATACAGCCAAAAGCCGCTATACTTATAGATACGGACGATAAGCAGCAGTATATAGACTTTATACAGGAATTTGCAACGTATTTGGGTGTTAAAAGAAATTCAAAAATTTTAGACGAACGAATAATCGAATTATTGGAAATTTTGCAAAAATGCGATTGTTACGACCATACAATAGATAACTTTGCGAATAGCGTTTGTCTATCATCAAGCAGATTGTCACACTTATTTCGTGAACAAATAGGCGTTCCGCTGAAAAGTTATATTTTATTCCACCAACTTGAAAAAGCATTTACGGCTCTATTAAGCGGTACAAATGTTACTGATGCGGCTATGCTTGCGGGATTTGACAGTCCGTCGCACTTTGCGGCAACCGTAAAAAAATGGATGGGAATGCCCGTTAGCGCGTCGATTAAAGATAGCGAATTTTTGAAAGTTTTTATCTGATTGAAATATTATAATCAAAGTATCTATAAAAGGTAGGTACTTTTTTTATGGAAAAATATTTGAAAGATACGGCTATACTAAACTATCACGCGCAAGAAATTGTTACTTTAATCAAGGAGCATAATTGGAATGACTTGAACGAGTTTGACAAAATCGGCGCGATTTACGATTATGTTCAAAATAAAATTTTGCTCGGTTACAATAAATACGATAATCTTTCGGCGACACAAATTTTAGCCGACGGCATAGGTCAATGCAATACAAAGGCAACTCTACTTATGGCTTTATTACGCGCTGTGGATGTGCATTGCAGACTGCACGGCACAAAGGTTACAAAAGTTTTTCAGCGCAGTTTAATGCCGAAAATTATGGCTAAACTTGCGCCGCAGCTTATCATTCATACTTGGGCAGAAGTTTATTATAACGGCGAATGGTTGAGTTTAGAGGGCGTAATTTGCGACAAAGTATATATCTATGGCTTAAAAAAACTTTTTCCCGACCATAAAGGAAAATTTTTTGATTATGCCGTAGCGGTAAAAGATTTCAATAATTTACAAATTGATTGGAATGGTAAAAATACAACAGTGCAACAACAAGCGGTTGTAGAAGATTTAGGTATTTTCGATAGTCCTGACGAATTTTTTACTGAATATAAACAAGAATATCGCGGAACTAAAAAGTTTTTATATGAGAAAATCGGAAGAAAACTTATGACAAAGAAAGCCGCAAAAATCCGTCGATATGGTAGCGAGCAATGATCTCCTACGTTGTATGCCCAGACTGCGGGTATAAATTATTCAAGGCTGGCGACGGCTCGAACGTGGAAACATACTGCCTGAAATGCAGACTAAAACTACGAATATCAATTAAAAACAACGAAATCATTATTCAAAAAATCATACTGAAAAAAGAATAACAACCGAATAAATCTTTATATCAAATAAAGAATTGAGTGTACGAAAGTAAAACGACAAAATAACTTTCGGGAGCAGTAAATGGCGCACTCATTCTTTTTTCATTTAATACCTCATAGAAACGCCTATACCCTCACAATGAAATATCGGGCAGTAATCGCAAGTACGGTTACGGCTGGCGTTTGTCATAGGTGTTAAGGCTCTCTATGAAAGAGTAAAACCCGACAGATTTTTAAGGCTTATTAAGTCTGAAAGTTTGTCGGGCTTTTTTATTTTCAAGAATTTTTATGAAAAACCTCACCACTACGCCGTTGCCGTGCTTATAAGTGGAGGCTTTCTATATGCAAGTAATAATCTATAAATTTGTGGACGGCACTACTAATGAAATAGAGGTTACGGACGAACTCTATATGATACACTTACAACTTGTACAAATGGAAAAACTCAACCATTGGCGGGAAACAAGACGGCATACCTCTTTGAACTATTTAATTGAAAACGGAATAGACTTTGAGGACAAGCGTATAGACATACTTGCTGAAATCATACGGAAAGAAAATACGGAGCGCGTACATAAAGCATTATTAACGCTATCGGACAAGCGGCGAGAATTGGTGCATAACCTTTATTACGAGGAAAAGTCTATGCGGGCGATTGCGCGTGAACGCGGCGTGTCAAACTCCGCAATATCTCGGCAAATGGCGACGATACGCAAACACTTACAAAAGCAATTACGCGATTGCAGTATATAATATTACCCGTTCACCCCGTAACGTGTAACGCAGTTTTAATGCAGTCCGTTTACGGGGTGGACTTAGTATTACCAGTTCACCCCGTCACACTGTAACACTTTTAGGGCAAAAATGGCAATATGCGGGCGGCGACAGCCGCCCGCAGTGGCAATAAGCATACTATTACCTTATTGCCAGCGCGTCGCGCGTCGCAACATTTTAGGGCTTGTACTCTATTATTACCTAATTGACACTACGGAACACGGAACGAAAAACAAGCCCGCAGTGGGTGGGTTTGGGTGGGGTTATCAAAAATTTAAGGAATATCAAATATGAATAAGACAATACCGCTCGGTATAAGCGTTATTTACTTTAACGACAAAAACAAGAATATAAATGCCGAATTACTGCCCGATAAAGAACAAGCAAAAAGGCTGTCAAAGCGTATCTATAAAACCGCTATGATAGCCTTATCTACTAATAAAAAAGTTTAGATGTAGAATTATAAATATTTTACATTGCCTTTATCGAGTACAATTTCACAATAACCTTCCGTAAAGGCTTTGTACATAAATTGGCTACTAAAAGATTTGTCTATATCCATTGCAAATTGAACACCAGCGTGATCTATTTCACCTTGTATATTTTCGGGTGTTAATTCACTTTCGGACAAATGCTTATTTAGCATTCTGATTTCGCCATTCCATTCTGGACTTTGAACAAAAGCCTTTTTTCTTTCTTCAAATGGCAAATATGCAGGTGCTTTTTTGTTTATTCGATATTTACACAATTCCCATAAAGGTATAACTCTTTGGGCGGGGTCTTTATCTTCAATCTCTTTTGCTTTCGCTAATTGTAAAATAAAAGCGGTCTCTTTTAATTCGGGTTGATTTCTCCAATAATTATTCAAATCATCTAAATATTTTTGTCTGGCAGATAGAACTTGTTTATAATAGCTATCTGTATATTTAGCAATATATGGACTCTCGCCTGATTTCAATATATCATCACTTTTTATTCCATTCATTATATCTACTAAGGCATTTTGATTTGGTGCTTTTAATGAAAAAATCTTTGAACCAAATGACATATCTAGATTATGAATATCCACATATTTAGATGAAAGTTTTATATCTCGAAAATATATATTAAACAAATATAGCGCAGCCATTGCATTTAATAGTGCCTTAATGTTTCCTAGATATAATGAATTATATCTATCGTGTTTTACCGCCTGATATGACTTTGCCCAAATAGTTTTAGACCGTTCATCTGCTTTTTTTAATGGTGTTAAAATTTGATTTTCCTCTTTTGACAAATTAAAATTGCTAGCAACCACCATCACTACTTTATCGGCTATATTCCACTTATCATTTAA
Source organism: uncultured Clostridia bacterium (assembly GCA_944363505.1). Taxonomy (GTDB): domain Bacteria; phylum Bacillota; class Clostridia; order Christensenellales; family DTU072; genus Stercoripulliclostridium_A. The sequence continues at coordinate 33,265 of CALVUD010000002.1, read as the reverse complement.
GAATGCAATACAGTCTGTATCAAAGTATAAATCAATACTACCGCGCGGTTTTATTCCACCGTTATCAAAATAAAGCTCTTTTGATATAGCCTCAATTTCAACACAGCAACGCACCAACAAATCAGCTATATAACTAGAATAAGTCTCTAATTGGTGTTTGCACTCAACATTTCTAATTACCTTTGTGTGAGTGTCTATTTTCGTTGTAGTATCTGTTATATAAATGTACTTTGACAAGTCAAGAAACTCATTTTCTAAATTCAAATAAGTTTGCCAAAACATATTCGCTTTGTTCATTGTGGGCGCTCCTACATAGACATATTTTATATAAATTATATCAAATTTTTCAGTAAAAATCTACAATCATCACATAGTTAAAAACAAATAAAGGGCTGCCATAGCGTATCTATAAGAACGCTATGACAGCCATTGCAAGCTGTGAGCAATTATCGCACCGCTAATTGCTTGCCGTACAGTTTATAGTCCGACAGCGGCAATTCAACCGCGCAATATAATTCCCGTCGATTTACCTTATATATTACTGTGTTCGTTTTTGCGGCAAGTCGGTGCACCAGCTATAATGATCACGGTCAAAGCCGTGATTTTTGTTTTTTCGGTATAATGCAGCTTTTTATGACGGGGTATTTTATCCGTATTGCATTAAATCCGCAAACGTAGTATATTATAATAAACAAAAGAACCAAAGGAGCATATACGAAGATGTGTATAATAACGATTTGTATTTATAACAGCCTGGTCAAGAAACGCGTCAGAGTAGAAAACGCCTGGTCGCAGATCGACGTTCAGCTTAAACGCCGTTACGATCTGATTCCCAACATGGTGGAGACCGTAAAGGGCTATGCGTCTCACGAAAAGGAAACTTTGGGCGAAGTTACCAGAGCGAGGGCTTCGGTCGGCGGAGCAAAGACTCAGGAGGACGCAATAAAAGCCAACAACGAACTTTCGGGCGCGCTGTCCAGACTTTTGGTGGTTGCCGAACGTTATCCCGAGCTGAAAGCCAATACGAACTTCATGTCGCTTCAGAACGAACTCAGTTCACTGGAACAGAAAATCGCCGTTTCCAGACAATTCTATAACGATACGGCGATGAAGTTCAACCAGCAGGTTCAGACTTTCCCGTCCAATATCGTCGCAAAGATATTCAAGTTTGCGGCGAAGCCTTATTTCGAAATAGAAGAAACTCAGAAAGAGGCGCCGAAAGTTTCGTTTTAATACGGATTTATGAAAAAAGTTACCGTTATTATTCTTATCGCGGCGGTTTTATTGACGGTCGGCAGTCTGCTTACGGGTTGTCAGGACAAAGGCGACGTATATCTTTCCTACGTGGATATTTCCGCTGAGGCGGACGAAAACGGCGATCTCGCGGTCAGCGAAACGTGGAACGCAATTATCGATTCTTCTTCGCCCGTAAGAAACATCTATAAGGTGCTGGAATTCGAAAACTCGAAACAACTTGACGAATTCATAGACAGCTATACGGTTTACGATTATCAGTCGAATACTACGCTCGAGCCGTCGGATTCCCGCTACGGGATACCTTCCGTTTCGGGCAGTTCCTCCATGCGCGCTTATTACGAAGTCTCCGCGTATAAGGTAGAAATAGGCGTTGTTTTCGAGGCTACAACCGCCGGCAGTAAAAGGTTTGCTTTCCGGTATAAACTGCCCGACGCCGTGATCTCCTATAACGATTGCGCGGTATTGTACTGGTCGCAGTTTTCCTCCGATTTCGGTATGTATATCGAAAACTACAAATGTACGATCGAGTTGCCCGGAGAAACTATGGTCGAAAGCGATACGGATACTTTGTTCTGGCTGCATCTGGATAACGCCGAGAAATCCGACACTTATGCAACCGGCAATTCCGTGGTTTTGAGCGCCGAGGGAATAGCTCCGAACAGCAAAGCGTCGGTATTGACCGAGGTCAGAATAGTTACCGAAAAGGAAAGATTTACGGCTACAGATATAATACGCGAGTATGACGCGCGCGATAAGATTGTCGACGAAGAAACGGCTTGGTACGAAAGCTGGATTAAGGAAACCCGCCGCGAACGCGTAAAATATATAATATCTTTGGTGCTGGGGATTCTGTTCGCTTTGGCGGCGATAGCGCTGTTCGTCTATTACAAATTCGTTTTCGGACATTACGACGCGTCCAAATATCCCGAATACGTCCGCGAAATTCCTCCCGGGGATACGCCCGCGGAAATGGGGTACTTCTTCTATCATTTCGACGGGACGGCGGATTCGGACAAAAACCGTTCCAGGTTGATTTCCGCGACCATAATGGATCTGACCCGACGCGGTTTATTGGAATTGAAGCCTGACGGCGACGATTATACCGTTCACGTCAATTCGGTTGCCGAGGCGGAGATAAACGACCTGAAAGAACACGAAAAAGCCGTTTATGTAATGTTGTTGAAAGCCGAAAGAGAGATCGGAAAAGCGTTTACCATGGACGAATTTTCCGCTTACGGCAAAGGGCACGTCGGCGCTGTTTCCGCGGACATTTCCGCTTTCCGTTCTTCCGCTTCCCGCGAATACAGAACGGGCGGGTATATGGGAGCAAACGCAAGAAATTTTTCTTATCCTCTCGGAATATTCTCGATAGCATTTGCTGCAATTTTGTGGTACTTTATCGCGGATACGGTTTTCCTTGCGATAGGAATGGTTTTGTTCGGTCTGGTTGCCGCGTTCTTTGCGCCTAAAGTGGCGAAACTCAATTCCAAAGGCATAGCAAAACATGCCGAAGCGCACGCGCTCAAACGCTTTATGCTGGAATTTTCCAATCTCAAGGAATACGAGATCCCTCAGCTACAGTTGTGGGAGGAGTATATGGTATACGCCACGATGATGGGTATCTCCGAGAGGGTGCTGAGGGAATTGAAAGCCGTTTATCCGGAACTGAGCGATCCCGCATCGTTTGCTCCGGGCGGCAGATTTGCAAGGAGCTATTTGTTCACTTACTTTGCATTGTCGTCGTTAAGAGGAGGCATGTTCGATATAGGCTCGCACATAAACAATACGGTTTCCGCCATCAACAACACTGTTAGCGCGGTCAAGGCGGGATCCGGACGCTCGCGAGGCGGATTCGGCGGTTTCGGCAGGGGAGGCGGCGGCTTCCGCGGCGGCGGAGGCGGTCGTTTCGGAGGCGGAGGCGGTTTCAGATAATTTCCGTCCGAGTCAATGCTGTTTTTTAAAAAGCCGACTTTCGTTCGGCTTTTTTGATATGTTTCAGAAATGTATGCGCGCCAGCAACGCGTATAATATATCGTAATATTACATATCTTTATTTCGCTTTAATCATTATAAGCGCTTGATTATAATTCCTTGCGGTGATATAATTAAAAAAAATTCGGAGGAACCTACCAATGAAAATGATTTATGACGTAAACGACCGCCCGCCGTTCGGTAAGCTGGTCGTTTTTTCGCTGCAGCAGCTGCTGGCGATAATCACCGCCACGATAGCGGTCCCGATGGTCGTTTCCGGCTCCGTTTCGGGCGAGCAGGCGCTGGTCATGAACCCCGCCGCCGCGATGATAGGCGCGGGCTTCGGGACGATAACTTATCTGCTGTTCACGAAATTCAAAAGCCCCGTGTTCCTCGGCAGTTCCTTCGCGTTCATCTCGCCGCTTATCGGCGCGGTAACGTACGGATATTTCGGCGTTCTGCTCGGTGCCGCGTTTGCTGCCGTCGGATATGCGCTTATCGCGCTCGTCGTTTATCTTGCCGGCACGAATTGGATCAACAAACTGATGCCCCCCGTAGTCATAGGGCCCACGGTCGCCCTGATAGGACTTTCGCTTGCGGGAAGCGCTATGGGCGACATCACTCATGCGAGCGGCGTGGGTAGCGTTTTGAATCAATACGGCGAAGCCGTAAATAATTATAATTTGGTCGCGTTGCTGTGCGGCCTGGTCACATTCTTTGTCGTCGTTTTCTGCTCGCTTAAGGGCAACAAGACGATGAAACTCATTCCTTTTGTTATAGGTATAATAGCAGGTTACGCGCTCGCCGCGATATTCTCCGCGATAGGCTACGGCGCCGAGGTCGAGTATCTGAAGATAGTCAACTGGCAGCCGCTGATCGACAACTTCAAACCCGTCGCCCCCGAAAGTTTCATAAACTGGGACTTCTCGTTCCTGCACACCTCCGGCGGCAATATCCAACAGCTTGACGGCGCGGGCGTCGCTCAGATAGCGCTTTTGTATCTCCCCGTCACGTTCGTCGTGTTCGCGGAGCACCTTGCCGACCACAAAAACATCTCCAACATAATCGAACGCGATCTGCTGAAGGATCCGGGGCTCCACAGAACGCTTCTCGGAGACGGTATCGGTTCCTTCGTGGGAGCCGTGTGGGGCGGCTCGCCGAACACCACTTACGGTGAATCGGTAGGCTGCGTAGCCATCACCAGGAACGCTTCCGTTCTGTCCATTCTCGGCGCGTCGGTACTTGCGATAGTGCTCGCGTTCTGTTCACCGGTAGTCGCTTTCATGGAGACCATCCCCGCCTGCGTGATGGGCGGCGTATGCCTGTCGCTGTACGGCTTCATAGCGGTCTCCGGTCTGAATATGCTGCGCGGCATAGACCTCGGCGAATCCAAAAACCTGTTCGTCGTGTGCTCGATACTAATAGCGGGTATCGGCGGACTGTCCATTAAATTCGGCGCGGAAGCCGATGGATCCAACCCCGTTATCGAGATATCTTCTATAGCCACTGCGCTTATCTTAGGAATTCTCGTCAACGTACTGTTCAAGGAGAAAAAGGACGAAGAACCCGTCGATTCCGTGCCCAGCGGCTATGTCGAGGTGTCGAAGTCGGTCTCCGCTCCCGACGAGGTCAATATCATAACCGAGGACGCAAACGGCAACATCGTCGAAAGCGCCGACGAAAAGAAGGAATCCGAAACCGCGGAATCCGAAAATATTTAAAAATAAATTTTATGCTCCCGCCGTATCGGCGGGAGCATAGCGGAGAGCTTATGAAAGACTATAAAAACGTAACGATTTTCGAACATCCTCTGATCCAGCACAAAATAGCCATTTTGCGCAATAAGGACACCGGAACCAAGGATTTCAGGGAACTGGTCGAGGAAATTACCGCATTGATGACTTTCGAATGTCTGAAAGACGTTCCCACCAGAAAAGTCATGGTAACGACGCCTCTTGAAAAAACGGAGCAGACCATCGTTATAGAAAATTCCGTAGCGGTCGTTCCCGTACTCAGGGCGGGACTCGGAATGGTCAACGGAGTACACCGTCTGTTCCCCACCGCTAAAGTAGGGCACATCGGGATGTACCGCGACGAAGAAACTCTGGAACCCAAGGAATATTACTGTAAGCTTCCCGACGGTATCGAGGACAAGATAACCATCATCCTGGATCCGATGTTGGCGACCGGCGGCTCCGCATGCGCGGCGATAGAACTCCTCAAAAAGCGCGGTTGTACCGACATCAGGCTGATGAATATCATTGCCGCTCCCGTAGGCGTGGAAACTGTGGCGGAAAAATATCCCGACGTCAAAGTTTTTATCGCATGTCTCGACAGGCAACTGAACGAGCACGGATACATACTTCCCGGACTCGGAGACGCGGGCGACAGGCTGTTCGGTACAAAATAAAACCGTCATGAAAATCGACAGAAAGACGTTGGTAAAGTATTCCGGATTTTACGGACTTTTGATTGTCCTGGCGTTTTTGAGAGCGCTCGGAACGTATGTGTTCATAGTTCCGAACGCTTTTGCGCCGGGCGGCTTCGGCGGTATAGCGTCCATACTTTATAACGTCGTAGGCTATTATAACGAGCGACTGGCAGAGACGTGGTTTAACCCTGCGGTTACGGTACTGATACTGAACCTTCCCCTGGTTATTGCGTCGTACTTCACGCTCAATAAACAGTTTGCCATAAACTCTACGATCTGCGTGGCTTTCTATGCCGGGTTCATGGGATTGTTCAGTCTGGTCGATTTTCCCATATTCGTGGGCGAGGGACTTAGTTCGGGCGTTACCGTGCTTGCCGCGATTGCAGGCGGCGCGGTCTGCGGGGTGGCTCTTGGCGGAATGTTGCTGACCAACTCCAGCGCGGGCGGCACCGACATCATCGGTAAAATCGCGTACGAGAAAAATCCGGATCTGAACGTGCAATGGCAGATTTTCATTTTCGATTCCATAGTCGTGCTGTTCTCGGGTTCGATGGGCTTGCTGGAGACTTCCGGACTCGACGCCAATACTATTTTCACCAATATAGCGACCCCGATTCTATATTCGTTCATAACTCTGTTCGTAACCAGCGAAGTCGCCGACGTCATTACGCACGGTCTTCAGTCCAGCGTGGTGTTCAATATCGTTACCTCCAAACCCGACGAGCTTTCGCAAGCCATTGTGGACAAACTTCACCGCGGAGCTACGGAGCTTAAAGGCGAGGGCGTTTACACGCACGCCGAAAGGATCATGCTCGTATGCGTCGTAAAACGCAGACAATCGACTTTGCTGAAGAAGATAATCAAGAACATCGATCCCGATGCTTTTGTGTTCATTACCAAGGCAAAAGAAGTTAACGGGTTCGGATTCCGTAGCGGAAATTGAGGTGAAGAATGTATCTGAAGCTTTTGAATTACAGGATTAACGAATCGTCGTTCAAAACCAATCCGATACCTCCGGGGGTTAATAATTTCAGGATCAATCCAAACATCAGAATGGATATAAAAAAGAGTCCCACGGACTTTTTCCTGATGATCACGGCTTCGGTCAAAGCGCAAGAGGGAGAGAAGCTTCCGTTCGAGTTCGAAGTGAAGCTCAGCGGTAATTTCAAAATCACCGACGAACAAGCCGACGTCGACGCAATGCGTATAGAGGCGTCCAAGATGCTTTACCCTTATATCAGAAGTTATATTGCCACAATGACCGCGGGCGCGAATATGATGTGTTATTATTTGCCTCTTTTGGATTTTGACACGGCTCCCGCCACAAAACAGACGGAGCGCACAAAACCTACAGCGCCGGGGTCTCCTCAAAAACCCGGCACAAAAGGCGACACGATAATCATCAGACCCATAGACGAAGTATAAAAAAGTATAATTTATCAAAAAAAAGAAGCCCGAAGGCTTCTTTTTTTTGATGATATCGGTGCATCAATTTGCCGTTATCTCGATCGAGCCGTTCGGGAGCGGGAAGTATGCGTAGGACCCGTCGAATCTGACGAGATCCGTTGCGGTGCTTCCTTCGCCCACTACTTCGGGTAATTCAATAAAGCTCCGCTGGGATTCGCCCGGTTCGCCGTAATTCGGATTATCGTAATACACCGTTATTCCGAGACCGCCGCCCTTGGGGAGATACTCCGCTTCGATGACTGTGGTTTCCCCGGTCACTTCAACGGTATATATGTCGGCGCTTAACCCGTATTTCCACATAGTGTCGTTCGATACCTGTATCGTCAGCCCTTCGTAGTCCGCCCAATCGGGGATATTGACGGTGACGGTCTCCGTCCATACCTCGGAAGTGAATTCGGAGTAGGGGACGATATCGATTTTTTTGACGATGGTATCGTCTATCGACGTGCCGCCCATATCTGCGTCGACATGTACGGAAATATATGCCGTGCCGGGATTTGCCGTGAGCAGATCGACGTCGAAATAACCGTAAGCATATCTGTTGCCCATGTTATCGCTCCAGAGCGATACTTCGCCGAGCGCCTCTTGCGGGAGTACGTCGGTAGTCAGCGAAGTCAGGGTGACGGAGTCGCCCGACAGATATTTCGATTCCGCGAAGTCGAAGTACAGGCGGTAGGTGGCATATTCATCGCCCGTTTCCGCTGTCGGCATTTCGTCGGGAGTATCGCTTCTCCACGACAGATCGCCGCTCACCAAAACTTCCGTATACGTTTCGGAACCGCCGTCTCCGCCATCGCCGCCCGCGGAAACGGGCGAGGTCTGCACGGTGATGATTGCACCGCCTTCGGGCATGGCGAAATAGTAGTACGTTCCGTCGAATTCGCACGGAATGCCGTTTGCGTATACGCCCGTCAGCGTCACGCCGTTCGCGGGAGCGACCGTAAAGCGTATCGTGTCTCCCGTTTCCGCCTCGGTAACGGGACAGTCTACGGTATATTGTTCGCTCGGGAACCATTCTACCGTATAGGTGGAGGGATCGGTACACGCCGCGACCGCCGATATGGTCAGCACCGATATCGCAGCGCAGGCAATCAAAATAATAAGCTTCTTTTTCATAACGCGTTTGCCGCACAGGCGTCTCCTTTCAAGATATTATTATTTTAGCACACGCGTAAAATATAATCAATATGAAAAAACTCCGCATTCGCGGAGCGGTCGGACGATAGGGGCGCAGTCATGCTTAGCTCGCCGGTACAATAGCGGAGCCCGAGTCTGTCAACTTGTATTCTATCAGGATGATCGCCGCTTTGTCGGGCATTACAAACGAATAAACGCCGTCGACGGCGATCAGCGTCCTGTGGTTCATCGTAACGGACGTTATCTCCGCATTCGCGGCGGGAGTAACGGTGAACGTAACTTTTTCACCCGGAGCCGCCTTGTCGGAGCTCAGTGCCACGTCGTAAAACTCGGATCCCTCGGCGGTGACGGAGTAAACGTTTTCTCTTACGCACCCTTGAAGTGCGGCGCAGCATATGGCCGTAAATACGGCGATAATTATCACGAACGCAAGTTTTTTCTTCATAATCGTATCTTCCTTTTCCATATAATATCATCATATCGGGATAATGGCAACGGGATCCGCGCATCTTCGTTGTAGAAAGGCATTTTGAGATTTAACGAAAGGCATTATTCTATACTTGCAAAACTCAAAACGGAATGATATAATATAACAAATTGAATATGCGAAAGTAGTTCAACGGTAGAATCCTGCCTTCCCAAGGCAGTTGTTGCGGGTTCGAATCCCGTCTTTCGCTCCAAAAGCAAGGAGCAGCCAGAATGGTTGCTTTTTGCTTTTGGAGCGAAAACCCGTAAAGAAAACGGAAGCAGGAAAAGATAAAAAGCGTTCGCGCAGGTTTTCCCGGGCACAAGTTCGGTATTTGTGTATTTCGACAGACAAATATTGAATTTTTTTAGTTTTTTTTAAAGTTTCTCTATTAAATGAATTATTACAAAATTTGTTTTTGAAACTTTGAATATTCTTTACCGCCCTACGCAAAATAATGACATAACTTAAAGGAGGGACTTACAATGAACAGATGTATAGTCAAGACGGGTGAAAAACCCGGAAGCGGCACTTACAGCTGCACCAAATGTCACACCAAGGTTTCTTTGGGTTCGGGCGACAAAATGCCCCCGTGCCCCAGCTGCTCGAACGACAGTTTCGAGTGCATGGATAAGTAACCAAGACAAGACAATCGGGCGGCGCTTATGCGCCGCCAAATTGTGAGTGTTGGGTGAAAGGAGAATGATTATGTTCTCCTTGTTATTGACTTTAATACATATATAGTTTTATAATATTTCAGACGGATTAGGGATAAAGGAGCGATATGCGTCGCACGGGAATCAAAATATTAATATTTCTGATATTGATTATAACGCTTGTTTCGGCAACGGTCGCTTGTAATAAGGATAAAGTCAAGGTTTCGTTTTTAATTGACGGACAGGTCTATTATTCCGCCGAAACGAGCTCGGGATCTTCGCTCGGCGCTTTACCCGCCGCGCCAACGATGAACGGATACCGCTTTGACGGCTGGTATCTGGACAAGGACGTTTGGACGCAACCTTTTACCGAAACGACTAAAGTTATCGACGATATTTCGGTTTACGCGCATTTTTTGATAGATACGTCTCCTAACGAAACCTGCCGCGTTACTTTCGATTCGCGTGGCGGCAGCACCGTTGGCGCCGTTACGCTTACCAAGGGCGCAGCTCTGACTTTACCCGCGCCGCCCACCAGAACGGGTTACGATTTCGCGGGCTGGTATTACGATCTGACTTTCGAAACTCAATTTCTCAGCGGAACGGCGATAGTCAGGGATATAACTTTGTACGCAAAATGGAATACGCTTGCCGCCGAGAACTATTTCAATGCCGAAAATGGAGTTCTTGTTTCGCTTACGGAAGCGGGTAAAGGGCTAAGCGAGATCACGCTTCCTTTGAAATTGAACGGTTCCGACATAACCGCCGTGGGGAACGGTTTGTTCGAAAATCAGGAAAACCTGACTTCGGTTACGATCCCTATGGGATATGTGTCGATAGGCGACAATGCGTTCAAGGGATGTAAAGCTCTGGAAAAAGTCAACTTTTCCAATTCCATAGCCTCTATAGGAGTTTCGGCATTCGAAGGATGCGAAGCGTTATTAAACGTTCAGTTACCCACTGCTCTTGAAAAAGTTTCCCAAAATTCATTTAAGGATTGCAAAAATCTTAAAAACGTTACTTGGACGAACGTTACCGAAATAGGCGACGGAGCTTTCTATAACGCCAATTCTCTAAGAACCGTCAACATTCCCGAAAGCGTCGTCAAGATAGGCAACGACGCGTTCAGAAACGCTTATGCCGCGGAGTCGCTGGTATTAAGAGAAGGCATTCGTTCGATCGGCGAGTATGCGTTTTATAATTGCAGAAAAATTTCTTCGGTTACGATACCTAACAGCGTTGAAAGTATCGGCAAATCCGCTTTCTATAACATTTGGGCGGCAAAGAGCGTTACCGTCGGAACTTCGGTTACGGAAATAGCGGATAACGCTTTCAGAGAAGCGCGCGCGTGCGAAAATCTGGTTATTAACGGAGAAGTATCCTCAATAGGAGCATACGCTTTTTCGGGAATGGTAAAACTCAGTTCTCTTTCGATACCGGAAAGCGTTTTATCTATAGGCGAAGGCGCGTTTTCAAACGCCAAGCTGATAAAGAGCGTAGTGCTTCCGTCCGGGGTAAGCCGTCTGGAAAAACAGGTATTTTCCGGTTGCTCGGCGCTTGAATCGATAGATCTCGAAAGCGTTTCGTTTATAGGCGAGAGCGCTTTCTATAATTGCAGTGCGTTGAATTCGGTTTCTTTCGGCGATAACGCCGTTTTGACCAAAGTCGGCGCAAGCGCGTTCGAAAACTGTACTTCGATAGAAAATATCTCATTCCCGTCGTGTCTGACGGAAATAGGCGAAAGAGCGTTCCGCGGCTGTACGAAGCTTAAAGCATTTACCGCGCCGGAAAGCCTGGAAACTTTGGGCTCGGAAGCTTTTTACGGTTGCAGAGCGTTGACTACCGTCGTTTTAAACGGTGCGCTGACCTCTTTGGGCGGCAGCGCTTTTTCGGGTTGTACGGCATTGACGGACATTACGGTAGTTTCCGGCGGCGCGTTCACTTCGGATTCCGGGGTGCTTTTGTCCTCGGGCGGTCAGGTGCTGACGCTGTACCCTGCGGCGAAAACCGATAAGGTTTATTCCGTACCTTCGGGCGTGGTTTCGATAGCGTCGGGCGCTTTTTCCGATAACGATTTCGTTACCGAGGTGGAATTACCCGATGGCTTGAGCGAAATATATTCCGACGCGTTTAAAGGCTGTAAATCGCTTTCGTCGGTCAATCTCCCGTCTTCGTTGAAAAGTATAGGTAAAAACGCGTTTTACGACACGGCGCTGGAAACAGCCGATCTTCCGCTCGGATTAAGGGAGATAGGCGATCGCGCGTTCGGAGCGACGGGAAAGCTTACCTATGCGTATATCCCTGCGGGTACGGTGAGCGTGGGGAGCGAAATTTTCTATTATTCGTCCTCGGAAATTGACATTGTGATCGACTTTAAGCCGCTGACCGGCTGGAGTTCGCATTGGCTGGATTCGGGCATGAGCGGGGTAGAGTACAATTACAGAATATCCTCTAAAAACAGCGCCGACGGCTATGAATACGTTTCTAAAGACGGTTTTGCGGCATTGACGAAGTATACCGGTTCGGAAACCGAAGTCATTATTCCTGAAAGTATCGGCGGGCTGACGGTTACGGTCCTTGCAGGCACCTTTGAAAACAATGATTCCGTAATTTCTGTCAGCGTTCCGGATTCCGTACTTACTATTACCGAACTCACTTTTGCAAAGACGTCGTCGCTTGAAAAACTCAGCGTACCGTTTGTCGGCGCATACCGTAACGCTAAAGGCGCATTCGCGCTTGCGGGCTACGTTTTCGATTATTCCGAATCGCGTTATGCGGGTTGGACGGAGCAGACGGCGGGCACTAATCTCAGCTATTTCGCGGACATCCCCGATACGCTGTCGGAAATAGTCGTTACCGAGAGCATAGCTATATATTACGGGGCGTTTTCGGGTATGAATAAGCTCGGAAAGATTACATTCAGCGGTATTTCCGCAGTCGGTGTTTCCGCGTTCAGAGGTTGCGGTTCGCTTCAGGAAATAGTTACGGGCATGACCGAAGCGCAGTGGAACGATATTTCCAAGGGAACCGACTGGAACAAAAATACGCCTTCCGGCATGAAAATAACGTTTACCGACTCGGTCTCAGATACCTCGGGAGGCGAAAATTGAAAGCGGTATTGCAACGCGTTTCGGGCGCGGTATTGTGCGTCGACGGCGAAAAGATCTCCGAAATCGCCGAAGGTCTTGTCGTGTATTTCGGCGTAGCTAAAGGCGACGACGAAGCAAAAGTCGAAAAAAGCGTCAAAAAAATTGTAAATATGCGCATATTCGAAGACGCTGCCGGGAAGCTGAATCTTTCCGTTCAAGACGTGAAAGGGGAGATATTGCTGGTTTCGCAGTTCACGCTGCTCGCGGACTGTTCGCGCGGGAATCGACCCGATTTTTTCGGGGCGGAAGCGCCGGACAGAGCGAGATCGTTGTACGAATACGCGGGAAAGTTGATATCGGGCTACGGCATAAACGTGAAATACGGAGTTTTCGGCGCGGATATGCGTATCGCCCAAAACAATTCCGGTCCGGTTACTATAATATGGGAATGTTGAATACGTACTGAAACCGAAAAGGCTTGCCGAGAGGCAAGCCTTTTAAAACGCTCATAATCGAATTGTGCGCCGTTATTTTAAAACGTCGCTCATCGAGTAAAGTCCCGCAGGGGAGGATGTCAGAAAAGCGGCCGCCCTTAACGCGCCCTCGGAGAATACGGCTTTGCTTTCGGCTTCGTGCTTTAAGGTAACGATTTCGTTGTTCAGGATAAACATGACTTCGTGTTTTCCGACGATGCTGCCGCCTCTTACCGCGTGAACTCCGATTTCTTCCGGTCTGCGCTTCCCGACGATACCTTCTCTGCCGTATACCGGCGTCAGCTCGCCTCGGATCTCTTTGGCGGCGTTTAACAGCATTTTCGCGGTGCCGGAAGGGGCGTCCGCTTTGTTGTGGTGATGCTGTTCTATTATTTCGATATCCGCGCCCGATAAGGCTTTTGCGGCTTCTTTTACGAGTTTTATCAGCGTATTGACGCCGAGCGACATATTCCCGCTCATAAGGACGGGTACCTTTGCCGCCGCGGCTTTGATCGCGGCGGTATCGTCCGAATCGTATCCCGTCGTGCACAGCACCACGGGAACGTCGTTCTTGACGGCATACTCCAGAATTCCTTTCAGCGCGGCTTTTACGGAAAAGTCGATGATGCAATCGGCTTTTTCGGTAACTTTGGCGAAAGAGTCGTAAACGGGAAAATCGAACGAAGAGGGATCGGCAAATTTATCCACGCCCGCAACGATGACGTGTTCGGGATGGTTTTTGACGGTAGCTATTGTCGTGCGTCCCATCGCGCCGCCCGCGCCGCTTAAGATTATACGCATCTTACGCCTCCGTGGCAATGCCGAAATCGTTCAGCGCCTGACGCATTTCTGCGACCTTTTCGGAACGGGTCAGCGGTAAACGCATATAATCGTCCGGTATCAGACCCATAAGTTTTAAAGCGCATTTTACGGGAATGGGATTGACTTCCGCAAACAGCGCGCCGACCAAAGGCTCGATCTTGTGTTGCATGTTCAGCGAGGTTTCCGTATCGCCTTCGAAATACTTGTACACCATATCGTGCATGTACCGAGGGCAAACGTTGGAAGCTACCGAAATAACGCCGATCGCGCCCAACGCGAGCAGAGGATACACCAATCCGTCGTCGCCCGAGTAGATGTCGAGTTTGCCCCGAACCAGACGCGAAAGCTCCATGAACTGATGCAGGTTGCCGCTGGCTTCCTTTATCGCCTGTATGCCGCGGTAGCCTGCCAGTTTCAGACAAGTTTCCGGGGCGATGTTTACGCCGGTTCTGCCGGGAACGTTATACATTATGACGGGAAGATCAACCGCGTCCGCAATAGCCTTGTAGTGCGCAACGAGACCCGACTGGGTGCATTTGTTATAGTAGGGAGTTACTGTCAGTATACCGTCGGCGCCGAGTTGTTCGTTTTCTTTCGCGTATTCTATCGCGGTATAAGTATTGTTGCTTCCCGCGCCTAAAATTACGGGGATGCGTTTTTTGACGTGCTCGATTACCGCGCCCGCGACGGCGGTGCGCTCGAAATGCGTCATTGTAGTGGGTTCGCCTGTCGTGCCGTTGACGATCAAAGCGTCGATGTTGCCTTCGAGCTGCTTGTCGACAAGCGTTTCCAGCGACTTGAAGTCTACCTTATCGTCAATAAACGGCGTAACGAGAGCCGTTGCCGCTCCTTTGAAAATTGACATAGCTGCCTCCTTATTTTACGGCGTCGTGCGAAATGAGATATTCCGCGATCTGAACCGCGTTCGTCGCGGCTCCTTTGCGTATGTTGTCGGCTACGACCCAGAGGTTGCAACCGTATTGAACGGAGTCGTCCAGTCTTATCCTGCCGACATAAACTTCGTCGGTGTCTTCTGCATATATGGGCATGGGGTATTTGAGGTTTGCCGGATCGTCGACTATGACCACGTTGGGCATACTTTGCAGAGCGGCTTTGATTCCCTCGACGGTGCAGGGCTTTTCGAACTCCACGTTGACGGATTCGCTGTGTCCGTGGAAAACGGGAACTCTGACGGTCGTGGCGGTAACGCGCAGATCGGGTTTTTTGAGGATCTTGCGGGTTTCCTTGATCATTTTTTCCTCTTCCTTGGTGTATCCGTTGGGAAGGAACACGTCGATATGCGGCAGCACGTTGCCCGTGATGGGATAGGGGAACTTCGTGGTGGTACCGTCTCTTAGGTCGTTGTATCCCGCGACGCCGGCGCCCGAAACCGCCTGGTATGTAGAATATACGACGCGCTTGATGCCGAAAGCGTCGTCCAGGGGCTTTAACGCCACCACCGCCTGGATTGTGGAGCAGTTCGGATTGGCGATGATGCCGTGGTTGTTCAGCGCTTCCTCGCCGTTGACTTCCGGTACGACCAGCGGAACGTCGTCGTACATGCGCCATTGACTGGAGTTATCGATTACTACCGCGCCGAGTTCGGCAAATTGCGGAGCGAATTCCTTGGATACGGAGCCGCCTGCGGAGAAAAGAGCGATCTCGATGCCTTTACCCTTTATGTTTTCGGAGTTCAGTTCTATCACGGTGTGTTTTTTGCCCATGAAATCGATTTCTTTGCCCGCCGATTTTTTGGAAGCGAACAGATAATATTCGGACACGGGGAGTTTGCGCTCTTCCAGCACCTTCAGAAACTTTGAGCCGACCATTCCGGTCGCCCCTACAACTGCCATTACATACTTTTTCATATCGTTATACCTCTTTGAGCATTTATATGCATTCTGTATTTGAAACTATATCAATTCTTTTACAAAAAGTCAATACTATTGATATATATTAATATTCGTTACGCCGCATAAACTGCCCTGATCGGCATATTAAATTCCCGGTAACACAATATATTTTGCCATAAAGGCAATTATATAATTGCAAACAACGCGCGTTTATTGTATAATCATTTAAACGATAAATTCAGAGGAAATTCATGGCAACGAAACCCAACACCAAACAGGAAAGCAAGGTAAGTCAGTTTAAACTCAAATTGCTTGCCGGAATGGCTCTGGCGCCCGAAGCGCGCAACGAGGAAAAGAAACCTCCGTATCCTGCGGGTCGCTTTAAAAGATTTTTCGATACTTACAAAGCGAACAGTCCGCATTTTATGACGGCAAACGCGCTCGCGCTGATATTCGCTCTGCCCATTCTGGCGATAATAGTATTGATTTCGGCGATCGGCACGGAAAATCTTGCATATATGCTTGCGGGCGTAACCGATAAGCCGTACGTCATGGGCAATTTCGGCATTGGGCTTTCCTCGTCCATGTCGATAAACGAAGCCAGGCTTTATCTTCTGGACGTTTACCGCCTGATGTTTTTGGGTATAGGTATCGGTATCGCGGTGCTTTCTTTCGGTGCCGCGGGGCACGTCTATATTTCGACCAAGCTTATCTGGGGCGAAAGTTTCCTGACCAAGAAAGACAAAAAAACTGGTGCCGACGTTCCGAGGATTGCTACCGAGTTTTTCCGCGGGGTAAAAAAATACTGGCGCGAAATGCTGATAGTATTCGCGTCTTACGGCGTTTTCTTTGCGGGCGGCACCAATCTGATAGTCGAATTCGTAAACGGAGTATGGTCGGGCGGCGCAAACGTGGGTCAATGGTTCGCGCTGTTCATAGGAATAATCGTATTGCTGACCACGACCCCGATATTCTTTAACCTCGTTCCGCAGGTGGTGTCTTATCACAAAACGCTGACTCTTGCGGAAAAAATCAAAAACGCATGTATATATTCGGCGGCGTTTGTTATACCTACTTATATGATGATCGTTTTGGCGTTTGCGCCGTTCGCGTTGCTCGCGATCGACACGCCGATCGTTACGATCATCATCGGAATGTTGCTGATAGTGTTCGGGTTGACCTACGTTTTCCTGATAATGGTGAACTACGGCGACCACAATTCCGAAAACGTTTTGCAGACTCTTTACGAGAACATGAGAACGGATCTGAGCCGTCAAAACCGCAGGGAAAAGAAAAAGCCCGACGCCAAACAGACTTCGGGTCCCGTCAAATATAAAAAGAAGAAAAAATAATGGACAGAATCGTCAAGGGCGTATGCTTCGATAAAAAAGCGCGGCTGGCGCTGATCTCGGTAACCGAAGGGGTCCGCAAAGCCGTCCAAATCCACGACATGTCGCCGCTGTCCGCGGCGGTTTACGCGCGCGCCCTGACCGCCGGAGCATATATTAATGCAAATCTCAAAAGCAAGAGCGACAGATTCAATCTGATAATCGACGGAAAGGGTTCGGCCGGCAAGATTTATATCGCGGGCGAAGACGGCGATCTGAAAGGATTTATGGAAAATCCGCACGCCGACGCGCCTTTGAAAAACGCGAAGCTTGACATCGTTTCCGCCGTCGGTACCGACGGCGACATGGTCGTCATAAAAGACATGGGTCTGAAAGAACCGTATATCGGTCGGACCAAGTTGATTGGCGGCGGAATTGCCGACGATTTCGCAAATTATTTATATAAAAGCGAGGGGATCCGTTCCGCCGTCGCGTTCGGAGAATATATTACCGCGGACGGAGTCGTGCAGGCGGGCGGAATCATTGTCGAGGCGCTCCCCGACGCAGGGGAAGAAATAACCTTTATGCTCGAAGACATTATGTCAAACTTCTCGTCGCTTTCAACGATGATGACCGAAAAAAGCATGGAGGAAATAGGCGATTTTTATTTCGGGCATCTCCATACGGAATTTTTTGCTCCCGAGGAGATACGCTACGGCTGTCATTGCGTAAAAAAAATAAGGAACATCATCCGTTCCCTCGGAAGAAGCGAGGCGGAAAGCATTATTCGCGACGAGGGCGCCATAGAGATCACCTGCGATTATTGCCGACGCACATACCGTTTCGGACCGCAGGACGTCGCGGCGTTATTTGCCGATGGCTGATATCGTCAGATACGACAATCTTAATCTCGAAAGCACGTTGGCTTTTGCGGCGCTGTCCGCAGACAAAAAAGAGTTTGACGTCGCGATCGGCGTCTTGCTCGATGCGGAAAGGCAATATCCGGATAATCTGTTCGTGAAGGACGCGCTGTCGTTGTGCTATACGGGCGTTGGCGCATATCCGGAATGCGTCGGTATTTTGGGGGAAATGCTAAAGCGTTCGTCCGTATCCGGAGAGAAGACCTTGCTGAAACTGTCCGTATTTTTGGATTTAAGCGAATCGGAGACCGTCGATCTGTTTGAAATATTCGGGTTTGAAGCACCCGAGTTCGGTTTCCGAGACGATGACGACGAGGACGACGAACTGAAGCAAAAGGCATCCGAAATGCGTCGTAAGGGTCGCGAAACGCGCGATACCATGCTTGACGCGATTGCAAAGCAGAATTACGACAAAGCGGTTAAATCGGCGCTGGAATACCCTATATCCGGATCTCCCGATACAGATACCGAACTCAGAGACGAGATCGTCGAACTCGCCCTGAAAGCGGCTTTTTTGTCGGGGGACAAGGAATTGGCGATGGCGTTTGCGGTATCCGCTTACAAGCGCACTCACAGTTTTGCCGCTGCTGACATCTTGCTCAGGATATCTTTGGATTTCGGTAACGAAATGCTGTTCAGGACCTACTTCGACACGTTTTTCAACGACTATTATAAAGCCTCCTCGGATTTGAGATCGACAGTTGAACTTATAAAAAGCGCTTATTCGCTCGGGCGTTACGACGAGGCTTTTGCCGCGGCAAAAACCGTGTATGCCTCGAATAAATTCTTGTACGACTTGAATATAGTCTGGGCGGCGCTCAACGCGTTGAAGGGCGATTTCAAATGTTGCGAGCGCATCGTGTCGTATTCCGAAAAGGCCTTGCCGAAGTGTCCTTTTTTCGGATATTTCAAGGAGGTATTCGCCGAGTCCTCTCATTTGGGCGACAGGCGCGACAGATATATAGCGACCCGTTTGGTTGCCGACGACGCGTGGAATAAGTTCGCAACGCCGAATCATGAGGATGACCGCAATATCGATTCTCTCGCGGACGCGCTCAGGCTTCGTCTCAGACGCGATATGATATACAAGGACTTGAAACGCCCTTATTACAGTCGCGCCGCGGTCAAAGCCAACAAAACGCTGATTGGAGCGATAATCGCGCCTTTGACGTGAGGCATATTTAACGGAATATTCCCTGACTCGTACCCAGATCCTTTTCCGCGATCAGCGATTTGACTTTATCGAAATGCTTCTCGTTGAATACTACGCTGAGTCCGCAACTGAGTCCCAGTCTGCGCGGCGTGTTTACCACTATATTCGCTATATGTGCATCGTTCAGAGCGCGGCTCAGCTTTAAAGCCTCGCTCCTGGAACGGAACGGCGCTATATTGTTCATGATTCTTTCCTCCGTATATTTGAACTGCCCGGATAATACAATCTATTATGTTTAATAAAAATTCGTGTATTTATCTGGACGAGTCGGCAACGTCGCGTTATAAACCGTATACCGTAATAAGGCGGGTGGAAAAAGAATTGAAAAATTCCGCAAACGCGGGACGCGGCGGACACAAAGCCGCGCTGAAAGCGCTGAAAACGATCGAGGAATGTCGCGAAACGGTAGAGACGGTTACTTTTTCGGACGCAAACGTCATCATGACCAAAAGCTGTACGGAAGCGCTGAATCTGGCGCTGTTCGGCGGCAAATTCGGCGGTGAGATCGTTACGACGGTGTACGAGCACAACGCCGTACTGCGACCATTGGAAAAGATCAAAAGAAACGGCGTCAAAATTACTTATTTGTCTGATCGAAGCGGTATAATTTCTCCCGATTTGTTAAAAAAAAGATTGAATAAGAACGTTTCGTTGGTCGTAATGAGCGAAATGAGCAACGTTACCGGGGCAGTTCAACCCATAGACGACATAGGCAGAATGCTTTATGGCGAAGGCATACCTTTTTTGGTGGACGGCGCTCAGTCGCTCGGGAGAACTTATTCCGATTACGAGGGAGTAACGATGATAGCCGGCGCCGGACACAAGGGCTTGCACGGACCACAGGGCACGGGATTTTTATGCTACAGGAAAAACTTCTGTTTGGAGCCTTTGATATACGGCGGAACGGGAACATCTTCCGACAGCCTCGTTCAACCTGCCGAACCGCCCGAGGGATTCGAGGCGGGTACGCTGAATACGGCGGGTATAGGCGGGCTTACCGAAGGCATACGTTTTACAGTAAGACACAAGGACGAAATCGAAAAACATATTTCTTCTTTGTCCGAAAGACTGATAGCGGGCTTGAAAGAGATATCCGGAGTAAAATTGTATACCGATAATTTTAACGGTGTAATCTCATTCAACGTAAACGCCATGCCGTCGGGCGAGGTATCCGATATCCTGGACTCCCGATTCGATATCGCCACGCGCGCGGGTATACATTGCGCTCCGTTGATACACAGATGGCTGGGCACCGTCGTTCAGGGTGCGGTAAGGGCGAGCATAGGTTGGAAAAACACCGCCTCCGACGTAGACAGACTTGTCTATGCGGTAAAAGAGATAGCTTCGGGCAACGCAATACGCAATTATTGATAAAACGCTTTCGGAAAATTCGGAATTAATGTATAATCATATATATGAATTCCGATAAAATTATTGCCGAACTAAAGAAAATGCACCCCGACGCGCGTTGCGAATTGAATTTCGGAACTCCGTTCGAACTGCTTGTCGCCGTTATATTGAGCGCGCAATGCACCGATAAACGCGTAAACGAGGTAACAGATAAACTGTTCAAGGTTTATTCTACCCCCTCCGATTTTGCCGCATTGACGAACGAACGGCTGGAACCGCTGATACGTTCGTGCGGTTTTTACCGCAATAAATCGACCAGCATAATCGGCGCCGCAAAGGCGATCGAAACGCGTTTCGGCGGCATGGTGCCCGCGACCATGGAAGAACTGCTTACCGTCCCGGGAGTCGGCAGAAAAACGGCTTCGGTCGTCCTGACCGTTGCTTTCGGTATTCCTGCAATGCCGGTCGATACTCACGTCTTCCGCGTCTCGCACAGGCTGGGGCTTTCCGGGGGAAAAACTCCCGACGACGTCGAAAAGGATCTGAAAAACCGATTTCCGAGCGAAGAGTGGAACGCCTTGCACCACGCGCTTATTTTTCACGGAAGATATATCTGTAAGGCGTTAAGACCCGATTGCGCCGCTTGTACTCTTAAAGACGAGTGCGTTTACATAAAAGCAAAGGAGAACTGAAATGTTTTTGGACATTGCCACAATATATATCAAAGCCGGTAACGGCGGCGACGGCGCGGTATCGTGGCACCGTGAAAAGTATGTTCCCGCAGGCGGTCCCGACGGCGGCGACGGCGGAAAGGGCGGTGATATAGTTTTCGAAGCCGATCCTTCCATGAACTCTCTCGCTCCGTTCAGGTTCACTCAGCATTTCCGTGCGGAAAACGGCGAAAAAGGGAGCGGTAAAAACTGTACGGGAAAATCCGGCGTTGATACCGTTATAAAGGTTCCGTGCGGAACGGTGGTTATAGACGCCGTCAGCGGAGGTATACTTGCAGACGTATTCGAGCCCGGCGAGAGGGCGGTTATTTTGAAAGGCGGTAAAGGAGGACGCGGAAACGCGAAATTCGCTACGGCGCTGAGGCGCGCCCCCGGCTTTTCCGAAACGGGAGAGAGGACCGAGGAAAGGAAGATCCGCCTGGAACTCAAGACTATCGCCGACGTCGGACTGGTGGGCTTTCCAAACGTCGGAAAATCCACGCTGCTTTCAGTTATCAGCGCGGCAAGACCCAAGATCGCGAATTATCATTTCACAACGCTGAACCCCAATCTCGGAGTCGTAAAATATTTCGACGACTCGTTTTTGGTCGCCGATATTCCGGGACTAATAGAAGGCGCTTCGGAAGGTCTGGGACTCGGACACAGCTTTTTAAGGCACGTCGAAAGAGTCAGGCTGATCGTTCACGTCGTGGATATATCTTCGTCCGAAGGCAGAGATCCGATACAAGACTATAAGACCATCAGAGACGAACTCACAAAATACTCCAAGCGTCTCGCCGCTTTGCCCGAAATTGTTTTGGCTAACAAATCGGATATATCATCGGATACGGAATCACTTGCCGCAAAGCTTCAAGCAGCAATCGGCAAACCGGTATATTTAGTATCTGCAGCTACCAAATTCGGCATAGATAAAGCACTTAAGGCAATATATGAAGAATTAAAGAGCTTGCCTCCGGTCAAAAGGATGGAGTTCAACAAGTTCGAATACGAGGAAAAGGACAGGAATTCCTTTTCAGTACACGTCGAAGACGGCGTATTTTTCGTTACCGGCGGGTACGTGGAAGAACTGGCAAGGAGGGTCGTATTGAGCGACGGCGATTCTTTCAGATGGTTCCAGCGCGCGCTTCGGGACAAAGGCGTCATATCCGAGTTGAAAAAGGCAGGAGTAAAGGACGGCGATACGGTAGCCATAATGGATCTGGAATTCGAATATTTCGATTAAAAGCGGCTTCGGTCGCTTTTTCTATTGAAAATCATTATGTTCAATGATAATATATTTTCGGGAGGCGACAAGGCTTTATGGACAGATTCTATTTAAAAACCGATTCGGCTACGAAACCCGATTTTATTTTCAAATACGACGGCGGGAGAATTTCGGTTTTGACGGATTGTGCGGTCAGATGGGAAACGGGGGCGGTTACCGATCTTCCTTCGCAAAGAATATGGTACAGGAATATTTCCGAACCCGGCTTCGAACTGGAACGTACAACGGACAAAGTCAGGATCAAGACTTCGCGCGCGCTTTTCGAATTCGATTTGAAGCGTAACAGAGCCGCCGTTACCCCAAACGGTTTCAAACGCGTTACGTCGTTTTCGCATTCCGCTTTACCGGGTACGAGAAGAACTTTGGATATGACCGACGGCAGGGTCAGGCTCGACGCGGGTCTGGTATCCCGTAAGGGCGCTTCGATGCTCGACGATTCCGATTCGCTGTTGCTGGAGGGTTCCGATTTCGTCGAAAGAAAGGATTGCGGATTCGACCGATATTATTTTGCCTACGGAAACCGCTACAGGGAGTGCATAACGGACTTTTTCAAATTGTCGGGCGGCGTGCCGCTGATACCGCGTTTTGCGTTCGGCAACTGGTGGAGCAGATACCATGCTTACAGCGGCGACGAGTATCTGAATTTAATGCGTCGTTTCGAAAAAGAAGGTATTCCGTTTACTGTCGCTACCGTGGACATGGACTGGCACTGGGTCGACGTGAAAAAACGCTTCGGCGCGGACGCCGTAAAAGCGTCCGCCGATTCCGCGATCGCTTTCAGAATGGGTAAGATGTCCTCGCCTGGTTGGACTGGATACAGTCCAAATACCGAACTTTTTCCGGATTTCAAAGCGTTTTTAAAAGAATTGAACGCGATGAATCTTTCGGTTACGATGAATCTTCATCCCGCGCAGGGCATCAGACCGTTCGAGGATTGTTACGACGAATTCGCGCGATACATGGGGCGCGATCCGTCTAAGAAAGAAACGATCGGATTTTCACTTAAAAACAGAAAATTTATAGAGGCATATTTCGACGTCGCTTTAAGACCTTTCGAAAAAAACGGCGTTAGATTTTGGTGGATAGACTGGCAGCAGGGCAAAAAAAGCGACGTTCCCGGACTCGATCCGTTGTGGGCGTTGAACCATATGCATATTGCGGATATGGCGAGTACGGGAAAACGGCCGCTGATACTGTCCCGATATGCGGGGATAGGCAGCCACCGATATCCGCTCGGCTTCAGCGGGGATGCCGCAATGACATTCGCTACGCTGAATTTTCAACCGTATTTGACCGCTTGCGCGACTAACGCGGCATATACCTGGTGGAGCCACGATATCGGCGGTCATCATATGGGATATAAAGACGACGAACTTTACCTTAGATGGTTGCAATTCGGAGTTTTCAGCCCGATAATGCGCCTTCATTCCACTTCCGACGAATTTATGGGCAAGGAGCCTTGGAAGTATTCCGATAGCGTCAAGGAATCCGCAGTAAAATATTTACAACTCAGACATAAACTCATTCCGTACATCTATTCGTTGAATTATCGGACTTACAAGTACGGCAGGGCGCTTATAGAACCCATGTACTATACATACGACGAGAACGAAGCGTACAAGGCGGAAAATCAGTATTATTTCGGCGACAAACTGGTCGTCAAGCCGATCACGCGCCGCGTCTCCCGCAAAACGCTTTTGGCTGAAACTTCACTTTGGGTGCCCGAAGACAGGTATACGGATATATTTACAGAAAGGATCTACGGTAAGGGCAAATATCGCATTTATCGCGATCTGGTCGATATTCCCGTCTTTGCGCTTCCGGGCGCGATAATACCGGTTTACCGCGACGTTTCCGATAATTCGGTTTCGGCGGACAAGCCTTTGGATATATGGATATACCGCGGAAACGGCAGCTTCGATCTCTATCTCGACGACGGCGACGGCTTGGGATATCTAAACGGCGAGTACGGAATAGTCAAATTCGTAACGGAAGAATCGGGCGACAAACTGACCGTATCGCTCGGATACGAGGGAGATAATAAATTCGTGTCGCGCGGACTTAATCTCCGACTTGTTTTCAAAGACGCGTTCGGCGGAGTATTATCTTCTTCTCCCGGCAAGTCATCTGTCGGAAACACTTTCGTATATACGGGCGAAGACGTAAAATTCACTCTTAAAGGATACGAGGTATTAAAAAACAAACCGCGCCGCGAGCTGATTATAGACACGGTTTCGAAATATCAGATCAATAATATGAGGCGACGCGCGCGGTACACCCCGTTGGTGCGCGGAGGGAAGTTCGTTCGTGCGGGGCTTTGCCGCTGCTTTACGGGACCTATAGACGAGATCGTCGGGATAACCGAGTCGGAAAACAAATGAACAGAGAAGTTTTTATCGGAATAGAATTAGGTTCCACTCGTATCAAATCCGTTGCCGTCGATTTTTGCGGCAACGTTTTGGCAAAGGGCGTTTCCGAATGGGAAAACCGCCTTACTGACGGCGAATGGACTTATACCGAAAGCGATATTAAACAGGGGATAGCGCGATCTTTTGCGGCGCTGAAGCGCGATTACTCACATAAATACGGAGAAAAGCTGGTTTCGGCATCCGCAATGGGGATCTCCGCCATGATGCACGGGTATCTTGCCGTCGACGAACATGGAAAGATGCTGTCGAAGTTTTTAACGTGGCGGAATACGGTTACGGGAAGCGAAGCCGAGGAACTGACGAGACTTTTCCGCTTTAACGTGCCCGAACGCTGGAGCGTGGCGCATCTATACAGAATGATAAAAAAGCGCGCAAAACATCTTGAAAAACTTCACAAAGTTACCACTTTGGCGGGATGGGTACATTGTCTTCTGACGGGAAAGCACGTTGTCGGGGTATGCGAAGCCAGCGGTATATTCCCCGTCGACGGTTTTGCTTACGACGCAGAAAAAGCCTTTCTTTTCGACAATCTGATAAACAGATTCGGGTACTCTTTTAAAACGACGGAGGTGTTTCCGAGTATTTCCGAAGCGGGCGTTTTCGCGGGCACTTTGACCGAGGAGGGCGCCGAACTCCTCGACCCGACTGGCGAATTTAAAGCGGGTGTGCCGCTATGCGCGCCCGAAGGCGACGCCGCCACGGGAATGGTAGCAGCAAACGCCGTAAAAGCGGGTACGGGAAACGTTTCTGCGGGTACCAGCGTGTTTTCGATGACCGTTCTTGATAAACCTATCGGCGGTATTCACCGAGAAATAGACTTTGTGTCCACGCCCGAGGGCTTGCCCGTCGCCATGGTGCATTGTAATAACGGAACGGGTGATTTCGACGACTTTGTCGGAATGATCAGGGAATCGTTAAGCCTTTTCGGCGTCGGTACGGACAAAGACGAGCTTTATTCGCGCTTGCTCGCCGCCGCAAAGGATGCGGACGCCGACGTCGGCGGGATTGTCGAGTACGGATTGCTTTCGGGCGAAAGCATTCTGGGTACGGTCAGGGGGAAACCCGTTTCGGTCAGACCTCCCGATACCGAATTGAAGCTTAAAAACGTGCTTCGCTCAAAACTTTATTCCGTTTTTGCGGTACTCCGTATCGGGCACGAACTGTTGGACACATTGAGGGTCAAATGCTCGCGCATGACGGCTCACGGCGGATATTTTAAATCCGAAACAGGGTTGCAGATAGCTTCCGACGCACTTAAAATTCCGGTCTACGCATACCCCGGGGCGGGTGAAGGCGGCGCGTGGGGAATGGCGCTTCTCGCGCTTTACGCGGCAAAGTACTCAGGATCATCCCTCGGAGATTTCCTTACCGACAAAATTTTTGCCGCGAACTTTATTCCTTCGGTTGCTTATCCGACCGAAGAGGGGAGCAAGGGGTTCGATAATTACATGGCGGGATACAAGTCGTATTTGCCATATATAAAATCTATCGTAGCCAAGGACGTTCTTTCCCGATAAATATACGCCCGAAAATAATTTATTCGCTGAAAAACCCTTGACAGGCTAGTCTGTATTATACTAAAATAATCAGGAATTGCGGATGTGGCGGAATTGGCAGACGCGCAAGATTCAGGATCTTGTGATCGCAAGGTTGTGCAGGTTCAAGTCCTGTCATCCGCACCAAACCGGAATAATACGAACCAAGAAGAAGATTCAAGGTTCGTATTATTTTTTGCAAGAGATTATTTTGGAATTATTTTAAGTTTGTAACAATATTTCATATTGCCATTTTCAATGTTGACATGAGTATAAAATAACCTTATAATCGTATTAGGAATTTGTAGAAGGTGGGAAATGGAAATTAATGAACTGATAAATAATTTATGTTGTATAAAAAATGAATTATTTAATAGTACTTGTATTGTAAACAATCAGATATCAAAACTGGAAGAAGTAGAAAAACTTGGGTTACATGAATTTTCAGTAAGATGTCATTTGAACATGCCGTTAAAACTCTATAAGTATTTTAGTAACAAAGAAGAGATAGTTAATGGTGATAAAGTAAATTATTCTATACAAGCTTTATTGAACAATACAGTTTATATGCAAAAGCCAACTAAATTTGATGATGTTTATGATTCCGAAATAAGTGTTGATTATTTGGAATATGAAAAACTAAGACTGATTGAGTATTGTAGGCGCTGTAATTTATCAACGGAAGGCTTGAAAACGGTAGGTGAAATTGGTAATTTATTTATTAGTTATTTATTAGAGTCCTACAATGAATTTAGTAATTTTGATCATATTTTTAGAAAAGAGCCGGCAAATGATTTGGAATGTCTATCAAACAAGTTATTCATCGGAAAATTGCATACAGAATTACAAAGGAATAATGATTTAGGACAAATAATCCCTAAATTACTACAAGAGGAATTTAAATATAAAACTGAAAATATTAAGGAAACATTTAGGACTACCTGCTTTGCAATAACGCCATATTCTCAGTTAATGTGGGGAGGAACGTATGCCGACTTCCACAAAGGGTTTTGTCTTGAATATACAGTTTTGCCTGAAAACGGAAATTATAAAGAGATTTTTTACAATTTATTCCCTGTTATTTATAGTAAAGTAAGAGCGAATCTTACAAGATTAATAGCTGTTCAAGAAGATACGGAAATAACGAATGAATATGTGTGGAATCTTTATTTCAATGGCGCTTTAAGGAAGAGCATAGATTGGGCTTATCAAAACGAATGGAGGTTGTTATTGCCTATTAAAAGTGATGCCCCGAAAGATTTAAATGTAAAGTTTTTCCCGATTACAAAGGTTTATCTCGGTAATAGGATGAATTCCAATGAAAGAAAAAAGATCATTGACATATGTAAAGAAAAGCAAATTCCTTATGTTGGGGTAAAAAGAAGTCAGAATTATTTTGAGATGCAGGATTGCGAAATAAAATGCGAAGATTGTTATCAATATAAGAGAGGATTAGAAGAAAAAATGGAGAAAGATAAAAAAGCAGAGTTACAAAATAAAATAGATGAACTAGTTGATGCAGAAATCGATATAGATAAACAAAAAGTTGATTCTCAATCACATGGAACAAAAACTAATTTTAAGCTCGGACTTTATTATTTATATGATAAAAATGATGAAATAATTTATATTGGAAAAGTGGGAAGTGGAAATCAAACAAGTTTCTATTCTAGAATGAAGGGGCATGGAAGTGGGGCACATATAAAACAAAAGTGGTATAATGAAATTGTTAAGTGCAAATTCCATAGATTTGATAATTTTAATGATTTTGAAATAGAATTATTGGAAAGATTAGCCATACAAAAACATTGTCCAAAATACAACGATAAAAATTTAAGTGAAGATATTATAAGTTCATTATATAAAAAATTTGAAATGCAGGAGAAAAATAATGAAAAAAAGAGTACTATATCGTAAACAAATAGATTTACTTGAATTAGCCAAAGAATATTTAGCAAAACCAAACAATTTGAGTCAATATGTGCATAAAGTACGTGATGCGATACCAGATTTATTTTATGAAAACAGCTTTAATCTAAAATCTGATTTTATTGAGCTTATACCCATTGAGGAACTTTCACAAACGAGAACATTGATTGATTTTTTAAAGTGTATTTCATGTTACGGTGATAGTAAATATTCAGGAAATGGAACTCATAGAAGTTGTGCACAAATTCTTTTGGATATAAGTAATCTAATCCAACTAATGGAAAAGCAGATTAATCAACAGTCTTTATATACGGTTTTTTTCTCGTGGCAAAGCGATATTGACAATAAGTTTAACAGAAACTTCATAGAGGACGCTCTAGAAAAGGCAATAAAACAAATAAATGAAGAAAAGCATATTAACTTGGTTTTAGATAAAGATACTGCTAATCGAACTGGCTCTCCAGACATTGTGAATAGTATTTTGGAAAAAATAGATAATGCAACCTTGATAGTGTCGGATGTATCAATTATTGATACTCTTACAACTAAATCTAAGTATATTGTAAATTCGAATATTATGTTTGAACTCGGATATGCGATGAGTTCACTTTCAGATTCGAGAGTTTTAATGGTAATGAATAAAGCGTTCGGCGATGAAAAACAATTGCCTTTTGATTTAGGGCTGAAAAGACAAATTTCATATTATATAGATAAAACTTCAACTCTAGAAAAGAGAAAGGAAGAAAAACACAATCTAATACATAAATTTAAAATAGCTATTGAGAGTATTGTTGACCTGTAAAAATAATCAGGCGTATTTGTATAAATTTTGAACCCATAACTATTAATTTGAATCTATTTTGAAAGTGTATCGAAATAACCCGTTGTTTACAGACCAGAATAATACGAACCAAGAAGATTCAAAGTTCGTATTATTTTTTGCAAGAGATTATTTTGGAATAATGTTCCAGTTATAAATTTAATCTAAATGAAGATAGTATCTATTTGCTTAAAATTTTGACATTAATACTCGATTTCAATAACAAATTGATATATAATAAAAAAAAGAGGGAAAAAATATGAACAAAGTAGATATTAAATTTGAGAATTGCTATGGTATAAAAAAATTAGAGTATTCTTTTGATTTTTCCAAGCATAGCAATTATCTTATATATGCATCAAACGGAATGATGAAAACATCTTTTACGAAAATTTTTAAAGCTTTATCAACAAGCAAAAAGCCTGTGGATGAAATATTTGCAAGAAAAACATTTTGTGAAGTCAAAGTCGACAATGTTGATATTGATAAAGAGCAAATCTTTGTTATTAACAGCTATGAAGATGAGTATATTTCCCCAAACAGCGCTAAACTTATGGTTCATAAGGAATTAAGGAATCAATACGATAAAGTTGTCACAGGTTTGAATGCGGCAAAAGATGCATTTTTTGATAGTTTAAAAGTCATATTACAGGATACAAATGATCCTTTGATTTATTTATCAGATTTTCTTGAATGTACTACGATAAACGTAATAGAGAAGCTAGCTAAGCAAGTTGATGAAGGATTATTAAAAGAAGATGCGTTTTCAATTGATTTTTCTAAAATTAAATATTACGACATATTTAATAATGACGTAGAAAAGTTTGTATCAGATCCTAAAAATCTATTGCAGATTGAAGAATATGAAAAAAGATATAATGAATTATTATCTAAATCTCCTATTTTTAAAAGAGGTGTATTTAGCCATAATAATGCCGAAACCATAACCGACAACTTAACATCAAATGGTTTTTTTGATGCTGAACATACTGTATTTTTGCATGGTATAGATAAAGAAATAAAAACTGCTGAAGATTTGAACTCTACAATAAAAGTTGAGAAAGAAAAGATTTTTTCTGATGAAAAATTGAAAAAGAAATTTGACAAAATTAATTCGGCATTAGGAAAAAGGTCTTTAATTAAATTTAGGGCTGCAATAGAAAATAATCAGGAAATAATTCCGCAATTGACCAATTATAATATTTTCAAAAGAAAAGTTTGGGTGAAAATACTACAATTGGCTCAAAACGAATTAAATGTGGTTTTAATGGAATACAATAAGTGTTAAAAGACAATTGAAGAAATTACAATAAAAGCTAAGGAAGAAAAAACAGAATGGGATAAAGTTTTGGAGGTGTTCAAAGCTCGCTTTACAGCTCCATTTACGATAGAAGTTCCAAATAAAGAAGACGTCGCTTTTATCGATAAAATGCCTGAGTTTATATTTAAGTATATTGACTTCGAAACCAAAGAAGAAGTTATTGTTCAAAGAAAAGAATTAGAAAAAGTCTTAAGTCAGGGAGAAAAAAGGGCGCTATATTTATTGAATATAATTTATGATTTAGAAGCTTTGAAGATGGCAAATAAATCGTGCATAATTATTGCGGATGATATTGCTGAATCTTTTGACTATAAAAATAAATATGCAATTATTGAGTATTTACAAGAAATGATGAATAATTCTAACTTGCATTTTATTGTTTTAACCCATAATTTTGATTTTTATAGAACAGTTGCAAGTAGAGCAAGTGATAAGATTCATCCGCAAATGGTTCAACGAGCAGAGCATAAAATCGAAATAGTTAATCCCAAATACATTTTTCATAATCCATTCGAGGAAATAAAAAGAGGAATGAAAAATAATGAGGATAAATCTATAATAACAGCTATACCTTTTGTTAGAAATTTAATTGAATATACGGAAGGAAGTGGCTGCGATAACTTTATAATGTTGACATCATTACTGTACGAGAAAGAAAATACTAAAAATATAAAATTAAAAGACTTAGAAAAAATATATAACGAGGAATTAAGAATGGATACACCACTAAATTTTGCTAAAGATAAAGAGGATACATCCGTTTATAAAATGATATTAAAGTTGGCTAAAGATATTTCACAAGAAAACAACAGAGAAGCAATAGATTTAACAGGAAAAATTATAATTTCATTAGCAATTAGATTGCTCGCAGAACGTTATTTGATCGATGTATTAACAGACGGTGGAAAAGAAACTTTGCCTACCATAAACGGAAACCAAACTGGAAAGTTAATAGAAATGTATAAAAACAAATTTGCTGATAAGTGGCAAACGATTTCTACATTAAATAAGGTTCTTCTAATGTCATCAGAAAACATACATATAAATTCTTTTATGTTTGAGCCTTTGATAGATATGTCAATTATTTCGCTAATTAATTTATATGGTGAAGTATCCATACTTGCATAAGAGTCTTAAATGTCATTTTGTGGAAATATTAGCGCTTTATAGATGACCCATTAGAAATTTGCCGTTTCCGTCTTGCTAGGGTAGCATAGTCCTAGCAGAAGTCAACGGTCGCAATATCGTTGTAGTATAACAGGATAATAAAACATTAAAGCCGGGTAAGGAGCTATCCTTGCTCGGCTTTTCTATATATTGAAGGTGTGGAAATTAAACACAACGATTTTGTTTTTGTTCCGTTGACTTTTGCAGATTGTACTTGAAAGATATAGATTTTTATCGTCTTACGCACCTCCGCTCTTTGCCGGAAACGGCAGAAAATTTCGGAGGTATTGAATTTGGAATTACTTGTAAAAAAATCTCTAACGGGAAGTACGAAAACTAAAGAGAGCTCTTTGCCGAGCCAATCTCGGAAAAATCAATCTTATTGGCAAAGTTATAAATTTCAGTCGTTGTGAGCGATCAAAAAACACGATAACGAAACAGTATAAAGCAGAAATATAATTATAATAGCAAGCTAACGACATTTGTGTTTTTTAAACAGACGCGCTGTCGTTAGCTTTAAATCAATAAAGAAAATATATCTGAGAGATGAATAAAATGTCTAACAATCCGTTTTAGGATTAAAGTGGGAAATTTTGTTTCTGTAATTGTATTTGCTTAAAACTTGTTTTTTTCTTTTCAAAGTAATTTCGGTGTAAATCTCCGTAGTAGAAATATTTGAGTGACCGAGGAGCTCCTGTACAGATCGAAGATCCGCACCGTTACATAATAAATTCGTAGCGAAAGTATGTCGTAAGTAATGTGGTGTTGAAAGGTCATTTATCTTTGCGAGTTTTTTATATTTTGTAAATATGTTTTCTATACTGTAAATAGAAAGCGGATTGAATTGTCTATTGATAAAAAGAGAGTTGTTCTTTATGTTAAATGAGTTACGTATTTTTATCCAATCTTTCAAATTATTCCAAGTTTCTTGACTAGATATAAAAAGAAGACGTTGCTTTTTGCCTTTACCATGTATCAGTAGTGCATGTTCATTATAGATTATATCTGACAAATCTATCGCCGCAGCTTCTCCTATACGAATCCCAGTACTTATTAAAATATCAATCAAACAAGTATCTCTTGTGGCTTGGAATTTTGCAAAATTAGTTTTGGAGATATTTTTTTCAACATAGAGGATGGACAACAGACGGGAAATTTCTTGAACTGATAAGGTTTTCGGAAGTAGTTTTTCTGTTTTAAAGACAAATCTTGTTTGTTTAAATGGATTTGAATCTATTATTTTTTCGCTACTCAAATATTCGCAAAAAATTTTAAGGGAAACGATTTTACGTTTTATTGTGGAGTCTTTCAAATTACGATTTTTTAAATAAGAAATATAGTTTAGGATGCTAGTTTCGTTTAATGAATAAAAATCCGAGATCGAATAATGATTGACAAACTCTCTTAAGTCAGAGGCGTATGCATAAAGAGTATTTTCTGAAAGATTTTTTGTTGCTTTTGATTTCATAATAAATTTACTGATGTGGTTCATATTTTTCTCCTTTGTAATAATTATGCTCTTGCAAATTATATCAAAAGATGCTATACTT
Source organism: uncultured Clostridia bacterium (assembly GCA_944363505.1). Lineage (GTDB taxonomy): Bacteria > Bacillota > Clostridia > Christensenellales > DTU072 > Stercoripulliclostridium_A. Next base: position 86 of record CALVUD010000002.1, on the reverse strand, counting down.
TACTTCAAGTAACTAACTATTATTTTGAGAAGGGGAAAAGATTGCGATGAACTACACTAGTGCTAATGGCAATATGCCAAATACAT
>CALVUD010000001.1 GCA_944363505.1 uncultured Clostridia bacterium | reverse complement strand
CTCATCAGTTTTCGGCGTGCCGCCGAAAATAGCGCACCCCGTGCGTCGAATAAAATTTTCCGCACGCGGGCACTATGTACATATAAGGATTACACCATCAGGGACAATTCGTAGTTTCCGTAAAGTTAGTAGAGTCTGTAAGCGTGTTTAAGAGTATAAACGAAACAGGGGGTTAAACGCTTACTCATCAGTTTTCGGTGTGCCGCCGAAAATAGCGCACCCCGTGCGTCGAATAAAATTTTCCGCACGCGGGCACTATGGCCCTGACGGGTAAAACAAAAGGACTGCTTTTGTGCAGTCCTTTTGTTTTGGTACACCATCAGGGACAATTCGTAGTTTCCGTAAAGTTAGTAGAGTCTGTAAGCGTGTTTAAGAGTATAAACGAAACAGGGGGTTAAACGCTTACTCATCAGTTTTCGGTGTGCCGCCGAAAATAGCGCACCCCGTGCGTCGAATAAAATTTTCCGCACGCGGGCACTATGTCCCTGACGGGTAAAACAAAAGGACTGCTTTTGTGCAGTCCTTTTGTTTTGGTACACCATCAGGGACTCGAACCCTGGACACCCTGATTAAGAGTCAGGTGCTCTACCAACTGAGCTAATGGTGCGCTTCGGCAAGACGTCCGTCTTGCACGGGGCGGGGCGTTATGGCGTTCCGCGCCGCGTGTTTGGTGCGACCGAAGAGACTTGAACTCCCACCTCTCAGAGACCAGATCCTAAGTCTGGCGCGTCTGCCAATTCCGCCACGGTCGCGTTTTTTTGGTGATCCATCGGAGATTCGAACTCCGGACACCTTGATTAAAAGTCAAGTGCTCTACCGACTGAGCTAATGGATCATATATGGCAGGGGTGGCAGGATTTGAACCTACGGATGCGAGAGTCAAAGTCTCGTGCCTTACCGCTTGGCGACACCCCTGCAGACAGGGGAATGCCGTTCAATGGGGTGAGTAGTGGGACTTGAACCCACGACATCCAGAGCCACAATCTGGCGCTCTGCCAACTGAACTATACCCACCAGACGGGGCGTTCCTCCTGTGCGCTGGCGAACCGAGAGGGATTCGAACCCCCGACCTACGGCTTAGAAGGCCGTTGCTCTATCCTGCTGAGCTATCGGTCCAAGTCCGTGTGGAGCGGGTGATGGGAATCGAACCCACACAACCAGCTTGGAAGGCTGGTGTTCTACCACTGAACTACACCCGCATTCCGAATGCGCTTAAATAGTATATCTAAACTGAATGGGTTTGTCAATCGATTTTCGAAAATAGGCGGTTGCTTTTTGGATTTTTAACAGGGGGCCGAACAGACGCTTTTCGCAGAGGAATAATATGCCCGGAAAATAGAACGCGCCTTTATCGCGGCGTAAAAAGTTTATAAAATCGCTTGATAAAATAAAAGCGTTGATATATAATAGCCTCAGACTTCAAAGGAGGTTTAACGGTATGATAACGAAAGATATGGTAATAGGAGACGTTCTGGACAACGCCAAAAACCCCGAAGCGGTCGCCGCAGTGCTAATCGGACAATTCGGAATGCACTGCCTGCAATGCCCTTGCTCCAGGTCCGAGTCCATCGAGGAAGCGGCTATGGTGCACGGCGTGGACGCCGATGTTATGGTCAGCGCGCTGAACGAGGCGGACAAATAATATATTCAGCTGAATATTGGAGTATGGTGCAATGGTAGCACAAGGGACTCTGACCCCCTTGATGTAAGTTCGATTCTTACTACTCCTGCCAAAAAGGCACGCCGGACGGCGTGCCTTGATTTTTCTGTCGGGTTGCTGCCCGATTTTTTACGCCGGTAATACGGATAACAGCATCAGTATCAGCGGTATCGTAACGATCGACAGCAGCGTTGAAACGGTAACTTCCTTTGCCGCGAGAGCGGAGTCTTTGTCGTAGACCGTCGAAAACATTATCACGTTCTGAGCGCAGGGCATTGCCGAAAGCGCCAGAAGATTCAGACTTATTTCGGATACGTTCATAATTAGCGACATCAGACATATCAGAGCCGCAGAGAGCAGAGGGTAAAACACGAGTTTTATCGACGACGAAATATAAACGCGCGGGTCGGTAAACAGTTGCTTGAAGCTCATGTCGGAAAGCTTCAATCCCAACAGCACCATCGCCAGCGGTCCGACCATGTCCGAAAAGAAGGATATTACCCCGGCTATCCCGTCCACCAGTTCTTTCGCGGCGCCGGTAAGCGAAGCCGCCTCGGTGAAATTTATATTCAGCAAAAACAGCGGTAACGCGATGATGAAAGAGAGCGTGGGGGGATTAAGCAGGGCGCGCTTTAAACTGATATGACGCCTGTCGTGAGTCAAAGCGTAATTTCCGAGCGTCCACGCCATCAGATTGAACGCGACGACCGATACCGTGGCATAAAGTATGATGACGTAATCCCCCGGGCGCATCAACTGTAAAAACGGTATGCACATATACCCCACGTTGCCGAAAGCGCCGCCGTATGCGATCACGCCTTTGGAGTCGGGTTCCAGCGCGGGTACGAAACGCACGATAAGCGCGCCTATACCCAGTATCGCGCCTATCGTAACGCAGGTGAATACGAACACCGCCACGATGTTCAAAAGCACTTTACCGTCGTAAGGAGTGTTCAAAAAAGAATCGAAGGTTACGAACGGTTGCAGGACGTACAAAAGCATCACGGACAAAAATTTGACCGCGGCTTCGGAATTTACCGATTTCATTTTGCCCAGGACGAATCCCGGGATCGCCATCAGTAAAAGCATCAGTACGGAGATCGCCCCCGTAACGAACAAATCGCCCATCAGTCAGTTATCCCGTAATTGCGAAGTATCTCAAAAATCGAGTTCAGCTCCCTGAAACCCATATTCAGGGCGCCTAAAGTATATCTTACAGCGATCCACACCACCTTTATCAGCAAAGGATTGTCGAACTCCAAGGCGTACATCATGCCTTTTAAAGCGTCGGATGCGTCGCTTCTGACGCCTTCGTCCGCGCCGTCCGCCAGGAATACCTGTTGCATCAGACTTTTCAACCAGAACGCAATTTCCTCTTTGACGTTGTCGGGCAGAGATTCGTCCCTGACTTCGGGAGCGCCTTCCGTAACGGCGATGGCGTTTTCGCCGTTCAGCAGGGCTATAAACGCCTTGTGGAAAGGTCGTATCACCGCATCCAGAAACGCCGTATACGATTCGTGAGAGGTGGGCGCCGGAAAATAACGGGTAACAAAATCGATTACGGACAACTCGTGTTTGTCGAATTGCAGCAGCAGTCCGACCGTCAGCCCGACCACGCGTTTGTTGCCGGTTACGGGCATTTTGAATACTCCGCCTTCGGTGGCGAGAGCGTATTCGGAGGGATACGAGGTGGACGAAGCCGATTCTCCGACAACGTGCATTAGTTCCGGGTCGGACGCAAGGTTCTTCAACAGTACGCCGATCGTACGTTCCACGATAACAAGGCGGGAGGAATAAAACGCCGCGATACATTCGTCGAATTTCAATTTAGCCTCTGTATTTTCCATTTTTACTCCGATTCGGGCGCGTTCAGGCATTTTTGCCGCATAGACGCGCCGCATTGCTTTGTTATTTAATAATATAACATAAAAATCCGAAAAAGTCTTGCAAATCGTGGAACCTTATTGTATAATCGAAATAAGATTGTTGCCGAGGCAACAAAAATTTTTTCGGACGGCGCGACGAAGGAGCAAAAATATGAATATTTTCAGGATACTTAAGAAAAACAGGCTTTTTCAGGATTTCGAGGACAGGGAAATCAACAAAATGTTCGATTGCCTTCACGGACATATCCATAAGTATTCGCGCGGCAGAGTAGTCGCCGAAGCGGGCGCTCCCGTCGAGGAAATAGGCGTCATTTTGGAAGGTTCCGCTGTCAAATTTTTAAGGAAACCCGACGGAAGTCTGGTCAATCTCGGCGAAATGACGGTAGGCGGCATGTTCGGCGAAGTCGAGGGCTACACTCCCGAAAAAGTGTTTTCGACTTCGGTGGTGCTTGCCGAGGATTCGACGGTGTTGTATCTGTCTATACCGACTATCGTGAAACAATGCTCCAACAACTGCCCGCATCATCAGAAGCTTCTGGAAAACATGCTGTCCTGTCTGGCGGAGCGTATCGATTTGATAAACAACGACGCAAAATACTTGAAGATCAAATCCATGCGCGGAAAGATCTCCAAACTCTTTTACGACAAGTATCTGCAACAGGGTACCGAGACCATTCATCTGGGATTTAACCGTAACGAAATGGCCGAGTATCTGAACGTTTCGCGTCCGTCGATGTCAAGGGAAATGATAAACATGAAAAACGACGGGATAATTTCCTATCGTAAGGACGAAATAGTCATACACGATATCGCGAAGCTGAAGGAACTTGCCGATACCGCCAGATAAAATATGAACGCAGGATATATAATACTGATTATTTTGGGAACCGCCGCTATCGCGGCGTTCCTTGTTTTCGTTTCGACGGCGGTGGCGTTGAAGCAGATCTTAAAACCGCGCAAACGCTTGACCGACGAACTGATAGCGCACGAAAAAGCAGTCAAAATATTCTCCGACGAATGGCTGAGCGTGCCTTGTGAAACATGGAAACGCGTTTCGAGATACGGCTATGAGGTAACGGGATATTATTACGATTTCGGTTTCGACAGAATAATGGTATGCCTGCACGGCCACAACTCCTCGCATATTTCCCAGCTGAAATATATGGATATGTTCCGCTCGCTCGGTTTTGACGTATTCATACCCGACCACCGCCACGCGGGTAACAGCGGCGGCGATACCGTGACCATGGGCGCAAAGGAAAAGTGGGACGTGGTCGACTGGTTACAGCTTATCCGCGAGCGTCGTCCCGGTAAGCGGATCTCTGTTTTCGGCGAAAGCATGGGCGCCGCTACCGCGATAATGGTTACGGCGATAGACGGGAATTTGGGATACCTTATCGAGTATTGCGGGTACGCAAACTTTCAAGGATTGCTTGCGCGCTATTTTAAAAGTCAAAGGCTCAGGCGCTTTTTCGCAAAGTACATAAGATTTGTGGTAAAGTACGTTTACCGCTTCGATTCCGATGAGTGCGACGCCGAAAAAGCCATGAAGCGGATAAGCTGTTCCGTGTTGATAATCCATTCCGAAAGCGACGAAACGGTGCCTTACGAAAACGCGCTGATCCTGTACGGAGCGAAGCCCGACGCGCGGTTCAAGAGCTTTAAGGCGGCGCGCCACGCGTGTTCCATAAAAACCTATCACGACGAATTCGTCGAAACGATAAAGGATTTCGTTTCGGACGCGGAAAAGGCATGTAAGGAGAAAGACAATGTCCGTTGATCATGACCCGAACGTACAAGAGGACGAATTGGATTCGCCTTTGACCCCGGTCGAAGCCGAAAGCTCTCCCGCAGGCGCTTCCGAAAGCGGCGCCGCGGCAAAGCCCGCGCGTTCCATAAACATAGAAAAACGCGCCGTTATAATAGGCGCGGCGGTGGTTTTGGCGTTGTTTATTACGGCGTATATACTGACTTTCGTTTTGGAGCGCGGCGCATACCTCAGGGATGCCGAAGGCTCGATAATTCCCGGTACTTATACCGCGGATCCTTCCCTGGACGGGATAAAGTGGTGGCAGTTCATCCTGGCGCCCGTAATGATATTGTCGCCGACGTCCGACGGGTACATGACCGTATGGGCGATCATAATTTTACTGTTTATCATAGGCGCGGTATTCACGGCGCTGGACGCGACTGGAATCATGGTTTATATGGTCGAGTTTTTAAACGCGAAGCTCGGGCACAGGAAGTACCTGCTGCTGTTTCTGATGAGCTTTTCTTTCATGTTCCTCGGCAGCACCGCGGGCATGTTCGAGGAGCTGATCCCGTTGGTACCCGTCGTGGTCATGCTGTGTTACGCTCTGGGCTGGGACGCGCTGGTAGGGCTTGCCATATCGGTCATCGCCAGCTGTTTCGGCTTCTCCGCGGGCGTGGTGAATCCCTTTACCGTAGGCGTGGCGCAGACGATAGGCGGTCTGGAGCTTTATTCGGGTATAGGGCTTAGAATTTTGACGTTCGTACTGGCGTATATAATTTTGATGGCGTTTTTATATCCTTACGCCAGAAAAATCGAGCGTTATCCCGAAAGATCGCCCGTATTCAAAGAGGATTCGATACGCAAAAGCGATTTCAATTTCCGCCTTACCGATTTCAAGGAAGACAAAGGCAAAAACAAAGCGTTGCTGTGGTTCGGCGTTTGGATGCTGGTGGTCGTGGCGTTCGCGCTGACTTCCATAGCGTGGAAGGCGCTTGCAGATTATCTGATGTACATAATTCTTGCCATCTACGTCATTGCGGGCGTGGGCGCCTCGCTGATGTGCGGGCTGAAAGGCAAAGCGCTGTTTAAAGAACTCGGTTACGGCGCGGTAAGACTTCTGCCAGCGGTGATACTGATACTGATAGCGGGCGGTATACGCTATATCGTCGAAGAAGGCGATATCATGGATACCATACTATATAAATTCATAACGCTTATCGGCGACAAGGGCGGTTTCGGCACGACGATACTAATTTATCTGATAATTTTCGTGTTCGAAATATTCATTCAGTCAGGCTCGGCAAAAGCGCTTTTGCTGATGCCTATGATATTCGATCTGTGTTCGCTTGTGGGTATCCATCCGCAGGTAGCGGTACTTGCGTTCGCGTTCGCGGACGGGTTCTCGAACGTCATTCTCCCAACGAACGCGGGACTTTTACTGATACTCGGACTGACGACGGTCGATTACGGAACCTGGTTCAAATGGAGCATCAAGATACACCTTGTGCTGTTCGCCGCTACTTTGGGAGTGCTGGCGATAGCGGAATATCTGGTTTACGCATAATATTCAGCCGAATAACGATTCGGCAACGTGAAAGGAGAAAAATAAAATGTCTGATTTTCAAACCATCAAAGCGCGTGATAAAAAGTATTTTATGAATACTTATTCGCCCGTGGATATTGCCTTCGAGAAGGGAAAGGGCTGTTATCTGACCGATTCCGAGGGTAAAACTTACCTTGATTTTCTTGCGGGTATCGCGGTCAACTGCCTGGGTTACGACCACCCTGTATTTACGAACGCGCTCACCGAACAGGCGCACAAGGTAGCCGTCGTTTCAAACTATTTTTATTCGGAAGCGCGCGGGCTGATGGCGGAAGTGCTGATGCGCGGCACGCACCTGAACAAAGCCTTTTTCGGCAATTCGGGCGCCGAAGCCAACGAATGCGCCATCAAACTCGCCAGAAAATATTTTTATCAGCGCGGCGAAAACAAGTATAAGATAGTATCGGCGCTGCACTCTTTCCACGGCAGAACGCTTGCAACGGTGACCGCCACCGGACAGGAACAGTACAACAAACCTTTTTCGCCTTTGCCCGGCGGTATCGGTATTTACGTTCCGTTTAACGATATCGCGGCTTTGGAAAAAGCGCTTTCCGACCCAGAGGTCGCCGCGTTTATGGTGGAGCCGATACAGTGCGAGGGCGGTATTGTTCCCGCGACTAAAGAGTATCTGGAAAAAGCGCGCGAACTGACCGCTGCTAACGGACAACTTCTGATTTTCGACGAAGTACAGACGGGCGCGGCGAGAACCGGTACGTTCTGGGCGTTCGAGCAGTACGGCGTAAAGCCCGATATAGTGTCCTCGGCAAAAGGAATAGGCGGCGGATTCCCCGTCTCCGCGTGTATGGCGACCGACGAGGTTGCCGCGGCGTGGAAACCGGGCGATCACGGCACCACTTTCGGCGCGAATCCCTTGGCGTGCGCCGTCGGGTACGCGGTATGTACGAAACTGCGCGAGCCGGGCTTCATGGAAGCCGTCAGAGAAAACGGAGAATATCTGAAAGAAGGACTGAAAAAGATTGTTTCGCCGTATGTCAAGGACGTGCGCGGTATGGGTCTGGTAGTCGGAATGGAGATGGAAAACGAAGAAATCGCGAATAAAATCTATAAAACAATGCTCGAAAAGGGATTTATACTGAACGTATGCGGGCATAAAGTGATGCGTTTCGTGCCTCCGCTCATCATTACCAAGTCCGAAATAGACTCTATGCTCGAAGCGCTGAAAGAGGTCTTCGAGGATCTGTAAAAGACGCCGCCGCGCGCCTAAAAAAATATTTAGAAAACTATCGAAAAAGAGTTGACAGGCGGCGCGTGCGGACATATAATATACTTGAACAGTTGAAGAAGCGTTCAAACGAAAGGAGCGGATATGACCGAAAAAAAGGGAGTCGATCCTATCGGAAGCGTAAACAAAGCTCTTCCCACCGAAGAGGAGATATACGAACTTAGCGAACTATATAAAGTGTTCGGCGATTCGACGAGAACGAAGATATTATCGTGTCTCGGGACGGGCGACTTCAACGTGGGACAGATAGCGTCGATGCTCGAGATGAGCGTTTCCGCGGTATCGCATCAACTCCGAGTGCTGCGCAACGCGCGCCTCGTAAAGGGCATAAAAGCGGGAAAGGAAGTCAAGTATTCGCTCGACGACAGCCATGTGGCGGAGATCCTCGAATGCGGACTGGAGCACATAAGGCACACGGGGAAACGTTAGAAGCGAAACCGCCCGAAGCCGCGCACCTTACGGTGATATCAATAGGGAAGTCCGTTCGTTCGTCGGACGACAGCCGGGCGGATAGTGCCCTCGAATGCGGGATCACGCATGTGAGAATAGGGGGAGAACGGCAGGGGAGCCGCAACGCGAGCGAAAGAGCGTTGCCATAAGGCACCGAATACCGCTAACGAGGCGGGGAGAACATTGATATAAATTATTAAAACCATACTTACGCAAAACGTAAGGTATGAAACAATCGGGAGAGATCCCGATTAAAAAAGAAAATCAATTGAACAATTATTCAATCGAGTAAATGTTCAACAAAAAAATAAAAAAATAAAACCGGGAGGTCATATATGAAAAAGGTATTTAAACTCGAAGATCTCGATTGCGCAAACTGCGCGGCAAAGATGGAACGCGCCATCTGCAAAGTGGACGGAGTACATTCCGCGAGCGTGAATTTCATGGGACAGCGTTTGACTCTCGAAGCCGAGGACGCGCGTTTCGAGGACGTTCTGAAGGAAGTAGTCAAGGTTTCCAAGAGAGTGGAACCCGATTGTAAAATCCTTATCAGGTAACCGAACATCGATATTCGGTATCCGAAATATAAATATAAATACGGATATGAAATATCAATTAACGAAAAAACAGAAAAGGAACCTCATACGGATCGTATGCTCCCTCCTGGCGTTTTTAGTGATATTCATCGTCGATAAGAGCGTCGTCCTCGGGAATGTGTTTTCGGGAAGCAGCTCCTGGGTGCTGCCGTTTATCTTGTACCTTGCGGTATATATCGCGATAGGCTACGACGTTTTGTGGCGCGCCGTCAGGAACATAGCGCACGGGCAGGTGTTCGACGAGAACTTTCTGATGTGCATAGCGACTTTGGGCGCGTTCGCCCTAGCTATTTACAGGGGCGTTTCCGGTGAGGAGATAGAGGGCTTCGACGAAGCCTGCGCTGTGCTTTTGTTCTACCAGGTTGGCGAGTTCTTCCAGGATTACGCTACGGTAAGATCCAGGCGTTCCATATCCGCGCTTATGGACTTGAGGCCCGATTACGCGAACGTAATCCGCGGGGCTTCAAACGAAAGGGTGAGTCCCGACGAGGTAGCCGTAGGAGAAACCATACTCGTAAATCCCGGCGAAAAGATACCGCTCGACGGCATAGTCGTTTCGGGCACCGCGTCGCTCGACACCAAGGCTTTGACGGGCGAATCGATGCCGCGCGACGTCGCCGTAGGCGACACCGTCATCAGCGGCTCGGTAAACCTCGATTCGCAAATAGAGGTCAGGGTCGAGAAGGAATTTTACGATTCCACCGTGTCGAAGATATTGGATCTTGTCGAGAACGCCGCTTCCGAGAAGTCTAAAGCCGAAAACTTCATCACGAAATTCGCAAAATACTATACTCCAGCCGTCGTGCTCGTCGCCGTCGTCCTTGCCGTTGTGCCCGGCGCGGTCACGGGGATGTGGTCGACGTGGATATATCGTGCGCTGAGCTTTTTGGTTGTGTCCTGCCCCTGTGCGCTGGTGATATCGATACCGCTTTCGTTTTTTGCGGGCATCGGTCAGGCGTCAAAATACGGTATATTGATAAAGGGCAGCAACTACCTCGAGAAATTCAACAAAGCGAATATATTTGTGTTCGATAAAACGGGCACTCTGACAAAAGGAAACTTCGTCATAGCGGGCGTCACCACCGCGGACGGAGTCGAAAAAGAGGAGCTTATGCGCCTCGCGGCGAACGCTGAGCAGGGCTCTTCGCACCCGATAGCGCGTTCGGTGCTCGACGCATACGGCGGCGAACCCGACAATACGTACGTCATCACCAACGAAGCGGGCGAAGGCGTCGTCGCGGAAAAAGAAGGAAGCCGCATCCTTGCCGGGAACGAAAAGCTGATGGCGCGCTATAGTATAGAATACGCCCCCGCGAGCGGAGCGGGAACGGTGGTATATATCGCCGAAAACGACAGATACATGGGATACATCCTTATCGGCGACGAGATAAAACCGGAGGCAAAGGAAGTCGTGGGCGAGCTGAACGCACTGGGCGCCAAGACCGTGATGCTGACGGGTGACAACGAACTTACCGCCGCGCGCGTTGCCTCCGAGATCGGAGTCAGCGAATACAAAGCGTCGCTGCTTCCCGGCGATAAGGTATCCGAAGTCGAAAGTTTGTTAGCCCGAAAGTCCGAAAAAGAAGTTCTGAGCTTCGTTGGCGACGGTATCAACGACGCGCCCGTGCTGATGCGTTCGGACATCGGTATAGCAATGGGCGGCGTCGGCTCCGACGCGGCGATTGAGGCGTCGGATATAGTGCTGATGCACGACGATTTAAAAGGAATACCTCTTGCAAAACGTATCGCGAGAAAGACAATGGCGGTCGTGTATCAGAACATAATTTTCTCGGTAGCGGTTAAAGCTGCTATCCTGATCCTTTCCGCTTTAGGTCTTGCGAATATGTGGGTGGCGGTGTTCGGGGACGTCGGCGTCGCCGTAATAGCGATACTGAACGCGATGCGAGTGAACGGAAAATATGCTTCGGATACCGAACGCTCCCGTTAAAACCGAGTAAGAATCTAAAAAAACGCGGCGGTATTTTTACCGCCGCGTTGCGTTTAACGTATCACGGTTACAAATTAAAATACGCCTTGACGTTTTCGTAGGCGACGTCGCGCGCGATCTTTTCGAGGTATCCGAAACAGTTTTCCGGATACATTCCGCTTTCGACCAGATTTCCGAGGTAGTTTGCAAGTATCCTGCGGAAATAATCGTGTCTTGCATAGGACAAAAGACTTCTGGAGTCGGTGAGCATGCCAATAAACGAATCTATCGGCATGCCTGCGGCATACGTCGAGATCTGTTTGTTCATTCCGTCGAAATGGTCGTTGAACCACCATGCGCTGCCTTGCTGTACTTTGCCTTTTATTCCGTCCGCGTCGTCGTTGAATGCTCCCGAAAGAGAGACCAGGAAGTCGTTGTCCGCGGGATTCAACGAGAACAAAAGCGTTTTCGGCAACGCGTTCGCCGAGCGAAGAGCGTCCAGGAGCGCGAACAGATTGTCCGCGTCGGTGTCGCGCCTGATACAGTCGAAGCCCGAATCGGCTCCGATTTGTGCAAATGTAACGGAATTGGGGTTCCTTACGCAGCCGAAATGAATTTCCATAACCATACCGCGTTTATAGTATTCCGTTCCAAGGAAACGGAGCATTTCGAATTTGAAATTGTCCGTATCCGCTTTAGTAACGGGCTTACCCGACAGAACGCATCCGAAAACGGTTTCCGCACTCAACGCCTCAGAAGAATAGGCGGGTACGTAATCGAGTCCGTGATCGCTTGCGACCGCGTCCGACGAAACGAAATAATCGAGTCGCGTTTTTAGCGCGTATTTCAGGGAGTCGAGATCGGTTATTTCTGTTCCTGCCGACGCGGCAAGGACTTTAACGTAAGCGTTGAATCCCGGCTTTTCGATATTCAGCGCCTTGTCCGGACGGAAAGCCGGCAATACCTTTATGCGGAAATTTTCTTTTTTCAGTTTAACATGGTATTCCAGCGTTTCGGTAGGGTCGTTGGTGGTAATGACCGCCTCGACATTCGCTTTCTCCATTATTTGGCGTGCTCCTGTATCCGACAATACATTTTTTGCCATATTCCAGATTTTTTCTGCCGTTTCGGGAGAAAGAGCCTCGTCTATCCCAAGGTATTTTTTGAGTTCGAGATGCGAAAAATGGTATAAAGGATTGCCCGCCAGGTAGGGCATAACTGTTGCCCAAGCTACAAATTTATCATAATCCGAGGCATTGCCGGTGATCAGTTCCTCGCTTACGCCCATATTTCGCATTGCGCGCCATTTATAGTGGTCGGCTTTCAGCCACGCTTCGGTAAGGTTTTCGAATTTCACGTTTTCGTAGATTTCCTTTGCGTCCAGATGACAGTGGTAGTCTATTATCGGAGTATCGGAAACGGCGGCGTATAGTTTTTGCGCCGAAGGCGTCTGAAGTAAAAAATCGTCCTGCATGAATTTTTTCATATTTTACCTCCGTCTCCGATTATATCGTAAAGGCGCGGGCTTTGCAAGGGCAAAAGGCATATATCGCGGAGTTCATGCGCGCACGCGCGAACATATTTTATTGTTATAGCTTTCCTGAGAGCGGCGGCTTGACGCCCGGATCCGGTGTTTTTTTTGAGCATATGCGCGCCGGCGACCTCGCTCCTCGCGGCAGAGCGCATATGCGTATTCGCTTACGCGTTTCTTTTTTCCCGATATATGGGATTACGGACATATGAATGCGTAAAAATATTTGCGCGTTTGTCTTGCAAATACATATGTTTTTCTGTTAGAATGGGGTATAAAGTTCTTTGTACCCAATATATTGTGTGCGCTTTGAAAACTTTTTTAAAAAAATTTGAAAAAGTATGTTATTTCGGTTGACTACTTCCCGGGTGTTTGCTATTATAGACAGGCTGGCTACGAGGATTTTGCGTCATTTCCTGTAAAACCGCTCGTTTAAGTGGCCGACGATGGAATATTGCGTTCGACGAACGTCAATTCCGGAGGCACACAGTATATCCGATTTCAGTTGACGGCGTTAAGCCGTAAAAAAACGGGATTCGGAAAAACACGCGGCAGCGTGGTAATGAAAAGATATCGAAGGAGGACACAATAAATGGCAGGTCAAAAGATCAGAATCAAGCTGAAAGCTTACGACCACAATCTGATTGACGCATCTTGCGCGAAAATAGTAGATGCCGCTCAGAGTACCGGCGCCAGCATTTCGGGACCTATACCGCTACCCACGGAGAAGGAAATCGTAACGATTCTCCGTTCCCCGCACAAGTACAAAGACAGCCGCGAGCAATTCGAACTTCGCACGCATAAGCGTCTTATCGACATTTACAACAGTTCCGCGCGTACCGTGGATTCGCTGATGAAGCTGGATCTTCCCGCGGGCGTGGACATTCAGATCAAACTGTAAGGAGGCTCATAATGAAGAAAGCTATACTTGGTAAAAAAATCGGAATGAGCCAGATATTCACACCGGACGGCACGGTGATCCCCGTTACCGTGGTTCAGGCGGGTCCTTGTTCGGTAGTTCAGGTCAAGACCGTGGAAAAAGACGGTTACAGCGCGCTGAAAGTCGGATACGAAGCCTATACCGAGAAGAAGGCGAAGAATATTTCCAAGCCCGTGCAGGGCATCTTTGCCCAAGCGAAAGTCGCTCCCATGAAGTATCTCAGAGAGCTTAAACTCGAAAACAGCGCCGATTACGCCGTGGGCAACGTCATCAAATGCGACGTGTTCGCCGTAGGCGACCGCGTGGACGTTACCGGAACCACGAGGGGCAGAGGCTTTACCGGCGTTATACAAAGATGGAACGCGCACCGCATAGGACCTATGTCGCACGGTACCGGACCCATACACCGTTCGGTAGGTTCCCTCAGCGCGAACTCGACCCCTTCCCGCGTTTTCAAGAACAAGAAGATGGCGGGTCAATACGGACACGAGCGCGTAACCATACAGAACCTCGAAGTTGTCAAGGTTGACGGCGATCGTAACGTAATACTTATCGCGGGCGGCATACCCGGACCCAAGAACTCTCTCGTCATCGTGAAAGAGTCCTTGAAAAAGGCGCGCGGCTCCAAATGGTTCAAATAGGTTAAGGAGATACGCATATGAAAGCTGCAGTATTAAACACACTCGGTAAGAAAGTGAAGACAGTAGAACTCAGCGACGCCGTATTCAACGCCGAATATAACGAACCCCTCATTCACCAGGTTGTCGTAGCGCAGCTGGCGAACAAGCGTCAGGGAACGAAATCGGCTTTGACCCGCACCGAAGTCAGGGGCGGCGGCATCAAGCCGTGGCGTCAGAAGGGCACCGGCCGCGCCCGTCAGGGCAGTATCCGCGCTCCGCAATGGACGCACGGCGGCGTTGTGTTTGCTCCCAAGCCCAGAGATTTCTCTAAGAAAATCAACAAGAAGATGCGCGACGGCGCCATGGTCAGCGCAATCAGCAAGAAGTTCCGGGACGGCGACGTCATTATCCTTGACAAAGTCGTGCTCGAGAACAATAAAACCAAAGAAGTCGCCGCGATTTTGAAAAACCTCGGCGTAGACAAGACCGCGATGCTCGTAACTGTGGACGCGAACGAAGGCATCCTTCGCGCCTCCAGGAATATCGCAGAACTCACTCTCGCTCCGTCCACGCTCATCAACGTGTACGACGTGGTAAGAGTCAATAAGTGCATATTCACTCTGGACGCGGTAAAGGCAGTAGAGGAGGCTTACGGCAATGAGTAATTATCACGATATCATAATAAAGCCCGTGCTTTCCGAGAAGAGCTTCGACGGCATTTCTTCGAAAAGATACGTGTTCAAAGTTCAGAAAAAAGCCACCAAGACCCAAATCAAGGCGGCGGTAGAGCATATTTTCGGCGTGACCGTAGCAAAGGTCAACACCGTCAGAGTCAGCGGTAAAGTTCGCCGCGCCGGCAGAAAGGACGAGGGCAAGACCGCGTCTTACAAAAAGGCGTACGTCACTTTGACCGCGGACAGCAAAGCGATCGAGTTCTTCGAGAGCTTGGCGTAAAGGAGGATGAAAGATGGCAGTTATCAGATATAAACCTACCTCGCCCGCGCGCCGCAACATGAGCGTATCGGATTTCGCCGAGATCACTTCGACGACGCCCGAAAGAAGCCTCATCGTCAGCCTTAACAAATCCGGCGGCAGAAACAATCTGGGCAGAATCACCGTCAGACACATCGGCGGCGGTAACCGTAACAAATACAGGATCATCGACTTCAAGAGGAACAAGGACGGAATTCCCGCCAAGGTTCACTCGATACAGTACGATCCCAACCGCAGCGCCAACATCGCGCTCCTGAACTACGCGGACGGCGAAAAGCGTTATATCCTCGCTCCCGTAGGTCTGAACGTGGGCGACACCGTTATCAGCGGCTCGGGCGCCGACATCAAGGCGGGCAACGCACTGATGCTTTCGGACATCCCCGTCGGCACCACCGTTCATAACATCGAGCTGCAACCCGGAAAGGGCGGACAGATCGCGCGTTCGGCGGGCGTCAGCGCTCAGCTGATGGCGAAAGAGGGCGGAAAAGCCACTCTGCGTATGCCCTCCGGCGAAATGCGTTACGTCAACATCAGATGCAAGGCTACCATCGGTCAGGTGGGCAATCTCGAACACGAGAACGTCAGCGTCGGTAAAGCGGGCAAGACCCGTCACATGGGCGTCAAACCCACCGTCCGCGGCGTGGTCATGAACCCCTGCGACCACCCGCACGGCGGCGGCGAAGGCAAGAGCCCGATCGGTATGCCGTCCCCCGTCACTCCTTGGGGCAAGCCCGCGCTCGGATATAAGACCCGCAGCAAGAAGGCTAAGTCTTCCAAGATGATTATCAAGCGCGTTAATTAGGAGGCAGCGAGATGAGTAGATCAGTCAAAAAAGGTCCTTTCTGCGAAGAAAGCCTTATGAAAAGAATAGTCGCAATGAACGAATCGGGCGATAAAAAACCCGTGAAGACCTGGTCGAGAGCGTCGACGATATTCCCCGAATTCGTCGGACACACCATCGCCGTTCACGACGGCAGGAAGCACGTTCCCGTCTACGTCACCGAAGATATGGTTGGTTTGAAGCTGGGCGAATTCGCGCCCACCAGAACCTTCCGCGGCCACGCCGGCAGCAAAGCCGCGACCGGCAAAAAGTAGGAGGTAAAATATGGCTACCAGAATCAGAGAAAAAGCCAAGGCCAGACTCGAGAACAAAGACACGCGTCCCTACGCGGTCGCCAGAATGGTCAGAATGTCCCCCTACAAGGTCAGAAGCGTATTGGACGTTGTCCGCGGCAAGAGCTATAACGAAGCCGTAGCGCTCCTTTCCCAGATGAACAAGGCCGCATCCGAGCCTATTCTGAAGGTTGTCAATTCCGCGGCTGCCAATGCCGAAAACAACCTCAGCATGAACAAAGACACGCTTTACGTTGCCGAGTGCTTTGCCGATCAGGGACCCACTCTCAAGCGTATGAGAGCGAGATCCAAGGGCAGAGGCGCGCGTATTCTGAAGCGCACCAGCCACATCACCGTCATTCTCGACGCGGCAAAGTAAGCAGGAGGACAAAATGGGACAAAAAGTTAATCCGCATGGTTTGAGAGTAGGTATCAACGCTCCCTGGAGCAGCACCTGGTACGCGAACAAAAAGGATTTCGGCAAGAACCTGAAAGAGGACAACGAGATCCGCAAGTACCTGAAAAAGAACTACTATGACGCGGCTATCTCCTCGATCAAGATCGACAGAGCCGCCAGCAACATCAAAATCGATATATACTGCGGCAGAGTAGGCGTGGCGGTCGGCAAGCTCAACAGAAACACCAAAGAGCGCGAGATCACCGCAACGGCTTCCTCTGACGCCGTGGCGACCACCGTCGAAAAGAGCGGCAAGAAAGTCGAAAAGGGCATCGACCAGATCAATGCGGCCATCCGCAAGATCGTCGGACCCGACAAGACCTTCAACGTCAACGTCCACGAAGTAAAGCATATCGACACCGACGCTCAGCTGATAGCCGAAAACATCGCGGCTTCGCTGGAAAAGAGGACTCCTTTCCGCAGGGCGATGAAGTATTCGATGGGCAGAGCGATGAGAGCGGGCGCCAAGGGTATCAAAACGATGGTATCCGGACGTCTGGACGGCGCCGAAATAGCCAGGAGCGAGAGCTATCACGAGGGTTCCATTCCTCTGCAGACGCTCCGCGCCGACATCGATTACGGCTTTGCCGAAGCGCACACCACCTACGGCATCATCGGCGTGAAAGCGTGGGTGTACAAGGGCGAAGTTTTCAAAGCGAAAGGAGGTAAAGACTGATATGTTGATGCCTAAAAGAGTTAAAAGAAGAAAGCAACACCGCGGCAGAATGACCGGTAAGGCGCTCCGCGGCAACAAGATTGCTTACGGCGAATACGGTTTGGTCGCGACCGAGCCCGGCTGGATCAAATCCAATCAGATCGAGGCGGCGCGTGTCGCGATGACCAGATATATCAAACGTGGCGGACAGGTATGGGTAAACATCTTCCCCCACAAGCCCGTTACGAAGCATCCCGCCGAAGCCCGAATGGGTTCCGGTAAGGGCGCTCCCGAATTCTGGGTAGCGGTAGTAAAACCCGGCAGAGTTATGTTCGAAATGGCGGGCGTTCAGGAAGAAATCGCGAAAGAAGCTCTCCGTCTTGCTGCGAACAAACTTCCCATCAAGTGCAAGGTCGCGAAGAAGAGCGATCTCGAGAAAGCGGAATAAGGCGGTGACGATATGAAAGCTAAGAACTTTTTCGAAATGACTAACGAAGAACTGCAGAACAAGGTCGCGGAACTGAAAGCGGAGCTTATGGAACTTAGGTTCAAAAACTCCACCAATCAGCTTTCCAACACCAACGTATTGGTAGTTTGCAAGAGAGATATTGCCAGAGCCAAGACCGTACTGCGTCAAAGAGAGCTCGGAATATCCGTCGAGCCCGAGAAGGTCAAAAAGACCCGCAGCCGCGCAAAGAAGGCTTAAGGAGGATTGAACGATGGAAAGAAATCTCAGAAAAACCAGAGTCGGCGTAGTTATCAGCGACAAGATGGACAAGACCATCGTCGTCGCCGTCGAGCAAAAGGTCAAGCACCCTCTGTATAAAAAGTACGTAATGCGCACCAAGAAACTGAAAGCGCACGACGAGCTGAATCAGTGCGGCGTAGGCGACAAAGTGGAGGTCATGGAGACCCGTCCGTTGTCCAAAGACAAAAACTGGCGCCTTCTCAACATCATAGAAAAGGCTAAGTAACGGGAGGCAGACAATGATACAACCTCAGACAAGATTGAAAGTGGCCGACAACTCCGGCGCAAAGGAAATTATGTGCATCCGCGTATTGGGCGGTTCGTATGTCAGAAGCGGCAATATCGGCGACGTTATCATCGCTTCGGTAAAGACGGCGACCCCCGGCGGCACCGTCAAGAAGGGCGACGTCGTGAAAGCCGTCATCGTCCGTACCCACAAAGGTATCATGCGCAAGGACGGCACGCACATCAAATTCGACGACAACGCGGCTGTCATAATAGATAACCAGAAACAGCCCCGCGGATCCCGTATCTTCGGACCCATCGCGAGAGAACTGCGCGAGAAGGACTATATGAAGATCGTATCTTTGGCACCCGAAGTGCTGTAAGGAGGCTGAAATGACAAAGTACAGCGTTAAAAAGGACGATTACGTCATGATCATAACCGGCAAAGATAAGGGCAAGACCGCCCGCATCAGCGCCGTCAACAAAGAAAAGCACCGCGTGCTTATCGAGGGCGACGGGTTAAAGACCGTCAACACCAAGGCCGTGAAAGCGAGAAAAGCCAGCGACAAGGGCGGACTCGTGGAGCAACCCGGCAGCGTGGATATTTCCAACGTCATGCCCATCTGCTCCGCATGCAACAAGCCCACCAGAGTAGGCTACCGCATCGGCGAGGACGGCAAGAGAGAGCGCTATTGCAAAAAGTGCGGCGCTACGCTCGTAACCAAGAAGGCGACCGCGAAGAAAGCCACCAAGGCTAAGGCGACCGCCCGCAGGAAGAAAGCCGCTCCGGCGGATAACGCACAGGTCGATACCGCACCCGCGGCGACCGTAGCGGAGACCAACGCACCCGCGGCGGAAGCTCAAAAGAGCGAAGAATAATAACGGAGGCGACCGAAAATGGCTAAAAAAGCAGTAGCAGCAGAGACCAAGCCCGCTGTCAGAGAAATCAGCAGGATGCAGGTCAAATACAACACGGAGGTCGTTCCCGCTTTGATGAAGACCTTCGGATACAAGACGGTTATGGAAGTTCCGAAAATCGCAAAGGTCGTTTTGAACATGCGTTTTGGCGACATCAAGGACAACTCCAAATCGATGCAGATGGCGACCAACGAACTCGAGATGATCGCCGGTCAGAAGTCCGTTCCCACAAAGGCGAAGAACTCCGTCGCGAACTTCAAAGTCAGAGAAGGACAGCAGGTCGGCGCCATGGTTACGCTCCGCCGCGACAGAATGTGGAACTTCTTCGACAAGCTTATCTCGATAGCTCTTCCCCGCGTCAGGGACTTCAAAGGTATATCCGGTAAATCCTTCGACGGCAGAGGCAACTATTCTATGGGCATCAAGGAACAGCTGATCTTCCCCGAGATCGCTTACGATCAGATCGAAAAAGTCAGAGGTTTCGACATTTGCATCACAACAACCGCCAAGACGGACGAAGAGGCAAAAGAGCTTTTGAAACTGCTCGGAATGCCCTTTGCCAGGTAATCAGGAGGACGACATAAATGGCAAAGACTTCTTTGAAAAATAAACAACAGAGAAAGCAAAAGTACTCCACCCGCGAGTACACCCGTTGCTCTATTTGCGGCAGACCTCACGCGGTTCTCCGTAAATACGGCATCTGCAGAATTTGCTTCAGAGAGCTCGCGTACAAGGGCGAAATCCCCGGCGTTCGCAAGGCAAGCTGGTAGGAGGTATATATGACACATACAGATCCCATCGCAGATATGCTGACTCGTATCCGCAACGCGCTTACCGTCAAGAAGGAAAGCGTAGATATCCCCGCTTCCAAGATCAAAGCGGCGATAGCCGACATCCTCGTCGAGGAAGGCTACGTCAAATCCGCCGAGATCGTCAAGACTGAAGGGGCTCAGGACGTCATTCGTATCGAGCTTAAATATACGGCACAAAAAGAAAAGGTCATCAACGGTCTGAAGAAAATATCCAAGCCCGGACTGCGCGTGTACGCAAAGTCCGACGCTCTGCCCAAGGTTCTGGGCGGACTGGGCGTCGCGATAATTTCTACTTCTAAGGGCGTCATGACCGACAAGAAAGCGCGCGCTCTCGGCGCGGGCGGCGAAGTTCTCGCTTACGTTTGGTAGGAGGTCGGATATGTCCAGAATAGGTAGAGCACCGATTAAATTGGGCGCGGGCGTTTCGGTTGAGTTCAAAGACCGCGTCGTTACCGTAAAAGGACCTATGGGTACCCTTACGCGTAAAATCGAGAACGATAAGATCAACGTAACCGTTGAGGACGGCGTCGTACACGTTACCCGCTCCAGCGAGGAAAAAGCCGTAAAGGCGGCGCACGGTCTGTACCGCGCGTTGATACACAACATGGTTGTCGGCGTCGAGAAAGGATATGCCAAGAACCTCATCATCAACGGCGTAGGTTACAAAGCCGTTCAGCAGGGCGACAAGGTCGTTCTGACGGTCGGATACAGCCATACGGTCGACGTAGTGCCTCCCGCCGGATTGAAACTCGAGGTCGTTTCTCCCACCGAGATCTCGGTCAAGGGAATCGACAAGGAACTGGTAGGTCAGTTCGCCGCGGATATCAAGACCATCAGGAAACCCGAACCTTATCACGGCTACGGGATCCGTTACAAGGACGAAACGATACTGCGCAAAGAAGGCAAGACCGCGGGTAAATAGTAGGAGGATCGAAGAATGTTTAAGCAAGCTAATAAAAATGCCGTCAGGCAGAACAGACACAGAAGACTTCGTCATCACCTCAGCGGTACCGCCGCGAGACCGCGTCTTTGCGTTACCCGTTCCATCGAGAACATTTACGCTCAGATCATCGACGACGTTGCCGGCGTAACGCTGGTCGCGGCGAACACCAAACAAGCCGACGTCGCCAAAGCCGTGGCAGGCAAGACCAAGGTCGAAGCAGCCGCCATAGTGGGCGAAACCATCGCCAAGAAGGCGCTCGAAAAGGGTATCACCGAAGTCGTTTACGACCGCGGCGGATACGTTTACACGGGCAGAGTGGCAGCGCTCGCGGACGGCGCCCGCAAGGCGGGTCTCGCTATCGGCAAATCCGATAACGCGGCGGAGTAATCCAAGGGAGATACAGAAATGGCAAGAAATGACAGAGAAAGATTCAACAGAGAGCCCAAAGACGATCTCATCAAAAAGACAGTATCGGTCAACCGCGTCACCAAGGTTGTCAAGGGCGGTCGTAACATGCGTTTTGCCGCGCTGGTAGTCGTCGGCGACGGAAAGGGCAGGGTAGGCGCCGGTACCGGTAAAGCCGCCGAAGTTCCCGAAGCGATCGAAAAGGCGACCAAAGCGGCGGAAAAGGCGATGTTCACCGTTTCCACCAAGGAAAGCACCATTCCCCATGCGGTTACCGGCGTGTTCGGCAGAGGCAAAGTTTTGATGCTCCCCGCCGAAGAAGGTACCGGAGTTATCGCGGGCGGCGCCGTGCGTCAGGTGCTCGAGGTCAGCGGTATAAAGGACATCCGCACCAAGTGCATCGGCACGACCAACCCCATCAACTCCGTAAAAGCCACCATCGCCGGCTTGAAAGCGCTTAAGACCGCAGAGGAATACGCTGCTCTGCGCGGCAAGAGCGTAGAAGAGATTCTGGGCTAAGGAGGTATAATCTGATGTCTAAGATAAAAGTTACGCTCGTAAAAAGCACAATAGGTTGCCTTGAAAATCAAAAGGCTAACGTCAAGGCGCTGGGACTCAACAAGGTCGGCGCCAGCAGAATTCACGACGACAATCCCGTTATCCGCGGTATGATATTCAAAGTATCGCATATGGTGAAAGTCGAAGAAGTCAAGGAATAAAGGAGGCATTATGAAAATCCATACGATTGCTCCCGCGCCCGGCGCGGTAACTCCCGCAAAAAGACTTGGCAGAGGCATAGGTTCCGGACTCGGCAAAACGAGCGGTAAGGGACATAAAGGTCAATGGGCCAGAAGCGGCGGCGGCGTTCGTCCCGGCTTCGAAGGCGGACAGATGCCTCTTACCAGAAGGGTACCTAAGAGAGGATTCAAAAATCACTTCTCCGCCGAGTATTCCTTAATCAACGTAGGCGATCTCAACAACTTCCAGGACGGAACCGTCATCGACCTCGAGCTTCTCGTCAATGCGGGACTCGTCAAAAAGGCGATGCCTTACGGGTTGAAAGTTATGGGCGACGGCGAACTTGACAAGAAAATCGTCGTAAAAGCCAAAAAGTTCACCAAATCGGCTGCGGAAAAAATCGAAAAAGCAGGCGGCAAGGCTGAAACCGTTTAATACTCGAGAGGTACTTTAAATGTTTCAAACCATAAAAAACGCCTTTTTATCCCCCGAGATACGCAAGAAGATGCTGATTACACTCGTGCTCTTGCTGGTGTACCGTATCGGTTGCTTCTTACCGATTCCGGGTCTGGATTCCGCCTCGATTTTCGGTTCGGCGGGGCAGACGGATTTCGGTCTGATGCTTTCGGCAGTAACGGGTCAAGCGTTTTCTTACGGTACGCTTTTCGCTCTGGGTATAGTACCGTTCATCAACAGCTTCATTATCATGCAGCTGTTGACGCTTATTATCCCCAAGCTCGAAAAACTCAGCAAAGAGGGTGAGGAGGGTCGCAAAAAGCTGACTCAATATACCCGTTACGTTGCGGTTTTACTGGCTCTGATCCAGGCTATCGGCGTTATGTTTTTGTGGCGTGACGCCATAATTCCCGTCTTTACGGGCGATACCGAGAATCAGGCGGATATGATATGCACGATGATGCTGATAGTCATTATTCTGGTAGGCGGTTCTTCGCTGGTCATGTGGCTCGCGGAACGCATCACCGAATACGGTATCGGCAACGGAACGTCCCTTATAATCTTCATAGGTATCATTTCTTCGCTCGGAACCAGCGTGTGGACGGCGATGTATTCCGTGATCCCCTCGCAGCTCGACAGCGGCGACACGTCGGGAATATGGTTCCTGATCGGATTCGTACTGTTGGTGTTCGTACTCTTCCTGATCATCGTGTTCATCGATATGTCCGAAAGAAAGATCACCGTCCAGTATGCAAAGAGGATCAAGGGCAACAAGATGTACGGCGGACAGACCACCTACATTCCGTTGAAGGTCAATGCCAGCGGCGTCATGCCGATAATCTTCGCGTCCTCGCTGATAATGTTCCCCGAAATGATCATCCAGTTTGCCCAGGCAGGCAGCAGCGAATTCGGTCTGTTCTGGTCCAAATGGCTGGGCTCGGGCGGCAACCTGTATCCGCTTATCATGTTCATATTGATAATCTTCTTCGCGTACTTCTATTCGCAGATACAGTTCAACCCCGACGACGTGGCACAGATGCTGCAGCAAAACGGAGGCTTCCTCCAGGGCATACGTCCAGGACAGTCCACCGCCGCGTACCTCAGAAAAGTCAACAACAGACTGACGCTGTTCGGCGCGCTGTTCCTCGCGTTCATTTCGCTGATCCCCACTCTGATACTTCAGTGGGTCGACGGGTTCGAAGCGCTGGGACTGGGCAACGCTTTCAGCGCTACGGGACTGCTGATAGTCGTTTCCACGGCTCTCGAGTTCCAGAAGCAACTCGAAAGTCAGCTGCTCGTCAAGAACAACAAGGGATTCCTCAAATAATATGAACCTTATACTTTTGGGAGCGCCGGGAGCCGGCAAAGGCTCGCAGGCGGTGAATTTGAAAGAGCGTTACGGCATCCCCCACATTTCGACGGGGGACGCCTTCCGCTCCAATATCGCGAAAGGCACCGAGATAGGACTTTACGCAAAGAGCTTTATCGATAAAGGGCTGTTGGTGCCCGACGAGGTCGTGGTAGGCATCGTGGACGCGAGGCTGAAAGAGCCGGATTGCGAAAAAGGCTTTATCCTGGACGGATTCCCCAGAACGGTCAATCAGGCTCAGGCGCTGGACAAAATAACGGCAGTCGATCTCGTTATCGATTTCAAGGTCGACCGCGCGACCGTCATCAACAGGCTTTCGGGAAGGAGAAGCTGCAGCTGCGGCGGCACTTTCCACATTTCCAAGCTCGATTCGGAATATTGCCCCGTTTGCGGTAAAAAACTTTATATCCGCGACGACGACAAGCCCGAAGTGATAGAGGAAAGGCTGAAAGTCTACGAAGAGACCACCGCGCCCGTTGCCGATTACTACCGCGCTCAGGGTAAACTGTTCGAAGTCGACGCTACCAGGGAACTCGACGAAGTATACCGCGATATAGTCGAAAAGCTGGGCTGAATATGGTTACCGTCAAAAGTCAGAGCGAAATCGAACTGATGAAAAAGGCGGGCGCGATCCTAAGGGACGTATTGGAACTCGTTTCCGAAAAAGCCAAGCCCGGCGTAACGACCAAGCAGCTCGACAATATCGCTTACGACTATATCGTAAAGCAGAACGCCGTTCCCTCGTTTCTGGGATACGGCGGATTCCCGGGAAGCCTGTGTCTTTCCATAGACGACGAAGTGGTTCACGGGATACCTTCTCCGAAAAGAGTGCTCGAGGAAGGCATGCTTCTGAAAATAGACGGCGGCGTCGGGATAGGAGGTTTCCACACCGACGCGGCGCGCACCGTCGCCATCGGCAGGGTGTCTAACGAAAAAGCGGCTCTGATGCGTTGTTGCAAAGAGTGCTTCTTCGAGGGTATCAAGGCGTTGAAGGACGGAGCGAGACTGGGCGATTACGGCGCGCTTTGCCAAAAGTATGCCGAGACCCGCGGCTACGGAGTAGTCAGGGAACTGGTCGGACACGGTATCGGCGAAACGGTACACGAGGACCCCTCGGTTCCCAATTACGGCGTTGCCGGCAGGGGAATGCGCGTGGTTACGGGAATGACGCTGGCGATAGAGCCGATGATAAACCTCGGCACCCGTCGCATAATGCAGGTCGAAGGCGACGACTGGACGATACTCACTCAGGACGGAAAGCCGTCGGCGCATTACGAAAACACCGTTGTTATCCGTCCCGACGGAGTGGAAATAATCACATTGTAGATATGAAAGAAATCAAGATCGGTTCGGTGGTGTTCTCTAAATCAGGCAGGGATTCGGGAAGATTTTATATCGTTACCGAAATCGTGAACGCCGACTACGTAAAGATAGCCGACGGGGAACTGAGGAGGATCGACAAACCGAAACTGAAAAAAATCAAGCACCTGAAAGCCGAAGGCGAAGTCGTGGAAAAGATAGCGGCGAAACTCGGCGAGGGCAAGAAAGTTTTCGACGCCGAAATACGGAGCATACTTCGCTCCTATAACGGTTCGATATAATAATTGAAGGAGAACCTTATGTCCAAAGACGACACAATCGAAGTCGAGGGTACTGTAGTTGAAGTCCTTCCCGGGACGAACTTCAAAGTCAAACTCACGAACGGCCATATCATCACGGCATATCTTGCGGGCAAGATGCGCGTGAACAACATCAAGGTTTTTATGGGCGACTCCGTGAAAGTGGCGATGAGCACCTACAACCTCAACAACGGACGCATCGTTTACCGTCGCAGCAATAAAAATTAACGTAAAATCAAAAGGAGAAAGAAAATGAAAGTCAGACCTTCCGTAAAACCCATGTGTGACAAGTGCAAGATCATCAAGCGTCACGGAAAAGTTATGGTGATTTGCTCCAAGTACCCCAACCATAAACAAAAACAGGGCTGATTCCGTGCCCCATTACCGCAAAATAAAGCAACTTTTATACGCAAATCGTTTGCGTATAAAAGTTACGATGTGGTACAATATCTAAGCGCGCGATATCGTGCGCTTATGTCGTGTAGAAGAAGTTGTCGCGCGGGGCGGCTGAAAGGAGAGGCATTCTATCCCCTTTTAACCCGGCGATTGGATATATACAGGAAATATTTGGAGGTTATTAAACTAAATGGCTCGTATATCAGGTGTAGACTTACCCCGTGAAAAGAGAGTAGAAATAGGTCTGACGTACATATACGGCATCGGACTGGCCACCTCGAAGAAACTTTTGGAGGAGACCGGCATCGATCCCGATACGCGCGTCAAGAACCTGACAGAAGAACAAATCGTTAAAATCCGTGATTATATCGAGAACAATCTGCACGTCGAAGGCGACCTGCGCCGCGACGTCATGCTCGATATCAAGCGTCTGATGGAAATAGGCTGCTATCGCGGCGTCCGCCACAGAAAGGGTCTTCCCGTCCGCGGACAGAGCACGAAGCAAAACGCACGTACCCGCAAGGGCAAGAAGCGTACCGTTGGTCGTTCCAAGAAATAATCCGGAGGTAAAGTATGGCAGTCAGAAGAAGTCAGATAAAGAGAAGAAAGGATTTAAAGCACATCGAGAAAGGACAAGTGCACATCCACGCTTCTTTCAATAACACGATCGTTACTTTTACGGATCTGGACGGCAACGCGATCGCATGGTCGTCCGCCGGCAAAATCGGCTTGAAGGGCAGCCGTAAATCGACTCCTTATGCGGCTCAGCTCGTTGCGGAAGACGCGGCGAAAGCGGCTAAGGAACACGGCATCCGCAAAGTCGAAGTTTACGTAAAGGGACCCGGACAAGGCAGAGAATCCGCTATCCGCGCGATGCAGGTCGCCGATATCGAGGTTACGAAGATAGCAGACGTATCCCCGATACCGCACAACGGATGCCGTCCGCCCAAAGCCAGAAGACTGTAAAAGGAGGACAAAGAAATGGCAAGATATACAGGACCTGTCTGCAAAATGTGCAGACGCGAAGGTTGCAAATTATTTTTGAAAGGTGAGAAGTGCCTTTCCAAAGGTTGCCCCCAGGAAAGACGTCCCACCGCCCCCGGACAACACGGCTCCGCCAGAAAGAAAGCCACCGCTTATTCGGCACAGCTGCGCGAAAAGCAAAAGGCAAAGAGGGCGTACGGGCTTTTGGAGAAGCAGTTCCGCATGTACTATGACAAAGCCGAAAAAATGCGCGGCGTTACCGGCGAGAACATGCTGATCCTTATCGAACGCAGACTCGACAACGTAGTATACCGCATGTGCATCGGTTCCTCCCGCGCACAGTCCAGGCAGCTCGTCAACCACGGCCACATCACCGTCAACGGACAGACCGTCAATATTCCTTCCTATCTGGTAAAAGAGGGCGACGTCATCGCCGTCAAGGACACCAAAAAGGAAAAGGCGTTCTTCGTGGAGCTGAAAGGCGCCAAGATCGCGAACCTGCCCAAATGGCTTTCTTTCGATACCGAGACCCTTACCGGCAAGGTCGAGAGCCTGCCCACCAGAGAGGACGTCGATCTGACCATCGCGGAACACATGATCGTCGAGTTGTACTCGAAGTAATCCCCAAGGAGGCACGTTATGTTGGAAATCTTTAAGCCCAGAATTACCGTCGAAGAAAGCGTCAGCGGCGCCGAAGCCACGTTTACGGTAGAACCTCTCGAAAGGGGTTACGGAATTACGATAGGCAACAGCTTGAGGAGAGTGCTTTGCACCGCTCTTCCGGGAGCTGCGGTTCGCGGTATAAGGATCGAGGGCGTAAAACACGAATTCAGCACCGTGCCCGGCGTCAGAGAGGACGTTGCGGACATTATTCTGAACCTCAAGGAGCTTGCGATCAAAGTTTCCGATCCCGATAATTTCCAGGACGCTACCGTGAACCTCGTCAAGAGCGTTCCCGGCGTGGTCAGCGCGAAGGACATCGCTTTCCCCACGGGCATAGAGGTCATGAACCCCGACGCGTACATCTGCACCATCGAGGAGGGCGCTACTCTGAATATGGAACTCACCGTCGGCGTGGGCAGAGGTTACGTTTCCGCCAAGGACAACAAAAACCCCGGCGCTCCCATAGGTTATATTCCGATCGACTCGCTCTATTCTCCCGTTCAGGCGGTCAGCTACGAGGTCGAATCGACGCGCGTGGAGCAGTCCATCGACTATGACAAACTCAGAGTAAACGTCAAGACCAACGTCGCCGCTACCCCCAGAGAGGTCATTTCGCTGGCGGCGAAGATTTTGGCGGATCACCTCAAACTGTTTATCAATCTCGTCGACGACATGGATTCCAAAGAGATCCTCGTTGCTCGCGACGACGACAAACAAACCAAAGCGCTTTATATGTCCATAGAGGAATTGGAGTTGTCCGTCAGACCTCTTAACTGCCTCAAGAGAGCGGGTATATTCACCGTGGACGACCTCGTCAAGAGAAGCGAAGAAGACATGCTCAAGGTCAAGAACCTCGGCAGAAAGTCTTTGGACGAGATCATCAAGAAGCTGGAAAGCATGGGGCTGGGTCTCAGCAACAAGGACGACTAAAGGAGTAGTTAACAATGGCAATTGCAAGAAAATTAGGTAAAAGAACCGATCAAAGAGTACAGCTGGTAAACTCTCAGGCGACGGAGCTACTGTGGCACGGTCAGATCAAGACCACCGTCGAGAGGGCGAAAGAAGTCAGAAAAGTTGCGGAGAAGATGATCACCCTCGCCGTCAACACCTATGAGGACACCGTTACCGTGACCAAGCAGAAGCTCAACCAGAAAGACGAGAAGATAGACGTCAAGTTCGTAAACGACGGACCCAAGAAGCTCGCCGCGCGCAGAAAGATCATGGCGACTCTGGACGACCTCCAGGAGCTTCAGGCGGACAAGGAAAAGAAGGCTGACTTCAAAAAGCGTACCGCAGACATCAATCATCCCCTGGTAGAGAAGCTTTTCCGCGAACTCGCGCCCAAATACGCGAAACGCGCCGCGGATCTCGGCACCAAGGGCGGATACACCAGGATCATCCGCACCGAGAACCGCAGGGGCGACGACGCCAGTATGTGTATACTGGAACTCGTGTAATAGCTTAGGCTGAACCGAAAACCTAAAACCCGCGATTTACGCGGGTTTTTTTTCGGGGTAGCGTGCCGATAATTATTTTATACCGCTTTTCTATGCGGAAATTTATGCGAAACAGCCCGATCAAATAAAATACTTTGACTATTTTCCATATGTATGGTATCATTTTCGTATGGTCTTATTACTCGATATAGGCAATACCAATATTAAGATCGGCGTGATGGAGGGCGGCAAGATCGTCACCACCTGGCGTATCGCTTCCGACCACAATAAGACTGCGGACGAATTCGGCATGGTGTTTATGGACCTGATGAGTTCCAAAGGCTATACCTTCGACGCGGTGGACGGTATTATCATAAGCTCGGTTGCTCCCGCGTTGAACTATACGATAGAGCATATGTGCAGGTATTACACGCACAAAAAGCCGATTATGGTAAACAGTCGGATCAATTTGGGTATCAAATTGAAGTATTTCGTACCCGAAGAACTGGGCGCCGACAGGATCGTGAACGCCGTCGCGGCTTACTACGAATACGGCGGTCCGTGCATTACGGTGGACTTCGGTTCGGCGACGACTTTCGGATTTATCGACGGCGAAGGGAATTTTCTCGGCGGCGCGATAGCTCCCGGTATCAAGTCGAGCGCCGAGGCGCTGACGAATACCGCGGCGAAATTGCCCAGGATCGAGCTTATCAGACCCCAGTCAATAATCGGTAAGACGACGGTACAGAACATGCAGGCGGGCATAATCTACGGCTTCCAGGGGCTTGTGGACGGAATAATAACCAGAATGATACGCGAATCGGGTTGCGACAACGTTAAGGTCATAGCGACGGGCGGTATGAGCGAACTGGTTACCAGCGGCTCGGGTAAGAACTTCGACATAGTAGACAGAGCGCTTTCGTTGAAAGGGCTGATGAAAATATACGAACTGAACAAATAGGAGATATCATGAAAAAAGTAGGAGTTGCATTGTTGGGACTCGGCACCGTGGGAGGCGGTACCTACCGCATACTTAAATCCATGCACGACGACATCATGGCGTCCGACGGCGTGGATATCGAAATCAGGCGCATAATAGAGCGCGACGTCGCCAAGGCGGAAGCTTTGGGCGTCGATCCCGCGCTGTTGTCCACGGACATCAACGACGTCATTTCAGACCCCGAGATAAAGATAGTCGCCGAATTTTTCGGCGGCATAGAACCCGCGCGTTCTTTCCTGATCGCTTCCCTGAAAGCGGGTAAATCCATCGTCACCGCCAACAAAGAGATGTTCTCCAAGTGCATGGAAGACTTGAAAGCCGCGGCGATAGAGGGTAACGCCGGACTCTATTTCGAAGCGAGTTGCGTGGGCGGCGTACCCGTCATACGCGCTTTGACCGAGAGCATGCAGGGCAACCGCATCGACTCCATAATGGGTATCGTGAACGGCACCACGAACTATATTCTGACCAAAATGGCGGACGAAGGTCTGGAATACGACGACGTTCTGAAAGAGGCTCAGAGGCTGGGTTACGCCGAAGCCAATCCCACCGCCGACGTGGACGGGTTCGACAGCATGTACAAACTGTCCATCCTCTCCACGCTTTGCTTCAGAAAACACGTCCCGCTCGATAAAATATACCGCGAAGGCATATCAAAAATCAGCAAAACCGACATCGAATACGGCAAGCGTTTCGGATATACCCTGAAGCTTTTGGCGATAGGCAAACTCACGCACGGCAAGATCGAAGCGCGCGTACATCCCGCGTTCATTCTTAACTCCAACCCCTTAGCTTCCGTCAAAGGCTCGTTCAACGCCGTTCTGATCCACGGCAACAACGTGGACGACGTAATGCTTTACGGCAGGGGAGCGGGCGATCTGCCTACCGGTTCCGCGATCGTTTCCGATATCGTTTACGCCGCGGTCCAGGATAAGCATAAGCTTTTCAGTTACAGCTCCGACGTTTCGGACGAGGACTTCGCGGACGACTTCACCAGCGAATATTACGTCAGAATGACCGTAAAGGACAAGGCGGGCGTGCTTGCCAAGATCGCCGCATCTTTCGGCAAATACGGCGTTTCGATAAACTCCGTTCAACAGCAGGCGGACGACGGCAAGGCCTCGATAATCTTTATGATCCACCGCACTTCCGAAGCCGCGCTCAAAAAGGCGGCGACCGAGACAGAGTCGTTGAACGACGTGATATCGGTGGATACCGTTATACGCGTTATTTAGACGGTCAATATATTTGCGCGATAAATAATATAATAAAGCGTTAAATGTTTTAAATTGCATAGAATAAGTAAAGTCCGACGTTCCGTCGGGCTTTTTTCATAAGGATAGATAACGGCGCAAATATATTGACCGCTCACGCGCTTCGTGCGGCTTTTCGTCCGTTACTTAAAAAGCACTCCGGCGCGTAAGCCTGTACGCTCCTGCGTACTTTTTTTCATAACGGCTCAAAAATACGCTCCGAATCGCTGCCAAACGCTCCGTTCAAAGAATTATTAACACATTATGCGTTCGGAAAAATACGGTTTATCCGATAATAATCGGAATTTGCGTAAAACGCAAAAGCGATAACGTGTTAAAAGTTTAAATTAAAAAAGCCGAGCGTTTCGCTCGGCTTTTTTAACGGGTACGGTCGGGACAAAACGTCAGATCTCCGTTATCGAAGTTATATTGAAAGCGTCGTTTATATCGTGCGCGGTTACAAGTCTCGGCGACGCCGCGTAGATATAGTCTCCGATCTGTACGGCGCGGTTTATGTCGTACTGCGGTATATTTAAGTCTTCGCCGCCGATATATTGGTAGCGTGAATCCATGTATGGGGAGTGGGAAAGCGTAGCCCTTAGCTGAAGCTTGCCCGTCGAGAAACCGAACAAATAATATTTTTGTAAGCCGGAATAATTGTCGTGATCGTACACGGTGGCTGGAAAACCGAAGAAGTCGGATTCTTTGCTGTATAGGATACCTTTAGGCTCGTACAGGGATTCCGAATACGCGCTATCCGTACCTATGACATAGGCGTTTATAATTACGGCGTCGGCGCCCGAATTGTCGAACAGAACGACTTCTATCCCTTTGGTCGCGCCCATATAAGTGTCGTAGCCCAGACCGATCAGAAGCTCGGTTCCTTCGATATAATGGAGGTAATAGGACACGCCGTCCTTTTTCAGCCCGTCGGACACGGTGATGTTTTTCGGATCGGAAAGATTTACCTTGAACAGCGGATCGACCTGTAGGAACGTAACGATATTCGCGATGTCGCCGTTAAAACGCGCGGAGTAGATCTGTTCGCCGGGGGCTATGCCGCGTACTTCGCCGAGAGGGTTCAGATTCTCGTCGAATACGAATACGGCGCTACCTTCGCTTCCGACTGTGGTGGCGATACGGAAATTCCCTTCGTATTCGTCCAGGGAATATCTGTCGCGGACGGTGCCGTCGGCGTTTGCGTGGGCAACGGGTTCCAGCGAGTCAAGGGAAAACTTCAGAATGCGCGTTTGACCCGTCACGGAGTAATCCGCATATGTGCGGAATCCGTTGGTATAATACCTGGCGGAATAATCGGTCGCGGTGATATACAGGTAATTTGTCGACATATAAAAGGTGTTTCCCGCGCCGAGATAGGATTTGTACGCGTCCATGGAGCCGTCGGAACAATTCAGATCCACGTAACCCAAAGTCGTAAAGTAGTTATAGGGTACCCCCTTGAAATAATATGCGTTGCTTGCGGGCATCTCCTCGAAAGAGTTGCCGTCGCCCGCTTTCGGCAGGGTATCCGAGTCGGCCGATAAAATATAATATATTTTACCGTCATTCATTCGGGTGGTCAGCGTGGTGCCTTCCATGGCCACGGCACGGATCAGGCGGGGCGCGGCGCGGTCGGTAACGTCGTAAACTGCAATAGTCGTTTTAGGTGCGTAGTTGGAATCGTATTCGGTGCCTACCACCGCCAGAATGTCTCCGTAAAGATACATTCCGCCGGCGTTTGTGGCTATAGTCGAAAGCTTTTGCGTCGCTCCGTCTTTGGCAGAAAGAATATTTATGCCGGAATTGTTCAGATAATAGATATAATGCCCGTCGGTTTTTATTACGTCGTCCTCGTCCACGCCCTCGACCTGTACGTTGGTTTCGGAGTGCGAGGGAGCCGATGTATTGTTTCCCGTGGATTCCGGAGCCGAATCGTATTCGGAAGTCGCGCCTTTGTACATACTTAATACGCCGTCCAGGTCGAGCGTGGTGGCGTAATAATTACGGTATTCGCCAAGGACGTCGCTTAATTCGTCGGAAGAAGAGAACTGTTTGAGTTCGAATTGTCCCGCGCCGTTATTGACGGGGTGCGCGGGGAGATATTGATATAACATTACAGTGATCAGCGCCGCTAACAGTAAGCATATTATTATCAACGCCGCTATCTTTAAAAATTTTCCCGCTTTACTCTTTGCCATATCGGTTGCCTCCTTTTCGGGATCTCGCTTAAACTACAGCATGCGGAAAGATTTGTACGGAAAAAATTTATAAAATTATCACCAGATCGAGAATTTCCCCGAGACGTTCGAAAGTAACGCCTTCGCCCGCGATTTTCAGCATAAATTCTTCGGCGTACACTTCGTAACCCTCCGCGGTGGCGCTGTAACGCGCGCGGAGAGAATATTCCCCGATCGTTATTTCGCCGTCGTAAGCGTATTCCGAAACGGGCGGAAGTACGCTTACGGTAACGCTCCCGTCCTCGAATACGCCGTCCTCGGTTTCGTAAAAGGGCGCTTGCAGAATAATTTCGGTTACGCTTCCCGGGGCATCGGGCGCGGAGGAGTCGTTCTTGTCGGGAGACCCCGTGTACTGTGCGTCTTTGTCGGAGGAAGTGCATCCGTTTATGCCGGAATAGGGGTTTACGAGCGCTACGATCACGACCGCTATCAGCACTATCGAACAGCATGCGCCGAGTACGGGTTTAAGGTATGCGCGCTTAGGCCTTTTTGCGGCGCGCATTTCTTCTTTTGCGGCGTCCAGTACCGATTTGTCGGGTTTGGATCTATTCAGTTCGCGGTACAGTTTATCTTTCATTTCCGTTATAACTACATTTTCATTCCGCGGTTTGTGCGGTCATAATATTTTTTTCAGACGCTTCAATATGCGCTTCAGTCTGTCCTGTACGGTAGAAGGGGACATTTTGTAAATTGCCGCCAGTTCCCTGACGGTATAACCTTCCCAGTATTTCATATATATCAGTTCGCGTTCGTCCTTATCGAGGCTCTTTACGGCATCGGCGACGCAGGCGCGCATCAGCCCCGCCGAACTCAGCGCGTCAAAAGCCGCCGCGACGTCGCGCGCGGCGTCTATATCCTCGTGCGCACGCCTTGCTTCGTAGGAATTAATATTCAAAGCCGTGTTTTTCGTGATTTTAAAAAGCCAGTTCAGACCGTTTTGTTTCGGGTCGAAATTTTCAGAGTATCGGACGACCTTTAAATATACTTCGGAAACGACGTCGTCCGCCAAAGACTTGTCGCGGACATAGCCGAAAGCCATGTTTTTCAGGTATCCCGCGGTAAGCTCGAAAAGCCTGCCCAGAGCGTATCTGTCGCCCGAGGCTGTCAGCAGTATCAGCCGATTGACTTTTTTGACCAGCGCGTCCATCAATATGGTTATATCTTAATTACCCCCGAATTGTCAACAGTTGTTTTTGTGGTCCGAAAAGCGGAGTCTATTTCGACTTTTAAAGCGGCGCGTAAGTCCAATACCTTTAAAAAAATTGATTTATACGTCGGAGCGTGGTATAATATTAGGACTAAGGAGTAACTTATGAATCTGATCGACAGGTATTTGGAAAAGAGCAATTTTACCGACTATGACGATTATTTCAAGAATCTTCGCTATAAAAGCGTTACCGAATTCAATTTCGGTTACGACGTGGTGGACGAATACGCGAGACTTGTCCCGGAAAAGCGCGCCGTCGTATGGTGCAACAACCGCGGCGAAGAAAAGATATTGACTTTCGGCGAACTTTCCAAGCTCTCCAACCGCGTCGCGAATATGTTCCGCGCGATGGGACTGAAAAAGGGCGATTTCGTAATGACGATGTTGAATCGCAGATACGAATACTATATCGTCAATGTGGCTTGCTGCAAACTGGGACTTGTGCTGGTGCCCGCGACGTACCTTTTGACGGTAAAAGACATAGCTTACCGCGTAAACAGCGCCTCCGTTCAGGCGATCATAGCCATAAACGAGGACGAAGTTATCGAATACGTCGAGGAAGCCGCCGGAAAATGCCCCGGACTGAAATACAAATTCACGATAGGCAAGCGCGTGAACTTCATGGATATACACGAAGAATGGGAAAAGTATTCCGACGTCCTGGAGCTTGCCGAAAGCGAAAAGCCCGCGCTGAACGATCCGATGATGGTATATTTCACTTCGGGAACGACCGGTCAGCCCAAAATGGTTACGCACAATTTCAAATATCCTCTGGGGCATATCATGACCGCGTATTACTGGCAGGCGGTCGTGGACGACGGACTGCATTTCACCATGGCGGAATCGGGCTGGGCAAAGTTCAGCTGGGGCAAAATATACGGACAATGGATAGCCGGCAGCGCCGTGTTCTGTTACGATTATTACGGCAGATTCACGCCTACGGACATTCTGCCGCTCATCGCCAAATACGGCATCACGACCTTCTGCGCGCCGCCCACGATCTACAGATTCCTTATCCGCGAAAATCTGGACGCTTACGACTTTTCGTCGCTGGTCAGTTGCACGACGGCGGGCGAAGCGCTGAACGCGGAAGTTTTCAGACTGTTCAAGGAGCATACGGGGCTGGAGATACGC
This sequence comes from uncultured Clostridia bacterium, assembly GCA_944363505.1. Lineage (GTDB taxonomy): Bacteria > Bacillota > Clostridia > Christensenellales > DTU072 > Stercoripulliclostridium_A. The sequence goes on along the minus strand of CALVUD010000001.1, from coordinate 369,997 downwards.
GAGGGCTTCGGGCAGACGGAGACCGCGGTCATACTCGCAAACTTCCGTTATTCCAAGGGCGTGCCCGGTTCGTGCGGTAAACCCGATCCGATATACGATATACTTCTCGTCGACTACGACGGCAACGAGGTAAACGAAACGGGAACGGAAGGCGAAATTGTCATAAAGCTCAAAAAAGAGCAGTTTGGGCTCTTTGTCGGCTATTATAACGATCCCGAACGCACGGAAAACGCATTCGGTTCGGGGTATTATCATACCGGCGATCTCGCATATAAGGACGCCGACGGCACATATTGGTTCGTGGGCAGAAAGGACGACATCATAAAATCCAGCGGCTACCGCATAGGACCATTCGAGGTGGAATCGGCTTTGATGGAGCATCCCGCCGTACTCGAATGCGCGATAACGGGTGCTCCGCACCCGATACGCGGACAGGTCGTAAAGGCGACGATAGTGTTAAACAAAGGCTATGCTCCCTCCGAAGAACTGACCAAGGAGATACAAAATCACGTCAAGAACGCAACCGCGCCGTATAAGTATCCGAGAATAGTGGAGTATGTCAAGGAACTGCCCAAGACTATTTCCGGCAAGGTAAAACACAAAGAGATACGCGAAAACAAGGAAGCTAAGTAATGGATCCGGTTTCACGCGCGGCGCTCGAATACGTATGCAAGATCTCTTCGCCCGGCGCCCCCGCCGTGGCGGACGTCGACGAGTTCAAAAAGGAAGCAGACGCCTCGGTCAGCGCCGCTACCATAAAGGAACTCGCGCTGAACGGGTTTATCAAGCTGAAATATTCAGACGGCGAAAACTTTTGTTTAGAGCCGCAGGAAAAAGGAACGGAACTCATTCTCGCCGCGCGCGCCGAGGCTACTCAGGCGGCGGGAAGTAAAAAACCGACGCTCTCTTCCGACGCTAAAAAAACGTTTCTGTACGGCTTTTTGGGCGGTATTTTAGGCGGCGCGCTCGCGTTGATACTTGCGGCGGCGGTATATTTGATTATAAAACTGGTGTGAAAGTGGCAAAATGATACTTAGCAAAAAGGAAAAGCTGATGATGAACGCCGTGTATTCGATAGCTTCCCCGAAAGGGCAGTGCCTTGCCACGGGCGTCGAATTGCTTTCCCTGATACCCTACAAAAACGATTTTCGCGAAGAGGACGTCGAAAAAACGCTCGAAGCGCTGAAAGTCGAAGGGTATTTCGAGTATGACAAAGCCAAAAGAAAGGACGAGACCGTATATTGCATAGTTTTAAGGGAAAAAGGGCTTTCCTACGAGCGCGACAAATTAAAATCCAGACGGAAACTGATACTCCGTCTGGCGCTTACCGTCATATGCGCGCTCCTCGGTTGGGCGGTCAAAGAAATCATTTCGGCTATTATAGCGTAATTAAAACCGTATGAGCGAGAATTTTCCTTTTAAATTAACTGCTCCGTATTCGCCGAGCGGCGATCAGGCCGAGGCGATAAACGAATTGGTCGCGGGACTGAACGAGGGCAGGCGCACTCAGGTGCTCCTCGGCGTTACCGGCTCGGGCAAGACTTTTACCATGGCGAACGTGATCGCGCGTTACGGGCGTCCCGCCCTGGTCATCGCGCACAACAAAACGCTCGCAGCCCAGCTGTGCAACGAATTCAGAGAACTTTTTCCGGAAAACCGCGTCGAATATTTCGTATCGTATTACGACTATTATCAGCCGGAAGCGTATATCCCCAGAAGCGATACCTATATCGAAAAAGAGATAGCGATAAACGACGAAATAGATAAACTGCGCCATTCCGCGACGTCGTCGCTCGGAGAGCGCAACGACGTTATAGTCGTGGCTTCGGTATCCTGTATATACGGTCTGGGTGCCCCGGAAGAATATTTCAAGCATACCATCTCGTTGAGAGAAGGACAGGAAATCGACCGCGACGCCGTTATCGACAGGCTCGTCAACATTCAATACGCGCGTTCCGAAATCGACTTTATCCGCGGCACGTTCCGCGCGAGAGGCGACGTGTTGGAAATCTTTCCGGCCTCCCAGTCTACCGTCGCGGTCAGGGTGGAATTTTTCGGCGACACGATAGAGAAGATATCCGAATTCGACACCGTTACGTCCAAGCCTCTGAACGCGTTGAAGCACGTCGCGATTTATCCCGCAAGCCACTATGTCGTGGGTTCGGAAAATCTGGAAAGGACTCTCGAGACGATCTCGAACGACGCCGCGTTCAGGGAGAGCGAATTTGTCGCCGAAAACAAGCTGATAGAAGCGCAGCGCATACGAGAACGCGTAAACTACGACGTGGAAATGATCCGCGAGATGGGTTACTGTAACGGAATAGAAAACTATTCCCGTTATTTCGACGGACGTCGCCCCGGCGAGCCTCCGTTCACGCTTTTGGACTATTTCAAGGGCGATTTCGTGGTGTTTATCGACGAATCGCATATAACTTTGCCCCAGATACGCGGTATGTACAACGGCGACAGAATGAGGAAAACGAACCTCGTCGAGTACGGGTTCAGACTTCCCGCGGCTTTCGACAACAGACCGCTGAATTTCGACGAGTTCAACGCGCGTATCAAACAGATGATCTGCGTTTCGGCAACTCCGGCGGATTACGAGCTTAATGAAGCGGGCGGCGAAGTGGTCGAGCAGCTGCTGCGGCCCACGGGACTTCTGGAGCCTCCCGTCAGTATCCGTCCGATTTCGGGTCAGGTGGACGACCTTATAGGCGAGATCAACGCCGCCGTCGAAAAAGACGGCAGGGTTTTGGTAACTACTCTGACGAAAAAAATGGCGGAGAGTTTGACGGAGTACCTTAAAGAGCATCATATTAAGGTCGAGTATATGCATTCCGACATCGATACCCTGGAGCGTATCGACATAATCAACAGACTGCGCCGAAAGGACATCGACGTCATAGTGGGGATAAACCTTTTAAGGGAAGGACTGGATATTCCCGAGGTAACTCTGGTGGCGATACTCGACGCGGACAAGGAAGGTTTCTTAAGGTCGCGTACTTCGCTGATACAGACGATAGGCAGGGCGGCGAGAAACAAGGACGCGCGCGTAATAATGTACGCGGACACCGTTACGGGCAGTATGCGCGAAGCGATAGAGGAAACCGACCGCCGCAGACAAAAACAGATAGAGTACAACTTGAAGCACGGCATTACGCCCAAAACGATCGTAAAACCGATAGTCAACACTTTGCAGATAAGCAAAAAGGAGCTTGAAAAGAGCGACAAGAAGATGTCGAAGCGCGAGATAAACGCCGAAATAGAGCATTTAAAGGGGCTGATGAGTTCGGCGGCGGCAAGCTACGACTTCGAGGGAGCGATCAAATTGAGAGACAGAATAGCCGAGCTTAAGCGCATGAGAGGAGAAAAATAATGCGGGGAGACATAGTCGTTTTCGGCGCGAAAGAAAACAATCTTAAAAACCTCAGCGTAACTATCCCGCGCGATAAATTCGTGGTGTTTACCGGGCTCAGCGGCTCCGGCAAGTCGTCGCTTGCGTTCGACACCATATTCGCGGAAGGTCAGAGGCGATATATGGAGAGCCTGTCGAGCTATGCCAGAATGTTCCTGGGACAGCTGGAAAAGCCCGACGTCGAAAGCATCGAGGGACTTTCGCCCGCCATTTCAATAGATCAGAAGACCACCAGCAAGAATCCGCGTTCCACCGTGGGCACGGTTACGGAAATACACGACTACCTACGACTGTTGTTCGCGCACGTCGGTATTCCGCATTGCCCCGTGTGCGGCAGAGAGATCACAAAGCTGGGCGTGGATAAAATCAACGCCGAGATAATGAAGGCGCCCGAAGGAGCAAAACTTATAATCTCCGCGCCCGTTGTGCGCGCAAAAAAGGGTGAATTTAAAAACCTTTTCGAAAAATACCGCAAAATGGGCTTCGTGCGCGTGAAGGTGGACGGCGAAATGCGTTCGCTGGACGAAGATATAGAACTCGGCAAAAACTTCAAGCATACCGTCTACGTCGTCGTTGACAGACTTATCGTCAAAGAGGACATAAACCGCAGACTTACCGATTCCGTCGAAACCGCCATGAATCTTGCCGACGGCATGGTCGCCGTGGAAATCGACGGCAAGGAAACGATATATTCGTCGCGCTACGGCTGTCCCGATTGCGGAATCACTTTGCAGGAACTGACTCCGAGAAGCTTTTCTTTCAACAGTCCTTTCGGGGCGTGCGAAGCTTGCGGCGGCATAGGAATGCGCCACGAAGTCGACCTGAACAAGGTCGTCCGCGATCCGTCGCTGTCGATACGACAGGGAGCAATAAAGGTTTCCGGCTGGTCGATAATGGACATGGGCAAAATGTACGAACGCGAGCTTCACGCGGTGGCGAGAAAATACGGCTTCAGCCTGGATACGCCGTTCAAAGATCTTTCCGACGAGGCAAAGGAGATAATTCTGTACGGTACCAAGGGCGAGGATATAGAAATGGAGTGGAATTCCAAACGCTTCAGCTCCGTCTACCGCGCGCCGTTCGAGGGCGTCGTGAACAATCTCCAGCGCCGTTACAGAGAAACCCAGTCCGAGGGCGTCAAAGCCGATATAGAAAGATACATGAGTTTCAGCCCGTGCGAATCGTGCGGAGGTAAAAGACTGAAAAAAGAAGTGCTCGCCGTTACCGTGGGCGGTAAAAACATAGCTGAGATCAGCGATATGCCCGTCAAGGAGCTGTTGCCGTTTTTCGATAACCTGAAGCTGAACGAGAAGGAAAGCAAGATCGCCGCACCCATATTGAAAGAAGTGAGGGCAAGACTGGGATTTTTAAATAACGTGGGACTAGATTATCTGACGCTGTCGCGCGCCGCGATGACGCTTTCCGGCGGCGAAAGCCAGCGCATAAGACTTGCGACCCAGATAGGCAGCGGATTGACCGGGGTCCTGTATATCCTGGACGAGCCGTCGATAGGACTTCATCAGCGCGATAACATAAAACTTATAGACGCTTTGAAACGATTAAGGGATCTGGGTAACTCGCTTATAGTTGTAGAGCACGACGAGGAAACCATTCTCTGTGCCGATCACATTGTGGACATAGGACCCGGGGCGGGCGAAAACGGCGGCAAATTGGTAGCTCAAGGTACAGTTTCGGATATTATAAATTGTAAGGATTCTATTACGGGAGATTATCTGGCGGGCAGGAGAAAGATAGCCGTACCCCGTTTCAGACGCACCGGCAACGGAAAGTTCGTTTCCGTAAGGGGAGCCAGGCAAAACAATCTTAAAAACGTCGACGTGGATTTTCCGGTCGGTGTGATAACCGCCGTTACCGGGGTGTCTGGGAGCGGCAAATCCTCTTTGGTCAACGGAGTGCTTTATCCTTTCCTCGCGTCGTCGGTCAACGGCGCGTTCAAGACGATGGGCGCCGCCGACAGAGTCGATGGCGCCGACAACTTCGATAACGTCATATGCATAGACCAAAGTCCCATCGGCAGAACGCCGAGGAGCAACCCGGCGACGTATGTGGAAGTTTTTACGGCGATACGCGAACTGTTCGCGGGAACCAAAGACGCCAAAGCGCGCGGCTATAACGCGGGCAGATTCAGCTTTAACGTTGCGGGCGGCAGGTGCGACGGCTGTAAGGGCGACGGTATCCTGAAGATAGAAATGCACTTTTTGCCCGACGTGTTCGTGCCCTGCGACGTTTGCGGCGGCAAAAGGTACAACCGCGAAACGCTCGAGGTCAAATATAAGGGCAAGTCCGTTTACGACGTTTTGGAGATGACCGTCGACACCGCCTGCGAATTTTTCGAAAACGTGCCCAGAGTCTATAACAAGCTGAAATGCTTAAAAGACGTCGGTTTGGGATATATGAAACTGGGTCAGCCTTCCACCACGCTTTCGGGCGGAGAGGCGCAGCGCGTCAAACTCGCCGCGGAGCTTTCCAAGCGTGCAACGGGCAGAACAATGTATATTCTCGACGAGCCGACGACGGGACTGCACAGTTACGACGTGGAAAAGCTTTTATCGGTACTGTCGCGGCTTGCGGACGCGGGCAACACGATCATCGTAATCGAACATAACCTCGACGTGATAAAGGTAGCGGATCATATCATAGATCTGGGACCGGAGGGCGGCGACGGAGGCGGCACCGTCGTGGCTACGGGAACGCCGGAAGAAGTGGCGGAAAATCCCTTGAGTTATACGGGAAAATTCCTGAAACCGCTCCTGGAAAGGGACAGGATTTAGCGGAATATATTGTTTTCAGCCATGCATACTACCCGTATGCTGGTGGTATTTATCAGGACCGTAATCATATATCTCGCGCTCCTTTTGGGAATAAGGCTGATGGGGAAACGCACGATAAGCGAGCTTCAGCCTTTCGAATTCGTGATCACCATGGCGATCGCGGATCTTGCGTGCATGCCGATGCAGGATATCGCGGTGCCTTTGGTTTACGGACTGGTTCCGCTGTTCGTGATGTTTTTGTTGCATTTCGCTTTTACCTGGCTTGCCACCAAATCCGTCAAATTCCGGAAGTTTCTGAATGGGAAACCGATTATAGTGGTAACGCCCGAGGGGATCGATTCGGAATCCATGGCGAAGCTCAATTTCACGATAAACGATTTATTGGAATCGATACGTTCGCAACAGTTTTTTTCCGTAGAGCAGATTAAATACGCCGTTTTGGAAACGAACGGAAATCTTTCCATTCTCGAAAACTCCTCGGCGCCCGAGCCTAACGGCATACCGGTGACGCTGGTGGTCGAGGGCAGAAAGATGAGTACGAATTTCGATTTTGCGGGCGTGGACGAAGGATTCGTGGAAAACTACATCGCCGGCAAAAATTTGAAACTCGAAGACGTTGTTTTAATGACTTTAGACGCAAACAGAGTGTTCTTGCAGCCCCAAAAGGGTAAATTCATAGCCGAGAACGTCGAAATTTCGCCGAAGACCGCGCTTAACGGCGGCAGTCTGAACGGGAATAACGCGTGAGGGGGAAAATATGAAATACAAAATAGCCGCCGTGGTCATTTCTCTGACGTTAATTGTGGGACTGGGAGTGGCGGAGCAACTTATCATAAAGGATACTATGGACGAAATGCTCTCCAGGCTCGATTCGTTCATCGTGGAGGAAGACGAGGTTTACGATCTCGACGAAATAAAAGCGACGGGAGAATGGTGGGATAAAAGGCATAAGGTACTGGAACTGTTTCTGCCGCACAATCAGATCCTCGAAATAACGATAACTTTCGGGGAACTTATCGGAGCGGTGGGAGCCGAAGACTTCGATTCCGCTCAGGCGCTTCTGACTCGTATCAGAATGACTTGTCGCGAATTCGAGACCGTATATTCGGTAAGGATAGGAAACATTATATAAAGCCGTTCCCGTATGCGTATCCGTGCATACGGGAATACTTTTTTATAATTGCGGCAAATTCGGTTGAAAAAAAACCGGCGAAGTTATATAATGAAAAAGCAGAGTAGGTACGTCGCGTTAAGTGCCGCGAAATGGGATGTCGTTCGCGGACGAAAGGAAGCTCCTGCGGTGGCGTGCCGCGTCCGTTGCGAAAAATAGAAAAAAGCTCTATTTATGCGTAAGTTCTCTCTGCAAGGAGGACTTTTTTCATGAACGAAAGGCTGAAAAGGCAAATCGTGCTGAAGCGTTTAGCGTACACCGCGCTCTTTGCGGCGCTGGCAATCGCCGCCAACGGCTTCAGCGTTTTTCTGCCCGTTATGGGCGTCGGCGCGTCCGCATCGCTGTCTTTTAACTATATCGTTTGCGCGTTTGCGGGAATTTTCCTGGGACCCGTGGCAGGCGGCATAGTAGGCGGCGTGGGAGATATTCTGGGTTGGGTCATTCAGCCCGCGGGACCGTTCAACGTGTTCATCACGCTCGGCTCCGTAATGCTCGGAGTGATCCCCGGGCTGGTTTTCAAATTGAAACTCAATCCGCTCCTTTCGGTTTTTATCTCATACGCGTTGATTTTCATCGTGTGTACCGCGGGGTTGAATTCTTTCGGCATTTGGCTGTACTATGTGCGCGGCAAAAGCTTTTTCGTGTTCCTGGCGGGCAGACTCGCCATGCAGTCGGTGGTGCTTCTCGTAAACGCGGGCTTGACGGCGGCGACGTATTATCCGTTTTCGAAATACGTTTTCAAAGGTCTGACGCCCGCTTCGGCAAAAACGCCGGACTCCGGAAAGCGCTAAACGGGTTTGGAGCGTTTAAGCCGCGACTTTACGGCGGACAGATCCATTAGTCCCGATCCGTAGACCAGCGCCAAATACATCGCGCTACCCGCCGCGCCCGCAAATATCAGGGAGCCGAATTCGCCGACCCCCGCCGTCAGTCCGTATACCGAGCGCGTAAAGAATTTTATGGGAAACGCAAATACTGCTACCGCAATTACGGATTTCAGGAACCCGAAGTTCAATTTTACTTTGCGATCCAACAATATCAGATTCCCGATAACTTCGATAAGAACGCATGCCGCGTTTGCCACGACCACTGCCAAAACGCCTATGTAGCGCGGCAAAAAAGTACACGCCAGGATCATCACCAACGTGGCGGGAACGAAGGTCAGGAAACTCTCTTTTTCCATTCCCACGCTGTTCAGCGCGCTGGTAACTATCTGATTGACGGGGATCAGCAGCATCAGCCACGCCGCCACGGCGAGGTAGCTTCCGGAGGGCAGGTCGTTATACAAAAACGAGGTCAGTTCTTCTCCGAGGGATATGTATGTTACCAGGAAAAGTCCGGATACGATCACCGCGAACGAAATTCCCGAGTCTATGCGTTTGTTCAGCGAGCCGAAATCGCCTTTTGCGTTGTCGGCGCTCATTTCCGGTATAAGCACCACCGCGAGCGAGCCGATTATCGCGTTCGGCGCCATCAACAGGGGATTTGCCATCCCCGAGATTCTGCCGACCGTGGCGGTGGCTTCCGTGACGGAAGTTCCCGCGTTGATCAACGCCTGCGGTAAAATCAGCGCCAGCACCGTACTGACGGCGGATCCGAAAACGCGCATGGCTGTCAGAGGCAGAGCGGGTTTTAACAGTTCTTTCGCAGGGACGCCGCGCTTTAGTTTGCCGCCTTTTTTAATGAAAATGAGGAATACCGCAAGCGCGACCAGTACGTCGCTGAGAGTGAACGCGAGGGCTATTCCGGTTGCGCCTTCTATACCCGAAACGACTCCCGACACGAAAAAGAGCGTGAACGCGATACGGAGTATTTCTTCCAGAAGTTCCGTGGCGGAGAAAATGCCAAATTTCTTGGTGCCCCAGAACCAGCCGCGTATGATTATGTAAAAAGTGGTCGTGATCAGCGCGGGCAGCATTATTTTCAGCAAAGGTACCGCTCTTTCGTCGCTTATGAAAAGATATGCTTCGGGGAGCAATATATAGCTTATCGCCAGCGTTACCGCTGCGGCGCTCATCGAAATACCGAGCGCGGACGTCAGGTACGACAACGGCTTATCGGATTTTCCGAGCGCTTCCGATTCGGCTATTTTGCGGGATAAAACCGTACTTAGCCCTCCCGTGGTAAAGGCTATGAACAGGAAAAACACAGACAGGCATATCTGGTACAGACCCAAAACTTCCGCGCCTACTTCGCGCGAAAGATAAATTTTGAATACGAACGACAGCGTTCGGGTGATAACGCTTATTCCCGTTACGGTCGCGACCGACTTCACTATAGACACGCTTTATTGTATGTGGGCTATTCGTTCGTTAGAATTGTAATTCCTTATTCCATTTTATTTGAAAAAGTGCTAAAATGATTTCGGCGCGGATTTACGCCGGAATTTAATACGCGGACGGAGAGAGCATGGGTAAAACTTTCAATAAGATCGTCAGATATTTTATCGGGAAATTTTCGGGCAACGGTTTGGAACAGGAGCTGAACGGTACGGCGGCGGGCAGCATGTGCGTTCCGGAAATCGCGCCCGCGGCGCGTCTTGCCGCCGCCGAAAGCGCGGTATTGCTGATGAACGACGGAACACTCCCGTTAAAATCTGGCGAAACCGTTTCCGTATTCGGCAGAACGGCGTTCGACTATTTTACCGTGGGATACGGCTCGGGCGGCGACATCATAGCTCCTTATAAGGTCAATGTCGTCGAAGGATTGAAAAACGCGGGCGTTAAACTGAACGAAAGGCTGATAAAAATATACGAGGACTGGAGAGCCGCACCCGGAAACGAGATCGACGAGGGATTCTGGGGGCACTGGCCGATGAGTTTTCCAGAGATGCCTTTGTCCGACGCGGTCGTTAAAGAAGCGGCTTCGGTCAGCGACGTCGCAGTGGCGGTGATAGGGCGCGCCGCGGGCGAGGACAGGGAAAACGTGTTGAAAAAGGGCAGTTACTATCTGACCGACGCGGAAACCGACATGCTTGAAAAAATATGCGCCGCTTTCGACAAGACGGTCGTCGTGATGAATTGCGGAAACATAATCGATCTCGGCTGGGTCGAAAAGTATAAGATCGGCGCGCTGCTGTATGCCTGGCAGGGAGGAATGGAATCCGGAAACGCGCTTGCCGACGTCCTGACGGGCAGAGAAAATCCGTCGGGCAGTCTGCCGGACGCGGTCGCAAAAAAATATTCGGATTATCCCTCGTCCGATTGTTTCGGCGGCATGCGTTTCAGCGAATACCGCGAGGACGTTTACGTCGGATACCGTTATTTCGAAACTTTCGCCCGGGAAAAGGTGCTTTTCCCGTTCGGATACGGGTTGTCTTATACAGAATTTAAGTACGGCGCAAAAGTAAAAAGCGTAGTCGACGCCGCCGTCGCGCTGGAGATACAAGTCGAAAATACGGGAGAGGTTTTCGGTAAGGCGGTCGTGCAGGCGTATCTGGAAAAACCGGAGGGGAAACTCGGAAATCCCGCGCGCGAACTGGTCGGATTTGTCAAAATACCGCTGAAAGCGGGCGAAAAAGCGACGCGCGAGATAAAGGTAGACCTCAATGATTTCGCAGTTTACGACGAAACGGGCGTGAACGGGTACAAATCGGCTTTCATCCTGGAGGAGGGCGTATATTCGTTATACGTCGGTCGGGATTCGCGCTCCGCGAAAAAAGCGGGCGAAGTCGAACTCGGATTCACCATCGTAAAACAATGCAGCGCGGTAATGCCCGTGGAAAAAGGAAACGCCTTCGAGAGGCTCGTCAACCGCGCGGGGCACGGAGTATACGAGCGTGTGCCCGTGACGGAAAGGAATCTGAGGGAAAGGATACTCCGTAATCTGCCCGAAGAAATCGTTTCGGATAAACCGACCGATAAATTTTCCGACGTCCTTTGCGGCATAGCTACGACGGAGGATTTTATCGCGGGACTAAGTATAGCGGAGCTGAAAACGCTGGCGCACGGCGAGGGGAAAATGGATTCCGCGCTCGGCTCGAAGGGTAACGCGGGAGCATTCGGCGGAGTCTCGGAAAGCCTCAGAGCAAAGGGGGTTCCCCCGGTAATCACCACGGACGGACCCTCCGGGATAAGACTTAAACGCGTGACCTCGCTCCTTCCCTGCGGAACGGCGCTTGCGGCTACCTTTAATACGGATACGGTTACCCGTTTGTACGCTTTCATAGGCAGGGAAATGAAGCTCACGGGTTCGGATCTGCTGCTTGCTCCCGGGATGAATATACACCGCAATCCGCTGGGCGGCAGAAACTTCGAATACTTTTCCGAGGACCCTTATCTCAGCGGCATGACCGCGGCGGCTATGGTCAACGGCGTGCAGTCGGAGGGAGTGGGAGCCTGCGTAAAGCACTTTGCGACGAACAATCAGGAGTTTATGCGCAAAACCGTCGACACAAGGATATCGGAGCGCGCGCTGAGAGAGATATACCTGAAATCTTTCGAAACGGCGCTGAAACACTCCGCGCCGAAAGCTTTGATGACCGCGTACAACAAAATCAACGGCACATGGTGCTATTATAATTACGATCTGCTGACCGTCGTTTTGCGCGGAGAATGGGGCTATGGCGGCACGGTCATAACGGACTGGTGGGCGGAAAGGAGCCGCAGCAAGGATTTCGGCGAACTGTCGAATTCGGCATGGCGAGTCCGCGCGGGCGTCAACGTTCTGATGCCGGGAGAGATAAAACGCGGATCGCGCTCGGGTAAACTTGACGGTATAGAAAGCTCTTTGGCTTCGTCGGACGGTCTGACCAAAGCCGAATTGCAACGAAACGCGAAATACGTTCTGGAGTTCGCGCGAAACATGGTTTCGGAAAAGACCGAAACTGAAAAGGGTTTGAACGGTTAAAGCGCATATGAGGAGAAAAGACAGGGAAATGCCCGCGGAGTTTGCGAGGGAAGTGATAGACAAATGCGAGTTCGCGACGCTCGCGACCGTAGATACAGAAGGTAAACCTTACGCCGTAACGTTGTCGATAGTCAGAAAAGGCGATCACATATATTTCCATTCGGCGACGGAGGGCTTTAAAACCGATTGCATGCGAGCCGCTCCTTACGTTTGTATGACGTTCGTGGGGGATACCAGGCGCGCCGAACGCGCTTTTACCACGGGCTACGAATCGGCGTGTATACGCGGGATCGCCGAAGAAGTTATTTCGGACGAAGAGAAGATCGAGGCGCTGAGGCTTTTGTGCGAAAGGCATACTCCGTCGAACATGGCGGCTTTCGACCAGGCGGTGAAAGCAAGTCTTAAACGTACCGCGGTATGGCGGGTAACGATCACGGAAATCAGCGGAAAGCGAAAGGTCCTCCGTTCGGAATAGCTTTTAAGTACAGGTCAAAAAGACTTAAAAAAAAGACAAGCGCATAAAACGCTTGTCTTTTTTGAATGTGTACGAAGATCAATAAATGCCGTAGGCGAGCATGCTTTCCGCAACGCGTTTAAAGCCCGCGATGTTCGCGCCGATAACGTAGTTTCCGGGGCAGTCGTACTCTTTTGCGGCTTCGTCGCACAGTTTGAAGATGTTTTTCATGATCGCTTCGAGTTCCTTGTCCACTTCCTCGAAAGACCAGTACATTCTCTGAGAGGATTGCGCCATTTCGAGCGCGCTGGTGGCGACGCCGCCCGCGTTTGCCGCCTTGGCGGGTCCGAACAGGATATTGTTTTCCTGGAGGTACTTGATGGCGTCCAGAGTGGTGGGCATGTTAGCGCCTTCAGCCACGCAGATGCAACCGTTTTTGACCAAAAGCTTTGCGGAGTCAAGGTTAAGTTCGTTCTGGGTGGCGCAGGGGAGAGCGATGTCGCACTTTACGCTCCAGATGTCCTTGCAGTTTTTGGTATATACGGCGTTCGGGTATACTTTGGTGTACTCGGAGATCCTCTTTCTTTCCACTTCTTTCAGCTTCTTAACCAAGGCGAGGTCGATGCCGCGTTCGTCCACGATATAACCGTCGGAATCGGACATGGCTACGACTTTGGCGCCGAGCAGGGTGGCTTTTTCGTTCGCGTAGATCGCGACGTTGCCCGATCCGGAAATGACCACGCGCTTGCCTACGAAAGATTCGTTTCTGGTTTTCAGCATCTCGTTCGCGAAATAGATCAGTCCGTAGCCTGTGGCTTCGGTTCTTACCAAAGAACCGCCGTAGGGCACGCCTCTGCCCGTCAGCGCGCAACCGTTGTTGTTCGCGAGCTTTTTATAGCAGCCGTAAAGATAGCCGATCTCTCTCGCGCCTACGCCGATATCGCCCGCGGGTACGTCGGTATCCGCGCCGATATGACGGTACAGCTCCTGCATGAACGCCTGGCAGAAACGCATCACTTCGTTGTCGGACTTGCCTTTGGGATCGAAGTCGCTGCCGCCCTTCGCGCCGCCTATGGGCATGCCCGTCAGGGAGTTTTTAAGGATCTGTTCCATTCCCAGGAATTTCATTATCGAGTTGTTGACGGAGGGATGGAATCTGAGTCCGCCTTTATAGGGTCCGATGGCGGAAGAATATTGTACGCGGTAACCGGTGTTTACCTGTACCTTTCCCGCATCGTCTATCCAGGTAACGCGGAAGTTGATCTGTCTTTCGGGCTCTACGAACCTTTCGAGTATTCCCGCTTTTTCGTATTCGGGGTGCCTGTCGAAAACCAGCGACAGCGAATCAATTATCTCGGTTGCCGCCTGCAGAAACTCCTTCTGAGTGGGAAAACGCTTTTTCAGTTGATCCAGAACGGATTGAGCATAAGTGTTCATTTGGTTTTCTCCTTGAAAAAATATGCCAATATACTACTAAAGAACGGGTCGCGCGCGCAAGCGATTTCGCGTAATTTTTCGGATTTTTTTCACGCGGAAGTCAATACATAATTTATACGCGCGTGTTCTAAAGAAATTTTCCAAATGTTCACGTCAAATCCTTGTCTTTGGTCGCGCGTTGTGGTAAGATTGTTTATACTTACGGGCTTTATAGCCCGGCTAAAAAAACGAAAATGGTGGTTAAATGAAAAAGTCTAAAAAACTACTGACATTGCTTCTGGCGGCGCTCCTTGTTTTCGGCATGCTGATGATGGTAGCCTGCGATCCGCCGGATCCCACGACGGACAACGACTCCGATTCGGAACAGGATACCTCCGTTTCCGACGGCGCGCTGATTTCAAACGGCACGTTCGCAAACGCTACGGGCACGTCTACTGCTTATATCAAAACCAACGTTACGGGTTGGGCGATCTCGTCCTCGGACGGCTCTTGGACCAGTTCCGCGCAAGGCTTAAAATACGGCGTGGTCGATCTGAAAGACAGCGTGTATTCCGAGAACAAGAGCGGCATAAACGCTACCTTGGGCAATCCCGGAGTCGCTCCTAACACGCCCCGCGACGCAGACAGCAACTATACCGACACCAACGCGCTTGTGATCTCGATGGACGAGTCCGAAAAAGCGGGTTCGATATTCTTTGCCGCCAGCACCGATCCGACAGTCAAGAAAGGAAAATATTATAAACTTTCGGTTGACGTGTGGACGCATCTTCTTGACGCCGAAGGTAACGAATATTCGGGCGCCGCGATAGTGGTGCGCGGCGACGCGTTCGTGGAATACCTTTCCATAAACACCTCCCAGACCTGGCAGACCTACGAAATATATATCGAAGGCTCGAACTTCGAGGACCGCGAAATAGAGATCGAACTGTGGCTCGGACACGGTCCCGCCCAGCTGGGAAGCTCTTCCAACCAGAATCCTTTCTATCCCGATACCGTCAACCCGTATCTTGCCAAAGGCACGGTGTTCTTCGATAACGTGGTACTCGAGGAACTCGCGGTCGAAAACGGGGTCTGCGCCGAATACGAAGCGGCTTTTGCCGACGTCAAGGCGGCGTACGACGCTTCCGACGTGCCCGCGACTTCCGATCAGCGTTACGAGGGACTGGCTTCCAACCTCTATAGCGGCGATACGTTTACCGGCAAGATGACGGTGATAAGCTTTATCTATCCCGATCCCAACTTTACGGCATACAGGGAGTACGACGCGGGCAGCACTTCGACTTCGTACACCAGAGTTTTCAATACAACCAAAGTGGGCGACGCGTTGAATTACACCTGGGTATTGGGCAAGAAAGATTTGAAAGACGACGACGAATTCCCCGTATACGGTACGATATCTAACAGCTATCTGTCTTATTCGACCGATCCCAGAGGTATATTCGACCTTTCCAAACTCTATACTTTCGAAACTAATTCCGAAACGGGCGAGTACGTTTACGACGAAAGCGGTAATCTGAAACCCGTGGATATGTTCAATAAACTCAATTCCGATTTCGTCGCGCCCGACGTAAACGACTTTTTCAATATAAAAACGGGCGAGTACACATCCGCTTTGAACGGCTCCGCCGACAGCGAAGCTCTGCTGATATACCATATAGATAACGCGATCTCCGGCGCCGGATACACATCGAATTACGACTTCATGATCGAGGCCCAGGAATATTACGTCATATCCGTATGGGTATATATCTGGGTACCCGAGGTCGATGCTCCCGATGCTCCCGAGGACAAGAATTATCCCGAACTTTCCGACTTTGCCGACATCGAAGGCGGTTTGACGGCTCAGGAACAGTTTGACGCCGCGGTCGAGGCATACGAGGCTAAGATCGATAGATACGAAGCGGGCGAAAAACCCGTCGAAGAGGGCGAAAGCGGTTACGACGCCGAGTACAACGAATTTTACGAAGACTATCACGCATACCGCACCTCTTCCGATTATCTGAACTGGGAAGAAGAGTACGATCTTTGGGAAAAGTATAACGACTATATCCCCGGCGGCGGGAAAGCCGACTTCCCCAAAGCGACGCTGCGTCTTTCGGGCGCCGATCTGACGGACGTGAAAGGCGGCGTTCAGGGCGAATGGACGGAACTTAAACTCTACGTTCAGGGCAACGCGCTTGCCGACCGCAACATGCAGCTCGAACTGTGGTACGGCGAAGGCGAATGGGGCGACGAAACCCTGTATCCCGGCGGATGCTTCTTCGACAATCTGACTATCCGTAAAGCCACCGACGACGAGATAGCCTCCGAAACTTTCCAGGAGATTTCCGTTATCGAAAGCGGCGATTACTCGGGATTCGGACTGACCGCCGCACAGACGGATGATTTTGTCGCTCTGGATACCGACGACACCAAAGAGTGGTATTATGCCAAAGCCGACGAGCGCAGTAAGGACGACCTGATGAGCGTCGGTAAGATCAGTTACGCTTTTGCATCCGGAGACTCGGCTTCCGAAGCTCCCGCCCTGGACGGCATTCTGCCCATGGGCGCGTTCAGCGTGGGCGGCGACGAATTCAACGTGGTAATGATACGTCACTTCGATTACACCGCTTCGACGCTTTACTTTAAGCCCGCTGCCGTGGACGAGGGTTCGGGAGAAGCCCGTTTCATGACTATAAAGCCCAACCACTTCTATAGGCTGTCCATGTGGGTCAAGACGGAAGATCTGGTCGATTCGACGTTCGGCGTTTCCGTTTATGACGCCGAGACCGACGCCGCGGTGAATTCCTCCGCAAGCGTTACGGGTATAGGACAGCTCGACGACTGGACCGAGATATCCATATTGTTCCGCGCGGGCGCGACCGATTCCAACGACCTGTATATCGTCGTAACGTTCGGCTCGGGCGACATCTTCACTCCCGACAACCACGCTAAAGGCACTATTTACCTGACTGCGTTCACATTAGGCGAAGTTACCTATTCCGAATACAACGACGCTTCCACGGGTACCTATTTAAAGAAGGTCTCGCTTGCGTCCAGCACTTCTTACGGTTCCGTCTCGAACGGCGACTTCTCGAGCATCTCCACCGATAACTACGAGGACGACGTTTACGACGAGCTGTTTGACGCGGAAGGCAATCTGATAGGCGTTGCCGATCCCGGTTCGTGGACGGATTCCACTCCCGTCAGCCCCCTGACCGCGCCCACGGTAACCGAATCGGCGGGCGACCTGAAATGGACGGGCGTAAATCCCGAGGTAACGGGCTATTATATCTTCATGAACGATTTCGTCGACGAGGACGGCACCGAAAGAGACGGCGTGGTAGTTGGCTATATTGCGGCGGATTCCGTTACGGCGGACGACGAAGGCGACCTCAACTATACTTACGACATTCCCGTTTCCAATAAGGGCTTCTATGTCCGCGCGATAGCGGTAGTGGACGGCAAGATCTATATATCTCCCGCCTCGACCGTGCGTACCGCGGATACCGGAGACGTGGGTACCGGTTCGGGTTCTCAGACCCAGCCCAATGAGATCACCGACGGAAACGCTTCGGTTTTCGGTTCTTTGGAAATGGGTATCGTGAACTATAAAAACTATCAGGTTGGAGGCGTAAAGGTCATCGAGAACATTTATTCCGGAGACGCTTCCTCCGCGATAGAGCATCCTTACCGTTCCACCGCTTCCGAAAATCTCCTGATGATCTCGTCCGAGTACGAAACCTATGCGGGATATCAGAGCACTTCCACCAGCTTCAGCGCAAATTCCTATTACAGACTCAGCGTATGGGTCAAGACCGTAGGGGACGCGCTCGCTTCGGTAACGCTTCAGAACACCGCAAACGCGCTCAGCATCAATACGGGATACTTCGGATATGACGAGGAAAACAACGGCAGATACGAAGGCTACGTCAACATCAATACGGGCGACGTATGGAAACGCTTCGATCTGTATATTTCGACGGGAATGAGCTCCGTCAGCGCCAAGATAGAACTTTTCCTGGGTAACAAATATGCCGAAAACACCCGCGCTCTCGGCTCGGGCGACGACGCCACAAAAGTTTCTTACGGACTTTCCAGCGGCACGGTATACTTCGACGACGTGTATTTGACCAGCATTGACGAAAGCACTTACAACATGCTTGTTTACGGAGTAAAGAACGTTAACGATCTGACGAAAGACGATCTGAGGAAAGAGCTCGAAGGATACGGCGTAACTTATACCGACGAAGACTTCAACACCGTCGACGAAGCCGACCTTATCGACGCGCTTTTCGCGGCGCGCGAATACAAACTCGACAAAGACGAAGCCGCGGGTACCGTCGATTATTCGGATATGTTCGTTTTGAGCGACAGACCCGAGACCGGCAGCTACTTCGACAACGAGTATATTTTCAAGGTGATCGTCAGAAGGACAGATTCGTTCGACAACTTCGACGAACGCGACGAGGACGAAATTTATCAAGGTCATGACGCGGCGTCTTTCGATCACTATAATTCATCTTCCGCCGAGACCGGCGAAGACGACGAACCCACCTCGCTTTACGGCGTATACGACAGAAATTCGCACTTCGGCGACAACGCTTTCGTGGATTATCTGCTCGCCGGCAGCGCTTTCGAGGGCAGCGGCTGGACTACCGACACCCTGAAAGCGTTCCTGCAAAGCGGTGCGGAGGCAAACGACAGAATGGTGCTGATGATGGCGAATATCGCCGCTCCCAGCGGTCAGTATTATCAGTCGGCTTCCAGCTTCTCGTTCAGCTCCGAAAGCTATTACAAGGTTACTTTCCAAGCCAAATATCTTGCGTTGGGCGACGAGAAGAACTCCGAGTTCAGGTTCGTGTACGACAATTCGAACGGTTACTGGCAGTCTCTGCCTCTGATTCAGACTACCGGAAACGAGTACGAAACCTATACGTTCTACTTCCATAACGCGAGCGCGTCTTCGGTATCGGCGTATTTGTACTTCAATCTCGGTTCCAACGACGCCAAGGGCGACGCGGACAGAGTCCAGAACTTCGTAAGCGGAATTGTGCTGATCGACAATCTGACGATCGAAAAAATGGACGAAGCCGCCGACGGCGAAGCGCCCGAGGAATATGCAGAGTATCAGGCGAGAGTCGAGGCGGGTACCACGCTTAACACCGAAGCGGGTTATGTCAAAGAGGCTACGCCCGAGGACCCCGACGACGATCCCGACGACGGGGACGATGGCGACGGAGACGGCGGCGGAGTCAATCCGCAGGTATGGCTCATCGTCAGCTCGGTGCTGATCGGCGTAATCATCATAGCCGTTATAGTCGTGTTGACTTACAGAAAGCTAAAAGACAAGGTCAAGAAGAAACTGAAGAAGACCAAAGTCGAGAGCAAGGTGCCCACCGACCTCGGAGAACGTGCAAAGAGGAACGAATTGAACCGCAAACTCGAAGCGAAGAAGAAGGACATCGACGACGTGGACGATTATCAAGACTAAGACCGAGTAAGGTCGAAACGAAGCCCGCCTTTATGGCGGGCTTTTTCCGTGCAAAAAGAAAGCCCGCCCAATAAGGGCGGGGCGTTTTAAAGCTTTATTCCCATTCGATGGTGGCGGGAGGTTTCGAGGTTATATCGTAAACTACGCGGTTTACGCCCGCGACTTCGTTGACGATGCGCGAAGAAATTTTAGCGAGAACTTCGTATGGGATCCTTGCCCAGTCGGCGCTCATTGCGTCCACGCTGGTTACGGCGCGGATTGCCACCGTATAATCGTAGGTGCGCATGTCTCCCATAACGCCCACGCTGCGCATATCCGTCAAAACGGCGAAATACTGCCATATCTCGCCGTCCAAGCCGTTAGCGGCGATCTCCTCGCGCAGTACGGCGTCCGCTTCGCGCAGGATATCCAGTTTTTTGCGCGTTATCGCGCCGATGACCCTGACCGCAAGCCCGGGTCCGGGGAAGGGCTGACGCATGACGATTTTTTTGTCAAGCCCCAGTTCCGATCCGACTTTTCGGACTTCGTCCTTGAACAGATCGCGCAAAGGTTCGATTATCTCGTCGAAATCGATAACGCTCGGCAGCCCGCCGACGTTGTGATGAGACTTTATCAGCGCGGCTTTGCCGAAACCCGATTCTATGACGTCGGGATATATCGTTCCCTGCGCCAGAAAATCGACCTTGCCCAGTTTTTTGCCGAAATCTTCGAATACGCGAATAAATTCGCTGCCTATGATCTTGCGTTTTTCTTCGGGGTCGGATACGCCGTCCAGACGCGAAAGGAATCTGTCGGAAGCGTCGATCGCCTCCAGATTCATGCCGAGTCCGTCGCGGAATACCTTTACGACTTCTTCCACCTCGCCTTTGCGCATCAGACCGTGATCCACCAACACGCATACGAGGTTCTTGCCTATGGCGCGGTGCATGAGAGTTGCCGCCACGGCGGAATCCACGCCGCCGCTCATGGCGAGAAGCACTTTTCTGCCGCCGACTTTTTTGCGGATCTTGTCCACCATGTCGCCGATAAAGTTTTTCATCGTCCAGTCGCCTTCGGCGCGGCAGATTTCGTACAGGAAATTCCTGAGTATCTGGTTGCCGTATTCGGTATGCACGACCTCGGGATGGAACTGTACTCCGTAAGCCGGACCTGATTCGTCCTCGAACGCGGCGACGGGACAGGTATCGGTCGTGGCGATGACCTTGCATCCCGCGGGAGGGGTCTCGACATAATCGGTATGCGACATCCACACCGTGCTGCTTTCGGGAATACCTTTAAAAAGCAAAGAGGGGACGGAGCGCATCGTACATTTGCCGTATTCCTTTGTCGCGGCGCTCTTAACTATGCCTCCTTTCAGGTGCGCGATCAGCTGTGCGCCGTAGCATATTCCGAGAACGGGGATACCGAGATTCAAAATTTCGGGATCCATAATCAATGAATCCGCTGAGAATACCGAATTGGGACCGCCCGTCAGAATTATACCCGAAGGAGCGTATGAACGAATCTTTTCCACGCTCGCGGAGTAAGGGATAAGCTCCGAATAAACTCCCATGTCGCGTATGCGGCGGACGATAAGCTGATTGTATTGTCCGCCGAAATCGAGTACGAGAACGATATTCTTTTTCATAAACCGAAATTAATTTTTAGGCGAATAGTTGGGGGACTCCTTGGTTATCGAAATGTCGTGCGGGTGGCTTTCGATAAGCGACGCGCCGGTGATCTTTATGAATTCGGAACTCGTTCTGAGTTCTTCGATATTACGTTTGCCGCAATATCCCATACCGGAGCGGATGCCGCCGACCATCTGGAACACGACGTCCGACAACGCGCCCTTGTAGGGCACTCTGCCTTCGACGCCCTCGGGTACGAGTTTTTTAGCGTCCTCCTGGAAGTAGCGGTCCTTGCTGCCCGCTTCCATTGCGGAAATGGAACCCATGCCGCGGTATACCTTGAAGCTTCTGCCCTGATATATTTCCAGCGCTCCGGGGGATTCCTTGGTGCCGGCGAGCATACTGCCCATCATTATCGCGGACGCTCCCGCGGCGATGCCCTTTATGATGTCGCCCGAATATTTGACGCCGCCGTCGCCGATGACGCGTTTACCGTATTTGTCCGCCATTTCCGCGCAATCCATTATCGCCGTTATCTGCGGTACTCCGATACCCGCGACTATGCGGGTGGTGCAGATGGAGCCGGGACCTATACCGACTTTCACCACGTCGGCGCCCGCTTCGATAAGGTCGCGCGTCGCGGCGGCGGTCGCCACGTTGCCCGCTATCAGCTGAACGTCGGGATATTTGGTTTTGATTTTCTTGACGGCTTCCAATACTCCGCTGTTATGACCGTGCGCGGTATCGACCGCGACGATGTCCACCTTGGCGTCGATCAACGCGCCGACCCTGTCCAGGAAGTTCGCGCCCACGCCTACGGCGGCGCCTACCAGCAGTCTGCCGTTTTTGTCTTTTGCGGAATTGGGGTATTGTATGGATTTTTCGATGTCTTTTATGGTGATCAGACCTTTAAGGTTGCCCGCTTTGTCCACGAGAGGGAGTTTTTCGATGCGGTGTTTGCCGAGGATCGCCTGCGCTTCCTCGAGCGTAGTTCCGACAGGGGCGGTGACCAGGTTGTCTTTCGTCATTACGTTGCCGATGGGCTGGTCGAAATTGGTTTCGAAGCGGAGGTCGCGGTTTGTCAGTATGCCGACGAGCTTTCCGTTAACGCAGATCGGTACGCCGCTGATACGGTATTTGCTCATCAGCGCGTTGGCGTCGGTGATCAGATGATCGGGAGAAAGAAAGAACGGGTCGGTGATAACGCCGTGCTCGCTTCTCTTGACGCGGTCGACCTGCGCCGCCTGTTCGTCGATAGTCAGGTTTTTGTGAATGATACCGATGCCGCCTTCCCTTGCCATGGCTATGGCGAGTTCGGATTCCGTTACGGTATCCATCGCCGCGGACATCAGAGGCACGTTCAGGCATACGCTGTCGGTCAGCTTCGTGGAAAGATCGACGTCTTTCGGTAAAACGTCGGAGCGCTGCGGCACGAGTAAAACATCATCGAAGGTCAGACCTTCCGCTACGATTTTCGCCATAAAAAACTCCTTGATTTAAAAATACTTTTTTACAATTATATATACCGCGTATGCGAATGTCAAACCAATTACACAAAATATCGTGGTATATATACGAATTTTTTTCGTATTTCCACAACATATAGCGTTCAAAATCGTATTTACATTTAAATCTGCGGCGTTTCCTTTACAAAAAAGGCGCGGTATGATATACTTCACAGTGTGCGCGCATAAAGTGCGCTTTCCGTATTACGGAGGGAATATGCAACCTGATTGCGAAAAACTTATAAAAGAACTTACCCTCGAGGAAAAAGCGGCGCTCTGCTCGGGAATAACCAGCTGGCAGACCACGCCGATAAAACGGCTGGGGATACCGTCGATTTATCTTTCAGACGGTCCGCACGGGGTAAGGCGCGAAAAACAGCTTTCCGGCTTCGGCAACGTGTTTGCGGAAGCGTATCCCGCAACCTGTTTCCCGCCCGCGGTTACGCTGGCGTCTTCGTGGAACAGAGGACTGGCGAGGGCGGTCGGACAAGCGCTCGCCGAAGAGTGTCTGGAACTGAAGGTCGAAGTACTTCTGGGACCCGGCGTAAACATCAAACGCAGTCCGCTCTGCGGCAGGAACTTCGAATACATGTCGGAGGATCCTTTTCTCGCGGGGGAAATGGCAGTCGAATACATCGAGGGCGTCCAGTCCGAGGGCGTAGGCGTGTCGCTGAAACACTTTGCGGCTAATTCCCAGGAATTCAGGCGTATGACCTCCTCGTCCGAAATAGACGAAAGGGCGTTAAGGGAGATATACCTTTCCGCATTCGAGCGCGCGGTAAAGAGGGCGAAACCTTATACCGTGATGTGCTCCTATAACCGCGTAAACGGCACTTATGCCGCCGAAAACAAGCGTTTGCTAAAAGATATTTTAAGAGACGAATGGGGCTTTGACGGCATAGTAGTTTCCGATTGGGGTGCCGTCACCGACCGCGTAGAAGGCATCCGCGCGGGAATGAATCTTCAGATGCCCACCGCAAACGGCGTTACCGACCGCGAAATAGTCAAGGCGGTGAAAGAAGGCAAACTCGACGAAGCTGCGCTTGACGAGTGCGTAAGGGAACTGATCGACGTCATTTTCAAATGCCACCGGAACAAACAGGCGAAAAAAGGCTATAAAGCCGATTTCGAAGCGCACCGCAAGCTTGCGCGGCACGCTGCGGCGGAAGGCGCCGTTCTTTTGAAAAACGACGGAATATTGCCGCTCGATAAAAGCGCGAATATCGCCGTCGTCGGCGAGCTTGCCAAAAAATTGCGCTCTCAGGGAAGCGGTTCTTCGCGCCTCAGCCCTTTAAAGGAAACCTCGTTTATCGACTATCTGGACGAGATCGGCGCGGATTACGTTTATGCGAAAGGCTACGATTCTCTGACGGACGAGACGAACGACAGGCTGATAAACGAAGCGGCGGAAAGCGTAAAGGGCAAGGACGCCGTGTTGTTCTTCCTGGGACTTACCGACGCATTCGAATCGGAGGCTTTCGACAGAAAAGATCTGTTCCTGCCCCGCGCCCAGTTGAAGGTGCTGACAGAGGTGTTGCGTTATAATCCCAACGTTGCCGTAGTTTTAACGGGCGGGTCGCCTTCGGACACCTCGTATTCCGATAAAGTTCGCGCCATTTTAAACGTGTATCTTACGGGCGAAGCGGGCGGAGAAGCCGTTTACGACCTGGTGTTCGGAGACGTCAACCCGTCGGGAAAACTTGCCGAAACCTTCCCGCATAAGGTTGAAGACAACCCGATGTACAAATTTTTCGACAACGAAATCGCCGAGTACCGCGAAAGCGTTTTCGTAGGGTACCGCTATTACGAAACGGCGGGTAAGGCGGTGGCATTCCCGTTCGGACACGGACTGTCGTACACTTCGTTTGAATATTCAGAATTGCAAACGGACGGAAACAAGCTGACGGAAGGCGAAGGTTTAAAAGTCGATTTCAACGTTACAAATACCGGCGACCGCGCCGGCGCCGAAGTCGTGCAAGTCTATGTTAAGGATACCGAAAGTACGATTTTCGTCCCCGAAAAGCAGTTGAAGGGCTTCGATAAAATTTATTTGGAACCCGGCGAGACAAAACGCGTCGAGATTGAATTGGAGCCCGAAGCGTTTATGTATTACGACGTGGGCGATAAGGCTTTCCGCGCCGAAACGGGCGAGTTCGAAATACTTGTCGGCGCTTCCTCCGAGGATATAAGGCTGTCCGGAAAAGTATTCGTCGAAGGTAAAGACGCTTCCCCGGATCTTAGAAATATCGCACCCGCATACTATTCGCTGAAGTCTCTAAAGGATTACCCCGAAGCCGATTTCGTCGCGATACTGGGACGCGAACCCGAAAAATACGTCGAACCGAAGCGCGGCGAATATACGATGCTGACGTGTTGCGGACAGATGAATCACGGAGTCATGGCAAAATTCGTCAGGTGGGCTGCGTTCAGATTTTCGGTATTGCTGCTTCCCAAAAACGTGCCTTATTCGCAAATCAAGATGACGCGGGCGGGTTCGCTCGAGATGCCCGTCAGAAACACTTCCGCCATGAGCGACGGTAACGTAACATACCGGGCGTCGGAAGGTTTGTTGGATCTGGTTAACGGGAAATTCTTCCGCGGCATTTTTAAGCTGATCTCGGGATTTATTCGTAAGCCCGTGTCCAAGAGAAAACTGTATCCGGAATGGAAGGAAGAATCGTGATAAAATTAGTTGCCGCAACCAACAACGCTCATAAACTGAAAGAATTCCGCGAGATCCTCGGCGACGGCTTCGAGATAGTTTCGTTGAAGGAAGCGGGTTTGGAAATAGAAGTCGAGGAGGACGCCGACACTTTTTACGGCAACGCGCTGAAAAAGGCGAGCGAGGTCGCGCGTATCACCGGGCTTGCCGCTCTTTCGGACGATTCGGGGCTGTTGGTCGACGCGCTGGGAGGCGCTCCGGGAGTGTATTCGGCAAGATATTCGGGCTTTCACGCCACCGACGAATCGAATCGCAAAAAGCTGTTGTACGAAATGCGCGGAGTGACAGAGATCGAAAAACGCGGAGCGAGCTTTCATTCTTCGGTCGTTATATGTTTTCCCGACGGCAAGACGCTCTGCGGAGAGGGAGATACGCGAGGTACCATTCTTTTCGAAGAAACGGGCGAGGGAGGCTTCGGTTACGACAATCTGTTTTTGTCCGAGGATCTGGGTATCAGCTTCGGGATTGCCACTCCCGAACAGAAGAACTCCGTCAGCCACCGTTCCAGGGCGCTTGCCGATCTGAGGGAAAAGCTGAGCGGGCAAGGTTATCTCGTATAAACGTTTAAGCATACGATAATACTTTAAACTATAAACGTAATTTTCAAGCGCGCCTCAGGGCGCGTTTCGATTAATATTCAAACTATCCGAATTTCGTATGCGTAAAAGTACATCTATACATAAATTGCGATAGGGGAAACCGTTTGAAATATCCGAAAGGGAAATAAAAGTTCGTATTCTATTTTTTACGGAACGATATTACGTTCACGCGCGGGGTCTCACGTAAGAATGAGTTAAAATAGTATTTCAAAACATATTAAAAAGACTTCCCGAAAGAGAAAAGATACACCCGAGGGCGTTCCCGTAACGGAAAATTGGCATATAATAAATATCCGTATGTGAAATCGTGCATACGGGGGATACCTCGGATCGGAACTTACCGGTACGATAAGTTTACAATTGCGCCCTCATAACGACACATGTACACGATAGCACAAAAATGTGCGCTTTCGCTCCTGCAAAATTCTGTACGTATGGGTTATCCCGCCCGCTCACAAAAAATGACAGCGCATTAATTAACAAACATTAATCAATAAAGTATACAGACGGGATAATTCGAAATTGCGGCGGCAGTTTGACAGGGAAAACACGCGCCAAAGGGGATAAAGGGAGAGTAATGCGGTAAAGTTCCCTCATCAGGTTTCAGCCGATTGGCTGAAACTTGCGCCCCCGATACGCTGAAGCGTACGGGTGCGTTATCCCGTCCGCTCACAAAAAAACAACAGCCGTTAAGCAATAAAGCATACAGACGGGATAATTCGAAATTGCGGCGGCAGTTTGACAGGGAAAACACGCGCCAAAGGGGATAAAGGGAGAGTAATGCGGTAAAGTTCCCTCATCAGGTTTCAGCCTTGTGGCTGAAACTTGCGCCCCCGATACGCTGAAGCGTACGGGTGCGTTATCCCGTCCGCTCCACAAAAAGAAGACAGCGCATCGGCTGTCTTCTTTTTGTGGAGCGGGAGACGGGATTCGGACCCGCGACTTTCACCTTGGCAAGGTGACACTCTACCACTGAGTCACTCCCGCACTTCGTTTGTGCTTTGCTATTATACTAAATATATTCCGGTTTGTAAACTCTTTTCACTAAAAAATTTTGAATTTAATTTTTAGCGGCGGGTCTCCGGTAAAAAAGCGATATTGACCGCTTTATCGGGATTTTAATAAAAAATCGGCGATTTCCCCGATAGCAGTTTTGCTTTCGGGGATAAAAGGGGTGAATATCTGGAAATCGTGCCAAAGCTTTCGGTAAACGCTGAGGGTGTTTTTTACGCCCGCTTCGTCAAGGCGTCTCGAAAGCGTTTCCGAATCCGAAAGGGAGGTTTCGTATTCTCCGACCTGTATCAGCGTGGGGACGAAATCGGAAAAATCCGCGAATACGGGCGACAAGTCGGGGTTTAATGCGTCCGCCGATCCGATATATTTCGGCTGTCTTCTCAAATACTTCTCGTTTTCCTTAAAAGATTGCCTTTTTATCAGTCCGTACATCGGGTCGCGATATGCGTTCAGTCGGTACGAATCTCCGCTTACGCTCATATCGATAAAAGGCGAAACGAGCGCCACCCTTTCGGGTAGTTTTAGGCTTTCCGAGCGCGCGCGAAGAACGGACGAAATCAAACAATTTGCGCCGTAAGAGTCTCCGCATGCGTAAAATACAGGCGTTTCGGCTTGAAAGTCAACGTAAAAATCGTAAATCGTATCGTGCAGCGACGGATACGTCGCTTCGGGGTCGGGCGGATAATCCGGCATGAAAACCTCGGCGGACATTAGCCGCGAAAGTTTAGCGGCAAAGGCTATGTAAGGGCGGCTAAGCGGCTGAGTGACTCCTCCGCCGTGTATGAATAAAAGCGGCGGATTCAGCGGCGTTTTTTCGGGGGTAAGAACTTTGCATGTTATGCCCGCGATCGGGTATGAACTTAAAATGGTACCTTTAGGAGCGCGCGTCGCGGATTTTAATTTTATCGAACGCGAAAGCGAGGCGTGCGCCTTTCGGTATGGGTAAGTATACAGCCTTAACAGCGCTGAGGTCAGGTTTGCGGCGAGGCTCATTCGGTTTTATTAAGCAGCGCGAGCATGTTTTCGACCAGCGGATTCATGATCAACGGGATCAGCGCGCCCGATCTTATAAAGCAGTAGACTTCGTTGTAAAGCGCGTAAAAAGCCTTTTTGAAAGCGAATTTCTCGGACGAAGAATACTTTTCGACGTATCTCGAACACAGAGAAAACCTTTTTCCCGTCAGATTGTCGAACTGGAACAAATCGTATTCTCTGTCAGCGAACATCGAGTTCAGCGGGTCTATGAACCCGGTTATTTTTTTGCCCTTGACCATGATGTTGGCTACATTCAGATCGCCGTGTATAAGCGAGGCTTCGGTAACGGGCTCGGAAAAGATAAAGTCGAATTTGTCCATGGCGCGGCGCAAAGTACAAACGATTTCCCCGCGCAGTTCGCGCCGCTTCTCGGCTTCTTCGGCGTGTTGCAGAATCGCCTCCGCAAACGGACGGTAATATTCCGTCCAGGTATCCGAATCAGGATTTAAAGTATCCCCGAATTTCGGGTTCGTAAACTTATGTATTTCGTGTAAAGCCTCGGTGACTTCGTCGGCAAAGGCAAGCCGCTTTGACTTTGAAGCCAAAAACAGCGGTATGGAAAAAAGGGCGTTTTTGCCGGGGATAGTATCCATGACGTAGGCGTCGAAACCGCTATTGCCGTCCGCAAACGAAGTGTATAAAACCTCGGGAAAGCGTATCGGGCAACGGGATCCGAGTAGTTTAAGGTCATGCGTTTCCTTTTCCGCCATTCCCGACGCGAGCATTATTTTTACGACGAAATCTCCGTCCGAGGTCTGAACGCGGAACGCTCTGCCGAACGAGCCGCCGCCGAGATACTTTGCTTTATTTTTTTCGCCTGTCAGTTCGCGGACGAGGTTTGAAGCGAATTCCGCCCCTTCGGACAAAATGAAAGGTTTAGGGATAACTCTTGTTATTTGCATATTTCACCGTACAAAGTTTATCACGCCTTGCAATCTTTCGCAATACGCGCGTATGACGAAAACGTTTCCCGATGTGATTATTTCAGCGAGTTTCTGTAAACCGCGGGCGATACTCCGAACCTTTCCGAAAAATTTTTCCAGAAGCCCGAACGCGTTTTAAATCCCGTCATGCGCGCTATTTCGTCTATTGCGAGAGAGGTATCGGTCAAAAGCCGCTTGGCGCGTTCGGCGCGGAAGTCGCCGAGGTGTTCGGAAAAGGTTTTGCCCGTAAAACGCTTTATCGTGCGACCGAGGTGTTCGCGGCTGTAACCGCAGGCGACGCTCAGTTCGTTAAGTTCGGGATCAGGGGAATTTTCGAAGTAATCTGAAAGGAGTTTAGAATAATTTACGTCGGACGCGAGAGAGTCGCCGCGCTCCAATTCTATCGTTAAAAGCGCCGTCAGCATTTTCTTTGCGACTTCGGAACGCGAGTCGCCGAGTACGCATTCTTTCAGCAGGCGATACAGATAATATTCGGCGGCGGCGTTCAGCCTGAATCTCGCAAAAGGCGCGCCGCCCGTCGGATCGATATTCAATTCCGAATAAACCTTTCGGGGAACGACCGTTTTCAGCACGACGTCTTTATCCGTAACGCGCGACAGGGCGTGCACCGTTCGTGGCGCTATGACGATGACGTCGCCTTTAATCAGTTTTTCGTTAGCGAACTCGGAAAAGGCGCATTCGATTTTTCCCGTAACCACGCATACGATTTCGTAAAACGTCTGGGAATGAAAATAGGGGCGCTGAGAAGACGTATGCTTTTTGACGTAAAGAGAATCCGATTTTCTGACCGGCAGGACCGAGGATTTCGAAACGTCGCCGTAAGTTTTAAGCTCGGTTTCCGGCTCGGCAAAGCCGCTTAAAATTTCATCCGCGTTTTCGTATTCTTCTCTGATCAGAGCCGTGTAATTGCAAAGCTTTCCGTCGGCCTCTTCCTGTTTTTGCAAAATATCCCGAATGTATGTCATTTAATCATTATAAATCGGATTTTATTCGAAGTCAAAGAGTGTTTGAGGTTTAAAGCGATTGACTGGAAAAGACGTAAAATGTATAATCGTATTATAAATTCACAGTGAGGTTCTTATGAAAAAGCCTTTTGTAGGACTCGATAAAGTCAAAGAGATCGCCGCGGTATATCCCACTCCTTTTCACCTTTACGACAAAAAGGGGATAGAGGACAACGCAAAAGAACTGTTCGACGCGTTCGGCTGGAACAAAGGTTTCAAGGAGTATTTCGCGGTAAAAGCCACTCCCAATCCCGCGATAATAAAGCTGCTGAAAGGATTGGGGTGCGGAGTAGACTGCTCCAGCATGACGGAACTGATGATGGCGGAAAAACTGGGCTTTAAGGGAGACGAAATAATGTTTTCTTCCAACGAAACGCCCGCCGCCGAGTACGTTTACGCCAAAAAGCTCGGCGCGATAATCAATCTGGACGACATCACGCACATAGAATTTCTGGAAAAAGCGTGCGGTATCCCAGAAAAGATATGTCTCCGCTATAATCCGGGCGGCGAATTTACCATCAACAACATGATAATGGGTACTCCCGCGGACGCGAAATACGGCTTGACGCGCGCCCAGATGTTCGAGGCGGTAAAGATTTTGCAGGGTAAAGGCGTAAAAAAATTCGGCGTACACGCTTTCCTTGCCAGCAACAATATAGAAAACGAATACTATCCCGTGCTCGCGGGGACATTGTTCAAACTGATCCGCGAGATACACGAGGAAACGGGCGCGGAGTTCGAACTCGTCAACCTCAGCGGCGGCATAGGCGTCCCATATCGTCCCGAGCAGAAAAAAACGGACATTTACTCGATAAGCCGCGGCGTCAAAAAGCAGTACGACGAAATCCTCGCTCCCGCGGGACTCAGCCCCAAAATTTTCACGGAGCTTGGCAGATACATGCTCGCTCCATACGGCGCGCTGATCACCAAGGTGGTGCATTTCAAGCACATTTATAAGGAATACGCGGGCGTGGACGCATGCGCCGCCAACCTTATGCGTCCCGCGATTTACGGCGCGTATCACCACATCACCGTCCTCGGCAAGGAAAACGAAAAAGCCGATCACGTCTATGACGTGGTGGGAAGCCTTTGCGAAAACTCCGACAAGTTCGCGGTCGACAGGGCGCTTCCGAAACTGGATATAGGCGACTACCTGTTTATCCACGAAGCGGGCGCGCACGGACATTCGATGGGATATAACTATAACGGCAAACTGAGGAGTGCGGAAATAATGCTAAATCCCGACGGCACTTTCGAGCTTATCCGCCGCGCCGAGACCCCGAAAGATTATTTCGCGACGCTGGATATCTATCCCGAATTCAAAGACTAAACTTTTTCCGTAATGAAAAGGCGCGGGGTTCCCGCGCCTTTTTCGATATGAAGACTCAGATCAGAATCAGATCAGGATACAGAGTATGCCGCCTTTGCCTTCGTTGACCACGCGCTTCAACGCTTTTCTGAGTTTTATCTGAACCGCTTCGGGCATGCTTCCCGTCTTGCCCTGAAGGTCGCCTTCGACCAAAGCGGAGAGGGGTTTTCCCAGCATATTCGTTTCCCACAGAGCGGCGGGATCGGAAACGTAGCGGTCGCTTAGGTTTTTGACCAGTTCGGCGCTCTGCTGTTCGGAGCCGATTATAGGGCTGACTTCCGTTTCCACGTCCACGCGTATCATATGAATGGACGGGGCAGTGGCTTTTAATTTGATGCCGTATTGCGCGCCTTTGTGGGTGAGTTCGGGCGCCGCCAGACTCATGTCCGCGAGCGTAGGCGTAACCACGCCGTAACCCGTTTCCCTGACGGATTCCATCGCGCTTTCGATCTTGCTGTACGCGGCATAGCCCTCGGAAGCTTTTATCAGGTAACGCATCAGTTTCAGATCGTCCGATACGTCCTCGCCGCATTTTTCGGAAAGAATCTTATAGAACACACCTTCTTTGGCTCTGAATTCCAAGGTGATGACGCCCGTGGCGGGATCGGCAAGCACGTCGGGGGAGTCCTCCAGATATTCGTTGTCCGTGAACAGTTCGCCCCATGCGAGATAGTCGCCCATTTTCTTGACGCCTTCGCCGCTTTTTATCAGCGTTTCGGTTACAAAGCGGAGAGCGGGGTGTTCCATGCCCAAAGCGAACATCCATACGGGAAGTTTTACGTCCACGCGTTTTACGGGGAACTCCAGCAGGATGTCGCCGAGTAACGCCTGAAAATCTTCCCTGGTCGCCCCGAGCACGTTCATGGGTACGGTCTTTACGCCGTAACGCTCCTCGATCGTGGCGGCGGTCTGTTTTACGGAGTCGCTTTCGGGTTCGGCGGAGTTTAACACTATGGCGAACGGCTTTCCCGAGGCTATGACTTCCTTTATGACGCGGTCTTCGGCGTCGGTATATCCCGAACGCGGGATATCGGTGAACGAGCCGTCCGACGTTATGACCACCGCGACGGTGGAATGGTCGCGTATGACTTTTTCCGTACCCAGTTCGGCGGCGCGTTCGAAAGGCATCTTTTCTTCGCTCCACGGGGTGCCGACCATGCGCGGGGCGTCGCCTTCGGAAGCGCCGAGCGCTCCGTCGACCATAAAGCCCACGCAGTCGATGAGTCTGACTCCCGCTTCGCCCGCGCCCGCTAAGACTTTGACGGCTTCGTTGGGCACGAACTTCGGCTCGGTGGTCATTATTGTCTTTCCCGTAGACGACTGCGGCAGTTCGTCGCGTGCGCGGTCGCGTTTTATTTCGTCGGTCATTCCGGGAAGCACCAGCTCTTCCATGAAGCGTTTGATAAACGTGGATTTACCCGTGCGCACGGGACCGACCACTCCGATATAAATATCGCCGCCCGTCCGCGCCGCGATATCGGCGTATATATTGTATTCCGACATATCAGTCCTCCAAATATTTTTGTTAAATTCTATGTGGAGCCGCCGTCGAATATGCCCACGCGCGGAAAAGAAAACAATCGCCCGCCATGCCGCCGTTCAGCGAAGTAAAGCGATAAAGTTTTTTGAGCCGCGAGCGAATTTGGGGGTTTACAGTTTCTACGACTTACTGTATAATTGAATTGTATGAAAACCAAGACTTTCAGGTATGGTATTCACCCCGAGGAGAGGAAGGAATTGTCCAAAGACAAACCCGTCGTACCCATAGAAGCCGGCGAGTTTGTCAGGATCCCGCTTTCACAACATATCGGCGCTCCCGCCGAGGCCGTCGTAAAAGCAGGGGATAAGGTCAAAGCGGGATCATTGGTGGGAAAAGCGGGCGCCATCGTTTCGGCAAATGTTTTCAGCTCCGTTTCGGGAGAGGTCGCGGCGATAGAGTCGGGGGAAACAGTCTCGGGCGGCAAATGCCTGCACGTCGTAATTAAAAACGATTTCGAATATTCCGAGGAAAGATTAGAGCCGCTCGGCTCGCCGACGCGTGAAAATATTATCGGACGCGCGCGCGAAGCGGGCATCGTCGGAATGGGCGGCGCGGCTTTTCCGTTCGACGTAAAACTTTCCGTTAAAAACCCGATACAGACTTTGTTGATCAACGGCTCCGAATGTGAACCGTACATAACCGCCGACTACAGACTGATGATGGATAATGCCGAGGGTATCGTGCGCGGCGTCGAACTGGTCGCCAAGGCATTGAACGCCGCGGACACGGTAATAGGCGTCGAATCCAACAAGCGCGACGCATACGAAGCGCTGAAAAAAGCGGCGGGCGGCGGTATAAGGGTCGAACTTTTAAAGACGAAATATCCGCAGGGCGGCGAAAAACAACTTATTTACGCGCTGACGCGTAAAAAAGTGCCTGCGGGAAAGCTTCCCGGCGATATAGGCTGTATAGTCACCAACTGTCAGACCGCATACGCTTTGCACGAAGCCGTGGACTTCGGGAAACCTTTATACGAAAGAGTGGTAACCGTTTCCGGACTTGCAGTCGCAAGACCCGGAAATTATTTTGTAAAGACGGGAATGACTTTCGAGGAACTCGCCGACGCGGCGGGTATCCGCTCGCAATACGTCAAGGCGGTGCAGGGCGGACCCATGATGGGGATCTCGATGCATTCGCTGAAGCCTTCCGTCACCAAGTCCTCCGGCGCGCTGCTATTGCTGACCGAGGAGGAGATCCGCGGCATAGAACCTACGCCGTGCATTAATTGCGCCAGATGCGCTTCGGTCTGTCCGATGTCGCTGATGCCGATGAAAACGGACGCGCTGATATTGAAAGACAAGGTCGTCGAGGCGAAAGCGTATCACCCCGAGCTGTGTATAGAATGCGGTTGCTGCGCATTCGTGTGCCCCGCGAAACGGCCGTTGGTACAGTCGCAACGGCTTGCAAAAAAACTTATAAAAAATTCGGGAGCGAGGTAGTATGCCCGAAGTCAAAGAAAAGCTGATAGTAACGTCGTCGCCGCACGTCGGCAGCGCGCTGACGACAAAGAAGATCATGCTCCACGTCATAATAGCGCTGTGCTTCCCGCTGATAGCGGGCGTGGTTCTGTACGGATTTTACGCGTTGTTCGTGGTGCTTTTAGCGGTGGCTTCCAGCGTGGGAAGCGAGTGGTTTTATAACCTGATACGCAAAAAGCCCGATACGACGGGGGATCTTTCCGCGATAGTAACGGGCATGATACTGGGGCTGAACCTGCCGCCGACGGTGCCGTTCTATGTTCCGCTAATAGGCGGGATAGTGGCCATAATGCTCGTCAAAATGCTCTTCGGCGGTCTGGGCAAGAACTTTGCAAACCCCGCCGCGACCGCAAGGGTGTTTTTATTGCTGGCTTGGGGCACGCAGATGATGACGTTTATCGCTCCGATAGACTATTCTTCGGGCGTGGCGGCGGCGCGGCTGTTTGCGGGATTCGTCGACGAGACCGCATACGTTACTTCCGCCACTCCGCTCGCGGTCATAAAAGGCGCTGCTGCCACGGGGAGCGCGGACGTCAATCTTTTGGATATGTTTTTGGGGAATATCGGCGGAACGATAGGCGAAACATGCAAAATCGCTCTGATTGCTTCGCTGATATACTTGCTGATATTCAAAATAATAGACTGGAAAATTCCCGTGGGATACTTCCTGTCGGTGGCGTTTTTCAGTCTTGTGTTTTATAAAGACGGCTGGAATTTCATACTTCCGAATCTGATGTCGGGCGGCGTGATGTTCGCGGGAATATTCATGCTTACCGATTATACGACTTCTCCCGATACCCGCCTCGGCACGTGGATATTCGCCGTAGGCGCGGGACTTATGACGCTGCTGATACGCCGCTACGGCGGCATGAACGAGGGCGCTTCCTTTGCCGTACTGTTGATGAACCTGCTCGTTCCGCTGATAGACAAGGGCTTTAAGTCGAGACCTTTCGGTTATAAAAAACCGCCCAAGAAACCTAAGGGGGAGGCGGTATGAAGAAATTCAGGATAAATAACGAAAGCGTAAAGATCGTCGTCAGTCTGAGTGTGATCGCACTCGTCGCGGCGCTGCTGCTCGCGTGCGTGAATCTGTTCACGCAGGTGGACGAAAACGAGGAACTTCAGAAAGCCATCGCAGAAAACTATTCCTCGCCGATAGCGGAGGAGCTTTCCACGGAAGGATACGTCGACATCAACGGCACCGAGCTTCAGGCGGCGTATATCGCCGAGGACGGCGCGTATATCTTTTTGGTACACGTTTCCAAAGAAAACCGCATAGGCTATTCCGCCGACGGCGTGGGGGTCATTACCGTCATAAAAGAGGGCGTGATAGTCAAAGTGGCGGGATATTCCCATTCGGAAACTCCGGGCCTTGGCGCCAACGCGTTCAAGGAAGATTATCTCGCCCAGTATGCGGGCGTGTCGGTAAAAGACGTTTACGTTCCCGACGATCTGAAGCTGACATTCCCCGATACGACGGGAAAATTCACTCCCGAAAAGGTAACCAGCGCGACTTATACCACAAACGCGGTGTTTGCCGCCGTCAAGGGCGCGGTAAAGGCGTATAACGAATTGGGAGGCGGTCTATGAGCAAAGCAAGCTTACGCGAAACATTCGAACCGCTGACCACGGGCGTGTTCAAAAACAACGCCACTTTCAGGTTGGTGCTCGGCACATGCCCCACGCTCGCGGTAACGACTTCGGCGCTGAACGGTCTGTCGATGGGACTTGCGACGACGTTCGTTCTGGTGTGCTCCAACGCGATAGTGTCGCTGCTGAGAAACTTTATCCCCAGAAAGGTCAGGATTCCCGCGTATATACTGGTAATCGCCACTTTTTCGACGCTCGTTCAGATGATAATGCGCAAATGGCTCCCGGATCTGTACGATTCGCTGGGACTGTTTTTATCGCTGGTCGTCGTCAACTGTATACTGTTGGCGCGGGCGGAAAGCTTCGCGTCGCTGAATCCCGTTATCCCTTCGGTGCTTGACGGAGTGGGAATAGGCGTGGGATTTACTTTCTCACTGACGCTTCTGGGCTTTATACGCGAACTTCTGGGCACGGGCTGCGTGTTCGGCTTCGAACTGAGTTTTTTGGTGGAGGCGGGGCTTCCCATGACCATATTCATATTGCCCGCGGGCGGGTTTATGGTATACGGATTCATGATGGTCATATTCAACGTCGCAGTAAAAGCGGCGGAAAAGAAACTTGCCGAGCGCAAAGCATTGAAATCGGGCGGAGGTAACGCATAATGCCGTATGTCGTTTTATTGGTTATCAACGCCATTTTCGTAAACAATTTCGTGCTTTCCAGATTCCTCGGGATCTGTCCGTTCCTCGGCGTCAGCAAAAAGACGGAAACGGCTCTCGGTATGGGGCTTGCGGTTATATTCGTTATGGGCGTGGCCTCGGTGATCACTTACGCCATAGATCTCGCGCTGGTCGCGGGCGGTATGGAGTATCTGAGAACGATAGTCTTTATTCTGGTCATCGCGGCTTTGATACAGCTCGTCGAAATTTTCGTCAAACGCTTTTCGCCGTCTCTTTACAGCGCGCTCGGAGTGTACCTGCCGTTGATCACGACGAACTGCGCGGTTCTGGGCGTCGCGATAATGAACGTTACGGAACTTAGCGAAGTCAACGTCCTGTATGCGTTCGTTAACGGTATAGCTTCGGGTATAGGCTTTACGATAGCGATACTGATACTTGCGGGAATACGCGAAAAACTCGAGTTTGCCGACATTCCCGAGTCGTTCAAGGGTTTCCCGATCACGCTGATAGCCGCTTCGATAATAGCGATGAGCTTTGCGGCGTTCTCCGGGCTCAGCTTCTAAGGAGGGGATATGTCCGTTACTTTACAGATAGTTTTACCCGTGATGTTGCTGACGGGACTGGCGGTGGTCTTTGCGGTGCTGATCGCGGTCTGCTCCGAAAAATTCGCCGTCAAGCGCGACGAAAGAATCGACGAAATAAATTCGCTCCTCGCGGGCGCCAACTGCGGCGGTTGCGGTTTTGCAGGGTGTGAGGCGTTTGCCGAAGCGCTGGCAAAAGGCGAAGCCGAAGTCTCGGCGTGCGGACCTACGTCAAAGCAGAATAAGCAACTCATTATCGAGATCTTAGGAACCCAAACGCAGGAAATAGTTGTTGTGAACGCATGCTGCGGCGGCGACAAATGCCGCGATAAATACGACTACCAGGGGTACGGCGACTGCCAGTCGGCGGAGCTTCTCGCCGGCGGCAGAAAGGCGTGTCCCACGGGGTGTATGGGACTTAGCAAATGCGTTTCGGAATGTCCCGCCGACGCCATAGAGATCGTGGACGGCGTGGCGAAGGTAAACCAGGAAAAGTGCGTGCAATGTTCCAGGTGTATCCGTTTTTGTCCGAAGCATACGCTGAAAAGACTCGCGGGCAACGCGGTGTATTATGTGGCTTGTTCGAATCCTGCCAGGGGAAAGGAAGTCAGGAACGTGTGTTCCTCGGGTTGCATAGGTTGCGGACTTTGCGCCAGGAATTGCCCCGAGGGCGCTATAACGATGGAAAACAATCTGCCCGTATTCGATTACGAAAAATGCGTAGCATGCGGGGTTTGCGCCGAAAAGTGTCCGTCGAAATGCATACTTTCTTTAAAAGCCCCGAAAGGGTGATCCTATAGCATCAGCGTGAACGCCGCGGCGCATAACAGTGCGTACCACACTGAAATCGCGGCGGCTCCCGGCGACAGCGCGGGAGCGTTTTCTACGTAAAAAAGAGTTATTTTGAGTTTTACGGCTACTGCCGCCGCAGATAACGCGAAGGCGAATGCAAACAGATTGAGCTCAAACAAAGCGTATGCGGTTATTACGTCCAGTATCCCCGAACAGATCCACAGCGGAACGCTTTTTCTGAGTATCCGTTTCGAAAACGTGGAGGTCAGGATGATTATTTCCGTTACGTAAACAGCGCTCCATATCGTTTCGAACGCCGCGAAAGGCGGCAGAAAAGCGATACGCAGCGCGGCGGCTATCCTCGTCGCAGCCTCGGCGGATACAAACAGCCCCGAAAAATATCCCGTCAGAAAGACGAACATCAGCGCCAGAGTCAGCGACAGAAGTTTTACGTACAGTTTCACCTTAAATAATATTTTCCTCGGAAATGCGTTATACTTGCGTCAAGGAAACGCGCGGAAAAATTTTGACTCTTTTCACACGCCGTACATTGACTTGAACGCGCGCGCGGTGATAAAATAAATGTTATGAAAAGGAAAATTTTCGCGCTTTTTACGATCGTCGCGCTGACAGCCGTGTTCGCGGCGGGTTGCGTCAAAACAAACGGCGACGGCGTCGTGCAGAATATTTTCGAGAATTTTTCGTCTACGGGCGAATACGTTTCGGCTGAAGCAAAACTCAAACTCGGAGAGGGTCAGACCTTTTCGGGATACGACGCGGCAAGCAATACCTTTATAATAAAAGAGGACGTCGACGTGGCGGGCGTTACCATAACCCGTTACGGTCTCGCCTCCGATACCGAGATATACGTTGAACCTGCCAGCGAATACGGCTGTCTGCAGGTACTCGATATCAACGGCGATCACGCGATAGTGGTGGCGTCGACTTTCGTGGACGCAAACGAAACCGCTTTTGTAGGAATTATCCGTTTCCGCGGTCCGCACGGCAAACTACAGTACGGATTCGTTCATCAGTTCGCGCCGCTGATACAGCAGGTAACTTTTCTGAACGACAGATACGTCGTCATGTACGGAGATATGCAAAACGCAAATTCGGAGTCGGGTTATACCTACGCGACGATATACGATTACGTTTCCGCGGATAAACTGCTGGAGGTCGCGCGTATCCCCAATATCGACAACGGCACGTCGTTTATGCTTCACGACAACTACATTGCCGCCACTAACGGCAATTCCGTCCGGTTCTACAACATAAACGAGGCGGGCGAGTCGGGCTATCTGACCGAAAAAGCCTACGTCAAGCTGATAACGGGTTCGTCGTATGCCGAAAGCGGCTTCAGTACCTCGACTTATTATCTCGGAGGCGGTTGGTTCATTGTTTCCACGTCATACACCTCGGAAACCCAGTACGACGGTTACGAGTTCACCAGAACGGAAGACGACACCACTTATTTTATGGAAATAAGCAGCGTCAAGATCTCGATGCAGTCGTTAAAAACCTTCCAGACGGAAAGAGTTACGATGGTCGCGAACAAGTATTCCGAGACATATGTCAGGGGACTTGCCGATTCGATAACCACCGAGGACGTTACCAACGCCGCGAACTGGGATTCCGTGTACGCCGTGCCGATAACGGCGTCATCCCAATTGGTCAGGGACGGATATTCGATAGTTTATTACTACTATTATTTTTATAACGACGAGGACGAGACCCAGCGCACATGGTCGACGTCGTTTCAGATATACGACTCTTCGGGGGAAGCCAGCGTGGCGTCCAATCTCGCCATGCCCGTCGTGTATGCGGACGGATACGGATTACAGACCGCGGATCCCAACTTCAACATCGCGCTCAGGGACGTAGGGTATCACACTTATGCCGACGGTAGCCGCGTTACGCTGATAGCTCTCGACGCAAATAACGGCTACCATAACGCGTTTATTCACGACGGTGTCATAATTTCTTTCCGCCAGCATCTGGATGCGACGGGGCTTACTTCCAACGTCGGAGCGGTAGGAGTGGACGGAAAGCTTATCCTGCCCTTCGAATACGACGCCGTTTCGCCGTTTTTCGGGAATTACGCCACCGCTTCTAAAGTGGCGGAGTACGCTTCGGACGGCTCGATTCTTTCCCAGGCTTTTTACCGAGTGGCGAAGGACGGCACCGTAACGAGTATCCCCGAATGTTATCAGATGCGTAACGGAACGTATATAACTTACAATTCTAAGCTCAAAAAATACGGGCTTAATTCCAATTCGAGGAAAGTCCTTATAAGCGCGGAATGCGACAGCGTTTCCACGGTCGATTATATGTACGCTGACGGAAAGGTTTTCGCCGCCTCGTATGCCGTGACGGTGGAAAACGGCAGAGGTGTTTTGTATGAACTCGTTTGATTTCGATACCGTCGTAGCGGGCGCGGAAGCTCTGGACAGAGGCGCAGAGATAATACGCGCGGGCGGACTGGTGGCGTTCCCCACCGAAACCGTTTACGGTCTGGGCGCCGACGCTTTTAACGCGGAAGCGGTGGAGAGTATTTTTTTAGCCAAGGGTCGTCCCCAGGACAATCCGCTGATAGTTCATATTCCTTCTCTCGATTGGGTCGGAAGGGTGGCGGCAAAGGTGCCCGAAGCGGCATTGGACCTTTACGAAGCGTTCAGCCCGGGTCCTTTGACGATCGTTTTGCCGAAAATCGATAGATTGCCATTAGTTACTACCGCGGGACTCCAAACCGTGGGAATCAGGATCCCGAACAATAAAATAGCGCTTGAACTGATAGAGCGCGCGGGTACGCCGATAGCCGCTCCGAGCGCCAACCGCAGCGGCAGGGTCAGCCCGACCAGAGCCGTGGACGTCTATGAAGACATGAAGGGCAGGATACCCTTGATACTTGACGGCGGCATGACGGACGTGGGGATAGAATCCACCGTCGTTTCTCTTGTCGGCGAAGTGCCCGTAGTTTTGCGCCCGGGCGCCGTAACTCTGGAGATGATAGCTTCGGTTATCGGCAAGGTCGTCAACCACCGCGGTAAAGTGGTTGTTGCGGAAGCGCCGGGAATGAAATACCGCCATTACGCGCCCACGGTGCCGTGTTTCGGCGCGGCTACGCCCGCGGACGCGGCGGCTTTTGCGGCAAGCCGCACGAACTGTATAATAGTCGGCGCCTCGGATTTCGTCGCCGCAGCCAAGGCTAAGGGCGCGGAAGCGGTCGTCGATATAGGCGACACTCCCGCAAAATGCATGCGTAACGCTTTTGCCGCATTGAGAGAAGCCGAAAAAAGTTACGATTGTATCGTCATAGAGCATTTCGACGGGCGCGAGGGATATTTCGCGCTGAACAACAGGTTGTCGAAGTCTTACGGCGGTCAGTTGGTGCCGTCGGTTTCTTAACAAATTAAACGGAGCCGCTTGTTCCGCGGATCGGGAACGCGCGTGAATTGTCGGCGCTGCCCGTAAAGGACTGTCCGGAATGCTGTCGCTCGGGCGTATTTTGGCAGTCGGAAATATTTCCTACTTGTCATATAACGCGATTCGTATTATACTATATATAAAATTATATCTCGCGTATCCGTGCGCGTAAAACCATAAAAGGTTTATTAATGCGCGGATATGTACGGAGGGAGCATGACGATAGCGATAGGTTCGGATCACGGCGGAATAGTATTGAAAGAAGCGGTCATCCGCGCGATAGAATCCCTCGGCATGAAATATGTCGATTACGGCACATTCGGAACGGAATCGGTGGATTATCCCGACTATGCCGAAAAGGTGGCGAGCGCCGTTGCCAGAGGCGAACAGGATAAGGGCGTCCTGCTTTGCGGCACGGGAATCGGAATCTCTATTGCCGCAAACAAAATAAACGGTATCCGTTGCGCGCACGTTACCGACGCTTTTTCCGCGAAAATGGCGGCGGAACATAACGACGCTAACATCCTGGCGATGGGCGGCAGGATCACTTCGCCCGCTGACGCCTACGAATTTACGAGGATTTTCCTGACGACCCCGTTCGCGGGCGGAAGACACGCTACGCGCGTTGATAAAATCATGCGCTTGGAGAAACTGAATGGATAGTTTGAACGAATTGCTTAACGAAGTGCTCGAAGCCGAAAGAAAGAGCGAGGAACTGACCGCCGCGGCAACCGCCGAGGCGCGTGAGATCACGCTGAACGCGGAACGCGAGGCGAAAAAACGCCTTCAAAGCGCCAAAGACGAACTGAAGGACGCCATAGCCGCTTACGGAAGACAGATCAAAGCCGAGGCGGAAGCATACGGCGAGGGAATATTGGCTTCGGGAGCCGCGCTCAGCGATGCCTCGATCAAGGCGGCGGGTCTGAAAAAAGCCGAGGATATCGTGGCGGAGGCATATCTGAAAAAGCATGGCTGTCGTTAGGGTAAAAAGGCTTAGGATGCTGGCGCATGCCGGCGAAAGGGACGCCGTAACGCGTATTCTGACGGAATCCGGCGCCGCCGAGGTTACGCCGATGAGCGTGCCCGAGGGGCTTAAGATCGCCGTTTCGGACAGTTACGATCTCGATTCGCGCACGGCAAAAGTCGAGTTCGGCATATATTTTATAAAGGAAATTTCCAAGCTTTATACCGATCCCGAAACTAAAAAGTCGCCCAAATTGAATTTTAAACGCGAAAACAAACTTTACGATCTGGGCGAATATTACGCGGTAAAGGAAAAAGAAGAGGAATTGTTCCTGAAAACGGACGAGATGCGCGCGCTGATGAACGAAACGGTCGAAATAAAGTCGCGCGTTTCGCGCATACGAAACGAAAAGGAACAACTCAGGGCGTATGCGGGCGTCGATACGCCGTTTTCGGCGTTCAAAGGTACCGTATACACTTCCGCTCTTTTTGGAACGGTGCCGTCGGAGAGAACGGAAGCGTTAAAAGAAAAACTGCCCGACATTCCTGCGGAAACGGCAATATATCCCTCCGAAGGCGCTACGGCGGTGGCGGCGGTGTTTTTCAAGGAGAATCTCGAAGCTGTTTCGGCAGCTTTGGCGGAGTTCGAATTCCAGCGCTGTCCTTTCGAATACGATGCCACTGCGGCGCAAAGGATAGAAGAACTGGACCGTGAACTTGAACTTGCCGAGAACAGGCGCAAAGAGATAATCGCTGTCGGCGCGACGTATTTCCCGCTGCTGGAACAGTTCAAAATACTGTACGACGCTTACGTTCTGGACAAAGAAGCGCTCGCCGTTAAGGATATGAGTCCGTTCAGCCGAGAAAGCTTTATGGCCGAAGCGTGGGTGCCCGCATCCAAAGCCGACGCCATCGCAAAGGCGCTCACCGAAAAATGCGAGTATCTTTTCGTGGAACTCAGAGATCCCGAAGAGGGCGAGATCCCGCCGACCATACTTAAAAACAATAAGTTTGCGAGCGCGTTCGAGGACATCATCGCCATGTTCGGCATGCCCGGCTATACCGAACGCGATCCCAGTATCTTCGTCGCGATATTCTATTTCCTGTTTTTCGGCATAATGATCAGCGACGCGGGCTACGGACTGTTGCTCGCCATAGGCTGCTTTTTGGTGCTTAAGATCAAAAAACCCGTCAAGAATTCGGGCAGAATGTTGACGATGTTCGGATTTTGCGGTATCGCGACCGTTATCTGGGGCGCGTTGTTCGGCGGCTGGTTCTCGATAACGCTGCCCGAAGGCAGCTTCCTCGACAAGCTGAAATGGTTCAATCCTATGGACGAGCCGTTAAAGATGTTCCTGCTCGCGATTGGCGCCGGCGCCGTACAGATGGCGGTGGGATTCATGCTGAAAGGCGTGGACGAAATAAAAGCGGGACACGTCGCTTCGGGCATATTCTCCCAGTTCGGATGGGTAGTGATATTCGTCGCCTTGGGACTGCTGTTCCCGGCGCTGACCATATTCCTCGGCGCGGTCAGAGTGGCTGAAACCCCTGTGTGGGTATCGGTCATGGCGGACATTGCGGTATACGTCGGGC
This sequence comes from uncultured Clostridia bacterium, assembly GCA_944363505.1. Taxonomy (GTDB): domain Bacteria; phylum Bacillota; class Clostridia; order Christensenellales; family DTU072; genus Stercoripulliclostridium_A. Next base: position 325,965 of record CALVUD010000001.1, on the reverse strand, counting down.
TTGCGGGCTTTGCGATGATAATCATAGGCGGCATGGTCGGCAAAAAGAACGTCATAAAAGCCGTCGGCGGCGCGTTCGGCTCCGTTTACGGATCCATAAACGTCGTCAGCGATCTGTTGAGCTATTCCAGACTGTTCGGTCTGGGACTTACCACGGGCGTCATAGGTTACGTCGTGAATATGCTCGCCGACCTGATAGTCAATACCTTCTTCGGCGGCGGCTGGTACGGCTGGATAGTTGCGGTGCCCGTATTGCTTATCGGACACGCGTTCAATATGAGTATCAACCTGTTGGGCGCATACGTTCACGACTCCAGATTGCAGTACGTCGAATTCTTCGGAAGGTTCTATACCGGCTACGGGCACGCTTTCAAACCGTTGGGCGCGTCCACGAAGTACACATATCTGAACAACTGAAAACCTATTTAAGGTTTACATAAAAATAAATGTCCGTTTGACGGACAGGAGGTAAATATGGAATTACTCGGAACAGGTCTTGCGCTTCTGGGCGCGGCGTTCGCGGTTGCGCTGAGCGGTACCGGCTCGTCGATAGGCGTCGGTCTTGCGGGACGAGCCGCGGCGGGCGTGGTCAGCGAAGAACCCGACAAGTTCATGAAATGCCTTATCTTGCAGTTGCTTCCCGCGACCCAGGGCATTTACGGATTTATCGTCGGCTTCCTTACCCTTATCAAGCTGAACGCATTCAACGGATTCATTCTCGAATCCACCGGCGCTTATATCAGCGTTTCGGGCGGACTGGGAATATTCTTCGCGTGCCTGCCCATAGCGATCGGCGGTTTGTTCAGCGCCATCCATCAGGGCAAAGTCGCGGTAGCGGGCATCGGTCTGGTTGCCAAACGCCCCGAAGAATCCACCAAGGGCGTTCTGATGACGGCAATGGTCGAAACTTACGCGCTGTTGGCGTTGTTGATCTCGATCCTCGCGCTGTTCATTCCCGAATGGATATAAGAATGGAAAACAAAATTGCCCTAAAAATAATATCCGACGCCGAACTAAAGGCGGTTGCGATAAAAGCGGAAGCCGAAGAAAAGGCAAAGGTAACCCTCGGTAAAGCCGATTCCGAAATCGCCGCAATGCGCTCCGCTTCGGAAAAAGCCGGGGAAAGGATGCTTTCCGAAGCGCGTCGCGCCGCCAAGGTCCGGGCTGAGCTTCAGCTGAAAAAGGATAAACTCGCCGCCGAAAAGAGCGTGATCGACATGGTGTTCTCCAACGCCATGAAAAAGATCGCGGAGCTTCCGAAAAAGGAGTATCTCGAGATAATCGCGAAACTTTTAGCCGAAGCCGAATCCGGCGACGAAGTGCGTATATCCGAAAAAGACAAGGACGTCATAACCGAGGCTTTTGTCAAAAAAATCGCGGATAAGTTGAAGATCAAGCTGAAATTATCCAAAAAATATGCGAATATTTCGGGCGGTATAATTCTTTCGGGAGCCGTGGCGGACAAAAACCTGTCGCTCGAAGCCGATTTTAAGGAACTCAGGGAAACCTACGAGCCCGAAGTCGCGCGTATTCTGTTCGGAGAAGCGAAATGAACGACGGACTTTTATTCGCCAATGCCGCGGTCAAGACGAAAGAATCGGGTTTCTTCGGCACCGAAAAACTGGGACGGCTGATCGACTCCGACAGCCTCGCCGACGCGGTAAGGGTACTTGCGGAGGCGGGTTACGGCGGCGGCAGTATCCCCGACGATCCCGACGACTTCGAAAGGTTGTTGCGGGATGAGGAGAACGCGGTCGAAAACTTCGTCAGGAAGAGCGCGCCTTCGGATACGGGCTTCGAGTGTTTCTGGCTGGAAAGGGACTATCATAACTTGAAAGTGCTGACAAAAGCCGAACGCTTCGGAGCGGAAACCGAGGGATTGTTACTTGCCGGCGGCATAGAATCCGCCGAAGATCTCAAGGAAAAAATCGCGGCCGGCGGCACGGGGCTTAACGAATACGCGCTGAAAGCGTTAAACGATATTCAGACTGCCGCCGAGAACGGCAAACTGACTCCGAGGCTCGTCGACTGCGCTTTCGACAAGGCGGCTTACCGCGATGTCGCGGACAGGATATCCAAAAGAGGCATCGCTCCCGCGGTAAAAGAATATTTCACCGCCAGAGCCGACTTGACGAACATTACTTCCTTAGCCAGGACTCTGGCTATCGGCGCGGGTTACGACTTTTTCGCGGACTGCTTCGTCGATGGCGGCGAGATACCGGAAGAGCGCTTCAGGCGCGCATTCAGGGAAAACGAATCGCCGTATCAGCTGTTAAGGCTGACCAAACTCCGCACCGAAGCCGATCACGCGGATTCCGTGGCGGCGCTGGAGAAAATCAAGGACGACTATCTGATGTCGTTGTTTACGGCTTCGCGCTCGGATATGTTCACGGTTCAGCCGATAATGGGATATTATCTGGGCAAAAAGACGGAAATTAAAATGCTGCGCGTGGCGCTGGTGTGTATCAAAAACGGCGTTCCGCGAGAAGAAATCAGAAAAAGAATGAGGAAACTGTATGCCTAACGACAGGGTCGCCGCCGTCGGCGACAAAGATTCGGTATTCGCTTTCAAAGCCCTGGGCGTGGACGTTTTCGGCGTGAAGGATAACGAGGACGCCGAAAAACGCATCAAGGAGCTTGCGCGCACGTATTCCGTAATTTTCGTTACCGAGGACGTGGCGACTGCGAACGCCGAACTGATAGCGAGATATAAAGCGCGTCCGTATCCCGCGGTGATCCCGATCCCCACGGCGAGCGGAAGCAACGGATTCGGTATGCGGGGCATTGACCTTTGCGTCGAAAAAGCGTTGGGCAGAAAGTTGGACGAAGAAGATTAGACGGGGGACAGAGGAGCTAATATGGGCAAAATAATCAAGGTTTCCGGTCCGCTTATAGTTGCGGACGGCATGGGCGAAAGCAAGATGTTCGACGTCGTAAAGGTGGGCAAGGAACGCCTTATCGGCGAGATCATCGAACTGCGCGGCGAATTTGCGTCGATACAGGTTTACGAGGAGACTTCGGGCATAGGTCCCGGGGACGAGGTCGTGGACACCGATATGCCGCTGTCGGTAGAACTGGGACCGGGACTTATCGAAAGCATTTACGACGGCATACAGCGTCCGCTGGACAAACTGCGCGCGTTAAGCGGCGACAGGATCGCGCGCGGCGTTGAAGCCCGCGCGTTGGACCACGACAAAAAGTGGGCGTTCGTGGCAACCGCCGCAAAGGGCGACAATTTGAAAGCGGGCGACGAACTGGGCTTCGTTCAGGAAAACGTCCTCGTCCGTCATAAGATCACCGTGCCCGTCGGCGCCGACGGCGTGGTCTCCAAGATCTCGTCAGGAGATTTTACCGTGGACGACGTCGTGGCGGTCATGAAGACGGAAGCCGGTTCCGTCAAGGTAACCATGCTCCGTAAATCGATGGTCAGAAAGGGCAGACCTTACGCCGAAAAGCTCGCGCCGGACGTCCCGATGATCACGGGACAGAGAGTCATCGATACTTTCTTCCCCATAGCGCGCGGCGGCGTGGCGGCGGTACCCGGACCCTTCGGAAGCGGCAAGACCGTAGTTCAGCATCAGCTTGCGAAGTGGGCGGACGCGGACATAATAGTTTACGTCGGCTGCGGCGAGCGCGGCAACGAAATGACCGACGTTCTGAACGAGTTCCCCGAACTGGTCGACCCTAAAACGGGCGAACCGCTGATGAAGCGCACGGTGCTTATCGCCAACACTTCGGATATGCCGGTCGCGGCGAGAGAGGCGAGTATTTATACGGGAATAACGATCGCGGAATACTTCCGCGACATGGGATATAACGTCGCCATAATGGCGGACTCCACCAGCAGATGGGCGGAAGCGCTGAGAGAAATGAGCGGGCGCCTGGAGGAAATGCCCGGCGAAGAAGGTTATCCCGCGTATCTGTCCAGCCGCCTTGCGGAATTTTACGAGCGCGCGGGTATAGTTAAGGTCCTGGGTTCGAAAGACGTAACCGGATCGATAACCGCGATAGGAGCGGTCAGTCCTCCCGGAGGCGACCTGTCCGAGCCCGTATCCCAGGCGACTCTCAGAATAGTCAAGGTGTTCTGGGGACTCAGCGCGTCGCTTGCCTACATGCGGCACTTCCCCGCGATCGACTGGTTGCAGAGCTATTCGCTCTATTCCGACAGGCTGGGCGAGTGGTACGAGCGCGAGATAGGCGAAGCCTGGAACGAAATGCGCGCCGAAGCGATGAAGATACTGCAGGAGGAAGCCGGACTGAACGAAATAGTCCGACTGGTCGGCATGGACGCCCTCGGCGGACGCGACAAAATCACGATGGACACCGCAAAATCCATTCGCGAAGACTATCTGCATCAGAACGCTTTCCACGAAACGGATACCTATACTTCAATGAAAAAGCAGTTCAAGATGCTGAAGCTCATTTTGGAGTTCGACCATCGCGCAAGGGGCGCGCTCGTGGAAAACGTAGACGTCGAGGATATTTTGGAACTGGACGTAAAAGAGAGAATAGGCAGAAGCAAATATATTCCGGAAGAACGGCTTAACGAGTTCGACGAAATCGAGGACGAACTCGCGGTGGCGTTCGAGAACCTTATCGGGCAGAGGTAAATATGCTGAAAGAATACAAAACAATCAAGGAAGTTGTCGGACCGCTGATGCTGGTCGAGGGCGTATCGGGGGTAAAATACGACGAACTGGTCGAAATTACCGGCGAAAACGACGACCTGCGCCGCGGCAAGGTGCTGGAAGTCAACGGCGACAAAGCGTTGGTACAGCTGTTCGAAGGCTCGCACGGCATGCGTATCGCGACCGCTAAAGCGCGTTTTTTGGGAAAGCCGATGGAACTGGGATGTTCTTTGGACATGTTAGGGCGCGTGTTCGACGGCATGGGCAGACCCAAGGACGGCGGCGAATCTGTCATCGCCGACAAACGGTATAACGTCAACGGACAGGCTATAAACCCGGTAGCTCGCGACTATCCCGACGAATTTATTCAGACGGGAGTCAGCGCGATAGACGGTCTGAACACTCTGGTCAGAGGACAGAAGCTGCCCGTGTTCAGCATGTCCGGACTGCCGCACGCCAATCTTGCGGCGCAGATAGCGAGACAAGCCAAGGTTTTGGACGATTCCGAGGAATTCGCCGTCGTTTTCGCGGCGATAGGCATAACTTTCGAGGAAGCCGATTATTTCATTACCGACTTTAAAAAGACTGGCGCGATCGACAGAACGGTGATGTTCGTCAACCTTGCCAACGATCCCGCCATAGAGCGTATCGCGACCCCAAGAATGGCGCTGACCGCTGCCGAGTATTTAGCTTTCGAGCGCGGAATGCACGTTTTGGTAATAATGACCGACATAACCAACTACGCCGAGGCGCTTCGCGAAGTCAGCGCCGCCAGAAAAGAGGTACCGGGCCGCAGAGGCTACCCCGGATATCTTTATACCGACCTTGCGTCGATTTACGAAAGGGCGGGCAGGATACGCGGTAAAAAAGGTTCTATAACCGAAATACCCATTCTGACGATGCCCGAGGACGACAAGACTCACCCGATCCCCGACCTTACGGGTTATATTACGGAAGGGCAGATCATCCTTTCGCGCGAACTTTACAAAAAAGGCATTAATCCGCCGATAGACGTTCTTCCTTCGCTTTCGAGACTTAAGGACAAGGGTATAGGCGCCGGCAAGACCCGTAAGGATCACGCCGATACCATGAACCAGCTCTTCGCGGCGTATGCGAGGGGCAAGGAAGCCAAGGAACTCGAGGCGATACTCGGAGAAGCCGCTCTCTCGCCGATGGACCTTAAATACGCCGACTTTGCGGAGGCTTTCGAAAAAAGATACGTTTCCCAGGGTTTCGACGCAAACCGTCCGGTGGACGAAACGCTGAACCTCGGCTGGGAGCTGCTGAGACTGTTGCCGAAGTCGGAACTTAAACGTATCCGCGACGAGTATATCGGCGAATTTTACGGTGAAAGTTCCGAGGAAAGTAAATAAACGGTATAAAATACCGAAATCATAAGGAAACTATGACCAGACTGAACGTAAACCCTACCAGAATGGAAATGCGCGCGCTGAAAGCGCGGTTGAAAACCGCCGTCCGCGGTCATAAACTGCTTAAGGACAAGGCGGACGAAACAGTGCGCCGCTTTATGGAGTATGTCAGGCTGAACAGAAAGTTGAGGCGCGAAACGGAAAAAGAGGTAACCGCGGCATTGAAATCGTTTATGCTCGCGTCCGCGGCAAACTCTCCCGAAAGCATAGCCGAAGCCGTAGAGGTACCTGCGCGCACGGTAAAACTGAAGTCGGGCGAAACCAATATCATGAGCGTTTACGTGCCGAAAATTGAAATAGAGGAAGGCGACGAAAAAGAACTTTATCCGTATTCTTTCGCCGCCGTGTCGTCGGAACTGGACGATTCGTTGAAGAGCCTGGGAGAGGTGCTTATAAAGCTTATACGCCTTGCCGAGGTCGAGAAGACTTGTAATATGCTCGCGGACGAGATTGAAAAGACGCGCCGCAGGGTCAACGCTCTCGAATACGTTCTGATACCCGACTACGAAGAAACGATAAAATATATTTCGATGAAACTGGATGAGAACGAACGCGCGAATACGATTCGTTTGATGAAGGTCAAGTCTATGTTGGAGAAGGAATCGGGCGGGAGGTAACATGCGCCGCTTAAAATTCATTTTCGTATTGTCGCTTATTGTCGCCGTATTATGCTTTACGGTTGCTTGTAACGACGATTCTGGAACCCAAAAACCTGATAATCCCGACACTTCAGGCCCTGTCGGCGACGACGGTACGGGCGGGATAATAAACAATCCGGATATTTCGGACGGCGACGGAAGCGGGGAAACCGACTTCGAGGAGGCGCCCAATTCCGACGGCGTGCTGCTCTACAGTCTGAATAAGGACTCGTCGTCATATTCGGTTTCGGGCTTGACGAGTTCGTCTACGTCAGCAATAGAGATCCCCGAGACGTTTAATTCCAAACCGGTTACCGCTATAGGCGCGGGCGCTTTCCGTTTAAGCAGGATAACCGAAGTTGTCATCGGCGCTAACGTGAGAACTGTCGGCGACAGGGCTTTTTCGCTTTGTTACGACTTGGCAAGCGTCAGCTTCGCACCCGGCTCGGCGCTGAACGAAATAGGCGACAAGGCGTTTTACTGCTGCGAATCCCTTAACGGAATCAGTATACCGGACGGCGTAACTTCGCTCGGCGCAGAGTGTTTTGCGGGCGCGGGGTCGCTCTGCGAAATAGATTTTCCGGCCGCAATCAGATATGTGGGCGAGAACGCGATGGCGGATACCGCATGGTTTATAAACGCCGACCCGGGCGTCGTGTATATCGGCACCGTAGCATGCGGATATAAGCACGTTCCCGAGGTTACCAAACTCACTTTGCTTTTCGACGAGGGTACGACCGCCGTGGCGGACGGCGCTTTTTACGGCGACGAAATAATAGTGGAGATCAGGATCCCCGCTTCGGTAACGCATATAGGCTACAAGGCTTTCGCCGCGTGCAAAAATCTGATTACCGTTACCGTCGATAAATTGAATCCGGCGTATTATTCCGAGGATAACGCTCTCGTGGAGCGCGAAACGCTGACTCTTTTAAAAGGCACCGACGCCGTACCCGAGGGCGTGAAAGCGATAGGCGATTACGCGTTCGCGTTCAGCTCGGCTCTGACCGAGGTCAAATTGCCCGCCGACGTCGAGAGGATCGGCGTTTCCGCATTCGAGGGCGCAGAAAACCTCGTGTCTTTCGTTTTAAACGACGCTGTTACGGAGATCCCCGACGGAGCTTTCCGCGACGCCGTCAAGCTGAGTTCTTTTGCCGTACCGAAAGGCGTCAGCCGCATAGCGGGAACGGCTTTCAGCGGTTGCACGTCGCTGAAAACGGTATACCTCAATTCGCCCGCCGTTATAACCGAGGCTAAAATGTCCACTTCCGTCGGACATCTTCTGGAGCACGCCGACAAGGTTTTCGTCGGCGAAACGGCGTTTTCGGACGACGCGGGCGATCCGATAAAGGATTACGACGAAAAGGACGCGCATCCTTACGTTACGGCGTTTTTCGAAAAGGAAAGCGTTTCTTCCGCGGACGGATATTTTGAGTGGACGAGAAAGGAAGTGAACTGAAATGCAGGCAGGCGCGTTAAAGCTTAAACCCGCCACCAAGGATTATATCTGGGGCGGCACCAAACTGAAAACGGAATGGGGAAAAACCGCAGATACCGAAACCGTGGCGGAATGTTGGGAGCTTTCGACGTATCCCGGCAGCGAATCCGAAATCGACGACGTCCGATTCAAAGGCTATACTCTTTCGAAGCTTTTGGAAAAATATCCCGAGTTTTTCGGTGAAAAAGTAAAAAAATTCAAGGTTTTTCCCGTGCTCATCAAATTGTTGGACGCGTCGGGGGATCTGTCGGTACAGGTCCATCCGTCCGACGAATACGCGTTGAAGAACGAGGGCGAGTACGGCAAAACCGAGATGTGGTATGTGCTCGACGCCGAGGAAGACGCTTATATCTATTACGGCTTCAACCGGGAAGTGTGCGCCGACGAGGTCAAAAAAGCCGTTTCCGAAAACGCGATAACGACGCTTTTGAATAAAGTGTACGTTCAAAAGGGCGATTTTTTCTGCGTACCTGCGGGCACGGTACACGCGCTTTGCAGGGGCGTTACCGTATACGAAGTGCAGGAAAATTCGAATCTGACCTACAGAGTTTACGACTACGACAGAATAGGGAAAGACGGTAAACCGCGCGAACTTCACCTGGAAAAAGCGTTGGAAGTGATGGATTTTTCTCCCGCTCGCACCGTTAACGAAGCCGCGGTCAAACTTGTCGGCGACGCTACGGTCAGAAAACTGGTAAAAACGGATTATTTCAACGTAAAGGAAGTCCGCATACGCGGAGAATATCTGATGTATTCGCCCGATTCGTTCATGACCTTTACCGTTGCCGAGGGGAACGGCGAAATAGAAGGAGGAGTTTCCTTTAAAAAGGGCGAAAGCTATTTTCTGCCCGCGTGTCAGATGTATAAACTGCGCGCCGAAAACGCGCTTATCATAGTAACCACGCTTTAACGGAGGAGAGATGTATTACATAGGCATAGACGTAGGCGGTATGAGCATTAAAGCCGGCGTCGTGGACGCAAACGGCAGGCTGCTGGTAAAAGATTCGGTGGCGACGCTTCCCGACAGGCATTATTCCGAAATTGTCGCGGACATGGCGGCTCTCACTTTAAAAGTTATGTCGGCGGCGGGAGTTTCAATTTCGGAAGTCGGCGGCGTCGGTATGGGTATTCCCGGCACGATAAATTCAAAGACGGGGGTTATAACCTATTCCAACAACATCAACTTCGAAAAAGTCCCCGTTGTAAACGAGTTCCGTAAGCACGTCGATCTTCCCGTGTACATCAATAACGACGCAAACGCGGCGGCGTTGGGCGAGGCAAAGTTCGGCTCGGGAAAAGGCTCGGAGGACGTAGTGTTCGTTACGCTCGGCACAGGCGTCGGTACGGGAATCATCACCCAGGGCGTTCTGCTCGAAGGTAAAATGGGCGCTGGCGCCGAGGGCGGACACATCGCCTTGAAGATCGGAGGAGAAATGTGCAGCTGCGGCAAACGCGGCTGCTGGGAAGCATACGCTTCCGCGACCGCGCTGATGCGCCAGACGGAAAGGGCGATGGCTTTAAATCCCGACAGCCTGATGCACGAAGAGGCCGAAAAAGAGGGAAAGATCAGCGGCTTGACTGCGTTCAACGCGATGCGCCGCGGCGACAAGGCGGCAAAGCGCGTTGTCGACAATTATATAAAATATGTGTCCGAGGGCATAATAAGCATGGTCAACCTTTTCCGTCCCGATTACGTCCTGATAGGCGGCGGAATATCCAACGAGGGCGACTGGCTGATGTCAAAAATTCAGAGAAGAGTCAACCGATACAGCTTCGGCGGGCACCGAAACCCCAAGGTTTACGTTCGTAAAGCCGTTTTGGGAAACGACGCGGGCATCTACGGCGCGGCGGCGCTGGCAATGAAATCATGAAATACATCAACAGAGAATACGGTATCGCGTCCAGACCTCCGTTCGTAAAAAACTTTTCGGAGGAGTCCTCGACGGGAGGAAAAGTCGGTGCGGATTGTTATCCGCAGCGTCCGATAACCGCGGTAGGTTCGGTACCCGAGATACCTAACGGGGCAGTGATCGCGGGAAGTCTCGGCACCGTATGGCTGATAAAGTATTGCGTTTTCAAAAACGGCAGATGGCTGGATTCCGAGGACTTTATGTCGTGGGATTATACAGCCTGCGACGCCGGCGGCCGCTTCAGGTACGTCATGGCGGCGTCGACTGCGGTTTCTTTTGTCAAGTACGACCGTTCCTCGGTCGTGCTTAGTCTTTCCGCGCTCGAAAAGGTCAGGGTCAGGATAGAGTTTACCGCACTTACGGGCGGAGCGAAGGACATGAAGCTTCAGATGAACACTCTGTTCGCTTCGGCTCCGGAGCACGCCGTGATAAAGGGCGAATGTAAGGTCGAGGAAAACTTTGTGGTACATACTTCGCGTTCCGAGGTGGAATTCGCTGCCGACGGGAGAGAGGAATACGCTTCCGCAACGATTTTCGGCAGTGCGCTGAACGGCAGTTACGATTTGAAAAGCGACCGCGCCTGTTACGAGGTCGAGCTGAATACCGAAAATTCGCGCCTGATTGCGTTTATGCGGGTCGGCGACGAACAATCGGTAAAAGAAATTCCTTCCGAAGAGGAGCTTAACCGCGGCGTGGGCAACGCCGAACTCGAGTATTCGGCGTCAAAACCCGCGGGCACGGGGGAGCTTGCGGCTCAGATCGCCGACGTTACCAGTTTGGTTTATTCGCATCGCGTGTACGACAGACTGTCAATGTCGGTGAAATTCAAGGAAAGCCGCGCGTTTGCGGACGTGAATCTGACGGACGAGCCTACTTTGGCGGCGGCGGGAGTCATCGCCGCGGCAAAGGCGGGTACTCCCGACGCGGAATCCGCCGTAAAATTAGCGTCGGAACCCGTATTGGGCGCGCTTGCGGTATGGACGACATACGTTTTGTCCAGGGATAAGAGCATGCTGGAAAAAGCGTATCCGAAAATCGGAAGCGTTTTCGGAGACGACTTAAAACTTGTCGTTTCCGGCGCGGACAGACGGGAAATAGCGTATAAACTGACGGGATCGCCGCTGAAAGAATTGGGCGCGGAACCCGTTTACGCCCTGGAGTTTTCCACATACAAGCTGCTTGCTCTGGAAATAAAAGCGATGGCGGCGAAAGCGCTGGGGTACGAAAGAGATTATAACGGATTGACGGAAAAAATCGCCGCGTATACCGTTGCGTTTAACGATTGTTTCTATGACGGTCGTCTCGGGTTATATATGGACAGATACGTTTCGGGCGGTTTTACGGGCGTTTACGGAGCCACCTCGTTCTTACCGCTGATAACCTCGGCGGTGAACTCCAACGACGTTCTGGACGCGCTTTTGACAAACCTCACGGACGAAAAAAAGTTTTTCACCCGTGCGCCCGTGCCTACGCTTTCCGCGGATCATCCCGCTTACGGGAAAGCCGTTTTCGACAAACTGACGTATATCGCGCCGTACTCGGGTTATACCGGCAGCGCCGTTCCTTATCTCGATTACATGATATATTCGGGACTGGTCAGACAGGGCGCGGAAAAGTGCGCGGAAATGCTTTCCGGACGTCTCGCAGAATTGAACAAGGAATATTTTTCGCGCTACGCTTCAATTCCGGACAGATTATTGCCCAACTATAAACTCGACAGTTCGGGTAACCGTGGTTCGCTTTCCGGAACCCTGATCGGGCTTGCCGGCGCATCGGGAGTTTTGGACGCCGAGTATTTCGGAACAGATCTCAGACCCGCGATAAGTTTCGGCGTTCTCTCGGGCGGCAGACACTCGGTATCCGGTATTAAAATGTTCGGACGCACGTTGTCGGTGAGCGTAACTCCCGACTCGGCGACGCTTATTGTAAACGGCAAAAAGGTATTCGAGGCAGTGGGCGGAGGCGTGAAAGTCAGAAGATTCGCGGAGCGTAAAAACGGAATGGACTTTTATATAACTTCGCCTAAATCGCTGACGCTTACGTTGTCGTATCCGGTATTTACTTCGGAAAAAGCTGCCGGGCGCGTGCTGAGATTCAACCTTGCGGCGGGCAAGCACCGCGTCAGTGTGTCCGGCAAAGACTTTATAGCGGAAAAAATATAAATTCGAAGCGAAATTTGTGATTTTCGCTTGCAATTTATACTTACATATGATAATGTAGATAATGCCGCTCGGAAGAGGCTTTTTAAGTGCGCTCTGCGACGCCTCGACGGCGAGTTCCTGAAGGGAGGTAGAAACGGATATGTACGCAATCATCGCTACGGGCGGAAAGCAGTACAAGGTCAGCGAAGGCGACACCGTCAAGGTCGAGCTTTTGAAAGCCGAGGTCGGCTCCAAGATAACGCTGGACGTACTCGCGCTCATGACGGACGACGAGGTGAAAGCGGGCAAGGCTGTTGACGGAGCAAGCGTCAGCGCCGAGGTAACCGCTCACGGCAAAGGCAAGAAAATCAATATTTTCACCTACAAAGCCAAGAAAAACGTTCGTAAAAGACAAGGTCACAGACAACCGTACACCGAGCTTAAAATACTCGCGATCAACGCTTAGTTTATGACTTTAATAACGATCACCCGTTCCCGGGGACACATAGTCCGAGTAAAAGCCGAAGGGCATACGGGATACGCCGAAAGCGGTTCCGACATAGTATGCGCCGCGGTCAGCGCGCTGACGGAAGCGGCGGCAAACGGACTCAGAGAGGTTGCGGGAATACGGGTGAAGGACACCACGCGCGACGGGTACAAAGAATTTTCAATCGGCGAATACAATCAGTCCACCGACGCCATACTCGAAACGATGGCGCTTGCACTGAAAGACATCGCAAATCAATACCCTCGCTACCTTAAAACGGAGGATCAGACGAAATGATAAATCTTCAATTATTCGCCCATAAAAAAGGTTCGGGCAGCTCCAAGAACGGACGCGACAGCCACGCGCAACGTCTGGGACCGAAGAGATCGGACGGTCAGTTCGTGCTGGCGGGCAATATCCTCGTCAGACAACGCGGAACCAAGTTCCATCCCGGCACCAACGTAGGCATCGGCAAGGACGACACGCTTTTCGCTCTCATCGACGGAGTGGTCCGCTTCGAGCGCAAAGGGCGTTACGACAAGAAAGTCAGCGTTTATCAGAAAGAGGCTTAAGGCTTCTTTTTATCCCGCATGAAGTACGAAATTTCCTGCGGCAAAATCTTAATAAGCGATACCTCGGAATTCTCCCCGAAACACATTTTGGAATGTGGGCAGGTTTTCAGGTACCTAAACTCGATTTCAGGCTACAAAATATTTTCGAAAAAATCATTTTGTAGCTTGATTTATGCTAACGGCTATGTTACAATAGACTCGACCGATACGGATTACTTTGTCCGATATTTCGATTTGGAGCGTGATTACGGGGATATCAAACGCAGGCTTTCGGGATACCCCTTGATGACGGAAGCGATCGGATACGGCGGCGGAGTCCGTATTTTGAACCAGGATCCGCGGGAGATGATAATCAGTTTTATCATCTCGGCGAACAACAATATTCCGCGCATAAAAGGTATTATCGAAAGGCTGTGCGCGGCGCGCGGCGAAAGGCTCGCCGACGGCGGATACGCATTCCCCGACATCGGGGCGCTGAAGGGGCTGGACAGGGATTTCTATGCGGCGCTCGGCGCGGGTTACAGGGCGGATTATCTGGTCAGAACGGTGGACGCGTTGAATTCGGGCTTCGATCCGGAACTTGACGCTCTGCCGCTTGCCGAGGCACGAAAAAGGCTGATGAGCCTTTCGGGAGTCGGCAGAAAGGTCGCCGATTGCATACTGCTTTTCGGGTATCACCGCAGCGAAGTATTTCCCGTGGATACCTGGATAGAAAAAGTCTACAGACGGATCTTTTCGGATGAGGGACGCAGCGCGGTATACATAGCGGATAAAATGTCGGAATATTACGGAGACTTGGCGGGCTACGCCCAACAATATCTGTACTATTACGCCAGAGAAAATATATAAATATACATTATATGGAGGATGTTGTAATGAACAAGCCCAAAATGATTATACTTGCGGACATCGGAAGTCTGAAAGTAACCTGCAACGGCTTCAAGCAGATCGTCAAGAACCTGGAAGCGAAATTCGAAGTTGTCACCTGCAAATTCTACTCCTATGTGGCAAAACGCAACCGCGACTACAACGAATATATTTCCGCGAACGGATTTGCGACCTCTCTTCCCAGCGCCAGCCGTCGTCGTAACAAGCTGGATTGCCGTCAGGTGATCGACGCAGCCGATATCGCGGCGGTCGGTAACATCGACGCCGTAGGTATGATCACCGGTGAAGGCGATATCCTTCCCGTCATCGATCTGTTGAAGACCAAAGGAATCGATGTGTACGACATCAACGTCGTCGAAGGCAAATACGCTTATGCGTATACCGGATTTATCGCGGTTCCCACCTCGGCTCTTCGCGAAGGCTACACCGCTCCCGCGACCAAGGCTCAGCAAAAGCGTGCTCCGAAGCCCGTTCAACCCAAGCCCGCGGCGGCGCAAAGCGCAGAATCCGACTACCTCGCAGAGGCCAGAAGGATACTGGACGGCAACTCCATATTCAATAAATACCGCAACAGATAACTCCTTAAAAAAAGGAACTCGGCGCCGGCTCCCGCACGGGGGTCGGCGTTTTGACGCTATTTTTCGATTTCGTATCTAAGTTTACGTTTATGCTGTACGGTAAAAATACTTGACAGCCGCGTTCTGTTTTGATATAATGCCCGTATAGGTTTAAAACTTGACAGGTAAGGTATGCTCGAACACGTTAAAATGAGTCTTTTGGCGGATTACTACGGCGGGCATGTTGCCAAAATCACCTGTCTGACATTGAGCATTGAGTCGTTATTGTATCTACGGATCCAAAAATACTAAAAATAGCGCGAGGTGTTTGACGAGATAAGGGAGATAAAATGTCGCTTTTCGGTTTGCGCTCTAAAAAGATAAATCACGACTATTCAAAGCAGAAGAACAAGGTGGTTTTGACCGCGCCCGCGACCAAGGTTCAGCAAAAAAGCGCGCCGAAGTACGTACAACCCAAGCCCGCAGCAGCTTGGAGCTACGAAGCCGCTTATCTTGCGGAAGCGAGAAGGATCCTGGACGGCAACTCCATATTTAATAAGTATCGCGATTCAAAGCAAAAGAAGAAGAAAAACAAGAGAAATTTGACTGCTCCCGCGACCAAGGTTCAGCAAAAAAGCGCGCCGAAGTACGTACAACCCAAGCCCGCAGCAGCTTGGAGCTACGAAGCCGCTTATCTTGCGGAAGCGAGAAGGATCCTGGACGGCAACTCCATATTTAATAAGTATCGCGATTCAAAGCAAAAGAAGAAGAAAAACAAGAGAAATTTGACTGCTCCCGCGACCAAGGTTCAGCAAAAAAGCGCGCCGAAGTACGTACAACCCAAGCCCGCAGCAGCTTGGAGCTACGAAGCCGCTTATCTTGCGGAAGCGAGAAGGATCCTGGACGGCAACTCCATATTTAATAAGTATCGCGATTCAAAGCAAAAGAAGAAGAAAGACAAGAGAAATTTGACCGCTCCCGCGACCAAGGCTCAGCAAAAGCGTGCTCCGAAGCCCGTTCAACCCAAGCCCGCGGCGGCGCAAAGCGCAGAATCCGACTACCTCGCAGAGGCCAGAAGGATACTGGACGGCAACTCCATATTCAATAAATACCGCAACAGATAACTCCTTAAAAAAAGGAACTCGGCGCCGGCTCCCGTACGGGGGTCGGCGTTTTGACGTTATTTTTCGGTTTCTGATTAAAGTTTAAGAAGGCTGTGTACGGTAAAAATACTTGACAGCCGGTTTTTGTTTTGTTATAATGCCTGTATAGGTTTAATACTTGACAGGTAAGGTATGCTCGAACACGTTAAAATGAGTCTTTTGGCGGATTACTACGGCGGACTGCTGACGGAACATCAGCTGAAGATAGTGCGCGGTTATTACGACGAGGATCTGTCGCTGAACGAGCTTGCCGAGGAGACCGGCGTTACCAGACAAGCCGTGTACGACATATTGCGGCGCGCGGGCGACAAACTAAAAGACTACGAAGCAAAGCTCGGGCTGGTTTCCAAGATCACCTGTCTGATATCGCGTATCGAAACGGTAATGGTATCTACGGATACAAAAACCGCTCAAACGTTGCGTGAGATACTGGACGAAGTAAAGGAGATATAAATGGCGCTTTTCGGTTCACTCTCTGAAAAGATAAATCACGCTTTTTCAAAGCTGAAGAATAAGGGTGCTCTGACCGAGCTTGAAATAAAGAACGCGATGCGCGAGGTCAGGATAGCTTTATTGGAGGCGGACGTCAATTATACCGTCGTCAAGGAATTCATAAACCGCGTATCGGAAAAAGCCAAAGGCGAACTGATACTGAAGGGGTTGGAGAGTTCGCATCAGGTCGTAAAGATCGTTAACGACGAACTGGTGGAACTTATGGGTTCCAAGCATTGCAAACTGGAAGTCTCCGACAGACCGCCCACGGTATACATGATGTGCGGTTTGCAGGGCGCGGGCAAGACCACGATGTGCGGAAAGCTTGCCGGTTTGCTGAAAAAGGACAACAAGCGCGTCTTGCTTGCGGCGTGCGACGTATACCGTCCCGCGGCGATAAAGCAGTTACAGGTGGTCGGCGAGAAAATAGGCGCGGAAGTGTTCTCGATGGGACAGATTAACCCCGTGGAGATAGCTTCGAAAGCCGTAGAATATGCTTCGAGACAGGGTTTCGACACGGTAATTATCGACACCGCGGGCAGACTGCATATCGATAAGCCATTGATGGACGAACTCCGCGCGGTGAAAGCGAAAGTCAATCCGCGCGAAATATTGCTGGTCGTCGACGCGATGCTGGGACAGGATTCCGTCAACGTGGCGGCTTCGTTCAATAACGAACTCGATCTTACGGGCGTGATATTGACCAAACTCGACGGCGACACCCGCGGCGGTGCGGCGCTTTCGATAAAAGCCATCTGCGGAAAGCCGATAAAATATGTGGGCACGGGCGAAAAGCTGACGGACATCGAGCCGTTCCATCCCGACAGAATGGCGTCGCGGATACTCGGAATGGGCGACGTCATGACGCTTATCGAAAAGGCTCAGAACGCCATTTCGGAAGAGGACGCCCAGAAGATGGCGAAGAAGATGAAAGAAAATTCTTTCGATCTCGAGGACTATCTGACCCAGTTGAACAGCATGAAAAAGATGGGCGGCATGCGCGATATGCTTGAGATGCTGCCCGGAATGGGACAAAAACTGAAGGGCGCAAACCTCGAAGTGGACGAAAAACAGCTGGAAAAGACTAAAGCAATTATTTTGTCCATGACTCCGAAAGAGCGCAGGAATCCTCAGATCCTGAATGCTTCCAGGAGACGCAGGATAGCGCGCGGCTCGGGTACCGAGGTGCAGGACGTGAACAGGCTTTTGAACCAGTTCGAACAGACCAAGCAGATGGTCAAAAAGCTGGCTACGGGCAAGATGCCTTTCCCGATCCGCGGATTGAAATAGTATCGTACACGGCTTTGCCGTGAAACGGATAAAAACCAAACAAAGATTACAAACGGAGGACACTCTATTATGGCAGTAAAAATCAGACTTCACAGAATGGGCGCTAAAAAGAATCCTTTCTACCGCATCGTGGCTATCGACTCCAGAAAGTCGCGCGACGGCGAATATATCGAGCAGATCGGATACTATAACCCCAAAGTACAACCCGCCGAGGTCAAGATCGACAAGGCGATCGCCGAAAAATGGCTTTCCGTCGGCGCACAACCCACCGACACCGTAAAAGCGCTTTTCGTCAACGCGGGCATCGTAAAGGCTTCTTACAAGAAAGCCGCCGAAGCCGCTCCCGCGGAAGTGAACGCCGTCGACGCGGCGGTCGAAGCCGCCGTCCAGAACGCCGAGGAATAATATGCGCGATTTCGTAGATTTTCTCGTCAGGCAGATAGTCGACGAAAGCAGCTACGAGATAGTGATGCTCGACGACGGCGACAACGTCGATATCAAGGTATACGTCGACAAGGACAAGGTGGCTCGTCTTATCGGTAAATCCGGAAGGCTCGCAAAAGCCATCCGCACCATAGTCAAGGCTGCGGCTCAAGGCTCCGACAGGCGTTACGACGTTTATATCGAGGAAAGATAAATGCTGTCGCTGGGAATATTGCGGCGAGCTCACGGGGTTCGAGGCGAGATCAAGCTGTCGACGCTGCTTCCCGAGCGCTATTTTTCCGAACTGACCGCGATAATAGCGGGCGGCAACCGTTACGAAGTCGAAAAAATGCGCCCAGCGAATGACGGCGCTCTGATAAAGCTGAAAGGCATTGACGACAAAACGGCTGCCGACCTGATACGCGGCGAAGCCTTTATACCGGACGACTCGAGACCCGAGCTTGACGACGGCGAATACTTTTTGGACGACATTCGCGGCGCGAAGGTTTATACCGACGACGGAGCGTTGATCGGAACCGTCTCCGTCGCGGAACGCGGTATGAGAAACGACCTTTGGAGCGTGTCGTCGGACGATAAGGACGTCGTTTTTCCGGTGATAGAAGGTCTCATAAAAGAAATCGACCTCGAAAACAAGGTCGTGCGCGTATCGCGCGACGTTTTCGACAGAGTAGCCGTTTATGAAGATTAGCGTACTAACTTTGTTTCCCGAAGCCTATTCCGCCCTTTATCAAGGGATCATAGGTAAAGCCCTCGAAAAGGGCTTGTTTTCGCTTGAAATAACAAATATCAGGGATTACTCCGCCAATAAACATAAAAAGTGCGACGATTACCCCTTCGGCGGAGGCGCGGGAATGGTGATGACGCCGCAACCGCTTCACGACGCGATAAACGCCGTCGATCCGGAACACAAGGCGAAACGCATATATTTAAGTCCCAAAGGTCGTCGCCTGGATCAGGACGCGGTTCGCGCTCTCGCCGCCGAGCGTGAAATAGTTCTGGTGAACGGATCTTACGAGGGGATCGACGAAAGGATAATCGAACTCGACGTCGATTATGAAATTTCGATAGGAGATTACGTTCTGACCTCGGGAGATCTCGCTTCCATGGTGATAATCGACGCGGTGGCAAGGTACATCCCCGGGGTGCTGGGCTCGGAAGAATCCACCGAGGAAGAAAGTTTTTCGGAAGGTCTTTTGGAATATCCGCAGTACACTCGCCCGCAGTCGTTCATGGGACTGGACGTTCCCGAGGTGTTGTTGAGCGGCAATCACGCCGAGATCAAGGCGTGGCGAAAGAAAAAAAGCCTCGAGATAACCGCCTCGCGCCGTCCCGATCTTTTGAAAAAGAACAAAGAGGAGGGCGTTTAGACGTGCGTATACACTGGTTTCCCGGGCACATGACAAAAGCCGTCAGAATGATGAGCGAGGAAATAAAGAACGTCGACTCCGTGATCTACGTTCTCGACGCCAGGGCGCCGCTATCCTGCCTTAACGAAGCTTTCGAACCCGTTATCGGCTCCAAAACCCGACTTTATGTACTGAATAAAGCCGATCTGGTAGCCCGAAACGAAGTTTTAAAGTGGACTGAATATTTTAAAAAGCAGGGAATGAACTGCATTTATTCGGATTCTCTTTCCAAGAAAGACGCGGCGGCAATAGTCAAAAATCTGTTGTCGGCAAACTCCGCGATCATCGAAAAATACAAAGCCAAAGGCGTCAACAAGACGGTGCGCGCAATGGTCGTCGGAGTACCCAATTCGGGTAAATCCACGCTTATCAATTCGCTGTCGCCGGTAAAACGCGCGGCGACGGGGAACCGTCCCGGTGTCACGCGCGGCAAGCAATGGATCGCCGTGGGCGGCGGGGTCGAACTTCTGGACAGCCCCGGGGTGTTGTATCCCGATTTTTCGGACGCGCCCAAGGCGTTGAAACTGGCTTTGATAGGCTCCGTCCGCGACGAGGTGGTGGACACCGTCGAACTGGCTAAAGAAGGATACGCGCTGTTCGGGGAGTTGTTCCCCGAGGCGCTGGAAAAGCGTTACGGCACGTCTCTTCCCGCCGACGCGGACGCCGCATTGGAAAAAATCGCGCTGCGCCGCGGACTGGTGCTTAAGGGCGGCGCGCCGGATACCGAGCGTGCGGCGAGCGCGCTGATAACCGACTACCGAAAAGGGTATCTGGGCGATCTGCCTTTGGATAAGCTATGAAGAAAAACGACGCGGATATGTTCGTGTACGAAAAGGAACTGACGGCGAAAGGCTGCAGGTTCATTGCGGGCGTGGACGAAGCGGGCAGGGGACCTTTGGCGGGGCCCGTGTTCGCGGCGGCCTGCATATGCGACCTTGCAAACCCCGTTTGCGGAGTGAACGACTCCAAAGCGCTTACCCCGAAAAAACGCGGCGAGCTTTACGAAAAAATAGTCGCCACGGCGGTTTCTTACAAGGTCATATCGGTTTCAAACGAAAAAATCGACGAAATCAATATTCTCGAAGCCACCAAATTCGCTATGACCGAGGCGATAGAAAGCCTTTTCCCGTTGCCCGACCACGTTCTGATAGACGCCGTCAGACTGAAGATACCGTTTCCTTTCACCGCCCTGATACACGGCGACGCGCTTTCTCATTCGATAGCAGCGGCGAGCATTCTCGCAAAGGTCGAACGCGACCGCATTATGCTGGAATATGCCGAGAAGTATCCCGAATACGGTTTCGAATCGCATAAAGGCTACGGCTCGGCGCATCACATCGAAATGATAAAAAAATACGGACCCTGTCCCATTCACAGGCGTTCGTTCCTAAAAAAAATATTGGGGGAAGACGCGTGATGGATACCGCCGCCGAGGGCATAAAAGCGGAATATCTTGCGGGCGAATACCTGAAAACGCTGGGTTACGAGATCGTTGACAGAAACGTTTCGTTCCCCAACCGCGGCGAGATAGACATCGTGGCAAGCGATAACGGGGTGATAGTCTTCGTCGAGGTTAAATACCGCTCCACCCGCGATATGGGCGACGCCGCGGAAGCCGTCGACGCGGCAAAGCGCAGAAAGCTGCTGAGGGCTGCCGAGTCGTACATAGCTTCTCGAAATCTGTTCGATACGGACGTCCGTTTCGACGTAGTGGCGGTGAGAGACGGCGTTGCGGAACACATAAAAAACGCATTTTACGGATATTGGAACTAGCCGTGGATTCGCGCGGAAAAGGCTTCCGGATTTTATAATATAATATTTAAGTAAAACGCTTGCACTGCAAGCGCGTTTTTGTTATTATATTTAAGACTTTGCGACGGACCTATGTCGGTCAAAATCCCAACCCGATACGTACGCCGTTTACAGGAGGTATAAGTCATGAACATTATCGACACAATCGAACAAGAAGGTCTCAGAAAAGATCTGCCCGCATTCAACATCGGCGACAACGTGAAAGTATACGTCAAGGTCGTTGAAGGCACCCGCGAAAGGTTACAGGCTTTCGAAGGCACCGTTATCGCCAGAAAGAACGGCGGTATACGCGAAACCTTTACGGTACGTCGTCTTTCTTTCGGCGTAGGCGTGGAGAGAACTTTCCCGCTGCATTCCCCCAAGATCGACCGTATCGAGATCACGCGTAAGGGCAAGGTCAGACGCGCGAAGCTGTATTATCTGAGAGGCCGCACCGGTAAGGCCGCGAAGGTCAAACAGGCGGGCAGATAAGAAGTTTTAACTTCACCTTCTTCCGCGCGCCGTCTTTAGTAGCGGCGCGCGGCACAAAACCTCTAATAAGGAGCCGGAATGAAAAAGAGATTGTTTATTTTGGCAATTGCTGCGGCGGTCATCGTATTCGTTCTGACGGGTTGTACCGGCAGATTCGAAAAGAACCCCGGCACGCAGATACTGAACTTTTCCACCGAGGAAGGCGATTTTTACTACGGCAGTAACGAAGCTTTGGCGGCGGAATGGGATCTGTCGGCAGGTAACGGCGCTTCGACGACCTCCGTTTTCAGCACCAACGCCGACGGACTCAGGATCAATACTCAGAATTCGGGTTACGCCGTGGCTTCGCAGAAAGTCTATCTGAAAGCCAACGCCGATTATAAAATCACTTATACTTACGACGTGGACTCGATTTCCGATTACGACGACAAATCCGGTTATACCGGATTCTATATCGGTTTTCTGGAAGACCCCGCTTTTAATATAGGTTCGCAGGACAATTCCGTCCACGACACCTCGACCTCTAGAGCGCAGACCGACACGTTCTATTTCCATACCGACAGCACCAGAGGCGAATTCAATCTCGCCGTTATCGTCGGCAGCGAATCCGATCCCGTCAGCGCGGTCGTAACGATCAACGACTTGAAACTCGAACTGGTCGGTTCCGACGTTTCCGAGGAAACGATGGCGACCTACGGCTATTATCAGCTGAACAACGCGATCTACGGCTTTGCTTCCGACACCAACGTCGTTTACGTCGTCCTTGGCGGCGTAGCCACGTTGCTTCTGGCTTATGCGTGCTATATGCTCCGCGGCCGCTCGCTGGCTTTCGCCAACGTTACCACGGAAAACAGGTTTTTCGAAAAGCTGCGCTCGACCAAATGGGCGGGAATGCTCCTGACCCTCGGGATAGCGGGACTTGTCAGAGTCGTCATCACTTTGGTCGAAACCGCGATAATGGGTTCGGACAACATTCTGTCCGCGCATTTCGGTTACGACCTTTCGCGTAACGCGTACATGGGAACTCAGGTTGCCACTCACGGCACGGTATATCTGTACGAATATTACTATACCGCATATTCGACGATGCTGCCGCTTCAGATGTATCTGAACGCTTTTGCGGGACTCATCGGCAGGGGACTGATAGCCATAGGGCTTCCCGAGACGGATCTGCAGCTTGCCGTTACCGCGGTGATCAAGCTGATCGCCGTAGCGGCAGACCTTGCCACGGTCGCCCTGATTTATAAGATACTCGCAAAACGCCACGACCGCGTCGCCGCGACGATAATGTCTTCGTTCTACGCGCTCGTGCCGATAACGTTCTCGTTATCGTCGGCATGGGGTTCCTACGAAAGCGTTTCCGCAATGTTCATAGTGCTGGCGTTCTATTTCCTGCTGAACAAAGCATCTTATACGGGAATGGCGGTTTCGTATTTCTTTGCGGCAATGACTTCGGTGTCCGCGCTGTACGTAGTGCCCGCCGTGTTGTTCTATACCGCATACGTCGTTTACAGAGGCATCCGCGAAAAGAACGCGCTGAAGATAGCGGTTCCGTTCATCGCCATGGTCGGCGGTTTGGTACTGTTCTATCTGATTTCGTTGCCCTTCGTTTATAATCAGGTCGCAGCCGGAGACGCGTTCAACGCTTTCGACAGGTATATCGCGACGGTAAAGGGCGCGAACTTGTATACCGCGAACGCGTTTAACTTCCAGGGACTTCTGGGCAACAACTTCGAAGCGGTCGGACTCCAGTCCGAATTCGTAACGATACTGTATATCGCTTTCGTGGTCGCGCTTCTCGGAGTGGCGTACTTCAGGAGCCGTAACAGGATACATCTTACTTTGGTGGCGGCTTCGGGCGTAATAGCGCTTTGGACGTTCGGCAACAACATGACTCCCGATATCCTTTTCGCGGCGTTGCCGCTATTGTTTATAACCGCCGCCATATTGAACGACAAGAGGCTGTTCCTCGCGTTTACCGCTTATGCGGCGTTCAACTTCGTGAACGTGTCTTACGTATATCTGGTAAGCGGTTACGACGATACGGGAATACTTGCCGTTTCCTACGAAACTACGGCGATAATCTATGTTTTCGGCACGCTAAGTCTGCTGGCTATAATTTATTACGTGGTAGTGGCTTACGACGTTTTGGTCAACAACCGCGTCAGCGAACAAAGGGCGTTGAATCTGACCTACGGCGAACACGTCGCCTATACGGCGCGTAAAGTATTCGCCGCATTGGGAACGTTAGGCGGCAAGGCAAAGGCTTTGGCATCGGCAACGGGCGAAGCCATAAAAGAGGTCCGCGAAGAGCGCAAGTCGAAAAAATCAATCTCCGCGCCGGAGAACGA
Source organism: uncultured Clostridia bacterium (assembly GCA_944363505.1). Classification (GTDB taxonomy): domain Bacteria; phylum Bacillota; class Clostridia; order Christensenellales; family DTU072; genus Stercoripulliclostridium_A. The sequence goes on along the minus strand of CALVUD010000001.1, from coordinate 301,791 downwards.
AAACCCGGACGAGGACGACAACAAACAATAAACGCGAACGGGGCCAAAAGGCTCCCGTTTGCTAATTGGGAGAGAATCTATGATTGCCACGATAAAAAGCTACGCGTTGGACGGCTTGAAAGGTTATCCCGTAGACGTGGAAGTGGATACCCAGAAAGGTATCGCTTCGTTCGATATCGTGGGACTGCCTTCCGGAGCCGTCAAAGAATCCAGGAACCGCGTGCGTTCGGCGATCAGAAATTCCTTCTTCGATTTCACCGCAAAACGCACCACGGTCAACATGGCGCCCGCCGACGTGAAAAAAGAAGGCTCGTCCTTCGATTTTCCGATCGCCGTAGGCTTTTTGGCGAGCACGGAGCAGATTTCTTCCGATCGGCTGAGCGAGTTCGTGATGCTTGGCGAACTGTCGCTGGACGGCAGTTTAAGGAAGATAAACGGCGTATTGCCTATACTTATTTCGGCGCTTCAGGCGGGATATAGAAAATTTATAGTGCCCGCCGAAAACGCCGTCGAAGCGGCGTACGTCGAAGAAGCGACCGTTTATGCGGTAAAATCTCTTTCGGACGCGGCGGCGTTTTTGGGCAACATGCTTGAAATTGCGCCCGTCGAGCATAAGATCTATTCTGCGGACGCCGCACGGAACAAATACGGCTCGGACCTTAAATACGTAAAAGGGCAGGCTGTCGCCAAAAGGGCGCTCGAGATCGCCGTTGCGGGCGGACACAATCTGATAATGTGCGGCACCGCGGGCGCGGGCAAAACCATGCTTGCCAAGTGTATTCCGACGATAATGCCCGAGATGAGCTTCGAGGAAGCCGTCGAGACCACAAAGATACACAGCGTGGCGGGCATACTCGACCCTGCCGAGGGCATGATCAAGACCAGACCCTTCCGCACGCCGCACCATACAGCCTCCCTTTGCAGTCTGATAGGAGGAGGTAACAAAAGTACAGCCGGAGAGGTCAGTCTCGCGCATAACGGGGTATTGTTCCTGGACGAGATGCCCGAATATAACAAGCGCACGCTGGAAACGCTGCGCCAGCCGCTGGAAGACGGCGTCGTTACGGTTACGCGCGTCGCGCGTTCAATAGAATATCCCGCGCGGTTCATGTTGGTTGCGAGCATGAATCCCTGCCCCTGCGGCAATTACGGCTCGACCGACCCGAACAAGCAGTGTACCTGTACATATAACGAAAGGAAACGGTACGTCGGCAAAATATCGGGACCGCTCCTGGACAGAATAGATCTTTTCGTTACCGTGGACGGCGTGGAATACGACGAACTCAGAAGCTCTTCCGAGGAAGAATCGAGCGCCGAGGTCAGAAAACGCGTGGCTGCGGCGCGGGCGATACAAAGAAAGAGGTTCTCGGCAGACGGAATACACACCAATGCCGAGATGAACAACGCGCACATGGAAAAGTACTGCAAACTCGATCCCGGATCAGAGAAGCTGTTGGCAGCGGCTTACCGCAAATTCGGCTTAAGCGCGAGAGGGGTTACCAGAATACTTAAGGTCGCAAGGACGGTTGCGGATCTTCAGGGGCGCGAAAGTATCGCCGCGTCCGACATAGCCGAAGCGATACAGTATAAAGCCAAGGAGCGGCTTTTAGATGATTGAAGCCTATAAAAAAGCGGTGATATGGCTTCAGAGCGAAGCGGGGTTTTCTAGCGGAGTGATCAACAGGATACTTTCGCTTCCCGAATCCGCGGTGATCAGGATACCCGACGATCCCGCGGGCAGTTTCGCCGTCGTCAAAAGCGCGGCGGGAGAAAAAGCCGCCGAAAAGATCTCCGTTGCCGCAAAAAACTCGGACGCGTTTAAAAAGACGCTTGCGAGAATGGAGATAAAGGGAATAAAAGTCGTGGTGCGCGGCGAATCCGATTATCCCGAGGCGCTGTCGGAAATAGACAACCCGCCTCCGATACTTTACACCGTGGGCGACAAGAGCCTTTTGAAAAGCCGGTCGGTCGCCGTAGTGGGGAGCAGAAATCCCACGATACAGGGCGAAAAGACGGCTTACGCTTTCAGCGAAGTGCTGGCAAAGTGTTCGCTTACGATAGTTTCGGGACTGGCAAGGGGCATTGACGCCGCGGCGCACCGTGCGGCGCTGGACGCGGGCGGCAAGACGATAGCGGTACTTGGCACGGGAGTGGACAGGGTGTATCCCGCCGAAAACCGTGCGTTGTACGAGGAAATAGCGAAAAAGGGGCTGTTGGTCAGCGAGTATCCTCCCGGAACGGAGGCGAAAGCCTATCACTTTCCCGAAAGGAACCGTATAGTCAGCGGGCTGTCGGACGCCGTACTCGTTTCCGAAGCGCGCGAAAAAAGCGGAGCGCTGATAACCGCAGACTATGCGATAAAGCAGGGCAAGGAGCTGTTTATAGTGCCGAGCGCGGTAAATTCCGAGTGCGGCAGGGGCAGCAACAAACTGTTAAAGGAACTTCAGGGCGCGATGGTGCTCTCTCCCGACGACGTTATAGAGGCTTTGGGACTGTACCGCGCTCCCGACTCGGACGCCACGGACATGGATCTGGACGTCAACGAAGAAAAGATTATGAACAGACTGCAACTTGGCAACGCTCATTTCGAAGAGCTGATTGCGGTTACCGGTCTGAAAGTCAGCGAACTGAACGCCTTGCTGACGGGCATGGAAATAAAGGGGCTCGTTTACAGAGCCGAAAACAACTGTTACGGAGTGTATTAAATGAAGTTAGTGATAGTGGAGTCGCCTTCCAAGGCAAAGACAATCCAGAAATATCTGGGGCGCGATTACAGGGTCATGGCTTCGGGCGGTCATATCTGCGACCTGCCGACCAAGACTCTCGGTATCGACATTCAGGACCGTTTCAAGCCCGAATACGTCGTCGCAGACCAGAAAAAGAAGGAATTGATCAAACGCCTGATGAAGGAAGTCAAGGAATCCGATTGCACCTTCCTTGCGACCGACCCGGACCGCGAAGGCGAAGCGATAAGCTGGCATCTCGCGACTTATCTGGGACTTCTCGGCAAGCAGAACCGCATAGAGTTCAACGAAATAACCTCACGCGCGGTAAACCGCGCGATAGAGAACCCGCGCGAAATTAACATGAGTCTCGTCAACGCCCAACAGGCGCGCCGCGTGCTGGACCGTCTGGTGGGATACAAGGTCAGCCCCATTCTTTCCCGCAAGATAAAGAGCGGTCTTTCCGGGGGAAGAGTGCAGTCCGCCGCGTTGAAGATGATAGTCGACCGCGAGCGCGAAATAAACGCGTTCGTGCCTAAAGAGTACTGGGTCATCACTGCGATGCTGTTGAAAGAGGGCACGCGTTCGCCCGTGTTCAAGGCTTTGCTCAACGACGAAAAGGGCGTCAAGATAAAGCCCGAAAACAAGGAACAGGCGGACGTTATCCTCAAAAACCTCGACGAGTCCGAATGGTCGGTCGATACCGTAAAACGCAGCGTGTCGAAGTCGCATCCCGCGGCGCCGTTCACCACATCGACGCTTCAACAGGACGGTTCGCAAAAGCTCGGTATCAGCGCGCCGCAGATAATGCAGATCGCTCAGGCTCTGTACGAAGGCGTGGACATACCCGGAGAGGGCCAGACGGCTTTGGTCACCTATATCAGAACGGACTCCGTCAGGATCTCCGCCGAAATGCAGGCAAAGACCAGGGAGTTTATCGCCGACGTGTACGGCAGGGAATACGTTCCCGAAAAACCCAATTTTTACGCCTCCAAGGGACAAAACGTTCAGGACGCCCACGAAGCTATACGTCCTGTAAACCTGAACCGCACGCCCGAAAGTCTGAAGGACAAACTGCCGAGGAACCATTACAGGCTTTATAAGCTGATATACGACCGTTTCCTCGCTAGCCAGATGACGGACGCCGTTTACAATACCATGACGGTCAGGGTCAAGGCGGTTTCGCCCGCGACCGAGTACGGCTTCAAGGTCAGCGGCAGGGCGATGGTTTTCAACGGCTTCACCGCCGTTTACGAGGCTGAAAAGAAGGACGAGGAGGACGGCGCCGTCAGCGACGTTCTGCCCGATCTTCACGAGGGAGAAAAGCTCAATCCCAAAGAGATAAAGAGCGAGCAGAAATTTACGAAACCGTTGCCGCGCTATTCCGAAGCCACGCTTATCAAGGCGATGGAAGAAAACGGTATAGGACGTCCGTCCACATACGCGACGGTCATCGCCGTGTTGACGAAGCGCGAATACGTCGTGAAAGAACAGAAATTGTTCAAGCCCACCGAACTCGGCGAGCAGGTTACCGAATTCATGGAAAAATGTTTCAGGAACATCGTCGACATCCACTTCACCGCCGACATGGAAACCAAGCTCGACAGGATAGAGCACGGCGACGAAGAATGGCAAAAGACCATAGAGGACTTTTATCCAGGATTCGAGGACGAACTGCGCCGCGCCAGCGTCAACGGCGTTAAAAAACAGGGCGCGGACGAAGTCAGCGACGTCGTATGCGAAAAATGCGGCGCGAAAATGGTGATAAAGGAGAGCAGATACGGAAAATTCCTCGCCTGCCCCAATTATCCCAAATGCAAGAACATCAAAAACCTGGACGAACCCGTGGGCGTATGTCCGATATGCGGCGCGCCGGTATATAAGCGCCGCTCCAAGGCGGGCAAGGTGTTCTACGGCTGTTCCAACTATCCGACGTGTAAGTTCATGAGCTGGGAAATACCCGCTCCCGTACTGTGTCCCGACTGCGGGCACGACATGCGCGTGGTCAAAGAGGACGGCGCCGTCAGATACGTCTGTAACGACCGCAGGTGCGGAAAGGTAATATTGCCGTCCGCCGAGGACGCCGCCAAGTTTTCCGGCGACGACAAATAAATGCTTGCGCGCGTAATAGGCGGCGGTCTTGCGGGAGCCGAAGCTGCTTACCAGCTGGCGATACGCGGAGCAGAGGTAGAGCTGTACGAAATGCGCCCCGTAAAGCAAACCCCGGTTCATAAAGGCGCCGGGATCGCGGAACTGGTGTGTTCAAATTCGCTGAAGAGCGCGGACGTAAATACCGCGCAGGGCACGTTGAAAGAGGAAATGCGTTTGCTCGGCTCCGTCGTCCTGAGGGCGGCATACGAGTCGAGAGTGCCCGCGGGCGGCGCGCTTGCGGTGGACAGGGAACTGTTCTCCGCAAAAATCGAAAAAGCGCTAAGCGATACGGGACGGGTAACCGTCATCCGCAGGGAGGTTACCCGGATCGACGAAAACACGATCGTGGCTACGGGACCTTTGACCTCGGACAAAATGGCGTCGGAGATAGAAAAAAAGGCGGGCGCGGAAAGGCTGTACTTTTTCGACGCCGCGGCGCCGATAATCACGGGCGATTCGGTAAACCGCGAAAAGGCGTTCTTTGCCGCGCGCTACGGCAAGGGCGACTCCGACTATCTGAACTGTCCGATGAACAAGGAAGAATACCTGCGCTTTTACGACGAACTCGTAAACGCGCGCAAGGTCATTCTGAAGGACTTTGAAAAAGGAGAGCTGTTCGAGGGCTGTATGCCGATAGAAGAAATGGCGCGCCGCGGCGCGGACGCCATACGCTTCGGTCCGCTACGTCCCGTGGGAATCAAAGGCAAGGACGGCGAAAAATATTACGCCGTGGTGCAGCTTAGGAAAGAGGACGCTTACGACGGACTTTATAACCTCGTGGGATTCCAGACCAATCTGGCTTTTCCCGAGCAGGAGCGCGTGTTCAGACTGATACCCGGACTCGAAAACGCGGAGTTCGTAAGGTACGGCGTTATGCACAGAAACACATACCTCCGTTCGCCGGGTTTCCTTTCGGCGGACTTTTCCGTAAAAAACGCGCCGGGCGTGTTTTTCGCGGGACAGATTACGGGGGTGGAAGGGTATATGGAGAGCGCGGCTTCGGGATTGATTGCGGGGATCAACCTGTCCGAGCGCATGAAGGGCGCGGAAACGCACGTTCTGCCCGAAACGACGACCATCGGCTCGCTGCAAAGATACGTCGCGGGATACGCGGGTAATTTTCAGCCGATGCACGCAAGCTTTGCCCTGACGCCGCCCCTCGAAACGAAAATAAAGGATAAGTCGCTTAAAAAGCGCGCTTATTCGGAGAGAGCGCTGAGCGATCTCGAAAAATACATAGAAAACAACAAAGGAGTCAGTCTATGACCGTTTTACTTAAGGGAACTACAATCTGCGCCGTAAAAAGAAACGGCGTGACCGCAGTCGGCGGCGACGGACAGGTTACTCTCGGCGAGAGCGTGATCTTCAAAGGCAACGCCGTCAAGGTCAAAAGGATCTATGACGGGAAGGTCGTCGTGGGCTTCGCGGGTTCGGTCTCGGACGCTTTCGCGTTAAGCGAAAAGTTCGAGGAGATGTTACAGAAATTCAGCGGCAACCTGACCAGAGCCGCGGTCGAACTTGCAGAACTGTGGAGACAGGACAAGGCGAGACGGCTGGAAGCCATGCTGATAACCGCAGACAAGGACAATCTGCTGATCGTGTCGGGCACGGGCGACGTGATAGAACCCGAAAGCGGCGTTTGCGCCATAGGTTCGGGCGGCAACTACGCGCTCAGCGCGGCGCGCGCGCTTTTGGAGAACACCGAGCTTTCCGCGGAGGAGATCGTCAGAAAAGCCATGAAGATCGCCGCGGATCTGTGCGTGTTCACCAACCACAATCTGACCGTCGAAACGGTATAAGGAGGTAAACATGGAATATACTCCCAAACAAATCGTAAACGAACTCGACAGATATATCATAGGACAGACCGAAGCCAAAAGGGCGGTCGCGGTGGCGCTCAGAAACCGTTACCGCCGTTCGCAGCTTCCCGCCGAAGTCAGGGAGGAGATAACCCCCAAAAACATCATCATGAAGGGACCCACCGGCGTGGGTAAGACCGAGATAGCGAGAAGGCTTGCAAAACTCGTCAAAGCGCCTTTCGTCAAGGTCGAAGCCACCAAGTTCACCGAGGTGGGTTACGTCGGCAGAGACGTCGAGAGTATGATCCGCGACCTCGTGGAATGCGCGATAAGGCTTGTCCGCGAAGAAAAGATCGCCGAGGTCGAACCCAAAGCCAAAGAAGCGGCGGAGAAAAAACTCGTCGAAGGTTTATTGCCCGGCAGGAGAAAGAACCACCCCGAAAAAAGCGACGCGGAACTCAGAAAGGAGCTTACCGAAGAACTGGAAGCGGGCAAACTCGACAATATTATGGTTGAGATGGAATTCCAATCCCAGCCCCAGACCCTTCAACTGGGACCTTTGGGCGGCAACGAAACCAATTTGGGCGAGATAATGTCCAGATTCATGCCGCGTCAGAACAAAAAGCGCAAAGTTTCTGTCAAGGAAGCGTATAAATTTTTAACGCGCGAGGAGGCGGGCAAGCTGATAGACGACGACTCCATCAACACCGAGGCGATAAAGCGCGCCGAACAGGACGGCATAATCTTTATCGACGAGATGGACAAGATCGCGGGTAAAGCCAATACCCACGGACCCGACGTGTCCAGAGAGGGCGTCCAGCGCGACATTCTGCCGATAGTCGAGGGATGCACCGTGAATACCAAATACGGCAATATCCGCACCGACTTTATTCTCTTTATCGCGGCGGGCGCGTTCCATATCGCAAAAGTCAACGACCTGATCCCCGAGCTTCAGGGCAGATTCCCGGTCATCGTCGAGCTTCAGAGCCTGACCGAAAGCGATTTCGCGAAGATACTGAAAGAGCCGGACAACGCGATAATCATGCAGTACGCCGCTTTGTTGGGCGTGGACAACATCAAACTGAAATTCACCGACGACGCGATAAACGAGCTGGCGCGCATAGCCTTCCTGGAAAACGAAAGCAACGAAAACATCGGCGCGAGAAGGCTGCATACCGTCATGGAAATGCTGCTCGAGGACGTCAGCTTTTCCGCTTCGGGCGGACACGAGGACGTCGAACTCGTCATCGATAAAAAGTACGTCGCCGAACACATGGAAAAAGCAACGAAGAACCTCAATCTTAGGAAGTATATACTGTAATTATGATCAACATACCCAAAGGAACAAAGGACGTCGTACCCGACGCCGCGTATAAGTGGCACTATCTGGAGGACGTCGTCAGAAAGACCGCCGCGGAATTCGGATTCAAGGAGATCCGCACGCCCACATTCGAACACACCGAACTGTTTTTGCGCGGCGTGGGAGAAACCACGGACATCGTCAATAAGGAAATGTATACCTTCACCGACAAGGGCGACAGGAGCATAACGCTGAAGCCCGAAGGTACCGCCGGAGTCGCCAGAGCGTATATCGAAAATTGTCTCGGCGACATGCCGCAACCCGTCAAGATGTACTATCTGACGCCCGTATTCCGCTATGAGCGCCCGCAGGCGGGCAGACTGAGGGAACATCATCAGTTCGGCGTCGAACTCTACGGCAGCGCTTCGCCTTACGCCGACGCCGAGGTGATGCTGGTGGCAAAGACGCTGTTCGACAAACTGGGACTTACGGAACCCGTGCTGAATATCAACAGCATCGGCTGTCCCGAGTGCAGGAAAAAATACAACGCCGCGCTGAAAGAATATCTTGCCGGCAACATTGACAAGATGTGCGCTTCCTGCCGCGAGCGCTTCGATAAAAACCCGCTCAGGATACTCGATTGCAAGGAGCCGGGTTGCAAGGCTATAACCGCTTCCGCCCCCAAAACGCTCGAATACCTTTGCGACGATTGCAGGGCGCATTTCGAAAAGCTCCAAAGCATACTTTCGTCCGCGGGCGTGGAGTTCAGGGTCAATCCGTCCGTCGTGCGCGGACTGGACTATTATACGGGAACGGTGTTCGAATTTATCTCCTCCGCCATCGGCGCGCAGGGTACCGTTTGCGGCGGCGGCAGATATAACAACCTCGTTTCCGAGGTTGGAGGAAAACCTACTCCCGCCGTGGGATTCGGAATGGGGCTTGAAAGACTCATTATGATTCTGGAGAACCTTAACCTGTATCTCGGGGAGCCCGAAACGCCGACAATCTATATAGCTCCGACTTCGGAAGCGGAGGCGGAAGCGGCGTTCAGCGTGGTCGGGGAACTGAGGAAAAAAGGCGTTTCGGCGGAATGCGACATCATGGGCAGGAGCCTGAAAGCGCAGATGAAATACGCGGGTAAACGCGGCTACGCATTCGTCGCCGTAATGGGTGCGGACGAAATAAACAGCGGAAAAATAAAGATAAAACGCATGTCTGACGGCGTTGAGACCGAATGTGCGATATCCGATATAGCGGAGGTACTAAGATGAATTTATCGAACGTAAAAAGAACCAAAATGTGCGGCGAATTTACCTTGAACGACGTGGGCAGCCGCGCAGTCGTAACGGGTTTCGTGGCAAAAAGCAGAAACCTCGGCAGTATTCTTTTCATCGACCTCAGGGACAGAACGGGAATACTTCAGTTGAATTTCGACTCCAGCCGCGACCGGGAACTGTTCGAAATCGCCGCTTCGGTCAGAAACGAATACGTTCTGAAGGTTGCGGGCGTCATACGCCAGCGCGGCGAAAAGAACGTCAATCCCAATATGCCTACGGGCGCGGTCGAACTGGAAGCGGACGCGATAGACGTCCTCTCCGAGGCGGAAACTCCTCCGTTCATGATCTCGGACATGCAGAACGTGGGCGAAAACCTGCGTCTGAAATACAGATACCTGGATCTGAGACGCCCTTCGCTGCAAAAGATATTAATGACGCGCGCGGCGATAGTGGGCGCCACATACGACTACATGACCAAACGCGGCTTTTTGAACATAGAAACGCCGTTCCTCGGAAAATCCACTCCCGAGGGCGCGAGGGATTATCTGGTACCGAGCAGAGTGCACCCGGGCGAATTTTACGCGCTGCCGCAGTCGCCTCAGCTTTATAAACAGCTTTTGATGATCGCGGGCTTCGACAGGTATTTCCAGGTCGTCAAGTGCTTCCGCGACGAGGATCTGCGTGCAAACCGTCAGCCCGAATTTACACAGATCGACATCGAAATGAGCTATGCCGAAAAACCCGAGGACGTCATGAAAGAGGCGGAAGGACTCATCCGCGAGATATTCAAACGCACCGTCGGACTTAAACTGCCGCGTTCGTTCAGACGTCTTAAGTGGTCGGAAGCGATGTCCAGATTCGGTTCGGACAAACCCGACACGCGTTTCGGTCTCGAACTCAAGGACGTTACCAAGGTCGTCAAAGGCTCCTCGTTCGGGGTATTCGAACAGGCGACCAAACGCGGCTGCAGCGTCAGGTGCATCAATGCCAAAGGGCTTGCGGGCATGACCAGGAAGGAGATCGACGCCTTCCAGGAAGTCGTCAAGGAATACGGCGCAAAAGGCATGGCTTACGTTCAATGGAGAGAGGAAGGCATTACCTGCTCCTTCAAAAAATTCTTCGACGACGACAAATTCGAAGCTTTGCTTTCTGCGGCGGGCGCCGAAAAAGGCGATATTTTGTTCTTCGTGGCAGACAGGGACAAGACCGTTTTCGCGGCTTTGGGCGCGCTGAGGCTTGCCGTAGCAAAGAAGTATAATCTTATCGACGAAAAACAGTTCGACATTCTGTGGGTCACGGAATTTCCGCTGTACGAGTACGACGAGGAGGAAAAACGCTTAAACGCGATGCACCATCCTTTCACCGCACCGGTACCGGGAGATCTGAAATATCTGGACAAAAACCCGCTGAAGGTCAGGGCAATGGCATACGACCTCGTCATCAACGGTCAGGAAGCGGGCGGCGGCTCGATCCGTATCCATACCCCCGCGCTTCAGAAGAAGATGTTCGAGAAGATCTCTTTGACGGAGCAGGACATCAACGAACGCTTCGGATTCTTTGTGGAAGCGTTCCGCTACGGAGTGCCTCCGCACGGCGGCTTGGCGTTCGGACTCGACAGACTCGTCATGCTTTTGACGGGAACGGACAATATAAAAGACGTCATCGCTTTCCCGAAGAATCAGTCCGCAGTAGGGCTGATGGAAAACTGTCCCTCCGAAGTCGAGAAAAAGCAGCTTGACGAACTGGGACTGAAACTGTAAAAATGCGCGAAACGGGAGTAGTTCACAAGGTGCGCGGCAGCTTCGCGACGGTCAGGTTCGACAGAAAGACCGCCTGCGAAAACTGCAACATGTGCCTTAAACCGCGCGAAGCGAACTATGTCGAGCTGAAACTGAAAAACGCGCTGAACGCCGCAGAGGGCGACCGCGTGGAAGTGGTTATGGGCGACAGGGCGGTACTGACCGCGGCGACGCTGGTTTACGCCGTGCCGCTGATCGTTATGGGCGTCGCGCTTGCGCTTACATATAAACTGAGTATCGGGATTTGTCTCGGGGTCTCGTTCGGAGCGCTTGTCGCGGCTTTCGCCGCTGTCGCATGCATAGACAGGTTCGTCGTCAGGAAAAGACCAGACTTTATGCCGCGGATGGTAAAGATATTGACCGAAGAAGCGCCCGCGACAGACGCCGAAGACGTCGTCGGAGCCGAAAAAGACGAAATATCCGAAACCACCCCCGATTCGCTTGATTAAGCGCGCGCGGGAAAATATAATATAAGCGAAAACGTTAAAGGAGGTTTTCACATGACCATTATTCACAGTGCGGAAGAATTCGACAGAGCGCTTCTGACCAATAAGGTCGTTCTCGCCGATTTCTGGGCGACGTGGTGCGGCCCTTGCAGAATGCTGATGCCTACGATAGAAGAAATTGCCCGCGAAGCGGGAGACAAATACGCCGTCATAAAGGTCGACGTCGACGAAAACGAGGACCTTGCCGGACGCTTCAAGATCATGACGATACCCACACTCATCGTATTCAAGAACGGCGTTGCGGCGGAAAAGAGCGTAGGGGTAAAAACCAAGACGCAAATACTTTCGATGATCGAAAAACAGCTTTAACCTTAAGGAGAAATATGATAGACTTACGTCCCGTTAAAAAAGAAGATCCCGAACTTTACGAAACGCTTGTAAGAGAGCTGAACCGTCAGCAACGCAACGTAGAGCTGATTGCTTCCGAAAACTTTGTTTCGATGCCCGTTTTGACTGTAGCGGGTACCCATTTGACCAATAAATATGCCGAAGGCTACCCCGGAAAGCGTTATTACGGCGGATGCAAATTCGTTGACGAAGCGGAAGAACTGGCGCGTGAAAGAGCCAAAAAACTGTTCGGTTGCAAGTACGTCAACGTTCAGCCGCACAGCGGTTCGAGCGCCAATTTCCAGGTGTATTTTTCGCTTTTGAACAACGGCGACACCGTGCTCGGAATGAATCTCGGACACGGCGGACACCTGACCCACGGCAGTCCCGTAAACGTATCGGGAAAGAACTACCGCTTCGTGGCTTACGGCGTAGACGAGACGGGTTATATCGATTACGAGGAAGTCGAACGTATCGCAAAGGAATCGGGCGCGAAACTGATAGTCGCGGGCGCCTCGGCGTATCCGAGAGCCATCGATTTCAAGCGCTTCCGCGAGATAGCCGACAGGACGGGCGCGCTCCTTATGGTCGACATGGCGCATATCGCGGGGCTTATCGCGGCGGGGCTGCATCAGAACCCCGTGCCTTATGCGGACGTCGTTACCACCACCACGCACAAGACTCTGCGCGGACCCCGCGGCGGCATGATAATGACCGATAACGAGGAAATAGCCAAAAAGATCGACAAGGCGGTATTCCCCGGCACTCAGGGCGGTCCCTTGATGCACATAATCGCGGCAAAGGCGCTCGCATTTAAAGAGGCGCTTTCGGACGATTTCAAGGATTATCAGGTCAGGATCGTAAAAAACGCCAAGGCTCTTGCGAAGACTTTGACCGACAGGGGACTGAAACTGTTCTCGGGCGGCACGGACACTCACCTGATGCTTCTGGATCTCAGAGGCACCGGCGTCAGCGGAAAGGAGCTGGAAACGCTTCTGGACGAAGCCAACATCACCGCCAATAAAAACTCAATACCCAACGACACCGCTTCTCCGTTCAACCCCAACGGTCTCCGTATCGGGACCCCTGCGGTTACCACCAGAGGAATGGACGAGGACGCGATGCGCGTTATCGGCGAATGTATAGCGGACATTATCCGCGACAAGGAAGCCGCCGTCCCTTCCGCCGCCGAGAGGATCGCGGCGCTTACCGCGAAATTCCCGCTGTATAAGGACGATTTCATTTTATAAACAAAGGAGCGCGAGCATGCGTGTATATCTGGACAATTCGGCGACGACTCAGCTGGATAGCGACGCTTTAGCGGAAATGATGCCGTATTTCACCGAGAAATTCGGCAATCCTTCTTCGCTTCACTCTTACGGCAGGGAAGCGTTGAAGGCGGTGGACGAGGCGAGAGCGGAAATAGCTTCTCTGATCGGAGCAAAAGCGAGCGAAATATACTTTACGTCGGGCGGTTCGGAATCGGATAACTGGGCTTTGAAGGGCGCGATATACGCCTCGAAAGCCAAACGTAAACACATCGTTACCACGGCGATAGAACATCCCGCAATTATCGAAACGTGCGAGTACCTCGAAAAAAAGGACGGCGTTTCGGTCAGCTACGTTCCCGTAGGAAAAGACGGCAGAGTTTCTCTCGAAGCCGTTAAAAACGCCGTAACCCCCGATACCGTGATAGTTTCGGTGATGTTCGCGAACAACGAAATGGGCGCGATCCAGCCGATAAAGGAGATCGGCGCGTTCTGCCGCGAGGAAGGTATATTGTTCCATACCGACGCCGTTCAGGCGATGGATTCGCAGGCGGTGGACGTCAACGAACTGAATGTCGACATGCTCAGTATGTCCGCGCACAAGTTCCACGGTCCGAAAGGCATAGGAGTTCTGTATATCCGTTCCGGAGTCAGGATCGACAGGCTGATAGCGGGCGGGCATCAGGAACGCAGGGGCAGAGCGGGCACCACCGACACTCCGCTGATCGTTGGCATGGCGGCGGCTCTCAGAAAGGCCGTCAAAAACCGCGACGAAGTCAACGCGAGGGTAGCCGCCCTCCGCGACGAGTTTATCGACCGCGTGCTGAAAGAGATCCCGTATTCGTACCTTAACGGCGGCAGAGAGTTCAGGCTCCCCAACAACGCGAATTTCAGCTTCGGATTCATAGAGGGCGAAAGCATACTGATAAATCTCGATCTTAGCGGTATCGCCGTAAGTTCGGGTTCGGCGTGTTCGTCGGGTTCGCTTGAACCGTCGCACGTCATTCTCGCGCTCGGAGTGCCCGAAGAACTCGCGCACAGCTCGATCCGTTTCAGCCTCGGGCGCGACACCACCCGCGAAGAAATGGACTATACGTTTAAAGTATTAAAAGAAAGCGTTGAAAAACTGAGGAGCATTTCTCCGCTTTTCAACATGGAAAAAGGAACAGGTTCGTATGTATAACGACAAAGTATTGGAAGTATTTCAAAATCCGAAGAACGCAGGCGAAATAGAGGACGCCAACGGCGTCGGAACGATAGGGAACGCTTCCTGCGGCGACATAATGAAGATCTATCTGAAGATCGTCGACGACGTCATCGTGGACGCGAAATTCAAGACTTTCGGCTGCGCCGCGGCGATAGCCACCGCTTCCGTCGCCACGGATATGGTCATCGGAAAGAGCGTCGAGGACGCGTTAAAAATAAAGAACGCCGACGTGGTGGCGTTTCTCGGCGGATTGCCCCCGCAAAAGATCCATTGTTCTGTACTCGCGGAGGAAGCCATTCACGCCGCGGTGGAAGACTATCGCAGCCGCGCCTCCAAATAACCGTACTCAGGGATGAATTCGAGACAGTCCTCAATCAGAAACTTCTGTATAGTTGCGCACATCGACCACGGCAAGTCCACGCTTGCCGACAGGCTGATGGAGTTTACCGAGCAGGTTTCCAAACGCGACATGAAAGAACAGCTTCTGGATTCGATGGACATCGAACGCGAAAGAGGCATCACCATAAAACTGACGCCCGTTAGGATGTTTTATCATTATAAGGGCGAAGAATATACTTTGAATCTCATCGACACTCCGGGGCACGTCGACTTTACCTATGAGGTATCCCGATCGCTTGCCGCCTGCGAAGGCGCGATCCTTATCGTGGACGCGACCCAGGGCATCGAGGCGCAGACGCTGACGAACGCGTATCTCGCAATAGACAACAATCTGGAAATCATTCCCGTAATAAACAAAATAGACCTGCCTTCGGCGGATCCGGAAGGCTGTAAAAAGGAAATCGAGGACATCATAGGACTTCCCGCCGACGACGCGCCGCTGATAAGCGCGAAGGAAGGCATAAACATCGAGGCGGTCCTGAACGCCGTCATCGAAAAACTGCCGCCTCCTTCGGGCGACGAATCAAAGCCGCTCCGCGCGCTGATATTCGATTCGACTTACGACAACTACAAGGGCGCGATCTGTTTGGTCAGGATCGTCGACGGCAGCGTGAAACCGGGCACCGGTATCACGATGATGAGTACGGGAAAAAGCTTCGAATGTACCGAAGTCGGCGTTTTTACACCCGAAATGCGCCCCGTGGACGAATTGAAAGCGGGCGACGTCGGATATATAGCCGCTTCCATCAAGAACGTCAAGGATACCGCCGTGGGCGACACGGTAACGTCAACCGCTTCTCCCGCTCCCGAACCGTTGAAAGGCTATAAGAAGATAAGTCCGATGGTTTTTGCGGGAATTTATCCCGCCGACGGCAGCAAATATAACGATCTACGCGACGCACTCGACAAATTAAGTCTGAACGACGCTTCTTTGGTTTACGAACCCGAGGCCTCCGGCGCGCTCGGCTTCGGCTTCAGATGCGGATTTTTGGGACTGTTGCATATGGAGATAATCGAGGAAAGACTGGAACGCGAATTCGACCTCGACCTCGTTACGACGGCGCCCAGCGTCAGCTATATCGTCAACAAAACCAACGGCGAAAGACTGGAGGTCGAAAACCCGTCGCACCTTCCTCCGCCCACGGAAATAGAATCGATAGAAGAACCTATCGTAAAAGCCGAGATATACACTCCGCCCGAATACGTCGGTTCGATCATGGAACTTTGTCAGGAAAAACGCGGCACGTTTATAGATCTGACATACCTCGATCAGTCCCGCGTTAAGATTTATTACACGATACCGCTTGCGGAGATCATATACGACTTTTTCGATTCGCTGAAATCGCGCACCCGCGGCTACGCGAGTCTCGAATACGCACCCGAAGGCTACCGCGCGGACAGCCTGGTCAAACTCGACTTTTTGCTTAACGGCGAGACCTGCGACGCGTTGTCGCTTATTGTTCATAAAGATAAAGCTTACGCACGCGGACGGAGTATCTGCGAAAGACTGAAAGACGTCATACCCCGTCAGATGTTCGAGATCCCGGTCCAGGCGGCTATCGGTTCCAAAATAATAGCGAGGGAAACCGTCAAAGCGTTGCGCAAAGACGTGCTTGCCAAGTGCTACGGCGGCGATATAACCAGAAAGAAAAAGCTCCTCGAAAAGCAGAAAGAGGGTAAAAAACGTATGCGCCAGTTCGGCTCGGTAGCCATCCCCAGCGAAGCGTTTATGTCCATTCTGAAGTTCGATGACAAAGACTAGGGGAATTTATATTCATATCCCGTTCTGTACGGGAAAATGCTTTTATTGCGATTTTTATTCCGTCAGGGCAACTCCCGAGGTAATGAAAGAATACGTCGCCGCGCTGATCCTGGAAACGCGCGCGGCGTTCGGTCGTGTTTCCGAAGCCGTTACGGATACGGTTTATTTCGGCGGAGGCACGCCGTCGCTGATGTCGCCCGAGGACATAGCCGCGATTTTGTCCGCGGTTTCCGACGGCGCTCCCTATGCGCCCGAGGAAATCACGCTGGAATGCAATCCGGATCCGAATACCGACTTTTCGGCTTACCGCGACGCGGGAGTGAACCGTATCAGCATGGGAGTGCAGAGTTTAAACGACGGCGTGCTGGTATCGGCAGGCAGACGCCATACCGCCTCCGACGCGCTGAAAGCCGTATCCAAGGCTTGTGAAGCTTTTGAAAACGTGTCCGTGGATCTTATGCTCGGTCTGCCCGGTCAAAGCGTATCCGACGTCGTCTCGGACGTAAGAACGCTGGCGCCGTCCGTAAAGCACTTTTCGGCGTATATGCTGAAACTCGAAAAAGGCACGAAACTGTATAGATTCGTATCCGATAAAACGGTTTTACTGCCGTCCGACGACGAAACGGCTGACATGTACGACGCCTGCATGGGAGAAATGGAGAAAAACGGTATCTATCGCTACGAAATCAGCAATTTTGCACGCGACGGCTACGCTTCGAAGCATAACCTGAAATACTGGATGCGCGACGAATATCTCGGGCTCGGCGCCGCGGCGCACGGGTTTCAGGACGGGTACAGGTATCACAATCCCTCCTCCGTTTCTCGTTACGTTTCGGGAGAGAATTTCGGCGCCGGCAGGACGGTGAATGAGTACGTTTCTCTTGCCGACGCGAAAGAAGAGGCGATCATGCTTGCGCTCAGGACGGACAAGGGACTGGATACCGACCGTTTCGACGCCGAATTCGACGCCGATTTTTTCAGCGACTATCGCGACGAAATTGCCGCACTCGCTTCCTTGACGGAACGCGACGGCTCTTTTTTCAGAATCAAACGCGACAAAATGCTTTTCGAAAGTTTCGTGGCGCGCGAATTTATGAAGTAGGCGTTTTCTTTCCCTATCTTCCCGGCGGAAAAAAATTTAACGAAAAAGTTTTATCAATTTGTTGACAAGGGATATAATAACGAATATAATACTCTTAGCAGTCGAAAAGGGTGATTGCTAACAAATGGATTATCGCATTGCCAAACGTGCGACAAGGTAAACGATGGAAAGATTGTCTGAAAGAAAGCACAATATTCTGAAAGCCGTCGTCGAGGAATATATCCGCGAAGCGAAGGAGGTTTCCAGCGGCGATCTGCACGGGAAATACTTTTCTGCCATCAGTTCCGCGACGATCAGGGCTGAACTTGCGGCGCTGACGGATATGGGATTTCTGGCTCAACCGCACACTTCCGCGGGCAGGAGTCCTACTCCAAAGGCATACAAATACTATGTCGAATACTTTGTCAACCGTAAGCCGCTGCAAAAGCGCGAAGTCCAGCTGATAGACGCGTCTTTCGCGGCGAAGTTCAACGCCGTCGAGGATATAGTCAGAACCACTGCAAAGGTCATAAGCGACGTTACCAATTACACTTCCGTCATCGTTTTACAGAACGTGGACGGCGTGGAGATCAAGGAAATTAAACTCGTAGGACTTGATTCTCATTCGGCTTTGGTGATAATCATAACCGATTCGGGGATCATCCGCGACAAGGTAATTTCGCTAAGGAACGTCGTCGACGAAGAATTCATTTCCAGCGCGGCGCTGATGCTGAACAAGATTTTCGGTGGCAGACGCGTGTCGGAACTCGAAGACGCGATGAACTCCGTCGACCGCGAACTGAACGAATTCAAAGAACTGTTCGACAACGTCGTTGCGATGCTTCAGGCTTACAGCTCCGTTACCGACGAATCGGTGTTCATGGAGGGAGAAAGCAAGATGCTGGATTATCCCGAAGCCGATATCGGCAGCGCGAAGAAGTTTTTGAGCATCATCGACAATAAAAGCCTCGTTGGCGCGCTTATCGATTCCGCAGACGACATCGAGTTCAGCGTTAAAATAGGCAAGGACGAGACCCAGGGTATGGAAAAATGCGCGGTCATCAGCGCCAAATACAAAGTCAACGGCAGAGAGATCGGTTCGGCGGGCGTGATAGGTCCCGAGAGAATGGATTACAGCAAGGTCATGTCGGTTTTAAGCTATATCGGCAAGACTCTGAACGCCGTCAGGGGGCGCGAAGACAAAAAAGGAGACAACGATGAGTAAAGATAAAGACAAAGAAAACAAGAGCGTTCCGGAAAGCGAAGAAACCGTCGTGGAACCCGTTCCCGCGGCGCCCGGGACGGAAGAAATTCCCGATAAGACAGCCTGCGAGGAGGACTCCGAACCCGACCTCATAGCGCTCGCTCAGCAGAAGATAGACGAATACAAAGACACGCTGCAACGCGTACAGGCGGAGTTCGACAACTACCGCAAGCGTACCGCGGACGCCGTCAAGAACGCGAGAGCGGACGGCGCGGACGACGTTCTGGAAGCGTTCCTGCCCGTACTTGACGCGGTGGACATAGCTATAGGCATGATCTGCGACGAAGCCACGCTGAAAGGCGTAAAACTTATCGAAAAACAGTTCAAGGATCTGTTTTCCAAATACGGCGTCGAGGAGATAGAGGCGCTCGGACAGGATTTCGATCCCGCGTATCACAACGCGGTGATGCAGGTAGAAGATCCGGAAAACGCCGGCAAAGTGGTCGAAGTCGTCAGAAAAGGATATAAACGCGCGGGACGGATAATCCGTTACGCGATGGTAAAAGTGGCAAACTGACGCATATTCCTAATATAAGGATATCGTGCGTTTCAAATAAATAAGATATTAAAAGGAGATGAAAATATGTCGAAAATTATAGGAATAGACCTCGGAACAACCAACTCGTGCGTAGCCGTCATGGAAGGCGGCGAAGCGACCGTAATAGCGAACGCCGAAGGCGCCCGCACCACGCCCAGCGTAGTGGGCTTCACCAAAAACGGAGAAAGACTCGTCGGACAGCTTGCAAAGCGTCAGGCGGTCGTCAATCCCGACAGGACGGTTTCCTCGATAAAGAGGGAGATGGGCACCGACTACAGAGTGCATATCGACGACAAAGCTTACACGCCCCAGGAGATCTCGGCGATGATCCTGACCAAGCTCAAAAAGGACGCCGAGGATTACCTCGGACAGAAGATCGAAAAGGCCGTCATCACCGTGCCCGCATACTTTTCGGACTCTCAGCGCCAGGCGACCAAGGACGCCGGCAAGATCGCGGGTCTGGAAGTCATGAGAATAATAAACGAGCCTACCGCGGCGGCGCTCGCGTACGGGCTTGACAAGGGCGACAAATCGCAAAAGATCCTGATCTACGACCTCGGCGGCGGCACGTTCGACGTATCGATACTGGAGCTGGGCGACGGCGTGTTCGAAGTGCTTGCCACCAACGGCAACACCCGTCTCGGCGGCGACGACTTCGACAAAAGGATCATGGACTGGATCGTATCCGAATTCAAAAACGCAAACGGCATCGATTTAAGCTCCGACAAAATGGCTATGCAGCGCGTAAAAGAGGCTGCGGAAAAAGCCAAGATCGAACTCAGCGGAATGACCAAGGTCAATATCAACCTGCCGTTCATCACCGTGGGCGCGAACGGACCTTTGCATATCGACCTCGACCTCACCCGCGCTAAGTTCGACGACATGACCGCCGACCTCGTCAAGGCGACCGTGGGACCCACGCTCCAGGCGCTTAAGGACGCGGGACTCAAGATGGCGGACCTCGACAAAGTCGTGCTGGTCGGCGGCTCCACGCGTATACCCGCGGTGGTCGACGCCGTCAAGAACGTAACCGGGAAAGAGCCTTATAAGGGCATCAACCCCGACGAATGCGTGGCGCTCGGCGCTGCCATACAGGGCGGCGTTCTGGCGGGCGACGTAAAAGACGTGCTGCTTCTGGACGTAACCCCGTTGTCGCTGGGTATCGAAACGATGGGCGGAGTGTTCACCAAACTTATCGACCGCAACACCACGATCCCGACAAAGAAATCGCAGATATTCTCCACCGCCTCGGACAACCAGACTTCGGTCGACGTCCACGTTCTGCAGGGCGAACGTCCGATGGCCGCGGACAACAAGACTCTGGGCAGATTCGAACTGACCGGGATACCTCCCGCCATGAGAGGGGTACCTCAAATCGAGGTTACGTTCGATATCGACGCCAACGGCATAGTTTCCGTAACGGCTGTCGACAAGGGCACCAACAAGTCCGCCAACATCACTATCACCGCTTCCAGCAACCTTTCCAAGGAAGAGATCGACCGCGCCGTCAAGGAGGCGGAAAAGTATGCCGAGGAAGACAAGAAGCGTAAAGATCTGGTCGACATGAAGAACCAGGCGGAACAGCTCGTACTTGCGGTCGAAAAGGCGGTAAGCGAATCGGGCGACAAACTCAGCGAGGACGAAAAGAACACGCTGACGGAAGCCGCTAAGAACGCAAAGGAAAAACTGAACACCGCTACGGACGCCGAGAGCGTAAAGAGCATTACCGAAGAACTGTCCAAGGCGACCAACCCGATATTCACCAAGCTGTACCAGCAGGCGGCGGCGAACGGCGCAGCCGGAGCGGAGCAGGCGGGTAGCGCCGACGACGGCACGACCATCAACGTCGATCCCGACGACATCAAATAAGATAAATGGCAAAAAATTATTACGAAATTTTAGGCGTAGACAAAAATGCGAGCGCGGACGAAATAAAGTCCGCGTATCGTCGTCTTGCCAAAAAATATCATCCCGACGTATACGCGACGGCGTCGGAGGAAGAAAAGAAGAAAGCCGAAGCCAAATTCAAGGAAATACAGTACGCTTACGACGTGTTGTCCGATCCCCAGAAAAAGGCGGCGTTCGACCAGTACGGCAGCGAAGACGGTCCTATGGGCGGCGGAGCGGGATTTAATCCGTTCGGCGGCTCGGGAGGCGGATTCGGCGGATTCAGCGATATTTTCAGCGACATTTTCAGCGCTTTTTCGGGCGGGGGCACCTCGTCCGGCAGGAGCGCTAACGTCGCTAGACAGGGCGACGACATCGAAATCGAAATGGTGCTTACTTTCAAGGAAGCCTGTTTCGGCGTAAAGAAGGAAGTCGTTTATTCGCGTATCGAAAAATGTCCGACCTGTAACGGTACGGGCGCCAGGGACGCGTCGTCCGTCAAGGTATGTACTAAATGCGGCGGCAGAGGCAGGGTGGTCGTTCAACAACGCACCATGCTCGGCGTGATGCAAACGGAACGCGTGTGCGACATGTGCGGAGGCACCGGCAAAATAATAATGGAGTCTTGTCCCGACTGTAAGGGAAAGGGCAGAGTCAGAAAGCAAAGGAAGGTTACCATCAACATTCCCGCGGGCGTGGACAACGGACAGATGCTCACCCAGCAATACGAAGGCAACGCGGGCTATAACGGCGGACCTAACGGAAACATGATCCTGGTATTCAGGGTCAAGCCGCATCCGCTTTTCACGCGGAGAGGAAACGACCTGCTTTTCGACATGCCTATAACGCTGTCGCAGGCGGTATTCGGCGCCACCGTCGAAATTCCCACGCTCGACAAGCCCGTCAACATAGAAATTCCCGCGGGCACCAAAAACGGCACTCTGTTCAAGGTGAAAGGCAAGGGCGTCAAGGATTTAAGGCGCAACGCCTACGGCGACATTCTGATCACCGTCAAAATAGACGTGCCCAAGAACCTTTCGCTGAAACAGAGGAGGGAAATGCGCGAATATTTCGAGGAACTCGACCGTACCGCGCAGTACGACGAGGTAGAAAAGTACAAAAAGAAACTGAAGAGTCTGGATTAGAATGTTTTTTGAAATCAAGCTGAAAACCGACGCCGACAGTCAGGAGCTTGCCTCCGACGCGATGTGGACTGCCGGAGCCTCGGGCGTCGAGATCAAGGACGCGGACGACGTCAGAGACGTGCTCAGGGATCCGATGAACTGGGACTATGTGGACGACTCGGTGGTGTCGGACGACGGCTACGTCGAAGTAAAAGGAATTTTTACGGACTGTTCCGCTTCGGATGCGGAAAAAGCGGTGAGGGAGGCTTTATCGGCTTATCCCTCGCTTTCTTTTTTCGATTTCGGCGTGTCGGGCGGCGCGGACGACGACTGGGAAAACGGCTGGAAAAAATTCCACAAGCCCGTCTCGGCGGGTGATTACGAACTGGTACCCGTATGGCTTAAGGACGAATACGAGTCAAACGGCGGTACTTTGATATATATAAATCCCGCCACCGCTTTCGGAACGGGAGAGCACGCTTCCACAAGGCTCGCGTTAAAGCTGATGAGCGGAGAAACCGCCTCTAAAAAAGTTATCGACATCGGCACGGGTAGCGGCGTACTGGGAATAGCCGCCGCGAAATCGGGCGCGAAAAGCGTACTGATGACCGACTTCGATCCCGAAGCCGTCTCGGCGGCAAAGGACTCAGCAGAGCTGAACGGAGTCGCCGATTTCACCGAAATTCGCCTCGGAAACCTCGCCGAGGGCATTTCCGAGAAAGCCGATCTTTTACTTGCGAACCTGACCGCCGATATTTTGCTTAGGCTTCTGCCTGCCGTCCGCGTCGTTGCCGAACCGAACGCAAAGCTGGTGCTTTCGGGTATTTTGAATTCGAGAGCGGAGGAAGTTTTGAACGCTTATTCGGCGGAGGGCGCCGAACTCGAGGAACGCGCGGACGAAGGCGAGTGGACCGCATTTAAAATGAGACTGAAGCCGCGCGCCGCGGTTTTCAATCTCGGTTGTAAAACCAATCAGTACGAATGCGACGTGCTTTCGGCAAAACTTTACGATAAAGGTTTTTCGGTTACGGAGAGCCTCGGTTACGCAGACTGCTATTTTATCAATACCTGCGCCGTAACCGCGGAAGCGGAGAGAAAATCCAGGCAGATCATTTCCAGATGTCTTAAACGCAACCCGGCGGCAAATGTCTATATATTGGGTTGCGCCGCCGAAAAAAATCCCGCGTTCTATATGTCCAAGGGCGTGAAATACCTCTCCGGAACCGGCGGGAAATACCTGTCCGCAGACGCCGTGAACGAAGCGGGACAAAAATCGGTGTTTTATCCGAAAACCGAATTTGAAGAACCCGAATTTTTGCCTTTAAGCACCAGAACACGCGCTTTGGTGAAGATCGAGGACGGTTGCGACAATTTCTGTTCGTACTGCGTGATACCGTATCTTAGAGGGAGAGCGAGAAGCCGCGGCGTTGCCGACGCGGCAAATGAAATAAACAGGCTTTCCGCCTTTACCCGCGAGATAGTCGTAACGGGGATAAATCTTTCCGCTTTCGGGCGGGAGCGCGGCGAAAGTCTTGCCGAACTTATGCGCGCGGTAGCGGATACCGACGTCAGGTTGAGGCTGGGGTCGTTCTATGCCGAGGGCGTAGACGAGGAACTTCTGGAGGCGCTGAAAGCGTTGAAAAAGTTCTGTCCGCATTTCCATTTGTCGCTTCAGAGCGGCTCGGACAGGGTGCTGAAAGCCATGAACAGGCGTTATACCGCCGAAAAATATCTGGATAAAATAACTCTGATCCGCAAATACTTTCCGCTCGCTTCGGTAACTACCGACATAATAGTCGGATTTCCCGGGGAAACCGAAGCCGATTTTTCGGACACGCTGTCGCTTGCCGACAAAGCGGCGTTTTCCGATATTCATATTTTCCCGTTTTCCGCAAGGGAGGGAACGGCGGCTTACAGAATGAAAAAAGTAGCCGATTCCGTAAAGGTCGAGAGGGAAAAGCGGTTGCGGACGAAACGCGACGAACTTCGCCGCGAATATCTGGAAAAAATGTCGAACGTGCCTCAAAACGTGCTGTTCGAAACGTCAGAGGACGGTTTCAGAACGGGGTACAGCGAATACTATGTCAAATTTTATGTTGAAACGGATACCGAGTATGGTATAATTAACCCGACCGCCTTATATAAAGACGGGCTTAAAGGAGAACCGATAAAATGAACGATTGCATTTTCTGTAAAATCATAGCGGGCGATATCCCTTCGACAAAGGTTTACGAGGACGACGATTTACTTATAATTTTGGACATCAGTCCGCAGGCGAAAAAACATTATCTGATGATGCCCAAAAAGCATTATTCCGACATCGCCGACATGGCGTCGAAAGATCCTTCGGCATTAGGAAACATGTTCGCCAAACTGGCTTCGCTCGTCGACGAACTGGGACTCGGCGGCGGGTTCAGAATAGTTTCCAACAAGGGAGACGACGGTTGTCAGTCCGTAAAACATCTGCATATCCACATTCTCGGAGGCGAAAAACTCAGCGAAAAAATGGGTTGATCCGTCTTTTTTCCGATTACGGTTCTTAACTAATGAAATACTAAGGAGCGACGTATGCTGAAACTGAAAAACGTTACCAAAGTTTACGAAATGGGCGATTACACCGTCCGCGCGTTGAGGGGAGTGACGCTCGCTTTCCGCGAGTCCGAATTCGTGTCGATAATCGGCGCGTCGGGCTGCGGTAAAAGCACGATGCTGAATATCATAGGCGGTCTGGACAGATATACCACGGGCGATCTGATAATAGGAAACACTTCCACGGAATCGTTTAAATCCGAACAGTGGGACGCGTACAGAAACGCGACCATAGGTTTCGTTTTCCAAAACTATAACCTGATACCGCATCTGACGGTCGTCGAGAACGTCGAACTGGCGCTGAGCCTCTCGGGCGTAGACAAAGCCGCAAGGCGCCGCATGGCGACCGAAGCGCTGGAACGCGTGGGAATGGGCGACGAACTCAGGAAAAAGCCCTCGCAGATAAGCGGAGGACAGATGCAGCGCGTCGCGATAGCGAGGGCGCTCGTCAACAATCCCAAGATCGTGCTTGCGGACGAACCCACCGGCGCACTGGACTCCAAACTCAGCGTGCAGGTAATGGAGCTGTTGAAAGAAGTCGCCAAAGACCGTCTGGTCATCATGGTTACTCACAACAACGAGCTTGCAAACACCTACAGCACCAGGATCGTCAAACTCCGCGACGGTCTGGTCGAAAGCGACTCCATGCCTTTCGAATGGGAACCCGAACTTGTGGAAACCGAAAGCGAAACCGACGCTATCGAAGCCGACGCCGAAAAAGCTTCAGCAGAAGTCGGCGCGAAGAAAAACAACGTTCTGGTCGCCGCAGTCAAGTCGCTGAACGCGCTCGGTATCAAGGCGAAAGGGCAGAAAACGCCTTTCAAATCGACTTCCATGAAAGCAAGGACGGCTTTCAGTCTTTCGCTTAAAAACCTTTTGACCAAGAAACGTCGCACGTTCCTGACGAGCTTCGCGGGGAGCGTGGGAATAATAAGCCTTGCGCTGGTACTTGCAATGTCCAACGGCTTTAATCTGGTTCTGGACAACATGCAGTCGAGCATTCTCGCCACAGTGCCGATAGGGATATACGAATATTCGATGGACTACAGCGTTATGACCGACATGTTCGAAAACTACCAGTACAATACCAGTACTTATCCGGACGAGGACGAAATCTATTTAAACGGCACGGCTTCGTCTTCCGGCGGCGGTATGGCGGATATTTCGGGAATGATGAGTTCCATTCTGGAATCTGTGGGCAGGAACGACATTTCCGCGGAGTTCGTCGAATATCTGAAAGCCATGGATCCCTCCTGGACGAACTCGATAAACTATTATTACGGCACAAAAATGAATATACTGGCTAAGACTCTGAGCGACGACGGCATCGGCTTCGTTTACAAGGACGTCAGCAGTACTCCAAAGGATACCACCGCTTTGAGCATAGCCACTCAGGTACTCGGGGAAAACGGTCAGGAAGCCGTCAACTGGTATCAGCTTGCGGGCGACAAGGATTTCGTGTTGTCCAATTACGACCTTATCGGCGGAACGTATCCCGCTGCGTATAACGAAATAGTTTTGGTCGTGGACGGCAACAACGTGGTAAGCCCCGAAGCGCTCGCGCAGTTCGGCGTTGACGTATACGAACGCGACGAAAACAATGCGGTCGTATATGACGGAGACAGTCCCGTTTATAAGGAATCGATGTCTTTCGACGAACTGTTCGCCGCCGAAATAAAGCTCATAGATAACGACACTTATTACGAATACGTCGAGGACGGCGGTTATTATCAGCCGCGTACCTACGGCGGCAGTTCGAACGCGCCTTATGTAGGCGACGAAGTGCTGTGGGAAGAAAATTCCAACGTTCAGCTGAAGATAACGGGCGTGCTGAGACTTAAAAGCGGCGGAACGGGCTTTGTCGGAAACGCGCTTTGCTATACTCCGGAACTTGCCGAACACGTTCTGGAATCGGCGGCGGCTTCCGAAGTTACCGCGACGCAAAAAGCTTTGCTCGCCGAAAACCCGAATTCTTCCACCTGCGTTGTCAAAAACGACGGATATTTTAACGGACAACTCGGCAAAGACTCGGAAATAACGGGCGTGTCGCAGATAATCAACTTTTTCATGAACGGGCTGAAAAGGACTGCCAGGCTGAAAGCGCTCGCGGTAAACACCGAACCGGTATATATCAATATTTATCCCAAGGATTTCGCCAGCAAGACGCAGATCACCGATTATCTGAACGCGTGGAACGACGAGCACGGGAATATGGAATACTTCGACGTTTCCGAAATGTTTATCTATAACATGCGCGTTATGGTCGATCTGATGACGACGGTGCTTATCGCGGTAGCCAGCATTTCGCTGATCGTCAGCTGTATAATGATAGCGATCATCACGGGCAATTCCGTCGTCGAAAGAACGAGGGAGATAGGAATACTGAGGAGCCTCGGCGCGAGGAAGAAGGATATTTCACGCGTATTCGACGCCGAAACGGCTATAATAGGTCTGTTCTCGGGCGTGCTGGGTATAGCCATAGCGTATGCGCTGGTGCCGCTGGTAAACCTGCTGCTCGCCAATTCGGTGGGAATGTCTTTGCTGGCGCTGAATCCTTTGCACGCGGCGCTGTTGGTGGTGCTTAGTCTCGGACTGACCGTTCTGAGCGGTCTGGTGCCCAGCCAGATGGCGGCGAGAAAGAATGTCGTGGACGCTTTGAGAATAGAATAAAAACGTTTGACTTTCCTACGAAAGCGTTATATTATAATATGCGAACGAAATAAACAATCCGTACAAAAAGGAGGTGAAACCGAATGTCCACAGTCATCGTAAAAGAAAACGAAAGCCTTGATTCCGCTATACGCAGATGGAAGAAAAAGTGCGCAAACGACGGTATTATCGGAGACCTCCGTCGCAAGGAGGCTTACGAAAAGCCCAGCGTCCGCCGCAAGAAAAAGGCGGAAGCCGCGAGAAAACGCGCCTACAAATAAGCGTTACGCTTACCGAAAAACTCCCGTTCGTCGAACGGGAGTTTTTTGTCGTATTGCGTCGTTATTCGGAATGTCGTGCCGAATAATCTGATTTTTGGGCGAATATATAGCCATTTTTTTCGCGCTCTGCTACAATTTTTTGCGTACCCGGAGAGGAGAAACCATGAATAAAGACTTTAAAGCGAGCGCCATCAAAAACGCAAAGATGCGCCTTAGAACACACGATTACAAGGATCTGATGAAACTGAAGACTTTACGCCCAGCCGCGGGGATTGTAGTGCTGGCGGGAGAGTGTTTGTCCGCAGACGAAATTTCCGATTATTTCGACAGAGTCAGCGCATTTACGTCCGACGACGAATTGAAAGCCGTAGGCGAACTGATAGACGAAAGCAAATATTCCCGTCTGAACGCCGAGGAACGCGAAAGGTACATGCTGAAGGTTTCGTCGTTTTACCGCGCGCTGAAAGAGGAAAAACGGCGCGAGGAAGCCGGCGAAAAAAATATTTCGGATAATTTTAAAATTTTATAAGGAAAATTCGCGGGAAGTAACGTATATATAATTAAATTAAAAGGGCAAAAGAGAGGTTTTCAACATTCCCAGATATCCCGCAGGGTGGCTCGACGAGCTCCGTTCCAGGTCGGATATAGTCGCGGTACTCGGAAAATACATGTACTTACAGAAAAAAGGCGCGAAATATTGGGCGTGCTGTCCTTTCCATAACGAAAAAACGCCTTCTTTTGTGGTAAATCCCGACGAACAGTATTATCATTGTTTCGGTTGCGGCAAGTCCGGCAACGTCATTACTTTTTTGACCGAACACGAAAGAATGAGCTATACCGAGGCGGTGGAAACGCTTGCGAGAATGGCGGGAATGGAGCTTCCCGAGGAGGAGACCCCCGAGGAGCGCAGACGCCGCGAAACCGCCGCCAAGATACTGGAAGCCAACAAGACCGCCGCAAAGTATTATTATTCGGCGTTGAAGACTGCGCCCGATTCGGTCAAGGAATACATTATCAAACGCCGTCTTTCGTCAAAGACCGTAGTCTCTTTCGGACTCGGCTATTCTCCCGACCGTTACGGACTCGGCAAGGCTCTCGGCGCGAAAGGATTTTCGGGTTCCACGCTTGCGGACGCGGGACTGGTCAATTCGGACGGCTCCGACAGAATGGAGTCGCGTCTCGTCATCCCCATCATCAACGTCCGTGGCGACGTTCTGGGCTTCGGAGGCAGGACGCTAAACCAAGACGTAAAACCGAAATACGTAAACACGCGCGGCACGCTTGTATTCGACAAGCGCAAGAATTTGTTCGGGATCAATCTGGTAAAAAAGCATCTCAGTACGGAAAATCTGACTTCCGTGGTGCTGACGGAAGGGTATATGGACGTTATCAGTCTGTATCAGGCGGGAATACATAACGCGGTGGCTTCAATGGGCACGTCGCTGACAGAGGAGCAGTGCCGCGAAATAAAACGCCTGGTCAATACCGTTTACGTCTGTTTCGACGGCGACGCCGCGGGCGAGAACGCGACGTGGCGTTCTCTGGACATGCTGGCGGCGACAAATGTGGAAGTAAAGGTCATGAGTCTGCCGGACGGTATGGATCCCGACGACGTCGTGAAAGCGCGCGGCGAGGAAGGGTTCAGAGAACTGATGCACGCCGCTTTGCCGTTGACCGAGTTCAAAATAAAAAAACTAGCCGCATCCGAAAACCTGAAAACTTTCGCGGGCCGCGAAAGATTCGCGGTCAAGACTTTGCCCGTGTTGAACGCGCTTTCGCCGATAGGTCGCGACACGCATATCGGGCTGGTTTCCGAACTCAGCGGTCTTTCCGTCGAGAGCATAAGCAATTCTTTGAAAGATTACGCCGCGGGAGCGAGCGGCGCCAAAAGCGCGGCGCCCGCAAAAGAAGACGGAAAAACCGAGATTTCCAAATCCCGTCTGAAAACGGAAAGATTTTTGTTGAAATGTTTCCTCGACGGCGCCGAATTCGCCTCGAAGAGTCATTTCGACGCGGAAGCTTTCGCGTCGCCCGTATACAGGCGCATTTTCGAGCTGATTCAAAAGCAGGACAAGGTCAGAATAGGCGACCTGTTCGACCTGGAGCCGGATAACCGCGAGGATATAGAGGCTATCGTGTCCGCGACGGATTCCATGAGCCGCGAGGCCTGCGAGGAATTTTACGAAGCGATATTAAACAAATTCTATCTCGCCCGCCGTAAAGAGCGTATATCCGCGATCACCGCGAGCCTTAAAACGGCGGAGGGCGCCGAAAAAAAACAACTCGAAGCCGAGTTGTTGAAGTTGTTAAATAATAATAAATAAGCATCCTAACCAAGGAGGAAAGCCGCGATGGATACAGCCGTCGAAAACAAAATCAAAACCGAAGTACAGAAAATCATCGAGTCGTTGTCCGAAAAAGAGTCCAAGACGATAAACGAGGAAGACCTGCTTAACAGACTTGAGAAATTCGATCTCGAGCCTCAGGACATCGAGAACATCTATAAGGAGCTGGAGGAGGCGGGCGTTACCGTCGCCGAACAGTCGCCCGTCAAGAACGACAAACTGCTCCAGAAGATAATGAGCGAGGTCAATATCGACGACTCCGTGAAAATGTACCTGAAGGATATAGGCAGAGTACCGCTGTTGACCGCCGAAGAGGAACTGGAACTCGCCCAAAAGATGGCGGACGGCGACGTCGAGGCGAAAGAAAAGCTGATAAACGCGAACCTGCGTCTGGTTGTCAGCATCGCGAAACGCTACGTCGGCAGGGGGATGTCGTTTCTGGATCTGATCCAGGAAGGCAATCTCGGACTTATGAAAGCCGTCGATAAATTCGACTATACCCGCGGTTTTAAGTTTTCGACATACGCCACCTGGTGGATACGTCAGGCGATCACGCGCTCGATCGCCGATCAGGCGCGCACGATAAGGATCCCCGTTCATATGGTCGAAACCATAAACAAACTCATCAAAATATCGCGTGCGTTATTGCAAAAATTCGGCAGAGAGCCTACTCCCGCGGAAATCGCCGAGGCGATGGGCACAGCCGAAGCCAGAGTCATAGAGATACAAAAAATCGCCCAGGACCCCGTTTCTCTGGAAACGCCTATAGGCGAAGAGGACGACAGTCATCTGGGAGATTTTATCGAGGACACAACCGCCACCGCGCCGATAGAGGCTGCGGAAGCAAATATGCTGAAAGAGCAGGTGAACGAGATATTGAACACGCTGGCGCCGCGCGAGGCGATGGTACTGATCCTGCGCTACGGTTTAAGGGACAACCGCCCCAGAACGCTGGAGGAAGTGGGCAAAGTCTTTAACGTAACCCGCGAACGCATCCGTCAGATAGAGGCAAAGGCGTTAAGGCGTCTGAAACATCCCAACAAGACCAAAAAACTCAGAGATTTTCTGGACAAATAAACGGTGATTCCGGATCCGAGGCTTTGTGCGATCTTATCTGAAGCCGACGGAAAAGTGTTGTGCGACGTCGGCACGGACCACGGTTATATCGCCGTGGGCGCTTTGCTGAAGGGAAAAGCGGAAAGGGTCGTCGCTGCGGACGTCAGCGAAAAGTGCCTTGCGAAATGCGTAGCTCTGGCGCGTGAAAAAGGTGTGGAAAGCCGCCTGAAAGCGGTCGTCTCCGACGGGTTTTCCGAAATAGACGACGATATCGACGTCGCCGTCATCGCGGGGCTGGGCGGCTATGAAACGATAAAGATACTGAAAAACGCCGAAATACTCGGCAGGGTTCCCGAAAAACTTGTTTTGTGTCCCCATCAGAACGCAAAAGAGCTAAGGGCGTATTTGAAAAATTATTGTATCGAAAAAGATTACGTCGTCAAATCCGGGACAAAATTCTATCCCGTGATAGTGGCGCTGAAGGGCGGCGACGGGTATCGGGATGAGGAGTTGGAATTCGGAAAGAACATGCCTCCGACCCACGACTTCGACGAAATGATATCGACCAGGAAGCGCGTGCTGGAAGAGCGTTTCTCTGGGCGCGAAATGCCCGACGCGGTCAGGCGAGAATACGAGGAGATCTTGAGGTTATGTTGAAAATCGGTGACGCGACCGCGGCGCTCGAAAGATTCGCGCCGCTTCCGCTTCAGGAAGAGTACGACAATTCCGGTCTAATATACGGCGACCCCAAAAAAGAGCTTAAAGGCGTAACGGTGAGTCTCGATCTTACGGTTTCGGTCGTGGAGGAGGCGGCAGAAAACGGCTCCAATCTGATCGTAACGCATCATCCCGTCGTATTCCGTCCGATTCGCTCGCTGGATCCCGTCCGACCCGAGCACGTCGCATTGACGAACGCGATAAAAAGGGATATAGCCGTTTACGCCGCGCATACCAACGTTGATAAGGCGCCGGGCGGCTTATCCGAAACGGTACTCGGTCTGTTAGGCGCCCGCGTTCCCGAACAGGGCGCGTCGCTGCCGAAGTTCGGATACTTCGAAAAGCCAGTCGCGTTGAAAGAACTTTACGGAAGAGTAAAAAAAGCGCTGGGCGACGAACGCGCGGCGTATGTAGGCGATCCCGGAAAACTTGTATCCAAAGTCGCTTTGATAACGGGAGCGGGCGGCGACGAAGAGTCGCTTAGGACTGCCGTCGACGCGGGCGCGGACGTTTTTTTGTCGGGAGAATTTAAATATCACGTTATTAGGTTTGCAAAAGACGCCGATTATGCTATAATATCGTTCGGACATTTCGAAAGCGAGAAGTTTTTCACTCGTCTTGCGGCTAAGGTATTGTCCGAAAGCGGGATCTCCCCGGTCAGGGAGTCCGCCTGCGAAGAAAATCCATTCACTACGGAGGGGCGTTCATGAAAATGAATATCGAAAAAATGCTGGAATATCAGGCTTCCGACCAGATAATATACAAAGCCGAACAGGCTTTTTCTTCCAGCCCCGAAAACAGACGCTATTCTCAGATAGTCGCCAAGATCAACGAGTTGCGCGCGACCGTAATTAAACTCGACAAGGAAGCCGCAGACATCAGAAAAGACATAGAAAAGAAGGAAAAACAGCTGGAAGAGCTGGGTATTCAGGCGGAAAGAAGCGTCGCGCAGATGTCGGACGAAAAGAGCCTGAACGAGATAAACAGGAACGAAGAAATCATCAAATCCTTCGAGGACGGCATCGACGCTGCGGACAAGGAGTTTTTCAAGGCGGTCAAACGACTGGAGGATATCGAGCGCGAAGCCAAACAGGCATTGGTCGAGGTCAAGCGTTGCAATACCGATCTGGAAAAGAGCAAGCTCGTTCTACAGAAAAAACGCGCCGAAATGCAAGCCGAACTTCAGGACGAAGTCATGAAGAGAAAGGCCATCCAGGCGCAGCTGGACCCCGCCGATCTCGAGATATACAAAAAGGTCAGAAAGGAAAACATACGTCTGCCGATAATGGTGGAGTACGTCGGAGGGACCTGCCGAGGGTGCGGCATGCACGTCGAGAACGATTTACGCGGTAAGATCGTGGAATCTGGCGACGTCGCGGAATGTCCGAACTGCCGCAGAATACTGTATCTCAAATAGTAAGTAAAGCATATAATATACCGCTTCGGAGGCGGTATGTTATTTGTTAAAATGAACGGACTTGGGAACGATTACGTCTATATCGATTCTCTGAAAAACGGAAAGGACGAACTCGAATACCTCGAACTGAACGCTTTAAGCCTCGTGCCCGGACTGTGCGACAGACATTTCGGCATAGGCGCGGACGGCGTGGTGATACTGTATCCGTCCGACGAGGCGGACGTCAGGATGAAAATGTTCAATGCGGACGGCAGCGAGGGCTTGACCTGCGGTAACGCGCTGAGGTGTATCGGAAAATATCTTTCCGCTTCGGATCCGCTCCGCGAACGTTTCCTAGTCAAAACGGCGGCAGGCATAGCGGAGCTTAAAATGTGCGACGGTACGGTAACGGTTAAACTGGGTATTCCCGAATACGTCGGTCGCGACAAAAACGTAACGTTCGTGAACGTGGGCAACCCGCACGCGGTCATCGAATCGGATTCGCTTAGCGACGAAACGTTCCGAAAAGCCGCCGAATTGTCCGCAGAAAAGGACGTCAACGCCGAATTGGTATTGCCGCTTGACGCACATTCCTTTTCGATGCGGGTCTGCGAGCGCGGCAGCGGCGAAACTCTCGCCTGCGGCTCGGGCGCCGCGGCTGCGGCATACGCGTTGTATCGCGCGGGGAAGGCGAGCTTCCCGATTACGGTAAAACTGAAGGGCGGAACGCTCATGGTCGGTATCGACGCTTCGGGCGCCGTAACGATAACGGGCGACGCCGAAACAAATTATACAGGAGAAGTTGACATATACCGCTATGGTGAAACTGAACGATAATTTTTTTAATCTCAAAGAAAGTTACCTTTTTTCGACCACCGCTCGGAAAATAAGAGAATACGCCGCCGCGAATCCCGATAAACCCGTGATCAGAATGGGTATCGGCGACGTTACAATACCTTTAGCCGAACCCGTCGCGGACGCGCTTGCCGCCGCGGGAAAGGGAATGGCGACCCGAGAGGGCTTCCACGGATACGGCGACGAACAGGGCGAGGGCTTTTTGCAGGAAGCCATACGCGCTTACTACCGCGCCGAAACTGGCGTCGAACTCAAGAAAAACGAAATATTCGTTTCCGACGGAGCGAAAAGCGACGTCGCAAACTTCACGGATCTGTTCTCTAACGACAACGTGATAGTCATACCCGATCCCGTCTATCCGGTATACATGGATTCCAACATGATGCTGGGCAGGAAAATCACACTTATCGACGGCAACGAAGAGAACGGTTTTCTTCCCATGCCTTACGAGGGATTAAAGGGCGATATAGTTTATCTTTGCTCGCCGAACAACCCGACGGGCGCGGTATATGACCGCGAACAGCTGAAGACCTGGGTGGATTTCGCCTTGGAAAACGGCATGCTGATAATGTTCGACGCCGCATACGAAGCGTTCGTCTCCGATAAATCGCTGCCGCGTTCTATTTTTGAGATCGAGGGCGCAAAAAAATGTGCCGTCGAGTTCTGCTCGCTCTCCAAAACCGCGGGATTTACGGGCACACGTTGCGGATATACCGTCGTTCCCGAGGATATCGTCATCGATTCGAGGAGCCTGAACAAGATGTGGCTCAGGCGTCAGACTACAAAATTCAACGGCACCAGTTATATCGTTCAAAAAGGCGCGGAGGCGGTGTTCACTCCCGAGGGGATGGCACGCTGCAAGGAAAACGTGGCGTATTACAAGGAAAACGCCCGTATCATGGCTAAAACGCTGAACGATCTGGGAATATGGTTCACGGGCGGAGTCAATTCGCCTTACAT
Organism: uncultured Clostridia bacterium; assembly: GCA_944363505.1. Classification (GTDB taxonomy): domain Bacteria; phylum Bacillota; class Clostridia; order Christensenellales; family DTU072; genus Stercoripulliclostridium_A. The sequence goes on along the minus strand of CALVUD010000001.1, from coordinate 266,531 downwards.
ATGGCTTAAATGCGGCATGGACTCGTGGGAGTTCTTCGACATGTTGCTGAACGAGATCCAGGTCGCGGGCACGCCCGGTTCGGGCTTCGGCAAATGCGGCGAGGGATATTTCCGTCTGACCGCATTCAACACACACGAAAATACTCGCGAGGCTATGGCGAGACTCACCCGTCTCCTTGCGAACAAATAAACGGAGGTAAATATGTCAGTCACTATACTTGTAGGCGCGCAGTTCGGCGACGAAGGTAAAGGCAAAATCGTAGATTATCTGTCCGATCAGATGGATATGGTGGTGCGCTTTCAGGGCGGAGACAACGCGGGACACACCGTCGTCAACGACTCCGGTTCGTTCAAGCTGCATCTGATACCCTGCGGCATATTCAAGAAAGGCTGTAAAGCGTTCGCCGGTACGGGCATGGTCATCAACCCCGACGAACTTATAAAGGAACTCGACGAACTCGAATCCAAGGGCGTGGATACTTCCGAACTGTATATCAGCGAAAGAGCGATTATTCTGATGCCTTACCATATCGCCCTCGACTCCGCCAGCGAATCCAGCGGCAGGACGGGCATAGGCACCACCAAACGCGGCATAGGCTACGCATATGCGGACAAAGCCAGACGCAACGCGCTGCGCTTCGAAAACCTTAAGGACAGGGAATACCGTCTTAAACGCATAGAAGCCGTCATGCCCACGGTAAACGCGGAACTCGCCGCCAAGGGCTGCAAGACCTTCAGCGTCGAAGAGATCGCCGCGAAAACCGACGAATGGGCGAAAAAACTGGGCGGCAGGATCGTCGAACCCGTGTCTTTTATAAATAAAGCGATAGACAGGGGAGAAAGAATACTGTTCGAAGGTCAGCTCGGCGCGATGAAAGACATCGACCTCGGTATCTATCCTTACGTTACTTCCTCTAACCCCGTAGCCGCGTATGCCGCCGTGTCCGCCGGCTTCCCCGTTACAAAGATCGACGAGATCGTGGGCGTGATGAAAGCGTTCACCTCCGCGGTGGGCGACGGACCCTTCCCCACGGAGATGAACGACGAGATGTCCGACGGCTTCCGCGGAACGGGCAACCGTATCGACGACGAATTCGGCGCGAGAACGGGAAGAGCCAGAAGACTCGGCTGGCCCGACCTCGTGATCGTTAAATTCGCCGCCGTCATAAACGGCTTCACATCCATAGCCGTATGCAAGATAGACAAGCTCGACACCTACGAAAAGATAAAAGTCTGCGTGGGATACAAGCTGAACGGCAAGCCCATCGATTATATGCCTTCAGCTACCGATTTGTATAAAGTCGAACCCGTGTATGAGGAGATCGACGGCTGGATGAGCGATACAACAGGTATCCGTAGCTACGAAAAACTCCCCGAAAACGCCCGTAAGTATATCGAGCTGATCGAAAAACATACCGGCGTCAGGGTAAAATATATCGGCGTCGGCCCCGCCCACGACGAAATTATCGTCAGATAACGCTAATGCCACATTGCCTTAAAAATGTCGAGCGCCTGCGGGCGCTTTTTTTAATTAAATAATAAAAGTTTAAACTTGAAAGTCGCGCGCGGGTATGATATAATTTAAAAAAATGCGACGCGCGCTTGCGGGCGTGCCAGGAGGATATATGAAAGATTTTTGGAAAAGCCCTTCCGTTTATAACGTGAACAGTATACCCAGATACGCATCGGGTTTTCCAATGAACGAACAAAACGGATACAGGACGCTTTCGCTGAACGGCAAATGGCGTTTTAAATTTTTAAAGTCGGTCAACGAGATCCCCGAAAACTTCGGCGCAAAGGATTTCGACATTTCGGATTTCGACTATATCGACGTTCCTTCCGAATGGCAGATCAAGGGTTACGACACGCCGATCTACACCAATATTAAATATCCGTACGCCTTGGAATCGGTCATTCTTCCGGTGGTGCCGCACGTTTATGCGGACAAGAACCCCGTCGGTCTGTACAGCCGCGAATTCGTGGTCGACGAGGGCGGCGACAACGTATTTTTGCATTTCGGCGGCATCAACTCCGCGGCGGAGATATACGTCAACGGTAATTTCGTCGGTTATTCCGAGGATACCTTCGATTTTCAGGAATACGACATAACCAAATTCGTCCGTTTCGGAGAAAACAGACTGGACATGATCGTGTTCAGATATACTACGGGCAGTTATCTGGAAGACCAGGACATGTGGAGACTTTCGGGTATTTTCCGCGACGTCGACCTCGTTTACAAACCCAAGGTCGAGATTTCGGACATGTATTTTTATTCCGATCTCGCGGACGATTTTTCTTTCGCGTATCTTAAAGGATATATCGATCTCGCAGCCAAAGGGCAGGGACTTAAGAACGCTTCCGTTACGATGACCCTTTCTGACGATGCCTTAGGCGGAAAAGCCGTCTACTCCGAAGAATTTCTGCTCGGAAACGTATACGACGGCGACAAACGCAGGATCGAGCTGGAAGGCGCGAAACGTCTGGACGGGATAAAACTTTGGTCGCACGAAAAACCCAATCTTTATACGATCACGGTCGAGATCCGCGACGGCGGCATCTTTGTGGACAGGCGCGCGTGTACGTTCGGTTTCAGGCGCATAGAGATACAGCCGGTAAAAGGAGACAAGGGACCGTATATCCTTTTAAACGGCAAACCGCTGAAGTTCGCCGGAGTGAACAGACACGAATTCCATCCCGAACACGGTCATGCCGTTCCCGTAGAGCTTATCGAGGAAGACATCAAAATATGTCTCAGGAACAACATAACCGCGATCAGAAATTCGCACTACCCGAACCGTCCCGAATTTTACGAACTCTGCGACAGGTACGGAATACTCGTTATATGCGAAAACAACCTCGAAACCCACGGGCTGTCCTTTATGATACCGCGCGGCAACAAGCGTTGGACGGAGCAATGCGTGTACCGCATGCGCAACATGGTCAATACATATAAAAACCATCCGTGTATCGTTTGCTGGTCGCTCGGCAACGAATCGGGACGCGGCAGAGCCTTTATCGAAATGAGAAAGGCGGCGCTTGCCATCGACAAGACCAGATTCATTCATTACGAAGCCGACACCACGGGCTGGGTCAGCGACGTCATGAGCGAAATGTACGCAAACTGCGACAAAATGCCGCTTATAGGCGAAAACAAACCCGTCAGGCACGGTTCGTACATATATAATCCTCTCGGCGTCAGGTATGCGCCCGAAAAATACAAAAACCTTCCTTTCATGCAATGCGAATACGCGCACTGCATGGGCAACGCTCTCGGCAATTTCTCCGACTACTGGGACAACTTCAAAAAGTACGACAGACTGGCGGGCGGGTTCATATGGGACTTTGCCGACCAGGCGATAAAATACGTCAATTCCGACGGAGTCACCGAATGGCGTTACGGCGGCGATTTCGGCGACAAACCCAACAATTCCAACTTTGCTTTCAACGGAATACTCCGCGGCGACCGCAGTCCCAACCCCGCGCTTTACGAGGTCAGGAAACAGCATCAGCAGATAGACATCGCGCTTATCGACGGCAAGATCGCTTTCTTCAACAGGTTCATGTTCACTAATCTGAAAGAATTCGGTCTGGTGCTGGAGCTTTACGTCAACGGCACTCTTCAGGACAGCGTGAAAATGGACATGCCCGACGTCGAAAGCGGCACGATAGGATACGTCGAACTGCCTCTGGACAAGTTCGATTTCGGCGGCGAAGAGGCGTCGATAGTCGCGAACGTCGTAACCAAAGAAGACCGTCCCTACGCCGAAGCAGGACACGTTATAGCATACGAGCAGATGGAGATCAATCCTTACGACTATCATCTGCCTGAAGTCGCGGGCGATTCCTCCTATACCGAAACCGACGTCGAAATAATCGTCAGTTTCGGACCCGCGCGCGCCATAATCGACAAAAAGACCGGCAAAATAATCAGTATCGACGTTAAAGGCTCCGAAAAACTCAAAGAACCTTTTGCGCCGCTGTTCTATCGCGCGACGATCGATAACGACAGGGTGCCCCAGGTCAATCTGAAGATCGTCAAATGGTATATGGGCGTGGACAAATTCCTGCGCGCGCAGAAGCGACTGAGGATCAGACGCCTGAACGTGTTCACTTCCGAGGGTAAGGTCAACGTCGCCATAGACTGGAGAATGCCGCACGTCAAGGAGCTGCATACCCTTTACCGCTTTAACGGCGACGCTTCCCTCGACGTCGAAATGACGCTTGTTCCAAGGTGCGAAATGGAGCGTTACGGCTTTACTTTCGCGCTCCGCGACGGTGTCGACGGCGTGGAGTTTTTCGGCAAAGGACCTTTCGAAAACTACTGCGACCGCGCCACCGCGGCGCTTGTCAAGAACTATTCCGGCGACGCCGAGGAATTTTTGCACGACTACCTGTATCCGCAGGAAAACGGTAATCATACCGAGGTCAGAAGACTGAAGATAGGCGGCGACAAGGGCGTGGAAGTGTTGGCGAGCGAGAAGCCTTTCGAAATGAGCGTGCATCCGTACACTCTCGATATGCTGATGAAGGCAAAACATTTGCACGAACTGGGAACTTTGGATTATCTGACCGTCAACATCGACGGACGCCAGCGTGGCGTGGGCGGAGATACCCCCGGTATGGCGATGCTCAAAAAGCAGTATAAGATACTGCCCGGCAAACCGCAGAGCCTGAAATTCAGGCTGATAATAAAATAAATGCGCGGACTGGCTCTCGAAGGCGGCGGCGCCAAAGGCGCGTTCCACGTCGGAGCGTTGCAGGCATTTTTCGACCGCGGTATAACCTTTGACGCGGTAACGGGTACTTCGATAGGCGCTTTGAACGGCGCCATGATCGCTCAAGGCGATTTCGAAACGCTCAAAATGCTTTGGACCAACGCGGCGATCAGCAAGGTCGCCGACGTCGACGACGCCGAATTCGACAAACTGATGTCGGGAGATTACGACAGATCGCTGGTCAAATACCTCGTGAAAAAAGCGCGCGAGGTCATTTCTTCGCGCGGAATGCCGATAGACAAGCTCAAAAGTATAGTCGACAAATATATAGACGAGGACAAACTGCGCGCCTCGAAGATCGATTACGGGCTGGTTACGGTCGCGGTTTCGAACGGCTGGGAGCCAATGGAGCTGTTCAAGGAAGACGTTCCCGAAGGTCTGCTGAAAGATTATATTCTCGCAAGCGCTTATTATCCGCTATATAACCGTCCGGAAATAGGCGGGAAACGTTTTTTGGACGGCGGGATCTATAACAACTGTCCGATCAGTCCTTTGGTAAGGAAAGGATATTCCGACATAGTGGCTATCCGCACGGGCAGCAGGATGCCCATGCGCGGCGTTATAGACAGATCCGTCAAGGTAACTTACGTCATTCCCTCGGAAAGTCTCGGAGGCACGGTGGATCTGAGAAAATCCCATGTCGAATACAATATGAAGCTCGGCTATTTCGACGCGCTCCGCGCTCTGGACAAGCTCGGAGGCTTCAGATATTATATCGAGCCTATGGAAGTCGCCGAAGCCATGAGTTTCATGCTGAATCTGAGGGAAAGCGCCTTTTCGGATCTAAGCGACGTATTGCGCGAAAAAGGTCCGAGAAATACTATATTCGCGCACGCTTTTGCGGTGGCGCACGCCGAACTCGATCTTCCCGATAAATTCGGCGCCGTCGAAACGATGACCGCCATTCTCGAGGAAGCAGCGCGCATACACGGCGTGGAAAAGTTCAAAATATATACGCTGAACGACTTTTTGAAAGAAATCAAGTCGCGTCTGGATACTCCGCCGTCCGGATCGGTTACGAAATCTTACGAAATGGCGGTAGCGGTATTAAGGCACATCGACGTCTGATACCGACGGAGGAACTATGTCTGAAGAAGAGACAGAAATTAAAAACGATCCTAAAGATTCTGGCGTCGTAGAAAACGATGCCGCTCCCGTATCGGACGCGGAAAACACCTCCAATGAAAAGGGAGTCAAGGTATCCGAAAAGGTACTTTCGGTAGTCAAAAAGCTGGCAAAGCGCTGGTTTATAGACGCTTTTTCGGGAATGGCTCAGGGGCTGTTCTGCACGCTGATCGCGGGTACGATACTGGCGCAGATATCGGGCTGGATACTGCTTAGCGACACTCCCGCAGGACAAAGCGTGGGTAATTTCGTGGGCGCCGTGGCGAATATAGCGAAAATGCTGATGGGCGCGGGTATAGGCGTGGGAATCGCTCACGCGCTGAAAGCCAACCGCCTGGTGATGTTCTCTGCCGCTTTCGCGGGTTTTGCGGGGGCGTTCTCCGACGCCATCATTGCGGGAACGTTTACTGCCGGTTTCGCTCCGGGAAATCCCGTAGGGGCATATATCGTTTCGCTTATCGCCATAGAACTGGGATCGTTGATAGCCGGCAAAACGCGCGTGGACATTGTCGTCGTGCCGCTCGGCATGATGGTTATCGCGATGCTTTCGCTTTTCGTCGCGTATCCGTTTATCCTGCTTATCAACCTGATAGCGGAGGGCATAGCTTTGGCGACGGGTATCGCGCCCGTATCTATGGGAATAATTATCGCGGTGTGCATGGGAATATTCCTGACGCTCCCGACTTCGTCCGCCGCCATATGGCTGGTGATAGCGGGAGGCGCCATGGCGGGCGACGCGAACATGCTGCTGGCGGGCGGCGCCGCAGTGGTGGGATGCGCCGCGCACATGGTCGGATTCGCCGTTCAGAGTTTCAGGGAAAACGGATTCGGAGGTCTGATAGCGCAGGGCATCGGCACAAGCATGCTTCAGATCCCGAACCTTATGAGGCACCCGATCATTATGGTGCCGCCGATCGTGGCGAGCGCCATCGTCGGACCTCTTTCGACCGCCGTTTTCGGATTGCGTTGTAACGCGGCGGGCGGCGGAATGGGAACGTCGGGACTGGTAGGAGTTTTCGGCGTTATCGACGCTTCCTCGGGAGTTCTGCCCGAGTGGAAAATAGCTTTGGGAATAGTGCTGTTGATGTTCGTTATTCCCGCCGTAGTGTGTCTTGCTTTAAGCGAGCTGATGCGCAAAAAGGGTTGGATCAAGCCCGATTATATGAAGTTGGAGCTGTAATGACGAAAATATTGTTGCTGGACAGTAATTCGCTTTTGAACCGCGCGTTCTATGCGTTGCCGCCGATGAATACCAAAAAAGGCGTGCCGACCAACGCGGTCTACGGATACATGAGTATGCTGATAAGGCTTTTGGACGACGAAAAGCCCACGCACGTCGCCGCGGTTTTCGACGTGCACGCGCCGACTTTCAGGCACGAAATGTATTCCGGTTACAAAGCTCAGAGAAAACCCATGCCCGAGGATCTGCGCTTGCAGATGCCGTTGATGCACAGATTGCTCGAGGCTATGAACGTAAAAATTATCGAAAAGGCGGGTTACGAGGCGGACGACGTGATCGGCACGCTCGCCAAGCGTTTTTCTTTACCGACGATCATAGTCAGCGGCGACCGCGACGTGCTTCAGCTGGTCGACGACACCACCAGGGTTTACCACACCCGCCGCGGCGTTACCGACGTAAAAGTGTATACCGCCGAATCGATGGCGGAGGAGGGATTTAAACCCGAAAGCGTTATAGAAATGAAAGCGTTGCAGGGCGACGCGTCCGACAATATCCCGGGTTGCCCCGGGGTGGGAGAAAAGACCGCCGCGGAACTCGTTTCCAAATACGGCTCTATAGAAAACGTTTACGCCTCCATAGACGAGATTAAAGGCAAGCTGAGAGAAAAGCTCGAACAAAACCGCGAACTGGTCGAGATGTCCAAAACTCTCGCAACCATCGCAACAGACGCACCCGTGGAATGTACTCTTTCGGATATCGAATTCAAGCCCGACTACGGCGACAGATTCAAGTCCGTCATGGGCGAACTGGAGTTCGTGAAACTGCTCTCGCGTTTCGATCCGAACGCCCCGAAGACGTCCCGTCCCGTCAGACAGAAAACCGAATCCGTATCCGAACCGGTTACGGAGGAGCTTCCTTTTGCCGTAGAGTCAAAAAGTTTCGAAATCGTTGAAACGGATGACCTCGAATCGCTGAAAGGTATCCTGAAATCGGTAAAAGATAAGTTTTTTATCGAAACGGCGCCCGACGGGTTCCGCTTTTCGACGGGCGACGGTAAGGAGTATAAAGCCGTCGTCAGCCAAACGCTTCTGGGCGGCGGGATAGACTATGACGGCGCGGTCGAGGCGTTCAGGGAAGTATTGGAGTCGGACGTCAAAAAAGTCTTTTTCGACCTTAAAGAGAAGATGAGCGTTTTTGCGGCGGCGGGGATAAACTTCGGAGGTAACTGCGAAGATCTGCTGCTGAAATCATATCTGATAAATTCCGACGACGCGTACAAATCGTATTCCGTTCTTGCCGACGCAACCGGATATGCCGAGGGAAGCGCCGCGGCGGCGTTCGAAATAGACGCCGCGTTGGACGAAAAACTGAATGAAAAAAATCTGACTAAACTGTACCGCGACGTCGAACTCAAACTCGTAAAAGTTCTGTTCGGAATGGAACAGACGGGCTTCAGAGTGGATATAGAGGTATTGAAGGAATTGGGCGAACGTTTCAACGCCGAACTTAAGGAGCTGACCGACAAGATATACGAGGAGGCGGGCGAACGCTTCAATATCAATTCCGCCCAACAATTGGGCGTTATCCTGTTCGACAAATTGGGGTTGAAACACGGCAAAAAGACGAAAGGAAAGACGGGATACTCCGTAGCCGCGGAGATACTTGAAGAACTGGATCACCCGGTGGTAACGCTCGTTTTGCGCTACCGCAAAATAAAGAAGCTTCATTCAACTTATATCGAGGGCATACGTCCGCTGATAGCCAAGGACGGCAGGGTGCATACGGTGTTCAAACAATGCCTTACAACCACGGGGCGGCTCTCCAGCACAGAACCCAATCTTCAGAACATTCCCATCCGCACCGCCGAGGGCAGGGAGATCAGGAAAATGTTCGTTCCCGCCCGCGGAAACGTACTGGTATCGGCGGATTATTCCCAGATAGAGTTAAGACTTCTGGCGCATTTCAGCGGCGATCCCGTACTGACCGAGGCATACCGCGAGGGTGCCGACATTCACGCGCTGACGGCTTCGAAATTCACGGGAGTGCCCGTGGAACTGGTCACAAAGGAAATGCGCCGCAGCGCAAAAGCCGTCAATTTCGGTATCATTTACGGCATCAGCGCGTTCGGGCTGGCAAACAACATAGGCTGTCATCCCAAGGAAGCGCAGCGTTTCGTGGACAAATACTTCGAAACGTATCCGTATGTAAAAAGATATATGGAATCCAACGTCGAATTCGCAAAAGAGCACGGATATATCACAACGCTTCTGGGCAGGATACGTTATTTCCCCGAACTGAAATCGCCTAACCGCAACATCCGTGCGTTCGGTGAAAGGGCGGCGATGAACATGCCGCTGCAGGGTTCTGCCGCGGACATAATGAAACTTGCCATGCTCAGAACGGACGAGGAACTGAAAAAGGGCGGATTCAAGGCAAAAACCATACTTCAGGTACACGACGAACTGGTCATCGACTGTCCGGAGGAGGAAAAGGAAGCAGTTAAAAAACTGCTTACAGAATGTATGGAAAACGCGGTCAAACTCAACGTACCGTTGGTGGCGGAAGCCAAATCGGGTACGGACTGGTATTCGGTGGAATAATGCTGGTTGCCGTTTTCGGACAAATCGGCGCGGGTAAGAGCACCGTAACCAGGATGTTCCGCGAGCTCGGAGCGCCGACTTTTTCCGCCGACGAGATAAACAGGGAAATGCTTTCCGACGAAAAGTATCTTTCGGGTCTGAAAGAAATCTTTCCGTTTGCGTTCGAGGACGGGAAACTGAACAAAGCGGCGCTGAGGAAGGCGGTTTTTTCGGATCCCGAGGCGCTGAAAAAGCTGAACGACTACGCTCACCCCGAAATCTTTAAACGCATGAAACAAAAGTGCGCCGGCGCCGCGGCTGCGTTTTGCGAGATACCCTTATTGAATGCGTCGGGAGCGCGCAGATACTTCGACAAGACCGTGTACGTTTCGGCTCCCAGGGAAACAAAAATAAAAAGAGTCGTCGAACGCGACGGTATCGGTTTAGAAGAAGCGGAGCGGATACTCGATATCCAGCGCGGCGAAGCGTTATCCGAGGCTTATGCCGATTACATAATAGAAAACGACGGGGACAAGGACGCCCTGAGGAACAAGGTTTATAAAGTTTATTCGGAATTGACCCGTAAGCTATGACGGACAGGGTTATACTGCATTGCGATCTGAATAATTTTTACGCTTCGGTGGAAACGCTGTTACACCCCGAACTGAAAGGCAAGGCGGTCGCCGTTTGCGGCGACCCCGAAAAGCGCCACGGCATAGTTCTCGCGAAATCCGAGGCGGCAAAAGCGGCGGGGGTCAAGACGGCAGAGGCGATATGGCAGGCGAAGCGCAAATGTCCCGAGCTTATCACCGTGCCGCCCACTTATTCGGAATATCTGAAATACTCCCGTATGGTCAGGGAAATATATCTTTCGTATACCTCAGAGGTCGAAAGTTTCGGGCTGGACGAGTGCTGGCTGGACGTCAGCGGCTCGGGAAAACTTTTCGGAACGGGAAAGGAAATCGCCGAATCCGTCAGAAAGCGCGTAAAGGAGGAAACGGGCGGACTAACCGTTTCGGTGGGGGTTTCTTTTAATAAAATTTTTGCAAAACTCGGCAGCGACTTTAAAAAGCCCGACGCCGTTACGGTCATAGACCGCGGCAATTTCAGGGAAGTCGCCTGGAAACTGGACGTCGGCGAAATGCTGTATATCGGCGCCGCGACGCGTGAAAAACTTAAAACTCTGGGCATAAAGACAATAGGCGACCTCGCCTTGACGCCCGACCGCGTGATAACTAACCTGTTCGGGAAAAACGGGCTTAAAATGCTGGAAAACGCGCGCGGAGAAAACTCCGATCCCGTAAAGACTTATACCGACAACGCGCCGCCCGAAAGCGTGGGAAACGGCTTGACCGCGCCCGAGGACGTCGGTTCGTTACAGGACGCCGCAAAGATTATTTACGCCCTCGGAGAAAGCGTGGCGTTCAGACTGCGCGGATACGCCATGAAAGGGGAAACGGTTTCGGTGGACCTTCGGGACAACGCTTTAAAACATACTTCTAAGCAGGGGAAATTGCCTTATCCCACAGACTCCGCCGACGTCATATGCGATTTTGCGACCAAACTCGTCGCCGACAATTACGACTTCATAAGCTCCAAACCGCTCAGGACCATAACGCTTACGGTATCGGGGCTTTCCGGAGCGGGCGACCTTACACAAGGCTCGTTTTTCGAAACGGATAACGAAAAGGCGGAAAAACTGGGAAAGAGCATTGACAATCTCAGGAAAAAATACGGCTTCGGCGTTTTAAAACGCGGAGTGAACATGGATTCGTCGGACGCCGTTTCGCCGCGGGACGAAGGTTTTCTTCCTTTCGACAAACGATGAAATAAGGCATAACGAACGCGCAAGACGCTTTTGTTTCGCTATATGTCGGATTTCCCGACCAGATAATCGATACTTACGTCGAAGAAGTCGCTCAGTTTCCATAAGCTTTCTATACTTGGTTCTTTTTTTCCGTTAAGCCAGTTGCATATTGTACTCTGACTGACCCGTATGCGTTTGGCGAGAGCGTATTGAGTAATTTTTTCTGCGTCCATCAGATACCTGATGCGTTCGACGATTTTGATTTGGATATTGGATGTCATTCTCTTGACATTATATTTCCAAAGGAATATAATCTATTCGATACTTTCCTAAGGACAAGTATTTTAAAGGGGTTAATTAAACGTTAAACCTTTTGACCACGTAAGTAAAAAAGTTCTCCGATCCTTTTTCGGGTCGAGACTTGGCGGCGGCGGACAAGCTTTTAATGATTTAAAGCCGAAGGCGTGTGAAAAACTTCCCCAAACACTAAGCACGGCGGCGAATAATTTTTTCAGAGCGACATATTCGCCGCGTTCGCCGCCGCCGTCGCTCTCAGACCGCGCTGCGATAAGGGGGACACCAAAAGCGGCGCGGTCTACTTCAGGATCTTTTCGGGAAGATACTTTATCGCGACGTAAATTATTACGCCCGTTACGACACCCGCCGCGGTCCCCGTCAGGAACAATACGGGAGAATACGCCGCGACCGCAAAACTCCCCGTCATCAGAACCGCTACTCCCAGCTGTGAAAAGTTATGCGTCAGCGAAGCGAGTACGGAAATAAAAGGCAGAGAGAGCTTTTTAACGTATATCAGTATTACCGTAACAATGCAGGACATAAAGGCGCCCGCAAGCGAATAGGCGATCATTACGGGATTTCCGATGAACAGTGGAACAAGTATCGATTTAAGTATCGCGGTCAAAAACGCGTAAGGCGCGCCGACGACGATCGCCGCAAACGCCACGGCGACGTTGGAAAGCCCGAGTTTTATAAACGGAACGGCGGGCACGACGGGCGGGAGCAGGTTTTCGACGAGTCCCAGAATCAGCGCGGAAGCGAGGATCATGGCGGCGCGGGCGATCTTCAGAGAATCCGGTTTCATCAATGAACCCCCGTGACGTATTCGGAGTCGCCGCCGCGGACTATAACGGTTATGCCGTTTGGCGCGCATACGATCGCCGCGCCGGAACGCGAAACGAAGCCCGTTTTAATGCATATTTTATTCGTACAGTCGTTGTCTACGACGGCGATCTTTCCGTCAGCGACCTCTATGGAAGCGCGGGTATCGGGTACGGCGTAGAGCGCGTCGGTATTCAGCGGTACGCTCATGACTATTTCGCCCTTAACGTAAACGTCGGCGTAAATGCCGGTATCGGAACCGACAAGCGATTTTGCAGCAAGCGTGCATGCGAAAATAACGGCAAGTACGACTATAAAGTCGCCGATACCGAAAAGAGGGGATCTGCGGTAATGTTCAATTAAGTTTTTCTCCCGAAACAACTTCAAAAGGCGAATCTCCGATTTCGTAATATCCCGTTTCCGTAAACAGCAGCGCCTGACACTCGTAGTACGCGGTAAGTTCCGCCGATTCGGGGGAGTATCCCGTGACCATCAGCGCCGTGGAGAGCGCGTCGCATACGGCTGCGGAGCCACCCGTGACGGTGACCGAAACGACGGGATCTTCCGAGAAGTATCCCGCAGGGTAACCGTCGGGCGCGAGAATATGGTGTATGCGTTTCCCGTCAACGAAATAGTAACGTTGGTAATCTCCGCTGGTGGCGACGGCTATATTCGAAACCGTAGCTTCGGCAACATAATCCGAGCCGCGCGGATTTTGAATATACATTTTTACAGGCTCCGAGACCCTGAATGTTCCGCCCGCGTCCACAATGCCGCTGCCGCCGATGATTTCGAATATCCGGTCTGCGGCGAAGCCTTTTCCGATAGCGCCCGCGTCGAGCGCGGCGCCGTCAACGAGTTTTGTAACGGTAAGCGCGGTTTTGTCGAGGCTGAACATGGCAACGGAGGAAATCTTCAGTGTTTCGGCAATATCCTCGGCGTCCGGTATCGACTTCGCCGCGCCGATATAATTCGACGGCGAAAAGTGCCACAGCTCGGTCAGCGGAAAAGCCGCCGGGTTGAATGCGCCGCCGCTTTTTTCGGAGATCTCGAACACAAGTTCGAGCAGGGCAAAAGTCGTTTCGCCGACCTTTACGGGTTCGCCCTTAGGCGCGGCGTTGATTTTGCCGATGTCGCCTGTTCCTTCTGCGGCGAAGTTAAGGTCGACGTCTGCCATAAAAGCCTTAATTTGATCGTCGACGTTCTTTCCCGAATACTCTACGGAATAGTAACTCCCGAGAGCCGTTCCCGCCACCGTTTTCGTCGCGTTGCAACCCGAAAGCGTCGCGGCGATAAACGCGACCGATATTATCGCGAGCGCAAGCGCCGTAAGCTTTATTCTTTTACGGGTTCGGGACGCGCTCCGTCTATAAAGCATATTCCTATTGTGCCGGGACCGCAGTGAGAACCGATTACGGGACCGACTTCCTGTAAAACGATCTTGGCTTTCGGCAGCATCGATTGCAGTTTGTCGCGCACGCGTTCGCCCTCGGCGAGGCAGTCGCCGTGCATTATGAATATGGGCAGATCGTCGGCTTCGCTGGCACGCGCGGCGATTTCGTTGACGATGGTCATCAGAGCCTTGTTCCTGCCCGATACGTTCATCGTGGGGATCAGCGTTCCCGCGGTGGTCAGCTTGATTATGGGTTTGATTTGCAAAACGGTACCTAAAAGCGCCTTTACCGCGGTCAGTCTGCCTCCGCGCTTAAGGTAATTTAAATCGTCGGCGACAATGGTGATGTTGATGCGCGGTACGAGTTCGTCCAGATGTCTGACGGTTTCCGCTACGCTCTTTCCCGATTGCAGACATTTTGCCGCCGCCAGTACCGCAAGACCCGCGCCCATACTGATCGCTTTGGAATCGTAACGGGTGAACATGACGTCGGGATATTTGCGTTTCAATTCTTTAAGGGCGACTTCCAGATGGTCGAAAGTCGCGCTCATCGCGGAGGAGAAAGAAACGTACAGTATTTCGCCGCCTTCGCTGAAAGCCGGCTCGAAGATCCTTTTGTACTCTTCGGAATTCAAAGCCGAAGTCGAGGGCATTTCGCCCGCGCGCACCTTTTTAAAGAACTCGGACGATACCTCCGTGGTCAAAAGGTCGCAATAATAGTTTTCGCCCGATATGGAATAGGGCATTTTTATGAAATAATCGCGGTTGTCTATACCGTATTTGACGGCTGTTTCCAGACTCATTTCCGAGTCCGCGTCATAGAAAAAATGTATCATACCCTTGGTCTCCTATTTGTTTTGGAATAGTTTGTCGCGCATTATAGCCTTTTGCCGTTCGATGACGGTGACGAGGTCGTTAAGCACTTTGGTTCTGGACAGCCACCAGTCGCGCGACCAGACTCTGACTATCACCCAGCCTTTGCTTTCCAGGAATTTGAAGCGGTAAACGTCGCGTTCCAGGACGCTGGGACTGGAGTGGAACGCCTGATAATCGCATTCCACGCCCAGGACGTAACTTCCGATTTCGCGGTCGTATATGCCCAAAGAAAGCTTGTAATCGGTGTTCCCGAGGTTTATATCCACCTCGTAACCCAGTTTTTCGAGTTGTTCCTTGATTTGCAGTTCGTATGCGCCGATAGGGTCTATGACTTCGGCGGGACGGTGCATCGACATCAGTATGTCTTTTACCTCGGCACGGTTTCCGGAGGATACGGCGCGCGCGTAAGCGAGGTATTTTTTGAGGAGCTTCGGACCCGCGTTTTTGGTGGTCTCGTTCTTGTCGAGTTCTTCGGGTTCTATGCTGGTTACGACGTAGACTTTCTTCTTTGCGCGGGTAACGGCGACGTTCAATCGGTTTTCGCCGCCCTCCATGGACAGCGAGCCGAACTGCGCAACCACGCGGTCGTAGTCGTTTCTCGCGTATCCCACGCTGAATATGATGACGTCGCGTTCCTCGCCCTGCACGTTTTCGAGGTTCTTGACGAACAGACTGACGTTTTCGCCGTCCACGACGCGGTTACGCTCCGCAAACAGCTGCCTGCGGAACAGCTGCGATCTGTCGGCTTCGGCGTCGAGCATGTCTTCTATATACTCTTTCTGCTCCATGTTGAAAGTAACTATGCCCACGCTTTCGTTCTCGCCGCGGTGCGACAGGACGTTCTTGACGATCCTGACGACGGCGAGCGCTTCCTCGTGGTTGTGGCGGTTCTGCCACGCGCCCTTGACTTTTATTCGCTCTATCGGCGGCGCGACGAAATCGCGTTCGGTGTTCGGAGCGATCTGGAGCTTGTTTTCGTAGAACGCGGCGTTCGAAAAATCGATGAGTTCCGCGTATTTGCTGCGGTAGTGATAGGTGAGGTGTACGGGATAGTACCTTGCCGTGGCGAGGTCCAGCAGGCTTTCGACCTCGAGAGCCGCCTGGGTGGACAGATCGAAAGAGGAATCCTGCATGCCGTTGCCGAAATACTTTTTGACGAACCCGGCAGTCGGTCTCAACTGTTTGCTGTCGCCGGCGATGACGACCTTTGTGCCGCGGTACATGGCGGGCAAGGCGTTTTCGATGAAAATCTGACTGGCTTCGTCGAAAACCACGAGGTCGAACAGGTCGCGTTTAAGGGGCAGTATGGTGCTGACGACCTCGGGGGAGAGCAGCCAGCAGGGGAAAAGCCTTAATAAATATTCCCCGAAGAAATCGAACATCTGCCTCAACGGTCTCAGACCGCGTTGCTTCTGTATATCGTACAAAAAGTCCTTGGAGTCGGGCGCGGTCTTGAAATATTGCGCGTAGATCTCGTTGAAACGCGAGGTAGCGAGCGCGCGGGAAAGTTCGCGCTGATCCTGTTTCAGGTGCAGTATGCGCTGACGCATGGAGTCGAACGTAACGGTCTTGGACAAAAACTCCTCGACGGCATAGTCCATGGACACGATCTCGTGATATATGCGGATGGGAAGTATTTTGTCCAGCACTTCGCACATGGAAATTTCGTCGCCTTCGGAGTTCAGCGCGGCGAACTTGAGTATGGCTTTTACACGGTCGCTCAAAGAGTTCAGCGCCGAGTTCATGTCCCTGACCTTGACGTAATTGTCCAGGGCGTCGTTCAGTTTTTTCAGGAAATAATTGTTTCCGTTCAGCAGTCCGCCCACGGCGAGCGCATAGCCTTCGGCGTCAAGTACCTTGGAAAGAGGACGGTATTCCTCGGCGTGTTCGTCGAGTACCGTTTTCGCGACGTTCAGGTCGATCATCACGTTTTCCATTTTGGAGTTGAAGCTGTGCTTGACGAACGGGTATACAGGCCACATCAGCGGGAACGCGGAAACGCTCAGCCAGCGCTGCAAAGAGGGGTGCTCGTAACCCGTTATCATCCTTGCTACGCGTTTGATGTCGCGGCGGTCGGTGGCGGCGTTCTCCAGATAGAACGCCGTCAGATATCTGCTGTAGGCGTATTTTGCGGAATCGAAAGGAACTATCGGGCGCGACAGTATCTTTTCTATGAAGGATTTGGCTTCTTTCAGTCTGTGGACGTCCACTTCCGAGAGAACGTGCTCCACCATCTCGTTGTTTTTAACGATCTCGGCGCGCTCCAGATAGAAATGGGCGAGGTTTTTGTCGCGTATCAGACGCAGATCCTCGCTGAGTTCGGGATAGTTCATTCCGGCAAGTTCCGTATCCACCAGCTTGTTATAAAGTTTATAATCCTTGCTGTCCTTTCCGATGTTATAGCTGCCCGCGTACATTTCCTGAAGCGTCAGTCCGAAACGGGTCTTGGTGAACAGGCTGTCGCTGATCGACTGGAGGGTGTCGATCTCCTTGCGGATGTCGAATTCTACCTTTTTGTAGTGCGCCTGTTCGTCCGCGTAGCCCGAAGCGTATGCCGCGGCGTGCATGGTGCGTACCCGCTCGAAAAAGCTCATTTTTTCCTTTTCCGGGTCGGGGATCAGCATGGCTTTGGAATTCAGCTTTCCGAGCCTGGAAAAAACGACGTCGAGAGCGGCGCGCTTCTGGCTGACGACCAGGACGCGTTTTCCCTTGCACATCGCGTCGGAAATTATATTGACTATGGTCTGCGACTTTCCCGTTCCGGGAGGTCCGTAGATGACGATGTTGTCCTGTTTGTTGATTTCGGCAAGCGCGTTTTCCTGGGCGTAGTCGAGGTCGTTTATCGGATAGAACGTGGGATTCATCAGTTCCGCGTTCTTGCGCTTTTTGCGTTCTTCGCGTGCTTTTACCCGGCGTTCCGCCTTCATTTCGCGGCGCGTCTTTTTGGGCGCGAGGAGCGCGTCTATCGACGGCGTGGTCAGGTTGTCCTTTTCGAGCGCCAGATAATCGTTATATATGGCGTTAGCGAGCGGGAATTTGCCTATCAGAGCGTAGTTTTTGATCTCCAGTCCTTCCATCGGAACGTAAGACGGGTCGAAAGACTGCAAAGTCTTTCTGCGCGTCGAACGCAGTTTGAATCCGTGCGCATTCAGATAATCCGCCACGTCGTAGGGATTCGAGAAAGTGTCGTCCGCCAAGGGGTCGAATTCCTGGATCAGTTTGTCGGTGGAGATGTTATGCTCTTTCGCATACGCCAAAACGAACGCTTTGTTCAGCATTACGGGCTGATTCGGCGTCAAAGTCAGAGTGGCTTCGTCCTTTTCGATATGAATGTGCGCGGGGAAAAGCAGAAGCGGCGCCCTCAGCTGGATGTCGGGGGAAAGCTGTCCGACGACGAACGGATAACCGATGTACAGGTCGTAAAGACCCGTTTCTTTTTCCATTTCCTCGACTTCGCGCTTCAGATATTTAAGACTCGCGAGCTGCCCGGAAACGATTTTCTGGGAAGGGGACAGATCCTTGACGCTTTTTTTCTTTTTTACCTGAACGGTAATGTCCGCCGCCAGCGCTTCGTCCTCGATACCGAGAGCGTCGGGGATGAGTTTTTCGCCTACCTCGGCGACGGAATCGCTTTTCGTCGCCTGTTTGAGCATCTTCTGCACGACCTTGTCGTTGATCAGAGAAAAGGAACGGCGCTGATGCCACAGGAAGTCGGTAAATTCGTCGGTATCGTTGCGGTTTTCCATTATCGCGCCGATATCGAAATTGTATTTCTTGACTATGCCTTTTACGAAAATACTGCGGTTGTTCCCGCTGATTTGTATGAATCTTTCCTTATATTTGCTGTAAATCGGGTTCATTCTCTCTCCTGATAAGCTTTGCACCGCAAAACCATACTTATAGAGTATACCACATATTGCCGCGCTTGTAAACGCGTTCGCCGTATTTTTTGAGCGCCGCTTCGGCGCCCGACTGCGCGGTCCGCGCAAAATCGTCCGTGTCGGGTTAAAATCTTTTGTAATTTGCAAATATTGTGATATAATGGGCGTATGAGTTTTGCAGACAAGATTTTTCGTGAAAACGTAACGGACATTCTGACGAACGGATTTTCCGACGAAAAGCTGGACGTGCGCCCCAGATGGGAAGACGGTACACCCGCGCATACCGTAAAAAAATTCTGTATCGTCAACCGCTACGACCTGACAAAAGAATTTCCCGTAATGACCTTAAGGCGCACCGCGTTCAAGTCGGCGATAGACGAACTGTTGTGGATATGGCAGAAAAAATCCAACAACGTCCGCGATCTGAAAACCCATATTTGGGATTCCTGGGCGGACGAAACGGGTTCCATAGGCAAGGCATACGGGTATCAGCTGGGAGTCAAACACCGCTACCGCGAGGGCGAGTTCGACCAGGTCGACAGGGTGATTTTCGATCTGAAAAACAACCCCCAGTCCAGGCGCATTATGACCAATATTTACGTTCATGCGGATCTGAACGAAATGCACCTTTATCCCTGCGCCTACTCGATGACGTTCAACGTATCGGGCGACACGCTGAACTGCATACTCAATCAGCGTTCCCAGGACATGCTGACTGCGAACAACTGGAACGTCGTGCAGTACGCCGTGTTACAGCACATGATGGCGAGGGTCGCGGGATTGAAGGTCGGCGAACTCGTACACGTCATCGCGGACGCGCACATATACGACAGGCACGTTCCGATAGTTAAAGAGATGCTGGAAAAGGAGGACTATCCCGCGCCTAAGTTCGTAATGAACCCCGACAAAAAGGATTTTTACGAGTTTACGGCGGACGATTTCAAACTCGAGGACTACCGTTACAACACCCTCGACAAAAAGATCGAAGTGGCGATATAGGACGATATGAAAGCGATAGTTTGCGTGGACAGGGAATGGGGAATAGGTAAAAACAACGATATGTTGTTCCATCTCCCCGCGGACCTTAAATTTTTCAGGGAAAAAACATCCGGCAAGGTGATCGTGATGGGAGGAAACACTCTGCTTTCCTTCCCCGGTTCCAAGCCCCTCAAAAACCGCACCAACATAGTTTTGACCGACGTGTTCGAAAGGGAGGACTGCACGGTGGTGAAAACGCTTGACGAACTCAGGGAAGAGCTGAAGAAGTATCCCTCCGACGACACGTTTATCGTGGGCGGAGCGATGTTTTACCGCACCATGATAGACTTTTGCGACTCGGCGTTCGTTACCAAAGTGGACGCCGTCGGCGGCGCGACGGCATTTTTCCCCGATCTCGACGCTAAACCGAACTGGAAACTTGCGTCCGCTTCGGAACCCGTTACCGACAACGGCTACGCGCTGACGTTTACCGAATATAAAAACGAAAACGTAAAGGAATTTTAAAATGAGCAAAATCAAAATGACGACCCCGTTGGTAGAACTCGACGGCGACGAAATGACCAGAGTGTTGTGGGCGGCGATAAAGGACATCCTTTTGAAGCCCCGTATCGATTTGAAAACCGAATATTACGACCTCGGGCTGAACGAGCGCGAACGTACTTCGGACAAAGTGACTCTGGACGCCGCCGAAGCTATCAAAAAGTACGGCGTCGGCGTAAAGTGCGCCACCATAACGCCGAACGCGCAGCGCGTAGAGGAATACAAGCTTTCCAAGATGTGGAAATCGCCCAACGGCACGATCAGGGCGGCTCTGGACGGCACGGTTTTCCGCGCACCCGTTCTGGTCGACGGCATAAAACCGCTGGTATCCAACTGGGTAAAGCCGATAACGATCGCCCGTCACGCGTACGGCGACGTATATTCGGGCGTGGAAGCTTACGTCCCCGATGGCGGGAAGGTGTATATCGAACTTCCCGACGGACGGAAAACGCTTGTAAAGGACATGCCCTCCGCGGGAATTATCCAGGCAGTCCATAACCTCGACAAGAGTATTGCCGGGTTTGCGAGGAGCTGCTTCAACTACGCGCTGTCCACGAAACAGGATCTGTGGTTTTCTTCAAAGGACACGATCAGCAAGGTCTACGACCACCGCTTCAAGGACATTTTCGCGGAGATATACGAAAACGAATACAAAACGCGTTTCGAGGAAGCGGGGATCGAATATTTTTATACGCTTATCGACGACGCCGTGGCGCGCGTGATGCGTAGCTCGGGCGGCTTTATATGGGCGTGCAAAAACTACGACGGCGACGTCATGAGCGACATGCTCGCGACCGCTTTCGGCTCGCTTGCGATGATGACCTCGGTGCTCGTTTCGCCCGACGGCAAGTTCGAATACGAGGCGGCGCACGGCACGGTTACCAGACATTATTACAAACACCTGAAAGGCGAAGCCACTTCTACGAACTCCGTCGCGACGATATTCGCGTGGAGCGGCGCGCTGAAAAAACGCGCGGAACTCGATTCGAACAGAGAACTCCTTGAGTTTGCGGAGCGCCTCGAAAAAGCTACCGTGGACACCATCGAATCGGGCACGATGACTAAAGACCTCGTCGGGTTGTTCAGAAAAGAGGGCGTTACCCCCAAGGGCGTCGGCAGCATCGAGTTTTTGCAGGCGACCGCCGAAAGACTGTGATATGAAAATTTTAACCTTTAACTTTCCCGCGCTGATGGGCGTGAATTGCTATCTCGTTTACGACGAAGAAACGAAAGAGGGCGTCGTCGTCGACGCGGGAAGGGGCTTTAAAGAGATCTCGGCAAAAGCCGAAGAATCGGGAATAAAGATAAATAAAGTTCTATTGACGCACGGACATTTCGACCACGTTATGGACGCGGGCAAATGGCGCGCCGCGGGCGTTAAAATATATATCCATTCTCTCGACCTGGCGTTGATGGAATCGGGGGGCGCGCCCGACGGCTTTTTCGGCGGTGCGCCGCGGTTCAAGTCGTGCGCCGACGGCATATTGGCGGACGGCGACGAAATAAATGTGGGAAACGTCAAAATTAAAGTTATCCATACCCCCGGGCACACGCCGGGGAGTGTATGCTATCTGACGGACGGCGCGCTGTTTTCGGGCGACACGTTGTTTTGCGGAAGCTTCGGCAGAGTGGATTTTCCGGGCGGCAGCGCCTCGGAAATGCGCGACTCATTAAAAAAACTTTTCGCCCTTCCCGATAAAGAATCCGTAGCGGTTTACCCCGGACACGAGGAACAGACAAACCTCGGATACGAAGCCTTACACAATCCCGGGAATTACTGTCTTTGACTTTTTTTGAGATGTACGAATTCAGATTGAAAACCCAATCGATGCCTCCGTATATGAACGACGTTCAGGAAGTCGTCCGGGCGTTTTCCCCGTATATCGTAATAAACGACTCTGCCGATGCGTTGTTGGAAATAGGAACGTTCGTTTCCGAAAAAGGCTTTTATTTTTTTGCCGACTGCTTTTCGGGACGGGAGGAATACCGGCTGCCGTCGGAGGGAGAGTCGGACGATCCGATAGAATTCAAGCGTCGTGCAAAGAGCGCCGCAAAGGGCTATTTATATAGCTATTGCAACAAACTTACAGGGATTTCTCTGCCGTACGGTTCGTTGACCGGAGTCAGACCCACTGCCGTATATTACCGCTCAATCGGTAGCTATAGCAACATTAAAGAGCATTTAATCAAAGATTATCGCGTCGAGCCGGCACGCGCCGAACTGATAGAGAGGGTGGTGCGTTCACAGTCGGGACTGATAAACCGCGACCCGCTCCGCGCCGACGTTTTCGCTAATATCCCGATATGTCCGACGCGGTGCAGTTACTGTTCGTTCATTTCGGCGGAGTATCCGAGAGTCAGAAAACTCGTTCCCGCCTACGTCGAGGCGCTTTCGGGCGACATCGAAAGCATCAGGCACGAGATCTCCGAAAAGGGTTATTCGGTAGGCGCGGTATATGTCGGGGGCGGCACGCCCACCACTTTGGACGAAGAGATGCTTTCGAAGATTTTGCCGCGGCTGAATTTCGGCACGGAATTTACCGTCGAGGCGGGGCGACCCGACACCGTGACGGAATCCAAACTCGCCGTCATGAAAGCCTCGGGCGTTACCCGCGTTTCGGTCAATCCTCAGACTTTTTCGGACGAAACGCTGTCAAGGATAGGCAGGCGCCACACCGCCTCCGATTTTTACCGTGCTTTCGAGCTGGCGAGATCTTTCGGTTTCGATATCAACGTCGACCTCATTGCCGGACTTCCCGGAGAGGATTTTTCTGACTTCGTGCGCTCGTTGGATATCGCGGTCGGGTTGAGACCCGAGAACCTTACCGTTCATTCTCTTTCGTTAAAGCGCGGCGCGATTTTAAAGGAGGGCGGCGCGTCGAGACGCATGGACGGCACGGTAAAGCGTATGTGCGATCATTCGATAGATAAGCTGATTTCGGCGGGGTACGAGCCATACTATATGTATCGTCAGAAAAACATCGCGGACGGATTGGAAAACGTGGGATACGCCTTGAACGGCAAACAATGCCGCTACAATATCGACTATATGGAGGAAACGACCACCGTGCTTTCCGCGGGTGCGGGAGCGGTGACGAAATACGTTTACGGCGACGAGGGCAGGATCGAAAGAAAATCGCACGCGAAGGGTTTCGAAGAATACCTTCGCCGCGCCGCCGAACGCACGAAAGAATGACGCGAAAAATATTTGATTTAAAGCGCGATTTTTGCTTTACAAATATATTTTTATTGTGTAATATATTTAAGCACGCTACCTTGCCCTACGACATAAATGCGGTTTTTTGCCGTGGAGCATGGCGAATATTCTCATAAAAAAAGGAGTACCAAACAATGACCACAGAACAAAAAAGAGAAATCATCGCGAAATTCGGCAAAAACGAACAGGATACCGGTTCGGCTCAGGTTCAGATCGCTTTGCTTACCAAGAGGATCGAGGAGCTTAACGCTCACCTCGCCGTTCACAAGAAAGACCATCACAGCCGCAGAGGACTGCTGAAGCTGGTCGGTCAGAGAAAGAATCTGCTGCGTTATCTGATGGAGATCGACATCGAAGCGTACAGAAACCTTATCGCAGAGCTCGGCATCCGCAAATAATCCCGTTATCGTGAAGGGTGGCGCATTTGCCGCCCTTTTTTACGGAAAAGTTCGCGAAAAAGTTATCGGAAGAAACCGAAAAAGGAAAAATATATAATTATGTCCCCACGGACGGGGACGGGAGGCAAAATGAAAGAAAGTAAAGTATTCGTTACCACGATAGGCGGGCGCGAAGTCAGCGCCGAGATAGGCGGGTATTGCTCGCATTCCAACGGCGAAGTGCTGATCCGTTGCGGCGACACCGTGGTTCTGACGAACGTCACAATGTCCAAATCCCCCAGAGATGGAATGGATTATTTCCCCTTGGGAGTCGATTTCGAGGAGAAAATGTACGCGGTGGGCAAGATCCCCGGCGGATTCAAAAAACGCGAAGGCCGTCCTTCGGACAAGGCTATCCTGACCTCGCGTCTTATCGACAGACCCATTCGCCCGCTCTTCCCGAAAGGCTTGTACAACGACGTTTCCGTTATCGCCACCGCTTTGTCGGTCGACACCAACATCCCCCCCGAAGTTTACGGGATGCTGGGTTCCAGCATAGCTTTGTCCGTTTCCGACATTCCGTTTAACGGACCCACGGGTTCCGTCATGGTCGGATACGTGGACGGCGAATATATTATCAACCCCGATTCCGAACAGCGCGAAAAATCCAGACTGAACCTCGCACTTTCCGGCACCAAGGACGCCATCATGATGGTCGAGGCGGGCGCCAACGAACTGACCGAGGAAGAGATGCTGAACGCAATTTTGTTCGGACACGAGGAGATCAAGAAAATAGTCAGCTGGATAGAGGGCATTCAGGCAGAGGTCGGAAAACCCAAAAAGCAGATAGAGCTTTATCACGCTCCCGAGGACATCGAACGCGACGTAAAGGCGTATGCGAAGGACAAGATCGACTATATGTTCGACACCTTCGACCGTAACGTCAGAGAGGAACGCGAAGAGGAGATCACCGCCGACATCATGGCGCACTTTGCCGACATTTATCCCGACAACAGACGCGACATCGACGACATCCTTTATGCGATGAAGAAGGAATGCGTCCGCGCGATGATAGCCGACAAAGGCGTTCGTCCCGACGGCAGATCGCTTACCGACATCCGCCCCATATGGTGCGAAGTGGGCATCCTGCCCAGGGTCCACGGCTCCGCCGTGTTCACCAGAGGACAGACCCAGGTGCTTACCACCGCCACGCTGGGCGCCATTTCCGAGGCGCAGAAGCTGGAAGGTCTCGACGACGACGTGTTCAAGAGATACATGCATCAGTACAACATGCCCGGTTATTCGACCGGCGAAGCCAAGCCCTTAAGAAGCCCCGGCAGGCGCGAAATAGGGCACGGCGCTTTGGCTGAACGCGCGCTCGAACCCGTTCTCCCCGGCGAGGAATGGTTCCCTTACGCGATCAGGACGGTTTCCGAGGTCATCAGCTCCAACGGCTCGACTTCCCAGGCTTCCGTATGCGGCTCGACCCTCGCGCTCATGGACGCGGGCGTACCGATTAAAGCTCCTGTCGCGGGCGTCGCAATGGGACTTATCAAGGACGACGTGAACAATAAACTTCATATTTTGACCGACATTCAGGGCATAGAGGACTTCTTCGGCGACATGGACTTCAAGGTCGCGGGCACCAAGGACGGCATCACCGCCATCCAAATGGACATCAAGATCAAGGGCATCAACAGGGAGATCCTGACCCGCGCTCTCGAACAGGCGCGCGTAGGCAGACTTTATATCCTCGGCAAGATGCTCGAAGTGCTGCCCGAACCCAGAAAGGAACTCAGCAAGTACGCGCCCAAGATCGTTACGTTCAATATCGATCCCGACAAGATCCGCGACGTCATCGGCTCCGGCGGCAAGACCATCAACAAGATCATCGACGAAACGGGCGTCAAGATCGATATCAACGACGACGGCGCGGTATGCATAGCGTCGAGCGACGTCGACGGTATCGAGCGCGCCAAGTCGATCATCGAGGACATCGTCCGCGAGTTTGAAGTCGGCGAAGAGTTTACCGGCACGGTCATCAAGATCATGGAGAACGAAAAGGGACAGTTCGGCGCTTCCGTCAAACTGACTTCCACCAAGGACGGTATGATCCATATCTCCAAACTCTCCAAGAAACGCGTCGAAAAGGTTACCGACGTGGTCAACGTTGGCGACGAAGTAGTCGTAAAAATCATTAAAATCGACGAAAAACAGCGTATCGACCTCAAACTGGTAAAGAAATTATAAAATCGGACTTCAAATCGTTTACAAACGCGTAAACATTTGATAAAATAATACGGAATCAATCGGAGGTAACAATGCAATTTACTCACGAAGTTGACAAGATGGTTTGCGTTGCAAAAGGTCCTCACCACGGTCCCGCGCCTATCCCCGAGGAAGGCAAGTGGGTCAAGGCAAAGGAAATCGCCGACATCAGCGGTCTGACCCACGGCGTCGGCTGGTGCGCTCCGCAACAGGGCGCCTGCAAACTTACCCTGAACATTAAAAACGGTATTATCGAAGAAGCGTTGGTCGAAACTCTCGGTTGCTCGGGAATGACCCACTCCGCCGCCATGGCAGCGGAGATCCTGCCCGGCAAGACCATTCTGGAGGCACTTAACACCGACCTCGTGTGCGACGCCATCAACACCGCGATGCGCGAACTGTTCCTGCAGATCGTCTACGGCAGAAGCCAGTCGGCTTTCAGCGAGGACGGCCTTGCGATAGGCGCCGGACTCGAGGACCTCGGAAAAGGGCTCAGGAGCCAGATAGGCACGATGTACTCCACCCGCGTAAAGGGCGTCAGATACCTCGAAATGGCTGAGGGATACGTTACCCGCATAGGTCTTGACGAGGACAACGAAGTCATCGGTTACGAATTTATCCGCGTCGGACAAATGCTCGAGCAGATCACCGTAAAGGGCGTCGATCCCGCCGAAGCGCTCAAAAAATGCACCGGCACTTACGGCAGATTCGCCGAAGCCGTTACCAAGATCAATCCCAGGATCCAATAGGAGGCAAACATGGCTGTCAGATTTGAAGGATACGATAGAAGAATCGATAAAATCAACGCTTTCCTTGCTTCCAAAGGGATCAAGGATCTCGAAGAAGCGAAAGCTATATGCCTCGGAAAGGGCATTGACGTCGAGGCAATAGTCAAGGGCGTTCAGCCCATAGCTTTCGACAACGCCGTATGGGCATACACCATCGGCTGCGCCAACGCCATCAAGAAGGGCGTAAAAAAGGCCGCCGACGCCGCCGAGGCGATAGGCGAAGGTCTTCAGGCGTTCTGCGTTCCCGGTTCCGTCGCCGATACCAGAAAGGTCGGTCTCGGACACGGCAACCTTGCCGCAAAACTTCTGCGTGAGGAAACCAAGTGCTTCGCTTTCGTAGCGGGACACGAGAGCTTCGCCGCCGCAGAGGGCGCCATAGGTATCGCGCGTTCCGCCAACAAGGTCAGGAAGGAGCCTCTGAGGGTCATCCTGAACGGTCTCGGCAAGGACGCCGCGTACATCATCAGCAGGATCAACGGCTTTACTTACGTTCAGACCGATTATAATCAGTACACCGACGAATTGACGATCGTCAAGGAAAAGGCGTATTCGACGGGCGAGAAAGCCAAGGTACGCTGCTACGGCGCGAACGACGTCAACGAAGGCGTTGCGATAATGATCAAAGAAGGCGTGGACGTAGGTATCACCGGTAACTCCACCAACCCCACCAGGTTCCAGCACCCCGTCAGCGGCACTTACAAGAAATGGTGCATCGAGAACGGCAGGACTTACTTCTCGGTGGCTTCGGGCGGCGGCACGGGCAGAACGCTCCACCCCGACAACATGGCAGCGGGTCCCGCTTCCTATGGCATGACCGATACGATGGGCAGAATGCACTCCGACGCGCAGTTCGCCGGCTCCAGCTCCGTTCCCGCTCACGTCGAGATGATGGGTCTTATCGGAATGGGTAACAACCCGATGGTCGGCGCGACGGTCGCGGTAGCGGTCGCGGTAGAGGAAGCCGCCAACAAATAAGCACATTCATTATTATTCATATCCATAATTAGGGGCTTTGCCCCTGATGCTAATGTAGCACAGCAGGTAGTGCGGTTCACTCGTAATGAACAGGTCGCCGGTTCGAGTCCGGCCATTAGCTCCAAAAAAGAGCGCCGCAAGTCGGCGTTCTTTTTTGGAGCTAATGGCGGCCTAACGCACCGCCCGCTTCAGCGGGGTCCGGTGCGCTAGTTTGCGTAGTAAACCTGATGAGTAAAGTAAAAGCATATTAATTTTGAAAAAGTTTTATATAAAACGTCGGCAATTTTATATAGAAACGGTAAAACCGAGAGTAAGGGCGCATCTTGCGCCCTTATTTCGTTGCGCCTGCCTGAACGGACAGGCGCGACGGCAAAAGCTTTTTCGTTCAATTTACGAAACATACCGTTGACTTTTTATGTTGATTCGAATATAACTTAAGTATAAATAAATTTAAGGAGACAGCCGCCATGGACGACAAGGAAAAAGCGACGTTCAGCGATAGTGAAATCGAAGGGATAGCAAAAGCAATCGCTCTGGCGGATCTTGCGGCTCGCTCTCCCAAAGAGAAAAATCCGAGCATTCCTATGGCAAAGGACGAACACTTTAATAAGGCGGTAGCCAAAGCAAAATCCGGGGATGTTTATAGTGGCAAATAAACAGGTCTGTAATATGGAGTAAGTATTTTTTGCCGGGGCAAACGGCAATAGATAAAGCATGTCATTTAAATGTAGCGAAGACTATTCGGGGGCGATATGCGATAAGTCGTATCGGACGATATTTTCAGGAGAAACATCGTGAGCGAAGAACTGAAAGAAACAACCGTTAATAAAAAGTATGTATACAAAGGTAAAATTCTGAACGTGCGTTGCGACGACGCGTTGCTTCCCGACGGCAGACCCTGCGTTCGGGAAATGGTCGAGCATCCCGGCGGCGCCGCCGTACTTGCCGAATACGAAGGTAAGATAGCTTTTGTCAGGCAATTCCGCTATCCTTACGGCGAATTAATCCTCGAACTTCCCGCAGGAAAACTCGAAAAGGGAGAGGCGCCCGTTCGTACAGTGGAGAGGGAGCTTTCCGAGGAAACGGGGCTTAAGGCGGAAAGATTTCTGTCTTTGGGAGAGATATATCCCACACCGGGATATACCGACGAAAAGTTGTATCTTTTCAAGGCGGAGGGCGTGAGCCGCGGCGAAAGCCACCCCGACGAAGGAGAGTTTTTGTCCGTGGAGTGGATAAAGGCGGACGAGGCGCTCGAAATGGTGCGCGACGGAAGGATAAAAGACGCAAAAACGGTCGTAATGCTTTTAAAATGCTACGGATCCGAACTGTTTTAGGTTTTAATTGACGACTTAAGGCGTTTTATTCGGGAATCGACAGGGTAGCGAATAAAACGTCGTCGCGCCGTGGTCTATTGATCGCCGAAACGCATTCGTTCGGTATGTTTTATACGCTTGCCGAAAATATAAACGCATGTATCGCGTGCCGAGGCAAGCGGCTTTTCGCTCCGGAAGGCATCATACGGAACCGATATAACAAACACAGATACACATACGAGCGCCCGTCAAGACATTTTCGACCAAGGCGTTCGAAAATAAAATAACAGGAGCGGAATATGGACAGGATAGAGCTGACAAAGAAAAAATTCAGAGAACTTTTCGGAAGCGAGCCTACGAGAAACGAGGGTACGGATCCCGAATTTATGCGTATTTTACAACGCTTTATCTTCGGCGAAGTATGCTATGTCGGATCGCTCGACAACCGCTTGCGCGAGCTGATAACGGTAACGGTATTGTGCGTAAACCAGACCCTGCCGCAGTTGAAAGCGCACGTCGGAGCGTGCCTGAATATCGGGATTTCGCCTCTCGAAATACGCGAAACGGTATACCAATGCGCGCCTTTCATAGGTTTCCCGAAAACTCTGAACGCCATTGACGCGATGAACGAAACGTTCGTTCAAAGGGGAATATCCTTGCCGATAGAAAGCGCCGAAAGCGTATCGGAGGAAACGCGTTACGAACGGGGGCTTTCGCTACAGGCGCCGATTTACGGAACGGAGATCGCCGACAGGTATTCGTGGCTTCCCGATGATTTTTCAAAACGTGTCCCCGAATGGCTGACCGAACTGTATTTTGCGGATTTCGCGACCAGAAAGGGGCTTGACGAAAAGACGCGCGAGCTTCTGACGGTGGTCATGCTTGCGGCAATGTCTGGCGCGGAAACTCAGGTGCGCGCTCACGTCATCGGAGCGCTTAAGGTAGGGAACACTTCCGAAGAAATAGTTTGCGCATTGTGTCAGGCGATGCCGTATATGGGCATTCCGCGACTGTTCAACGCGCTGAACTGCGTTAAAGACATAATCGAAGGAGAGAAATCCGAATGAAAGAGAGTAATTTTGACAATCAGAACGTTTTCGGTAAAGGCGAGTTCAACGCCGCATACGCCGAATACTTTACGGGTAATTCGTATCTAAATCCGTTGACGAATCCCGAAGTCAAACCTTTTTTCGCAAACGTCACCTTCGAACCCGGCTGCCGTAACAACTGGCACGTTCACCGCGCGAAGCAGGGAGGCGGTCAAATACTTCTGTGCGTTGCGGGAAGCGGTTGGTACGTGGAATACGGAAAGCCCGCGATAAGTTTAAATCCCGGCGACGTCGTGGAAATACCCGCCAACGTCAAACATTGGCACGGAGCCAAAAAAGACAGCTGGTTTTCGCACATTTCCGTGGAAATACCGGGTACCGACACCTCGAACGAATGGCTCGAAGCCGTGACGGACGCCGAATACGAAAAGCTCGTCTGAAATTAGCAGGCTGAGCAAAACTTATTTAGGACTGCATAGGGTGTACGCCTTAACTGAAATTAGAGCTTTCTTCGAAGACTTGGTAATCGAAGAAGTCAATGTAGAATTCTTAGATCGTATGATCGAACAAGGCGGTGTAAACTTCTTTGCCGTTCAGTAATCTCGAGGGGAGTCGATGCCGTTGAAGCGTCCGAAGCTTAAAACTTTGACGGGCGTACGTTATGCTCTTTTGTTAATCACGCCTTCGGCGCCTTGAAAACGCGGGCCTGAAAGTATCGCGTCGTCTATTCCCGCTTCGTTGCAGATTATGACATCGGGATTTAGAGCGGTATTTGTCGATGCAGGAGCCTATATGTACTTTCCTCGGCGGGTTTGCCTGATTTTCTGTCGCTTACGATAACCGAAATAACGGGGGACGTAAGCCGAATTTTACATATTCCGTCGGCGCGGGGTATTGATTTTCAGTTGAGCGTTTGGTATAATTTAAAATACAATCTCATATTCGAGGATTGGACCATGAAATCGTTAAAAGAACTTTTCCAGATAGGCTGCGGACCGTCGTCCTCTCACACCATGGCGCCGCAGAAAATAGCTTTGTTTTTCCGCAGAAAATATCCCGGTAAAAAATACAGGGTGATTCTTTACGGTTCTTTGGCGCATACCGGCAGGGGGCACGGCACGGATACGGTTTTGAAAAAGGTGTTGGGTCCCGACGCGGAAATAGTGTTTAACCTTACCGATACCGACATCGAGCATCCCAACACCCTCGATTTCGAAATAATCGAGAACGGCAAATGTATCGCCGAACACAGAGCCTACAGTCTTGGCGGCGGCGCCTTCAGCATAGTCGGCGAACCCGCCGTGATAACCCCCGAAGTATATCCTCACGACCATTTTGCCGACATCAAGGCATACTGTATGGATAAGGACATACGACTCAGCGACTATGTGTTCGAAACCGAGCCCGATATAAAGGATTATCTGGAGTCCATATGGGACGCCATGACCGATTCCATAAAACGCGGGCTGAATGCGGAAGGCGTGCTTCCAGGAGGTTTGAACGTCAGACGAAAAGCGAGATACCTGTATCTGCAACGCCACATCGACGAAAGTCCGGAAACCCGTGAAAACAGACTGGTGTGCTCTTACGCTTTCGCGGTCGCCGAGGAAAACGCGGCGGGCGGCAACATCGTTACCGCGCCGACGTGCGGCTCATGCGGGGTGTTGCCCGCCACATTTTTCTACGTATTCAAAACGCGCGACGTTCCGAGAGATAAAATCATACGCGGTCTGGCGGTGGCGGGACTTATCGGAAACCTGATAAAGAAGAACGCTTCCATCAGCGGCGCCGAGTGCGGTTGTCAGGCAGAGATCGGAAGCGCTTCGGCAATGGCGGCGGGCGGACTCGCGGAAATTTTCGGGCTGGGACTTGACCAGATCGAATACGCGACCGAAATTTCCATAGAACATCATCTGGGACTGACATGCGATCCGGTTGCGGGGCTGGTGCAGATACCGTGTATCGAGCGCAACGCCGTTGCCGCGATGCGTGCGCTGAACGCGTTGAGTCTCGCCGATTTCCTTTTTGCGACCAGAACTGTATCTTTGGATACAATTATCCAGGTCATGTACGAAACCGGAAAGGATCTGAACAAGCGTTACCGCGAGACCAGCGAGGCGGGAATAGCAAAGCTGTACCGCAAGTCGGACGACAAAAAATAGGGAATAATCCGACCTGTTAGCGGAGTCGGTTTGTTTCGATACCGACTTTTATCCGTGCGCCGGAACACGATATGCGTGCGCTCGCGGTTGACAAATTCTCAAAAAAAATATATAATCCTAAAATAACGTAAGAAATATCATACTCCAGGAGGAAAGATGCGCAAAAAAGACCCCAACAAAAGAGAAGAACTGCTGTCTGTTTGTTTCGATTGTTTTTGTAAATACGGGATAGAAGCCACATCCACTCTAAAGCTTGCGGAAGCTTGCGGAATGAGTTCCGGGAATATCTTTCATTATTTCAGGTCCAAAGACGAGATAATTATCGAATCCACGGCTTATTGCATGGCGAAAGTCGAGGACGATTTCATGCAGCACGCTCCCGAAAACTTTGACGACATAAAGAGGTTTTTAAAGGAAGTGCCGTATTGGACGGCAAAACAGCACGGCGAAAAGTACCGCTTTATGTACCAGGTATATACTTCTCCTCAATACCGTCAGTACGGTAAAGAGTTTTTCAATGGGGTCAGGGAAAGATATACCGACTATGCCAAAAGCCTGGAGCCTAAGCTCGGGATCCCGTGGCGCGTGCTCCAGTCGCTGATCTACATTTTCGTTCGTGCGAGCGTGCATTACGCTTTGTTCGAGGACGAGGAGTATCTGTTGGCTCAGACGCGGCTTCTGGAAGACATGCTTCCTTTGATAGGAGAAAAATACAACGCGAAATAATCAGAATTTTTTCTGATTTTAATCCCCGCGGCGCCGCGGGGATTTCTTTTTGCGCCCGCGTGAGAAAAGCGTATTGACTGATCCGGTTTCGTATCGTAAAATATGTTTGACGGTAACCCCGATGTAAAAAAATGCTTTCAAGGAGACAAAACATGGAAGACAATACTGCTCCAGTAACGCCATCCTCTGCTCCTGACGCGGAAATTTCCAACGGCAACGCTCTGCCGCCTTTCGGATGGAAAGACAAAATAGGTTATGCGCTCGGAGACTTCGGCTGTAACTTAAGTTTCGCGCTCATTTCCGCGTTTATGGTGGATTTTTATACCCAGTATATCGGTATTCCGTCCGCGGCGTGGGCTGTCATAATCATTATGACCAAGATATGGGACGGCGTTAACGATCCGATTATGGGCGGTATCATGGACGCCATTCACGTCAAAAACGCCAAAAGCAAGTTTAAACCATGGATGAGTATAGGCGCAATAGGGCTGATCGTATCGGGCGCGATCGTATTTTTACCCATCCCGAACGCCGCGACCTGGGTCAAGATCACGGTTTGCGTCGTAACGTATCTGCTATGGGATATATGCTATACGCTGTTGAACGTTCCTTACGGCGCGTTAAGCAGCGCGATCACGGGAAATCCCATCGAACGCACTCAGCTTTCGACCTGGCGCAGCATAGGCGCCGCCATAGGAGGCGCGCTCTGCGTCGTGCTCCCCATGTTCGTTTACGACGACAATAACAACATCATGGGCGGCAGACTGATATGGATAGGCATAATCCTCGGAGCCATCGCGTATGTGGCGTATATGTTTTGTTTAAAACTGACGACCGAGCGCGTCGCCGTTCCCAAAGCCGAAAAACAGAAATTCAATTATATCAAGACTTTGAAAGGCTTTTTGAAGAACCGACCGCTGTTGGGACTGTGCCTTGCTTCGTTCGCGCAAATAGTGTTTTTGATGTCCTGCACCCAGACGGCGAAATGGCTTTTCCAGGTACATTTCGGAAACGCCGACGTCATGGTTACGGTGGCGACGGTTATCGCTTATCTGCCGATGGTCTTCTTTATACCGTTTACCTCAAAGATAGTCAAAAAAATCGGCACGAAACTGGCTGTCGCGGTCCCGCTGTTCCTAAGCCTTATCGCTTCTTTGGTGATGATGTTCGTGCCGATGCCCGCGAATACGGCGGGAACGGTGACGTTTATCGTCGGACTGATGCTTGTTCAGACGGGCGGAGGACTTTTCAGCCTCCTTGCGTGGGCGATGGTGAACGACTGTATCGACTATCAACAGATCAAGACGGGTATGCGCGAAGAGGGCAGCGTTTACGCGTTGTACAGCCTGTTCCGTAAAATATCGCAGGGCGTGGCGCTGTCTTTGCCGCTGCTGTGTATGGAGGCGGTAGGCTACGACGCCAACGTAAAGCCCATCACGGCACAGGATCCCGGCGTTGCCGAAAGGATGGTTACGGTTTCTTTCGTATTGATGTTTGTCGGCGCCGCGCTTATGCTTGCAGCGTTTTTCCTGGTTTACAATTTAGGCAAAAAGCAGGTCGAGGAAATATCCTTAAAACTCGGCAAGACCAACGAGATTACTCTGACGGACGTTTTGAACGAAAGCGGCGACAAAGATTGAAACCGGCCGACTCAGGACGCGTTTGTTTTCAGGCGCCCCGCGCGGGCGCCTTTTTGTGCAACGAAAACCCCGCGATAGTCGCGGGGTTGAAAGAAGGCTAAGCCGATGAGGAAGATAAAAAACTCCGATTGTGTATAATAGAAAGAAGACCTGCCAGTCGCCAAATACACAATCGGAGGATATCATAATGCAAGAGCAAGATAACATCTTAAACAGTTTAGCACATACAAAATGGAATTGCAAATATCACATAGTGTTCGCCCCTAAATACAGACGAAAAGTATTTTTTGAAGAGAAAAGATTAGAGATACGAGAAATACTAAGGAAATTGTGCCAATGGAAAGGGGCAGAGATAATAGAGGGAGAAGTATGTCCGGATCATATACACATGTATGTAAGCATCCCGCCCAAAATGAGCGTTGCGGGATTTATGGGGTATTTGAAAGGGAAAAGTAGCTTGATGATATTCCAGAAATGGGGGAACATGAAATTTGCGTACCGCAACCGCGAATTTTGGTGTAAGGGATATTACGTAGATACCGTGGGTAAAAACGGACAGGCGATAAAGGAATACATAGCAAATCAGCTGAAGTATGATAAAGAAGCAGACCAATTAAGTATATTTGACCCACGGGACCCGTTTACGGGTAAGTAGGTAACAAATGCATGACTGGCAGGTCAATATAAGGGCACTTGTGCCCCGCCAGTAAAGATTAGGGTTATACCCGAAAATGAAAAACCACCCGCTTGGCGGGTGGATATTTATTCGCCGCAAACTAACGCAATCCCGACTTTAGTTTGTTCAAAAAACTTTTGTTTCTTTGCTTGCCCCAATCCGCTGCGTATCTCGTACTTTACACGGTAGTCTACATCTCGACGGCTTCATCTTACAATGAGAGTTTGGTCGGTTGTAGCCCTTCCCGCGATTTAAAGAAAGAAAACTTTAATTGCTCGCGAAAATTAAACCTTATGGAAAAGCTTGTACGCACGTACGAGCTTTTTTCATAAGGAGGGATTGATGCGGGAAGAAAATAATACCAATTAATCCGCGTATTGAGGCATATTTCACGTCGCCTCGCTCCATAATACCGAAGAGAAGGAAGAGATTTGCTTCGCGTATTGAGTATTGTCGGAATTGTCTTTTAAGATAAAAAACGTTAATTTTAAGGTATTTGAATTTCTGTATTATTTTGCGGGTGTTTTTCGGTTTGACGTTGATATTTAGTTGAATAATCAGGGTCTTTTTAAGGTCCATTTTTCATCGAATAAGTTGTTCGATGAAAAAATTCATGGGATAAGTAATGTTTCGAAAGACGTCAGGCAGAAAAACGATTGAAAATATAAGTAATAATTTATTATAAGAAAACAGTTGACTAATTTTTATTTAATTAATATAATATTGTCAGAAATTACTTAATCGAAGTATTCGATGAGTAATCGTTGTGGTATGGTAGGGGGAGAAACTTACTTATTCCGACCGACTCTTTAAATCCCCTTGACATAAATATTTATTATCCTTATCGGAGGAGAGTATGAAAAGGAAGTTTTCGCTCCTTGTAACGATCGTGTTCTGTCTTCTGTTAGTGGCAGGCATTCTTTCCGCGTGCAATGACACTGTCGAAGAGGTGAAAAGCGTTGCCGGCAGCTATTTTATGAAGGACGACTCCTCGGGCTGGTGGGAGCTTGGTCTTGACGGGCAATGGCTGAACTCAATGGGAGAGCGCGGCACGTACGGATTTACCGCCGGTGAAGGGGACGAACTGAACGGTGATATTTCCTTTTATGACGCCGTGGGAACGGTCATCTACACCGGAAAGGTTCAGGGCATAGAGCTGGAGATAAAAGGAGATGCGGAGGTACTTTGGGATCTTGAAAAGAACCCCAATACCGTAAACTTTCAGGCCGTATACGCGTACGCCGAGGATTTGGGCTATACCGGCAGCCTTGAAGATTTGGTAAAACTTTTCAAAGGCGACTCGGCGTACGGGCTTGCCAAAAAGTACGGTTATACCGGTACCGAAAAGGATTGGCTGGATTCCCTGCGCGGTGAAAAGGGCGACAGCGGAAAATCGGCATACGATTTGGTCGTCGAATTGGGATATAAAGGAACGTTGGGTGATTGGCTTGCTTCTTTAACGGGCGATAAGGGCGACAAAGGCGATAAGGGCGACAGCGCATATGACGTTGCTTGCGGATTAGGGTTTGTCGGCACTATTCAAGATTGGTTGAACTCTCTCGGCGGAAACGGTATCGAAAAAATCGAAAAGACATCCTCCGAAGGCAACGTTGATACATACACCATATATTACACCAAGGGCGGTACGACGACCTTCACCGTGACGAACGGAAAGTCGGCATACGAACTTGCCGTCGAGAACGGCTACCAAGGCACTTTGGAAGAGTGGTTGGCGTCACTGGTCGGCGAAACGGGTGCCAATGGCGAGGACGGCAAGTCTGCGTATGAATTGGCGGTAGAAAACGGCTACGAAGGCACTTTGGATGATTGGCTGGAATCGCTGGTTGGGGCGACGGGTGCGCCGGGCGCCACCGGCGAAGCCGGTGCCGACGGAAAATCTGCGTATGAACTCGCCGTCGAAAACGGTTTCGAGGGGAGCCTTGAAGAATGGCTGACTTCGTTGGTCGGAAGTGCCGGAGCAGACGGAGCGGACGGCAGCGACGGCGCGGACGGAGTCGGTATCGAAAAAATAGAAAAGACCGGTTCCGACGGAAACGTCGACACCTATACAATATATTTCACCAACGGTGAAACCACCACTTTCACCGTGACGAACGGCAAGTCGGCGTATGAACTGGCGGTAGAAAACGGCTACCAAGGTACCGTGGAAGAATGGTTGGCGTCGTTGGTCGGCGAAACGGGTGCCAATGGCGAGGACGGCAAGTCTGCGTATGAATTGGCGGTAGAAAACGGATACGAAGGCACTTTGGATGATTGGCTGGAATCGCTGGTTGGGGCGACGGGTGCGCCGGGAGCCACCGGCGAAGCCGGTGCCGACGGAAAATCTGCGTATGAACTCGCCGTCGAAAACGGTTTCGAAGGTAGTCTTGAAGAATGGCTGACTTCGTTGGTCGGAAGTGCCGGAGCTGACGGAGCGGACGGCAGCGACGGAGCGGACGGCGTCGGTATCGATAGAATAGAAAAGACGGGTTCCGACGGGAACGTCGATACATATACCATATATTTCACCGACGGCGAAACTACTACCCTTACGGTGACGAACGCTACGCCCGCAGTTCCCGTTACGGTGACTTTCGAAGCCAGAGGCGGTGTGATAGAAGGGTACGATTACCTGGATCTGACATTCGTGGGCGGAGAATATGACGCTTATACCGCGACGATACTTTCCGGGAATGCCATAGAACAGTTACCCATTCCCGTCCGTTCGGGACTCCAATTTTGCGGTTGGTTTACCGGTACTACGATAAACGACGGGCAATGGCTGAATAACAATACCGTTTCGGTGGACTTTACGTTGTACGCCAGGTGGACTTCTCATCCCTTTGTGCACTATGAGCGGGTGGAACCCGATTGCACCAACGACGGCAATATCGAATATTGGTATTGTCCCGATTGCGACAAATATTTCTCCGATCCCGGATGCACGATTGTCATTGACGAAGGCGATATAATTTTGCCTGCCGCGGGGCATATGATGACGGAACATCCTTTTAAAGCGGCTACCTGTACCGAGGACGGAAACATTGCCTATTGGTATTGCAATGTTTGCGAAAAATATTTTTCGGATGCCGAAGGCGCCAATTCCATACGCGAAAACCAAATCGGTATACCCGCCGCCGGGCACAGTTATACAGAAACGGTGGTTGATCCTACCTGCATTACCGAGGGATATACTTTACATACATGCTCCGCCTGCGGCTATTCCTACCGCGATAACGAGGTTCCGAAGCTCGGGCATAATTTCGTCGACGGCGTGTGTACGGTGTGCGGCGAACAATTTTATTCCGACGGCTTGGAATTTACGCTTAGC
Organism: uncultured Clostridia bacterium; assembly: GCA_944363505.1. Classification (GTDB taxonomy): domain Bacteria; phylum Bacillota; class Clostridia; order Christensenellales; family DTU072; genus Stercoripulliclostridium_A. The sequence continues at coordinate 227,735 of CALVUD010000001.1, read as the reverse complement.
GGCGATGAAAGCTACTACATCGTCACCGATGTCGGCACCGCCACCGGCGACATAGTCATTCCCGACGCCTTCAACGGTCTGCCCGTCCGCGAAATCGGCGAATATGCCTTCTATGGCTGCACCGATATAACTTCGATTTCAATCTCCGCAGGGGTCACAAGTATCGGATACTATGCATTCTACGGCTGCAGCAGTCTGAATACTGTATATTACGCCGGCAGCATCGAGAATTGGTTTAATATTGAGTTTGAAAATAGTAGTTCCAATCCGTTATATAACGGTGCCGATTTATATATCGACGGAGAATTAGTGACCGAAGTAGTAGTCCCGGAAAGCATTACGATAATTATCGATCAATTATCCGGTTGCACAAGTTTAACCTCGATAATCATCCATTCCGGGGTCATCAGTATTGGATATGCATTCTCCGATTGCAGCAGTCTTGCAAGCGTCACCTTTGCCGAAGGAAGTCGGTTGACCGATATCGGAAGCTCTGCGTTCAACGGCTGCAGCAGCCTGACTTCTATAGAGATCCCCGCAGGGGTTACAAGTATCAGATTTTCTGCGTTCTCCGGATGCAGCAGCCTGACATCGATAGAGATCCCCGCAGGGGTCACAAGTATCGGAGACCGGGCGTACGAGTATTGCAGCAATCTTACCGGCGTTACCTTTGGCGAAGGAAGTCAATTGACCAGTATAGGAGAGGATGCGTTCCGGGATTGCAGTAGCCTTAAATCGATAGAGATCCCCGCAGGAGTCACTAGCATCGGAAGCCATGCGTTCGAGGATTGCAACAATCTTGAAAGCGTTACCTTTGCCGATGGAAGTCAATTGACAAGTATCGGATACTCTGCGTTCTACGCTTGCAGCAGCCTGACATCGATAGAGATTCCCGCAGGGGTCACAAGTATCGGAGACCGGGCGTTCGAGGATTGCAGCAACCTTGAAAGCGTCAGCTTTGCCGAAGGAAGTCAGTTAACTAGTATCGGAGACTATGCATTCATCAGATGCAGCAGCCTTCAGTCGATAGAGATCCCCGCGGGGGTCACAAGTATCGGAGGCTCTGCGTTCAACGGATGCAGCAATCTTGAAAGCGTCACTTTTGCCGAAGGAAGTCAGTTGACTGATATCGGAGAGGGTGCGTTCCGGGATTGCAGCAGCCTTAAATCGATAGATATTCCCGCAGGGGTCACAAGTATCGGAGACCAGGCGTTCTTAGAATGCCGCGATCTTGAAAGCGTTACCTTTGCCGAAGGAAGCCAGTTGACTAGTATCGGAGAGGATGCGTTCTCTGGATGCAACAGCCTGACTGCGATAGAGATCCCCGCAGGGGTCACAAGTATCGGAGGCTCTGCGTTCGAGGATTGCAGCAGCCTGACTTCGATAGAGATCCCCGCAGGGGTTATAAGTATCGGAAGTTATGCGTTCAACGGATGCAGCAGCCTGACATCGATAGAGATCCCCGCCGGGGTCACAAGTATCGGAGGCTCTGCGTTCTCCGGATATTATCTCACCATCGTCTACAATTATTCCGATTTAGAGATAACGGCGGGAAGCAGCGATTTTGGCTATGTCGCATATTATGCCGAAGTGGTGTTGACCGAAGATAACCTTGCCAATGTAAAAGATGAAAACGGCTATGTGACATACACTAATGGCGAGGAAGTGTTGCTTCTAGGCTATCTCGGAAGCGAGAAGGATATAGTTATACCCGAAGGCGTCACGCGAATAGTACAGTATGCTTTTTTCAAAGATGATATAGTTTCGGTCACATTGCCCGAAAGCTTGACCGCGATAGGAAATTCAGCATTTTCGGGTTGTTATAATCTGAAAGAAGTTTACAATAATTCCTCTTTGGACATAACTGCGGGAAGCAACTTATACGGCAATGTGGCTTACCACGCCGCCAAGGTCTATACTCCGGAGGATCAGAAAGCTGCGTTTGATGAGAATGGCTTTGCGATCGACGGCGGAGTGCTTCGCGGCTATAACGGTTCGGAGACGGCTGTAATCATTCCCGATACCGTGACAAGTATTGCGGATTATGCTTTCTATGGTAATGCCGATATAATTTCCGTTACAATCCCCGCAGGGGTCACAAGTATCGGAAATTATGCGTTCTACGGATGCAGTAATCTTACCGATGTCAGCTTTGCCGAAGGAAGTCAGTTGACCAATATCGGAGAAATGGCGTTCCGGGGCTGCAGCAGCCTGACATCGATAGAGATCCCCGCAGGGGTGAGCGAGTTACCGGATGGCGGTTATGAGTCTGGTGTATTCTCCGGATGCAGTAATCTTGAAAGCGTAACCTTTGCCGAAGGAAGTCAATTGACTAGTATCGGAAGCTCTGCGTTCTACGGATGCAGCAGTCTGACATCGATAGAGATCCCCGCAGGGGTCACAAGTATCGAAGACTCTGCGTTCTACGGATGCAACAATCTTGAAGAAGTAACATTTGCCGAAGGAAGTCAGTTAACTAGTATCGGAGACTATGCATTCATCAGATGCAGCAGCCTTCAGTCGATAGAGATCCCCGCGGGGGTCACAAGTATCGGAGGCTCTTTGTTCTACGGATGCAGCAATCTTGAAAGCGTTACCTTTGCCGAAGGAAGTCAGTTGGCTAGTATCGGATGGAATGTGTTCTACGGATGCAGCAGCCTGACCACGATAGAGATCCCCGCAGGGGTCACTAGTATCGGAAGCGAAGCGTTCCGGTATTGCAGCAATCTTGAAAGCGTCACATTTGCCAAAGAAAGTCAATTGACTAGTATCGGAAGAGATGCGTTCCGGGATTGTATCAGCCTTAAATCGATAGAGATCCCCGCCGGGGTCACAAGTATCAGAGGATATGCGTTCTCCGGATGCAGCAATCTGGATACGGTATATTACGCCGGCAGCATAGATAATTGGTTTGATATGCAGTTTGACTATGATTCCAATCCGTTAAGTAACGGTGCCGATTTATATATCGACGGAGAGTTAGTGACCGAAGTGGTAGTACCCGCAAGTATTATAACAATAGGCGATTATCAATTAAGAGGTTTCACAAGCTTGACATCTATAACCATCCATTCCGGGGTCACAAGTATCGGAGGCTCTGCGTTCTGGTATTGCAGCAATCTTGAAAGCGTTACCTTTGCCGAAGGAAGTCAGTTGGCTAGTATCGGATGGAATGCGTTCTCCGGCTGCAGCAGCCTGACTTCGATAGAACTCCCCGCCGGGGTCACAAGTATCGGAAGTTCTGCGTTCTCCGGCACAAGCGCCAAGAATGTATATATCACCGATACAGAGGCATGGTGCAATATCGAGTTCGGGGACGATGATTCCAATCCGTTATATTACGGCGGTGTGTTGTGGTTGAACGGCGAGATAGTCTTTGAATTGAATATCCCGGGTACCGTAGAAAGGATAGGTAATTATGCCTTCTATAACGCCGAAAGGGTAAAACAAGTGGTCATCGAAGAGGGTGTAACGGAAATAGGCGATTATGCGTTTTACAGCATGTATAGGCTGGAAAGCGTGACGATTCCGTCGACGGTGACGAAGATAGGAAGTTATGCGTTTGCACACAGCTCTTCACCCGATTCGAAATTGAAGTATATCTACTATAACGGTACCGAGAAAGATTGGCTTAGTGTGGAAAAGGGTTCGAATTGGGATTATAATTGCGGCGATTACGAGATAATTTTCCGTCCCGAACTTGCGGAATACGAAGTCGCCGGCGAAGTCATTGAATCGGACGCCACCGAAAACGACGCCGACAACGCCATGATAGAGGGCGCGAGCATTGTATTGGAAGGCGAAAACGGAGTGTTCGAAGCGGTGTCCGGCGCGGACGGCGCATTCGGATTCGAAGACGTCCCCGAAGGGGAATACACCCTGACGGTTTCAAAGGAAGGGTATATTACCGTTATAAAGGAAGTGTTTGTCGATTCCAACATGTTCTATCGCATCGTTATCGACCTTGACGCCGTAAATACATTGACCGGAAAGGTTTCCGTTGCGGACGACGACAACGATTTCGGCAACAACGCGCCGCTGGAGGGGGCTACGGTCACGATAACGAGGTTAAGTTCCACCAACGCGTTCACCTATACCGCGTTGACGGACGCAGACGGGGAGTATTCCTTCAACGGTCTGACTGTCGGAAGATATATGATAACGGTTTCGAAGGAAGGGTATCGTACGGTGACCCAACAATTCAACGTATATATGTATCAAAATAACATCCGGAATATAGTCTTGGAAGCCATTCCCGGCACCAATATCACCGACGGCAACGCCGCCGGCAAGATCATCGATTCGGTGACCGGTTACGGCGTCGGAGGATTGACGTTGGATATTTATAAAGGCGTCAATATTACATCCGGTACGATCATAGCGACTTTGACTTCGGGCGAAAACGGAAGGTATGTGACCCCCGACCTGGAACCCGGAAACTATACCATAGCCATTCGCGATAACAGGAGGCTTTCCGATGAAAACCTTAGATATAACGACGGAAGCATCGTCATCAAAATACTTTCCGACAAGCTTATCGATAACCAAAACGGTTACGTCACCAACAACAGGCAATTGGACGTGGAATCCATAAGGATCGTATTGACGTGGGGAGTGTATCCCAGAGACCTGGATTCCCACCTGGATATCGATTTGGCGGACGGAACCCATGCGCATACCTATTACTCCGATAAGACCTACTACCGCGACGGGCAATTGATGGCGGATCTCGACCTCGACGACACCACCAGCTACGGACCCGAAACTACTACCGTCTACGTGATGGAAGAAGGAGTTTATACCTTCTATGTGCATGATTATACCAACAGAACTTCCTCGAACAGCACTTCGCTTGCCAATTCCGGCGCGAAAGTAGAAGTCTACCTCGGGAATTCTTCCGTTGCCGCTTATGTCGCTTACGTCCCGGACGACCCCGGCACGCTGTGGACGGTGTTCAGCTACGACTCCGTTACCGGAATAATCACTCCGATAAACGGCGTGACGTACCACTCCTCTCCGTCCTCGATAGGACAATAACAGTCGTTATTCCGACATAAAGCCCGCCCCGCGCGGGCTTTATTGTGAAACGAAAACCCCGCGATAGTCGCGGGGTTCAAAAAAGGCTAAGCCGATGAGGCAGACAAAAAAACTCCGATTGTGTATAATAGAAGAAGACCTGCCAGTCGCCAAATACACAATCGGAGGATATCATAATGCAAGAGCAAGATAACATCGTAAACAGTTTAGCACATACAAAATGGAATTGCAAATATCACATAGTGTTCGCCCCTAAATACAGACGAAAAGTATTTTTTGAAGAGAAAAGATTAGAGATACGAGAAATACTAAGGAAATTGTGCCAATGGAAAGGGGCAGAGATAATAGAGGGAGAAGTATGTCCGGATCATATACACATGTATGTAAGCATCCCGCCCAAAATGAGCGTTGCGGGATTTATGGGGTATTTGAAAGGGAAAAGTAGCTTGATGATATTCCAGAAATGGGGGAACATGAAATTTGCGTACCGCAACCGCGAATTTTGGTGTAAGGGATATTACGTAGATACCGTGGGTAAAAACGGACAGGCGATAAAGGAATACATAGCAAATCAGCTGAAGTATGATAAAGAAGCAGACCAATTAAGTATATTTGACCCACGGGACCCGTTTACGGGTAAGTAGGTAACAAATGCATGACTGGCAGGTCAATATAAGGGCACTTGTGCCCCGCCAGTAAAGATTAGGGTTATACCCGAAAATGAAAAACCACCCGCTTGGCGGGTGGATATTTATTATGACGTTTGTAACGAAAGGCATTTCCGTCGGCCATTAACTCGGGAAAACATAAGCACCGAAACGTTTTGTGATTTAGTTACGGAAAAAATTTTTCGGGAATACTATACTTAAACAAAACGGACAAGAGGTGAACGATGTCGGTAATAACGATAACAAAAGAAAATTTCAAATCGGAAGTATTGGATTCGGACAAGCCCGTATTGATCGATTTCTGGGCAAGTTGGTGCGGACCCTGCCGTATGATGGCTCCCGTGATCGACGCGGTTGCAGAGGAACTTAACGACGTTAAGGTGGGCAAGATAAACATCGACGAGGAATCCGAACTCGCTTCCGCATTCAAAATAATGAGTATCCCCACCATAATGCTCGTAAACCGCGGCGAGGTGGTGAACGGAGTGGTCGGAGTACGTCCCAAAAGCGATATTCTGGCGCTGTTGAACGAATGAGCGAATAAGCGTATTCCGAGACAGGCGCGTTAACTCAACGCGCTCAGTCGTTTGGGATCAGTTATGCGGATACTGCCGCGCGCGAGTTCCACAAGTCCTTCGGCGGCAAAATATTTCAGCATCCGGGTTACGACTTCCCTGGGGCTTCCGAGGTGGTTTCCGATAATTTCGTGAGTAATGTGCAAAGTATCGCTTTCCTCGATTGCGGATTCTTCCGTCAGGAAAGCGGCGAGGCGTTTGTCGAAACTTTTCCACATGATCTGTTCTATCAGCCACATCACGTCGGAAAAACGGCTTGCCAGAACTTCGTTGGTGAAGTTGGCAAGAGGCGCCGATTCGCTCATGACGTGTTTATACGCGTCAGACGGGATCAGAATGACCCTGCAGTCTTTTTCGGCGGCAAGGGTAACGTCAAAATTGATTCCGTTCATCATGCAAGAAGCCGAAAACAGGCAAATATCGCGCTCCAACAGACGGTAAAGGGTTATTTCCTTGCCTTCGGGCGAAGTCGTATAGGCGCGTATCTGTCCGGATTCTATCAGCATGATCCCGCTACACGCGTCCTTGCCGTCGGAAATGACGGCGCCTTTAAAGACATTGAGTTCGGTAGCCGCCGACGTAAGCAGCCGGCGTTCGGTTTCTTTCAGGTCGTTCCACACGGGGAAGAAATCGGAAAAGTCCATATCGCAACTCCTTTGAAAAGTATAACATATGCCGAAGGATTTTCGCCATTGTTTTTATCAGATTTGCCTTACACGGCGGTTTGTGATTTTATCACGGCAAAGCGTTGGCGTTTATGTTAAAATCAAAGAAAGGAGGTCGAACGAATATGAAAGAATATGTCTGTACGGTCTGCGGTTACGTTCATAAAGGCGAACTGCCCGAGGGGTTCGTTTGCCCGGTGTGCGGGGCGGGAGCCGACACCTTTAAGGAGGTGGTAAAAGAACGGGCGCCGAAAGCCAATGCGCCTAAAAAGAAATTAAAGGCTCCCGAAACAGAGTTTTCGGCAATCGAAATGAGCGTTATATGTTCAAACCTTGCGCGCGGTGCAGAGAAACAGTATATGCCCGAAGAACAAAAACGGTTCGAAACGCTCGCGAAGTTTTTCCTGGAAGAAGCGGCAGGTCAAACGAATGTCGCAGATAAAAATATCGGGGAAATGCTGGACAAGGACCTGTCCGAACTTTACCCTGCGGCAAACGAATCCGCAGCCGAAGCTTCCGACAGGGGTGCTAAGCGGAGCCTGGTGTGGAGCGAAAAAGTTACCACGGCGTTGAAATCGGTAATCGCGCGTTACGGCGCGGACGGAGCAAAAATTCCCGACGACCAAAGCGTGTACGTTTGCAGCGTGTGCGGGTTCGTTTTCGTGGGCAAGGAGCCGCCCGCGATATGTCCCGTATGCAAGGTCCCCGCGTGGAAATTCGAAAAGAGCGAAAGGAGAGCGAAATAATGGCAAAAAAATATGCGGTCAGGAATCTGAGACTTTGCACTAAAGACTGTCTGTGTCTGTATGTTTGTCCCACCGGCGCCACCGATACCGAGAACAGCGTCATCGACGTCAAGAAGTGTATAGGATGCGGCGCGTGCGCGGACGCCTGTCCTTCGGCGGCTATATCGATGGTTCCCGCGGAGTATCCTCCTCAGCAACCCAAACAATCCGGGGTCGTCGCGTCTTTAAGGTCGCTTATAGCTTCCAAAAACGAAGCGGAACTGGCTGCCCGCGCGAGAAACGACGCTCTCAGCGAAGCGATAGCCAAATCTTCCCGCCTGATGGCGGAAGACCTTTGCCGCGAATCAGGATTCATGTTGCCCGAGAGCATGAACGCCGAAAACTTTCTGAAGTCGATAAAAAACTATCCCGGGATCGACGTCGAAGCCGTCGAGTATCTGTTAAAAAACATTAAATTCAACGAAAAATCAAAGGAGACCGAAACTATGGAAAAATGGCAATGCACGGTATGCGGATATATACACGAAGGCGCTCTGCCCGCCGATTTCAGATGTCCCGTTTGTAAGCAACCCGCCGAGAAATTCGTCAGGATCTCGCCTGCGCCCGCAAAAAATCCTTATGCGGGGACCAAGACGGAGAAGAATCTTCTCGAAGCGTTTGCGGGGGAATCCCAGGCGAGAAACAAATACACGTATTTTGCTTCGGTGGCAAAAAAAGCGGGCTACGAGCAGATAGCGGCGTTGTTTACCGAAACCGCCGATAACGAAAAAGAACACGCGAAACTGTGGTTCAAGGCTCTCGGCGAACTTGGCGACACCGCCGAAAACCTGCTCCATGCCGCCGAAGGCGAGAGTTACGAGTGGACGGACATGTATGCCCGTATGGCGGCGGAAGCGGACGAAGAGGGATTCCATGAACTTGCCGAGCAGTTCAGAGGAGTAGCCGCGATCGAAAAAAGACACGAGGAAAGATATCGCGCGCTTTTGAAAAACGTCGAAACGGCTGAGGTATTCAAAAAGAGCGGCGTAACCGTTTGGGAATGCCGCAACTGCGGACACGTGGTCGTAGGACTGCAAGCGCCCGACGTCTGCCCCGTATGCAAGCACCCTCAAGCCTACTTCGAAGTACACAAGGAAAACTATTAAAAGAAAACCCGAAAGTCAAAACCCGTTACGCCCGCAAAGCATTTTTGCGGGCGTTTCATGTTCAGGTTTTACGCTGCGTTTTGAAGCTATAGAGCGAAAAGCGTTACTTCGGTGGGGTATATGCACGAACCTTTGAAGCGGAGATAATACCGGTAGTCGTCAGAGATACCGTCTATTATCTGAGGGATCTTCCACAGATCGTCGTTAGAATGATATACGGAGATCAGTAATTTGGGGTGTTCGTTTGATATGTGTCGCGCGGCGCCGAGCAGCGCGCGTTGTTCGCCGCCCTCTATGTCCGCTTTGATCAGTGTTATCGGCTCGGATATGTCAAAATCCAGAGTGACGGTCTCGACGCTTTCCGCGCCCGTTTCCGAAAGCGAGTTCGCGGAACTTCCTCCGGCGCTCAGGTTAAGGCGCATTTCGCCGCAGACGTCGCTGACTCCTTTCATCCGGCATTCAATGTCTCTGATGCCCGCCGTGTTGGCTTTCAATATTTCGAAAACGGACTTCGTTATCTCGTAACAGTATATTTTCTTGTAACAGTCGGCGCCGTAATTGTTGATGTACGCCAGCACCGTGTCGCCCGTATATGCGCCCAGGTCAACCACGACTTCGTCAGGCGTGCATTTTACCAGATCGGGATCGAAGTAGTCGTCGAACATATATTCTTTGGCTTCGGTAGTGCTTTTGAAATCGTAGCGGTACCAGTTCGAGATTATGGCGTAAAGAGTTTTTTTGGAGCGGTAATCTCCGAGGCGTTCGTAAAGTTTATAAAAATCCGCAACGTGCTCCGAAAGCGTTTCGGCTTTCAATTCTATTTCTTCGTAAATGCCGTTTTCCGGATCGAGTTTGCCCCAGAATCCGAAACGGTTGAAATATTCGGCTACATTTTTGCGGGTAACCGGCGATACCTTATAGAAACTTTTTACCATGCGAGTGTAAAGTTCGTCGGGTTTTTGTTTATCGATCTCGTTCAGCAGCGCGTAAAATGTACCGTCTATAATGTGCATGCGATGTCCTCCGTACTACTTTTCAATATATGACGGAGCGGGCGTTTTTGCTACCAAAGAGGAAACGCGGGGGGGAGAAGTTTCGAAATACGGCTATTGACAAGAAGCGCCCCGCAAACTACAATGGTTTCATGAAAAAGAGCGTTCGTATTTTTTTGACTGTGATATGTTCCGTCGCCGCGGCCATCGCCGTTGCGACGATCGTGGCTTTTTCGATATTCAAGGTAAATTCGGCAAGGATGCCGGAAGATTTCGAAAGCGCGAAATCGGTAAAATTCATTGCGCACCGAGGGCTGAGTTCGGTTTATTACGAAAACAGCGAACAGGCGTTTATCGCGGCGGCGGCAAGCGACTTTTTCTACGGCATAGAAACGGACGTGTATTTTACCGCGGACGGCGTGGCGGTATGCGCTCACGACGACAACGCGTTTACGGATTCGTCCGTAAAAATTACCGGATCCAATTACGCGGATATTAAAAATTTGTCCCTGAAAGAAAACGGTTACGGATATACTTCGGAAGCTATATGTACGTTCGAACGCTATCTCGAAATAACGGCGGCAGGGGACAAGACGGCGGTGATCGAGTTAAAACAACCCGATCTGACCAAGGAGCAGATCCAAGAACTGATTTCCTTGTCCGAACGCATATGCGGCGACGATTTCGTGATGATCTCGTTTGAGGCAAAGCACGTCAAAAACGTCGAAAAAACAAACGCCGACCTGGTTACGCAGCGGCTGTCGAATAACGTATTCACGAATTGGTTTGCGGCGATGAACGGATATAACGTTTCCGTTGCCGCGTCATCGGCGAGTAAATATATCGTTAATCTCGCCCATCGCCGAGGCAGAGAGATAGGCGTGTGGACGGTAAATAGCGTCGAGGATATGAAAAAGTTCGTGGAAATGGGCGTCGATTACATAACGACGGATTTCGATTTTTCGGCTTAGCGCAAAAAAAACAAGCCCGTCGGGCTTGTTTTTTTTTAATCGAAACGCTCAACCCGCGTTGATTGTCAACGTTCGGTCGGGCAACGGGAAATAGGCGTAGCTGCCGTCGAAAGTCACAAACTCTCCCGTTACGGTACTGCCTTCGCCGACTATTGAATTTAATTCGAAAAATTTTGTTTCCTCGCCTTCCGTATAATATATCAGAACGCTCAATTTTCCGTAGGGGGAATAAAGAGAGTGGACGGTGGTGGTTTCAGATACGACCGGGATTTGCTGTAAGTCGGAAGGCACGCCGTATTTCCACATATTGTCGTTATAAACCTGTATCGTCAGATTCTCGTAGTCGGCATAATCCGGAATTTCGATTACCACCGTTTCGTTCCAAAGTTCGGGTTCGAAGTCCTCGTAAGGTACTATTTCGATTTTTTTAACGACCGTCGTCGCTTAGTCAACCGTAAAGTCCGGAGCGGCTTTCCGAATATTTTTCTCACGCGCCGAAATACTTTATTATATGTATCTACAGCGACAAAACTATAACTTTGTTTGATTTTAATTTTTACGAATACCGTGTCGCAAAAGGCTTTCGGTTAAACCATATGCCGCCGAAAATATCGTTTGCGGAAGCGTTTTCAAAAGACCGTGTCGCGCCGGCGCGGTTGCGGCCGGACAAAGATAACGGCGGGTATGAAGTTTGCGGCAGGATTTTGATTTTGACGAGGCTTCGACGGGGTTATAAACGCGGCTTTTCGGTTTATGTTCGGTATAAATATTCGGACGGAATTTTAACGTGAAGGCGCCCGAACGAACGGCATAATTTTATTGAAAAAAATAAGTAAATATTCCGTCATATATTGTTAATGCGATATTGACAGCGGCGAAACAAAATAATATAATCTTTGTGGGGAAGTTTTTCTTATCGCGCCTTACGCGCGGTGGGATTGCTTTTAACATATAAAATCCTGGTTTTGGAGATGTATATGAGAAAGGGTCTCTTTGGTTTGAACGGTTTTGCTTCGGTAGTCGTTTTTATTGTCGCGCTTGCATTGATAGCGGCTATCGTCGTATTCTCGATGGTCGGTTCCGTAATTACGGTCGACCCCGTACAGGCGCCCGCCGAAGCGGCGGTTACATCGTCTTTGGTGCATGGTTCTGTTACGTCGGAGACTACATCTGGCACGGCAATTTCGAGCAGTACGGATTTTTATAATAATATTATAACCGGATCGCAATCCGGTACATATTATCTGAACGCCGACTTTGAATTAAGCGCTTCTCATATGTTTGCTCATACTTCGACCTTTACTGGTACACTATACGGAAACGGGCATACCATTACAATTTTATCGGGCTATAAAGCGCGAAGAAAAGCAGAGAAAAACGGAATACTGTTTTCACAGCTGGCAGGACGAGTACAGGATCTTAACGTGGTCGTAGGAAACGGCAATCCTTTAGGCATTCATATAGGTGAGGAAAACGTAGGCTATTACGGCATCATCGCCGGCGCTCTTGCGGGCGGCACCGTGAGCAATTGCCGAGTTGTCGTTAATCCCAATACGGTTTTTCATGCCGTAACGACATCGAGTGCAGCAAGTTCTTTATCAACTGCGGGAATCGGTGCGATAGCCGGCGAAGTTTGGGGGTCAAATTCGACTTCGACAATTACAAATTGTACGGTAGAGAACAACGGTTCAATTATTTGTACTGCTTATTCGGGTACATACGATAATTACGATGCTGGGTTACGCCAGGGATATGCAGGCAATCTTGTCGGTTTGTTTTGGGCTGGCGATAGCAATACTTTTAATATTAATAATGTAATTATACGCGGCAATGGTGTAGTACATGCGCATTGCGTAGGTTTAATAGGATGTACTCCTAGCGGATATACATCAGCACTTACCATCAAAAACTACTTAAACGATTTTAAAGGCAGTTATGAAATTACCGGAGCAGGTCCAAAGTATGCTTCGTCGGTAATCTTTTTCTATAATTACGGAAGCCGCACCGTTACCAATTACTACAGTACCAGCGGCGCAAAGACAGATTGGGCACATCGCGACACTGAGGCTACCATATCCGGCAGAATTGCAGAAATACCGAGTAAGTTTAGCGTTTATTTTGACGCATCTCAAACTGTAGATAATTCTTTGGCAATAATTTGCAGTGCCTCCACTCCTCCAGCGGGTTACGAAAGAACATATACATTAAATGCCGCAAACGGATCCTCTTGGACGACCAAAGATATAGTCGACGGAACGGTAACTTTTACGGGGCTCCCGACGGCAGCTTCGACATGGAGTTCGAATAACAATTTTTATGCTACCTTAACTCCTACCGATACAAAGCTACCGACTTTGGATGCGCTTACCGAATACGAACACGGCTATTATGCGGGTAGCACTCCTTCGGGAACGGGACTGAACAGTACGCAATTTTTCAATACGTTCGTCAATAAAAATTCGACTAACACTCATAACGGAAGCGGCACTTATTACCTTAAAGAGGACGCTTATATCACGGGATTTACCGGTAGAGATTTCAGAGGAACCCTTGACGGCAACGGAAAAACCGTATATATCGTCGGAGCGCAAACCGGGCTTACGGGCGATTCGATAGGCGGTATAATCGGCGAACTGAACGGCGGTACCGTTAAAAATCTGAGAGTGGTTATCTGCGTCGACGTCAACGTCAAGACCAGCGGGACTTTGCCTGAAAATACAAATTATAAAACCGTGGGTATAGGCGGAGTAGTAGGCAATATTACGGGGAATTCGTTGATCGAGAACGTCAACGTCGTTATTAATCAAGGAGTAACTTTCTCGACTTCCAATAACACCGCTAACGCTATCTCGATAGGCGGTATCTCCGGAAATATTTTCGGCAAAGGCAGACTGAATAACTGCACGGTACAGTTAGACGGTACGATGTCCTGTACTGCGGGATACGCTTTCATTTCGGGTATAGTGGGTAATACCGGTACTCCTAATCATACGAGTTACGTCTCGGGACAGGATCACCCGTATATGTATTCCAACATCGTTTTGAAAGGCGGCGGTCAGTTTACCGGTAAATCCACTCAGGACATTAAGGAACCTATGTTTTCCGCGGCGTTGACGATCACCGACAATAAGAGCAGCGCCGCTCAGATCAGCATTGACGGCTTTATATATGCGCTGACAAACAGAGACGTCGTAAACGCCACGATTTCCTGTTACGGTTACGTTTCGCAGAACAAAGCAAGCAACGGAGTATCCAGTTCCACGGCGGGCGGATTATCGACGGACGGGTACATTACATATGACAACGTATTTACCGCTTCCGGCTGTACCATGACGCCCGAGTATTCCGGTCATTATGGCGGCAACAACTCTTTCGCTATAACCACGACGGCTGCCATACCCGTCAAAGTCGAGGGGGATAACGGTATCGACGTTATGCCTTACTTTAAACCTCAAAGCACATCAAATCTTACCTTGGTGGCGAATACTTCGAGCGCTACGTTGAAATTAAAAGATTCTTCGACTACGATCGCGACTTTGTTAAACGGAGTGAAAACTTTGGACGTTGCCAAGAGTTCCGCGACTTTCACGCTTATAAAGCCCGCTTCCGTTCCCCAGATCACGGGTTCGTATACTTATACGGGAAGCGAGATCACTCCTCAGGTAAACGTTACCTATAACGGAACGGCGCTCAATCCGTCCAATTATAGTGTGTCTTACGGCTCCATTATCAATGCGGGAAATTACGACGTTACCACGACATTATCAAACGGCTACTATTTCTATGATAACAATACCGTTTCGTTCAGTTATGTATCGTCATTATCTGTTGCCCGAGCCGATATGCAGGTCGGCGTTTCCGTAACGGGTTGGACTTACGGTACTGAACCGACGGACCCCGTATCCTTTACCGGAAGACCCGAAGAAGCCACAGATTATACCTTATTGTATGAGGGAAATACATTGAACGGAGGAACGTATTCGGGTCAGGAAGCGCCAACGGATGCAGGTACTTACACTTTGACCGTTACGTTCAGCCAGACCGCAAATTACAACGGGACTAAGGTTTCTTCTACCTCGTTCAACGTTTCAGCCGCGCTTGTAACATTAAAAACAAAGACGGTAGAAATATCTTTCGGAACGGTAAACGAAAATAACCTTAACGATCCCGCCACTTATCCGACTATAGAGTTTAACGGTTTGATTGAAGGCGACGACGCAACGTATACCGTTTCCTTTGTCGAGTCGGGGGCAAACCGGATCAGCGATCATAAGGGTATTGAGTATTTGTCGGCAGGAAACAGTTATTCGTTCGTCGTAACTTTGAATAATAAAAACTACAGACAGTCCGACAAAACCGTCACCCTTACCGTGACCAAAAACGAATCCGCAAACAGCTTCGTGAAGGATTTTGCAAGAGCGGGGTGGACTTATTATTCCGAACCGACTGCTCCGACCGCAGCCGTGGCGCGCTTCGGAGCACCCGTCGTAAAATATTATTCGGACGCCGAAAAGTCGAAAGAGGTCGCGGAGTTCACGAACTTGACTCCTGCGGGAACGTATTATTATACGGTTACGGTCGAGGAAACGGATTCGTACAACGGACTGACGGCTGGAGGGGAGTTCGTGGTCGATAAACTTTCAGTTACCGTTTCGCTGTCCGCGGAAAAGGCTGTATATACCGCTAAGCCCTATGCGGGAGCAATCACCGTTACGGTTACTGGCAAAACCGAATCGTATCCTGTCAAAATACTCGGAGAAATAGTTTACCGTATCAACGGCGAACCGGTCATCGAAGGCGTGCTTCCCACCGACGCCGGTACTTATACGCTGGGTATCGCTTCAATAGCGGACTGGAAAAACCTCGAAGCGGATATTTCGGCTACGACCTCACTTATTATCGATCCGAAACCCGTTTCGTTCAGCGCGAAACTCAAGGAGGGTGCAAGTCTCGAGTACGGACAAGCGGTACCCGATTTCGATACTATGGTAACCGTAACGCCCGAAACTTCTTTGACGGGCTTCGATTTTGACGAAAACGCTTGGGAATATTCCGCTACTTCCAATTACACGGTGGGGACCGAGGCAGGTACGGATGTTACCGTTACCGTTAAAGTCAATATTCTCGACGCCAATTATAAGCTTGCCGAGAACGAGGGAAGCTATTCGCTAACGATCGCCGTTACGAAGGCGACGATCAGACTGTCGATATCCATTGACGGCGGCGAGTATACGGGAGAAGCCAAAGTGGCTCAAGTAACGGGTCAGCCCGAGGGCGTAACGCCTACGGTAACTTATTATTCCGTAAACGAAGCGGAAACGGGCTACGCTCGTTATACTAAGCTGGATTCCGCCCCTTTTAACGCGGGCAAATACGCCGTCAAGGCGACGGTCACGGGTCTTAAAAATTACAAGGACGCCGATTCGGACTACGTCGAATATTCTATCGCAAAAGCCAAGGTAAGCTTTACCGTTTCGATAGAGGGTTGGACCTACGGCGGCACCGCCGAAGCGCCCGTAATAGGAGAGCTGAGTCACGAAAGCCTCGAAGATTCCATTACGTTCCTTTATACGGGCGATACGAACGCGGCGGACGACGAAGAGTATTCGTCTGCGGAAGCCCCCGCGCTTGCGGGAAGCTATACCGTGACGGCAAGATATCCCGGCGACGGTAATCACGAGGCGTATTCCGTCACGAGTTCGGAATTCGAAGTCGCGAGAGCCGAACGTCCCAACCTCGCCGTTACCGTTTCCGGCTGGACATACGACGGAAACTTCCATACTGTGACTCCGAGTGTAACGGGCAACCTCGAAAGCGGCTCCGCAACGTTCAAATACTATTTCGGCTTAGAAGCGGTCACCAACGGCGAAATAAAGCATGCGGGCACATATACCGTGGAAGCTCAAATCGGAGCTTCGGCAAACTACAACGCCAAAACCGTAGAGAGTACGTTCGAAGTTACGGCAAAAGAAGTGTCGCTCGCGCATTCTCAATACAGCTTCCAATTCGGCGTGCTGACACCCTCAAACCGCCTGGACGCCATCAATTACGGCGCTGCGGTCGACGGTATACTCGACGTCGATAGCGACGTTTATTCGTTCAATATGTACATCGACGAAACGGGCGACGTTTCGGAGGGATACCTGAAAGTCAAAGAGGGCGGATATACTCTCGTTATAACGCTTAAAAATTCCGATTACACCTTTGAAAACGGAAGTAATACCGCAAATGCGACGGTTTTCGTCCAAAAGACAGATAACGCGTTTACGAGTGATTATTCGAGAGAGGACTGGATATATTACGACGCGGCAAGTGCCGAAACGAAGCCCGTTTCCAAGTTCGGCAATGATAACGTTCAGATCAAATATTATCTGGACGCGGAATATTCGAGCGAATATACGGGTAGCCTCAATTATTCCACGCCCGCGGGTACATATTACGTTCTGGCTTTCGTGGAGGGAACCGAAAACTACAATTATACCGAGAAAAAATCGTCGTTTACCGTTTCTAAGCGCGAAGTTAAGGTTGTTGTTACCGCTGAAAAGAGCGTATTCGAATACGGCGACACTATATACGGAATAAGTAATGCCTATGAAAATCTCGGTCAGAACGGGACCGCCGTATTCGGAACAACGGGTTATCACTACCACGCGGCGGGCGAGGAAGCCTGGACTGACGGCTTGCCCGTCAACCCCGTCGTAGGCGAGTACGTTATAGAGTTTACATATACGAATACCGCCAACGTCGTACTGGGAGCGACTTCCGTTACTTCCGTTGATATAACTGTCGAGCCTAAGCCCGTTACGTTTACGGTCTCCGTCGCGGACGGCGCGATATACGGCATGAATCTTGCCGAAGTCGAAGCGCTGGTAAATATCGAAACCACCACGGAACTCGAATACGGTAAGAGCATAACCGTTTCGGCGGGCGATGCGGAATACGATCAATACGTTTTTGCGGGCACAGAAATATCGATAGCCGTTTCGATAACCGTAACCGATAAGAACTATATTGCTTCCGTAACGGGCGACGAAACAAAGACGCTCGTCGTCAAAAAAGCGCCCCTGACGGTGACGGCAAAAGATAAGTCGATCCTGCGCACGGATATTTACGATTATCAGACGCTAAGCGCGATATACGATTGCTTTACGGTCGACGGATTAAAGAACGGACATACTTTCGAGAATTTGTTCGCGCTTACCTCCGATCCGGGCGATTTCGGTATATTCTCGGTAGATTCTTATACAGTAACCGCTTCGCTGAACAGCGCCGAAGCCTTGACCGCAAACTACGAGATCGCGGAAGGCTCCGATACCGAAATGCTGTTCACGCTTTCTATCTACAAATATACCTTGAGCGTTTCGATCAAGGGCTGGACCTACGGAGAAGAGGCAAACAAGCCCGCTCCCGAGGGTTTCCCGCTCGCACTCGGACCAAGCATGCAGTTTAACTATAAAGGCAGGACCTATTCGGGAACGGATTACGATTCCTCCGAAGCGCCGAGAGAAGCGGGAGAATACACGCTGACCGTAACGATTCCCGCCACCTCGGAGTATACCGCGGGCGAAGCGAGCTGCGATTTCGTCGTCAGCCCGAGAGAGATCGGAGTTTCGGCAACGGAAACCTCACTCGAACGCGTGTTCGACGCGGATAACAGAACAAGCGCGGACGCGTTCTATGAATATTTGTCGGTAACGAACGCCGTTCAGGGCGATACCGTCGAAAGCATCTTTGCAGTCGTTCTGAAAAACGCCGCGAGTGAAGAATTAAATTCGATATATTCCGCGGGAGAGTACAGCGTATCTTTGAATCTTATAAATCTCAATTATACGGTTTCGGGAAATATGCCCGTTATCGTTTACTCCGTCACAAAAGCTAACATGTCGGTCGGCGTAAGTATCGAGGGTTGGACTTACGGTTCCGCTCCCGTCGCGCCCGTAGTAAACGGTATCATGGAAGAAGCGGAGTACGCATTCACTTATAACGGAACGGAGAACTCGGGCGAGGTTTATTCTTCCGAAGACGCCCCCGAAAACGCGGGCAAATACACCGTCACGGTGACCGTTTCGAATACCGATAACTACTTCGGTACGACCGCCGTGTCCGAAGAGTTCGTTATCGAAAGGGCTTCGTTTGAAACCGAAGTGATTATTTCTGACCGCGTCTACGGCGAAACACCTCAAAGTCCGTCCGTCAGCGTCAATCCCGAAAACGGCAGCGTGACTTACGTCTATTATTCCGCGGACGGCAGCGTGGAACTCGGTTCCGTGGCTCCCGTAAACGCGGGAGAATACAAGGTGGTCGCAACCGTTGCCGAAACCGATAACTACGATTCGGCAACCGCCGAAAAGGCGTTTAAAGTCGAAAAGGCGGCTATATTACCCGTTGTATCCTCGGTTTCCGGCTCCGTATATTCGGGCGCCGCGGTCGCGGCGACGCTGACCGAAGCGTCCAACCCGGGTTCTGCCGAGGTCACGTACTATTTCGAAAGGCTGTCGGGCGAAGAATGGCTCCCGGTCTCCGAAGCGAAATACGCGGGTTCCTACCGCGTAAAAGCCTCGGTAGGCGAGAGCGACAACTATTTCGGCGGCGAAACCGAATATTACGCTTTCGGTATTTCAGCAAAGGAAATAACTTATACCTGGAGTCTGACGGACGGTAAAATAGTTTACGGCGATACTCTCGAAACGGTTCTCGGACTGGTCGCATACGACCGTGAGGGTATACTCGGCGACTTTGTTTCAAGCGACAGGGAGTATGTTATTTTCTCGGTCGGCGCCGTTTCGGACGGCGAAGCGTATTCGCCCGCGGTCAACGCGCACAGCGTGGTTACGTTCTCGCTCGAAGTCGCGTTGGACGAAAACGCGGGTAAAGACGTAACCGATTCTTACGTCGTTAAGCTTTCCGCTCCCGCCGTGGATTCCAAAGAAGTCGCCGTAAAACAGATCGCGATCGACGCGGCTTCCTTCAGCGACGTATACGGCAATTCTTATACCGCGGATATTTCGCTCGGCGAATACTTCGGCAAATACTTTACCTATAACGGCGAGTCCGTGAACGCACTGGACGACGGTATCAACGCCGTCGAATATGCGATATCGTCCGATTCCGCGCTTCTTCCGAACGCGGGCGGCTATGTCGTGAATGTCAACGTGACGGGCAATTATTCGGGCAGCGCTTCGCTCGAATACGTCATCGAACAAGCCGTGATCGCCTTGAATTCGGGTTACGAGTTCGCGTTCGGCTATCTGAGTGCCGATAATCTTGCCGACAAAGGCGTGTACGCTTCGTTGATTACGGGAATAGCGGACGGAGATAGTTTGGATTACGTTCTCAGCGCCCAAACCGCCGACGAAGACGTTTACGAGGGTTACCTGAAAGTCGGTACATATTCCGTAACCGTAACGTTCTCCGAAAGCGATAACTATGTATTT
The DNA here is from genome assembly GCA_944363505.1 of uncultured Clostridia bacterium. Lineage (GTDB taxonomy): Bacteria > Bacillota > Clostridia > Christensenellales > DTU072 > Stercoripulliclostridium_A. The sequence goes on along the minus strand of CALVUD010000001.1, from coordinate 207,502 downwards.
GCCGACGGAGGTTACTCCGATTCGTTCGATGTCCGCGTTGTAAAGGGCGTAAACGAATGGATCTCGGAGTTTGACCGCGACGACTGGACATACCTGTCCGATCCTTCGGAGGCGGTCATGCCCGTGGCGAGATTCGACTCCGCATACGTTTCGGTAAAATACTATTCCGATCCCGAATACACGAACGAACTTGTCGAGAGCGATTTTGCTTCGGGTATTCCTGCGGGCGTATATTACGCGGTAGCAAGCGTTGCGGAAACCGATTGCTTCGAAGAACTGAGAGGGGTATATACGTTCTCGGTCTTAAAACTCAACGCGGCGATTTCCGTCAGCACTCCCGACGCCGTATATGACGGCGCGCCTTACGACGCTATTTCCTATAGCGTTTCGGGCGCCGACGCTTCTGTTCTTGGCGTGGTAAGCTGGAAATATTCCTCGAACGGCGTTTCCTTCACCGACGGTCTGCCTACGGACGCCGGCAGCTATGTCGTGCGCGTAGCGGATATAGACAACGATTCCGTGGCGATAACGAATATTGACGAAAACTTCGCCCTGACTATTGCGCCTAAGGGTGTTAATTTCAGAGTAAAGCTTAAATCGGGCGCCACCGTGGTCTACGGCGATGCAATCCCGAGCGCCGCGAGTTTCATAGATTCGATCACGCCCGAAACCGACGAAGTAGGCAGCTTTACATATACCGCGTCCGTTGTCGACGCGTACGGCAGGGAATACGCTCCCGGCGTTACGGCAGGCAGTTTGTTATACTTTGCTATCAGCGTAAAAATCGACGATTCCAACTACGTCGCGGAAGCCGTTTCCGCCCCCACGATCAACGTTCAGAAGAAATTGATCGAGCCTGAAGTGATCTTGGATGAAAATATTTTCAAAGACGGCGACAGCGTTTCCGTAACGGAAGGGAAGGAATTTACCGTAATCGACGCGATATTGAGTTATTTGTCGCAAAACGACGTCGCTTTCTACGAATACACCATCTACGTGGACGGCGCTCGGTATTCCGACGCGACGGCGACTTCCCTCGCTCCCGGCGAACATAAAGTCACGGTCAACCTTTCCGGAAACTATACGGGAACGTTTGAACTGAACGTTACGGTCGAGGAAAGCGCCGAGCCGGTCGCGGCTTACGCGCGTGAACCGCTGACGCCCGTGGGCGAATTCCTGAACACCATCAACCTGAACATGGCGGGCGCGCTGGCAATAGTGTTCGCGTTCGTGATCTCGCTGATAGTGATACTCTTCTTCGGACTCAGGAGGAAGAAAAAGTAATTCGCGGACAGTCAGAATCAAAACCTGAAAAGCAAGGCGGCAACGCCTTACTTTTTTGTCGAAATGCTCACGTAAAGCGCAAAACGGCAAGCCGTTAACGCCCTGAAGCGTTGAAGAAAAAAACGCCCCGACGGGGGCGTAAAGCATTGATATTATTCATCGATCAGTTGTCAAGAAGTATCTCGTGTACGGAGCGGTAAAAATCGGGCGCGGTTTCGCCCCAGGAGTTGCGGATACTTACGGCGAGCGCTCTTGAATCGACGATCAGTTTCAGTTCCACCAACACTTTTTTCAGATCCTGTATTTTCAATACCACCGTAAACGTTCCGTCATTGTTGCGGTAAAAATCCGAAACAAATTCCTGTTTTTTGCGGTATTCGAGGCGGTTATTCTTTATAAATGCGGTGATCTCCTCCCTCAGCGACAGCGGCAGTTCGTTATAGAAATAGGCTATACAGCTCCTGCCGTCGGCGGTGATCTTCAACAACGACACGTTGTTACCGGGAAGCGTCGTGCGCACGATGAAGCCGCTTTTTATCAGTTCGTTCAGAACCTGTTTGCAGTAAAGGTATCTGACCCAGTTGTTTTCGGTACAACAAATTGAGAGGAGCGCGTCCTCCGTCAGCGGCATCTCGAATTTTTCCATTACGAAAAGCACCACCAGCTTGTTGTTCGTCGTTTGGTCGTCAGTCATTTTTTCCTCTGTTAATAGCGGACTTTATTATATCACACATTCCTTGCGTTGTGTCGCGTGAGTCGAAAAATGTCCCCCGATTCTTTGGCAAATCGGGGGATTTTATACTATATGTTGTGGTTTGATAATTTTTATATCACTAACGGAAAAGCGCCTGTTTTTTTATAAACAAGTGTTCTCGTACAGCCTTAAAAAGAACTGCGTACCCTGTGCCAGCATCGCTATATCCTGTCTTTCGTTCAGTCCGTGGATACGGTTGGCGTCCTCCACGCTCTTTTCAAACGGCGTAAAGCGGTACACGTTATCGGTTAAATTATAATAGTGCTTAGCGTCCGACGCCGCAATAAACGGATAGGGGGCGACTATGTATCCCGAGAATACCTCGCCGATCGTCTTTTTCAGCTTCGCGTATGCCTCGGAGGAGGTGTCCGAAACGGGCGACGGGTCGATACTGCCTTCCAGCGTGGTGATACGCACTTTTTTACCTACGACCTTTTGGATATGCGCCTGTACGGATTCCACGCTCTCGCCCGTGTTGATCCTGGCGTTTATCGTGCCGCGGGCGACTCCCGGAAGCGTGTTGGGCGTCGAGGCGCCTTCCGCCTGAGTCGGAGCCAGGGTAGTGCGCATCAGGCAGTTGGTGAACGGACTGACGACGCAAAGCAGGGGCTTCATCAGCGGAGAAAGGATATCGCGGTTTGCAAGCGCCAGCTTGAATCCGAAGTTCATATACGGCGCCAGCGCGGCGAACATTTCCTTTGTAGGTTTTGTCCAGAAAGGACGCATTTTGTGTTTTTCGACCTTGTAGATCGCCTCGGCAAGCATGCCGACCGCCGTTCTCGGAGTGGGCGCTGAAGCGTGTCCGCCGTCCTTTGCGACCTCCAGTATATAATCCGCATATCCTTTTTCACAGGTGCCGATAAGCGCGATCTTGTTGTCTATGCCGAGGAGTTTTCCGTCCAGTATGGTGCCGCCTTCGTCAATAACGTATTCGAGCCTGACGCCGAGGCTTTCGAGGTGTTTGCTGATTTCGTAGGCGCCGTAAGTGCCGCGAAGTTCCTCGTCGTGCCCGAAACAAAACAGAAGGGTGCGTCGCAAAACCTTGCCTTCTTTCAGCAGGATTTCCAGACCTTCCAGAGCCGCTATCATCTGCGACTTCATATCCTGCGAGCCTCTGCCGTAGACGTATCCGGAGCGGATCTCGCCGCCGAAAGGATCGCATTCCCAGCCCTCCGGATCGGCGGGTACGACGTCCTGATGCGCGAGTATCGCCGCAGGCAAAAGGCTGTCGTCGGTGCCTTTGACCTTATAAATTACGGCATATTTATTGACTATGGTTTTTTCGGCGACGGACGCTATCAGAGGGAAAGTCTTTTCCAGATACGCCTGGTATTCGTAAAACACGCTGCCGTCGGAATCGTTGTCGGGGAGGGTAACGGTCCTGATGCGGACGGCTCCCGCAAGTTTTTCCGCCACAGCGCCCGCGTCGATGTCGCGGGGCTTATAATCGGAGTCCTCTTTTTGTGGTTTTTTCAATAACAGCGCGCGCGTAACCAAAATAACGACGAACAGCGCGAACGCCGCCAACACGGTATATCCTATAATTTGTCCTGCCATGTCGAACCTCCGTAAAATATATATTGATTTTATAATATTTTAAATAAAAAATCAATACGCGCCCGAATATATTATCGCTTTTTCGTTTTAAGCGCGTTATCCGCGTCCGATAGCTTTTAAGTTTATACGGGCTCCCGTAAATGCGCAAAAAAAGGGGATTTTAATTGGGTTGTTCCCGTCGGCGGAAAGCTATCTGAGGAAAAGAACGCATTTTAAGCGCGGTGAAATGCTCTAAGTCGGATATGCGACCGGAAATAAGCGTTGAAAAACGCGTTTTAGGGATACCGACAGTATCCCTAAAACGGGTGTCCCGAACTGTCGTAAAAAATCGAAAAATCATATTTCGCGTTTTTACGCGTGCCGATTTTGTCGATTTTGAGCATAAGTTATGCACATTCGGGACGGGTTATCAACATAAAATTGTTGATAACTCCGTTGATAAGCGGACAAACGAACAATTCGGTACGCAGAGAGCGGCTTCAAAGAGGTTTCGGCTCCCGAAAGGGGGCGTATTTTTTTGGGTGCCTGTTATGCGCCGAAAAACCGGCTCCGCGACAATTTAAATTGTTTTCCGTATTAAGTTTTATCTTTTTTGTCCGCCGTCGGGCGCGCGTTTATAAGCGTCTTCGGCGAAATTTACATTTGTTTATTCAAAGAGTTGTGTTTTGGCGCGTCAAGGTTTAGAATATCAGCGTATCGGACAGGAGATGTTTTTATGACCAACGTCGAAATCACAATTTTGGGCTTTACGATTATTTTCGCCGCGACCACTTTGGGCGCCGCCATGGTGTTTCTGTTCAAAAAAGAGATTTCCCCGAAACTCAATACCGTAATATTGGGCTTTGCCGCGGGCGTGATGATCGCGGCGAGTATTTGGTCGCTGCTGCTTCCCTCGCTCGAAGGCGCTTCCGACTGGGAAAACCTGGCGTTCGTGCCCGCGCTGGTAGGCTTTTTGGTAGGCGGATTGTTCATGGTGGTGCTCGATAAAATAATTCCTCACCTTCATAAATCGGGCATGGACGAGGGTCCCAGAAACAACTTCAAGAAAACAACCAAGCTGTTTATGGCTGTTACCATTCACAATATACCCGAAGGGCTTGCGGTAGGGTTTGCTTTCGGAGGCGCTTTCGCCGACGGATCGACCGCGGCGTTTATGGGCGCTCTCGGGCTTGCAATAGGCATGTCGATACAGAATTTCCCCGAAGGCGCCGCAGTCGCGCTCCCCATGCGCGCGGTTACGGGCAGTAAATGGAAAGCCTTTATATACGGCACCGCCACGGGCGTGGTGGAACCGATTTTCGCCGTGGTCGGATATTTTCTCGCGGCGTCGCTCAGCGTGGCTCAGCCGTGGTTTTTGGCTTTTGCGGCGGGACTGATGATTTTCGTCGTCGCCGAGGATCTGATCCCGGACGCGCACATGGAAGAAAACTCCCACCTCGGCACATGGGGGGTAATGGTGGGCTTCGCGCTGATGATGGTGCTGGAAGTGGCTCTGGGCTGATGTTCCGAATCGGAATATTGTCGTTTTTACGGTACGCCTTCGGGCGTATTTTTTATTTGCCGCCGTTTTTATAGATACGAAACGCTTGGGTCAAGTGTCCGCATTTCGGTACAACTCAAATTTTTACTTCTCTCGCGCTTGACTATCGGTTATTGGAATGTTATATTAAAAACACGAACAAATGTTCTTAAATTCCATATCGAAAAAGGGGGGAAAACGAATGCTTTCCGCCAAAATGGCAGAAATTTTATTGACGGTATACCCGGAACTGAACGATTTAAAGCGCGCATACGGCGTCAGAGCGGAAAAATGCCTCGGATTCGGTTATAACTGCACGGGACGCGAAGCCGAAGTCATATTGGGAGAGTATATCGACGCGATTGCCATGCACGAAAACCTCGGCGCGTTTAAAAACTGTATGGATACCGCTTTAAAAATGTTATTACCCGACGAATACAGGGTGGTGGAAAGCGTGTTTTTTAAAAAAGAGTCGTTGATCTCGGGCAGCAATCGGCTGGGTCTGGAGCCTAACAGTTTCAGGTATCGCCGCGAAAAGAGCGTCAAAAAGCTTCGCAGTTACATAGAAATACTCGGCTTCCCCGAAAATAAGATCCTCGGGTATTTCGATTCGGAACCCGTTTTCGTCGACGCTGCAAAAGAAATCGACTCAAGACGCGAATCGGCAAAACGCTTTCGAAACGGTAAAGGAAACAAGACATGAAAAGCCGAAACGACAACAAAAGCAAACTTTTGTCGGGACTGTTAAGGCGAGCGGAGGGGCTGGAAGCCGAGGAAAGAACGGTGGAATACGTGTTGGACGAGGAAGGCAACAGACGCGCGGTCAAGGAAAAGACGCAGATTAAATACTATCCTCCCGACGTTTCCGCCGCAAAAGTGTGCCTGGAGCTTGAAAGGGGGACTGAAAAAGGATTGGGCGCTCTGTCCGACGAGGAGATAGAGCGCGAAAAGATCAGGCTTATGAAAGAACTGGACAAGCTGTGCAACAAGAACAGAACTTAGTTCAATCTTCGTAGCGTTCGCGTTCTTTTTTGCCGCCGCGTGAGCGAAACAGCAGTATGACCACCGCCACGGCGGGCACGGCGAGTCCGACAATGATGACGATCTTCAGTTCCTTGTCGTCGAGAACGTCCAAGACCGTCTTGTCGGTTTCGTCCCCCGAAGGTGTTTCGGGAGCGGAGGTCTCAGTCTCAGGCGGTTCTTCGGGTACGAAGACGGGAATCTCCATTACCGGCATCGAGGTTCTGTCCGCGCGGATATATCCGTAAAACTGTTCGTATTTGACGTAATACCATATTCCGCTTTCGGCAGGGTATTCGCCGAGGAACGTTATGGACTGTCCGACGGGAACTTCCGCCGAGTTTTCGGCTCCGAGGTCGGGTTTGGCTTTCAGGTTTATGGCGGTGAATTCGGCATAATCCGAGGATATAGTGATATCCCTCATGGTGCCCGGCGCCGTGGTGTGATAACCTATAGCGGACACGGTGTTCTTATCCACCTTGCCCGAAACTCCGTTGAAGGTAACATAGTAAAAACTTTCGTCAAGGTTGTTTATCCTGGCGTAATAAGTGTCGGGCAGCATGAAAAGCCTCGAACCTTCTCCGTTCAACAGCCATACGTCGCCCGATACGGCGATGTGCGGGGTATCCGCGGCATATGCCGAAAAGCTCCCCGCGAAAAAGGGAGCGAGCGTCGCCGCAATCACGGCTAATATAACGATCGGCGTCAGCGATAACGCCGCTGAAACGGCTTTCATACAAAAAATTATAACCCGCGCAGCGTGCGCTAAACCCCGTAATTTGTTTAAAAGGAGAATATTATGTTGATTACGAAAGACGTATTCGACATTGCCGACAGATTAAAAGAGATTGATCCGTGCTACGAACTGCATTACGAGCCGCGCGACGGTAAATTCAGATTAAGGTCCTCCCACGGCGAAACGCTTCTGGTGTTTCCTTACGACAGGGCGGACGAAAGGATGATCCGACACGCCTTAAGGACAAGGGTAGAGCGTTTGAAAAGTATCGTCGAGGAAATAGAACGCGCCAACGAAGCGGCTCGGGAAAGGTATTTCAGAGCGCGGGAGAACGAAGCGGAGGACGGTTTGAAAGAAGCCGCCGAAAAGTATTATGCCGACGCAAAAAGAAAGGGATTTGGTTGAAAGAATTCTGTTACTGGAAGCCGAACAGCGCAAAAGGCGGTCTGAAAACAGACTGCTTTTTTATAACACGGGCGAAAAAGTTCATTTGAAACAGCTTGCTTTTCACCGTTCGCCCAAGCGTAACCGCTGGGTTTTCGGCGGCAACAGAAGCGGAAAGACGGAATGCGGCGCGGCGGAAACGGTGTGGATGCTTCGCGGCAATCATCCTTACCGTAAAAACAAAGCCGACGTAAAAGGCTGGGCCGTCAGCATTACCAGAGAAGTCCAGCGCGAGGTCGCGCAGGCAAAAGTGTTTTCGTATCTGAATCCCGAGTGGATAGAGCGCGTTACGATGAGCGAAGGAGGAAAGGACTTTCCGGCAGGCGGCGTGGTAGACACGGTTTTTGTCAAAAACGTGTTCGGAGGCGTCAGTTCGTTGTCGTTTAAGTCCTGTCAGCAGGGACGCGAGTGTTTTCAGGGCGCATCGCTGGATTTCGTGTGGTTCGACGAGGAGCCGCCCAAAGACATTTATGAAGAATGTCGCATGCGCGTCATGGACCGCTCGGGCGACGTGTTCGGCACGATGACGCCGCTGAAAGGGCTGACCTGGGTGTACGACGAAATTTATCTTAACGCCTCCTCCGATCCCGAAATTTGGACGGAGTGTATGGAATGGGCGGACAATCCGTTTTTGTCCGCGAGCGAGATCGAACGGCTGAATTGCGTTTTGTCGGCAGAGGAATTGGAAGCGCGCCGTTACGGCAGATTCCGCGCGGAATCAGGGTTGGTGTATCCCGAATTCGATCCTTCGGTACACGTGATCGAGCCTTTTGAGGTTCCGCGCGAGTGGCAGTCCGCCATATCCGTGGACCCGGGACTCAAAAATCCGTTATCCTGTCATTTCTACGCTCAGGACTATGACGGAGTCGTTTACGTCGTCGGAGAGCATTACGAGGCGGGATTGGACGTAAGGACTCATGCCGAGAAAATAGACGCTCTGGCGCGCGAACTGGACTGGCACCGACGTCCGGACGGCAGACTGGAGGCGCTGATCGACTCCGCGGCGAATCAAAGAACGCTCGCCGCCGTCAAATCGGTTTCGGAACTGTTTTTCGAGAACGGCATAGCGGTCAACTGTAACGTCAACAAGGACATGTTCAGCGGCATCAGCAGGGTCAGGCGGCTGTTCGGGGCAAGACCGCCTCGGATTTATATTTTCAATACCTGTCCCGAGATGATACGCGAAATCAAGGGATACTGGTGGGGAAAGGGCGACGTACCGATAAAGCGCGACGATCACGCTATGGACGACCTGAGGTATTATGTGATGTCGCGCCCCGAAAACAAGCCGCCCGCGCCGCGCCCGGGCAGAGCGGCGCAGTATAAGTCGAAGCTGATGCGCATGCACCGCGCAGGCAGAAAATAATAGGAGGAATTATGTCAAAAGAAAATCTTGCCGCCGAAATAAAAGCGGATTTCGAAGCCCGTCGCGAGGCAAGGCGGGAAATCGAGGCGAAATGGAACCTGAATCTGAGGTTTATGCTGGGCAAGCAGAACTCGCTCATCGATCCGCGCGGGGAGATAGTCGAGGAGAATTTCGCTCACGGCTACGAGGTCAGGGAGGTATACAATCACATCGCGCCGCTGATAGAAACCCGACTTGCCAAATTCACCAGAGTCAACTGCGCCGTCAACGTCAGACCCGCCGGCGCCGACGACAGCGACGTCAACGCCGCGAGATTGTCGGGTAAAATAATCGACGCGGCGATGGCGGATAACGGTTTTACGGCGCTGGCGGCGGAAGCCAACTACTGGGCGGAACTGACGGGTACGTCCTTTTTCAAGGTGGTGTGGGACGCCGATTCGGGCGAGGACGGCGGCGTGAGAATAGCCGTTTGCCCTCCTCAGGAGATCTTTCCGGACGATATGTCCGCAGCCGACGTCAACGCCTGTCGCAGCGTCATTCACGCAAAGGTCTATCCCGTCGAAACCGTATACGAATTATGGGGCGCCGAGGTCGAAAGCGAGGACGTGGACATCTACGACTACGAAGGGTATTCCAAGCGCGTTTTGAAAGAAAAACAGGTTAGCCGCGAACGCTCGGGGTATGCTTTGGTACTCGAACGCTACGAAGCGCCGTCGAAGCGCTATCCCGAAGGCAGGCTTTCGATAGTCGCGGGAGACAAGGTTTTATACGACGGGGAATTGCCGTATATGAACGGCGCCGGCGGCAAACGCGTTTTTCCGTTCGTCAGACAGACATCGCTCAGCGTGCCCGCTTCGTTTTACGGAATGAGTATCATAGAACGTCTAATCCCCGTCCAACGCGCATACAACGCCGTAAAAAACAGGAAACACGAGTTCATGGCGCGGCTTGCGTCGGGCGTTTACGCTGTTGAGGACGGCAGTATCGACGTCGAATCGCTGGAGGAGGACGGGTTGTATCCCGGACGCGTTGTGGTTTACCGCCAGGGCGGCAGTCCGCCCGTGCCGATGAGCGCGGGGAGCGTTCCCGCGGAGTTCAGGGACGAGGAGGACAGGCTGTTGAACGAGTTCAGAAATATTTCGGGCGTATCCAACGTCATCAACGTGTCGGGTACGGAACTGAACACGGTCAGCGGATACGCGTTGTCGCTTCTTCTGGAACAGGAATATTCCAGGATGTCGGTTACGACGGAATCCATTCGCACCGCAGTCAAGGAAGTGGCGCGGCAGATACTGAGGCTTTACCGGCAGTTCGCCGATAAAAAACGGCTGATGACCATAGGCGGAGCTTCGGGAGAAGTCGAGGCGATCTCGTTTATCGGTAGCGACCTCGGCGGCGACGACGTCGTAACCGAAACCGATTCCGAAATGGTCGAATCGCCCGCAACGCGCAAGAACATGGTGCTGGAACTGATGAGGTACGGGCTGTTAAGCGACGAAAACGGCAGAATTTCCAACCGCAACCGCTCCAAGATCATCGAAATGCTCGGTTTCGGAAACTGGGAAGCGGCGAAAAGCGCCGACGAAGTTCATATCAGAAAAGCCGAGCGCGAAGATCTGGGATTCACGCGCGGCGAAAAAGCCGACGTGTGCGAACTGGACGACCATTCGTTGCACATCGACGAGCACAAAGCTTTCGCGGCAGGCGCGTTCGTCGCTCCCGCCGCCCGAAAACTCGTCGAGGAGCACGTCAGAAAACACAAAATAATGCTTCGTCTGGAGTACGAAGCGGCTTCCGTTTCGACGGCAAACGCCGCCGAAACCACGGATAAGAACCTACAGTAACGGAGGAATCGTATGGAAATCGAAAACAACGTGGAACAAGCCGTCGTAACCCCCGCCGCTATCGGCGGCGACAAGGAGGAGACGGCCTCTTACGGAAAATTCAAGTCCTCGGACGAGCTCTTGAACGCCTATAACGCGCTGGAGGCGGAGTTCACAAGACGTTCTCAGCGAATAAAGGAGTTAGAAGGAAAGCTCGAATCGGGACGCATCGCGGAGGAGTGGACAAACAGACTGAACGAGTTGCACGACAAGTATCCCGTATCCAGAAAACTTACCAAGGAACTGGGCGAATACATCAAAGCCAACGAAACTTTGATAGGAGATAAAGATTGTCTGGAAAAGGCGCTGCTGAACGTGCTGGCGACCAGATCGGAATTTTCCCCGACTCCCGAAAGGGCGATAAGCGCGAAGTATCCCGGCGGCGAGCCGCAAAACCGGGCGGAAGTACCCGAAAAAACCGAAACCGTTCGCGTTAATCCCCCTAAAATCCCCGTGGCTTACGGTAATATGCCCGCTAATCCCTTCCGCAGACCCTTAACGGTCGCGGAAGCGGGATTGCTGGCGCAGGAACATTTCAAAAAAATGAAAGGAGAATGATATGTTATCGGTCAATACAATCGATTCTGTGTTGAAATCGTATTATCTGGACGCGATATGCGCTTCTTTGAACACGGGCGTAAGCCCCCTGTATTCCGCGATAGAAAAATCCGCCGCGGAAATATCCGGAAAGGAAGCCGTCGTTCCGTCCATGTACGGCGTATGCGGAGGACTGGGTTCCACCGACGAAACGGGCGAACTGCCCGAATCGGGAGAATGTCTGCGTTCGGGCTTTCACGTGCCCCTTAAAAACATCTACGGCGTGATAGACATTTCCGACAAGGCGCTTCGCGCGTCCCGGGACAACGCTTCGGGGATCGTGGGCTTGCTGAATACCGAAATCAAAGCCATGGTGCGTTCGGCGCAGTTCAATCTGAACAGAATGTTGTGGATGGACGGTACGGGATTGCTGGCGACGATCGGTTCTTTCGCGACCGGAGCCATGCCCTCCGCGACCGTGAACGACACCCGATTTTTGTCTGAAGGCATGAAGGTGGACGTCTACCGCAGCAATTCCGCCATCGTAAACGGTATCAGGATAGTGGACGTAAATCACGAAACCAAGACGATCACTTTTGAGTTCGGCGTTCTTCTGACTCAGTCCCTGCAATCGGGCGACAAACTTTACGTTCAGAAGTCCAAAGACAACGAAGTCAACGGAATACCTTACGTTTTCAATAACCCGAACACCTATTTCGGCGTTAACGTCGCAACCAATCCCGGCATAAAACCCGTCGAAAGGGACCTTCAGGACGAGCTGACCGTGGACGCCATGCAGGAGTTTTTCGATTCCGCTTCGCTGAGAGCGGGTATGCAGCCCGATATGATAGTCTGTTCCATGAAAACGAGACGTCAGTACCTCAAACAGCTGGAATTGAACCGCAGAAACATCGACTATCTGAACCTCGACGGCGGTTTTAAGACGCTTTCGTTCAACGGGATTCCCGTGGTCGGCGAAAGATTCGCGCCCGACGGAGAAATGTACTTCCTGAATACTCCGACCTTGAAACTCGTTCAGCTGAACGACTGGGAGTGGCTGGAAGGCGAAAACGGCTCCATACTCAATCAGCTCGACAGAAAAGCGGTTTATACGGCGACTCTGGTCAAGTACGCAAACCTCGTCGCGGCTTATCCGCGCGGACAAAGCAGGCTGAAAGGAATACTCGATGCCGCGTCCGGAGCGTCGGCGGACGGTGAAAGCGGAACCCCGTAATTAACGGTAAAGGGGCGCGCAAAGCGCGCCCCGCAGGAGGAAAAATGACATTAGGACAGGTGATTGAAAGAACGGGTATGATAATAGGGGTGGAAGGAGATTCCTCGCAATATCCCACACAGATCGCAAACAAATTGAGAGACTGCGTACAGACGGTATACACCGAACTCATAACCGAACACGTGCCTTTAAGGACAAAAGAAAAGGCGACGCTGTCCGGGAACAGACTGTATTTCGAGGATTTGAGTTACGGAGTCAGAGAAATACTTAAAATCTCTTCGGACGCGGGTCGCTTGAAATTCAACGTGTTTTCGGAATACGTCGAAGTCGAAGACGGTTACTCGGGCGAGGTCGAGGTGGAATACCTGTATTACGTCTGTCCCGAAACGAACGCCGACCGGCTGATACTGCCTCCGCAGTTTACCGAATACATAATGGCGGTGGGAGCGGCGGCGGAATACTTTTACCGTTCGTCGCTTATCGACGAAGCGTTGTTTTTCCGTAACCGTTTCGAGTCGGGAGTCAATAACCTGAGCCGTTCGGGGAGGGTTTATTCGCTTCCGCGAAGGAGATTGCTATGAAATATTTCAGTAGCTTCAGAAACGAGCAGACTCCGACCGCTTCTTTGTTGAAATACCGAATAACCAGCTTTTCTTCGATTGACGCACGCGATACTATTGTACCAAAAAGCTTAGGATTATGTAGCTACGGATACAATATACGTTTTACTAACGGAATGCTTACTCATTCCTACGGGTTGCGTTTCGCGGAGTGGGATACGTTGAAAAGCGGCGTGCACGTCAGTATTCCGTATCTTATTACGGAAGGCGAGATGTTCAGACGTATCCACGTTTTCGGACGTACCGACGAGGACGGTAACGAGAAAACCGAACTGATCGCGTATTCGGACAAAGGCAGGTTTTATTTCTGTCCGTTGACGGAACCTTCCGAACAGATGGAGTATTTCGCGGGTTTTACGGATGTGTCCGAGAACGTTTCGTTTATCAATTACTATACGGGCGGAAAGGATACCGCGCTGATATACACCGAAAACGGGGCGTATGCCTACGACGGCGTTCTGACGAGAAAAGAAGGCGTTACCGGACTTATCGGCGCGTGCATGCACTACGACAGGGTTTTCGGCGTAAAGCCCGGTATGGCGGATACCATAGCTTTTTCCGCGCTTTTGGATCCTTTCGATTTTTCTACCGAAAACGGTGGGGGAGAAATTTCGCTGATGGACGAGGGCGGAAAGATACTTAAACTCGTTTCGATGCGTAATTCGATATACATATTCCGTGAAAACGCCGTTCAGCGGCTGACCGCTTACGTCGATCCCACGGAATACACGATCACGCGGATAGCCACGTTGGACAAACCCGTCCGTCCCGGATCCGTCGCTTCGGATCTGGACAGGATTTTTTTCGTCGCGGGCGAAACCGTGTATTCGCTTTCCGCTTCCGGCATCAAGGCGGAATACGAAGAAGTTACCCCGTTGATCGCGTCGGCGGAGTATGCCGTGGGCAAGATATACGACGGAACATATTATCTTGCCTGCAATATCAGAAAAGAGGGAGACGAAAAGATAGGCGACGAAGCTACCGAGGGCGCGATAACCGAAAACGATTCGCTGTTCGGCTTCGGATTTGCGAGGGGAACTCTGGACATCATGCGGGGAACGGATCTCAGAGATTTCGCCGCGGTGGTTACGGACGAAGTGACGGCGTTTTTGACTTGTCTGGGCGGCAACAGGGGCGCGGCTCTCGGCATGGTTACGGACGACGGTACGTTTTTCGGATTGCCTTTGCTGAAAGTTTGGCGTTCGCATAAGGTCAGAGTGGGAGACGAAGAAAAGCTCAAAATATTGAAACGCATCTACCTTAACAGCACGCATCAGCTCAACATCACGGTCGAAACCGAGGAGGGCAAAATCTTGAAATCGGTATACGGCGGTGAAAAAATGTCTTTGTCGCTTTGGGGAAAACTGTGCGGAGATTCGCTTAAAATCAGCTTTTCTTCGGCGCAACCCTGCCTGAGAGTGGGCGAAGCCGTACTATACATAGCGCAATACGGGAGGTATCTCGGCGATGACGGAAGTTATTGAAAAACTCGAAGAACTGCTTTTGAGAATCCGTGTGATCGAAAAGAAACTGGATTCGCTGATTTCGGCGAATAAAGGGGGAGAGAATGTCTGATAAATTCAACGCTTCCGAGCACATGGAAAAGGTCGAAGAAGCCAAGGACGAAACGCTTGAAAAGATAAAAAGCGCGTATAAAAAACTTGGTTTGTTACCGGCAGACGAAACTTCGGCTGAAAGTAAAAGCTCCGAAACGGGATTTGACGAGGGCGCAAGCAGGGAGCTTATCGAGGAATTGAAACGCCTCGAAGAGCTTTACCGTTACGAAAAAGCGGGGATCGGATACCCGACCGACGTCGAACTGCCCGAAAGCCTGGGGCTTCAGAAAATCGAATACGTCGCCCCGACGGACGAAGAAATCACCGAGACCGCGAGAAGCGAGTTGCGCGCCGAGTACGAAAAACTCGAAAACGGCGCCGAAGAAAAATATCTTAAAGCCGAATCCAAGCTGGAAGAAGAACTCGAAAAAAACCGCATAAAGGAACAAAACGAGCTTGAAAAGACGCGTTCGGAAGCGGAAAGCGCTCAGAAGAGCCTGACGGAAAGCATGGTTTTGCAAGGACTGGTGAACAGCACGATCTATGACATGGGCTCCGAGAGCATCAGGAGAAAATATGCGTCGGAAAGTGCAAAAATCAGCGCCGATTACGACGCCGAATACAATTCGATCCGTTCCGAACTCGACTTAAAGCGTCTCGAATACGACAACGCGCTGGCGGAATACAACCTTTCTTACGCAGCCGATCTCCGCTCCGAGGTCATCAAACTGCACGCCGAAGAAGAAAAAAGGCTGAAAGAGATCAACGAATATAACAGAAACGTTACGGAGCGCGAAGCGGAGTATCGTGAAGAAAGGCAGAAACTTCTGGAGGAGATGTATCTTAGCCGCAGCGAAGCCATTCTGGAGGCGGCGAAAGCCGAACAGGAATACGAACGCGAGTACGGCGTTTCTTACGAAAAGCAGACCGAGTACGTTCGCCGTTTCGAGACAGCGAAGAATTTCTATTCCGCTTATACTCCCGAACAGGCGGGATCGATGATGGAGGAATCGGAAGGGTATCTGAGGTTGTTGTTAGGCGACGAAAAATTCACCGAACTGGTGCGGTGGAACTATACGGAGAGGAACGGATGAGACTCAGAAAAATCAAAATAAGGCTTAAATGCGACAACGGTGTGTGCCCTAATTACGCGGATTTCGCCGTTGAACGCGAAGGAACGCCTGCCTGCAGGGAGCTGAGACTGTGCAGGGATTGTCTGAAAGAGCTGTCGGAACTGAATACGGTTTTGACCGCATCGGAAACTCAGGCGGGCAAAAAGCAAGCAGACGGAGGTCAATGATATGTGGGAGCAGATATGGGAAGCCGCGGTCAATTCCGGACTGTGGGCAATGTTGTTCGTCGCGTTGTTCGTCATACAGATCCGCGACAGCAAGAACCGCGAAACGAAGTATCAGACGCTGATAAATTCGCTCGCGGAAAAGCTGGAGATAGTCGAACTGATAAAGGACGACATCGAGGAAATAAAGCAGATCGTCAAAAAGGACGACACGACCGTAATAAAATGAAAAAAGCGGGCAATAAGCCCGCTTTTTTATAATCCGCTCGCTTTTTCGCGTACTATCGAAGTCAGCGCGAGCGTTATCGGCAGCAGCGAAAACCACAAATATCCGTCGATCGCCGCCGCGCCGATGAGAAAGCAGAACGCCGTCAGCAGATAATATTTTATTTTTGCCGGGTCAAGCACGTAATCGAGTATTTCCGCGCCGCTCATGCCCTTGAAACGCCGTTGCCGTTTTATTTTGGGACGTTCGGGCAGGGCGCAACGCGTTTTCAGATATTTGTGAACGCGCCTTTTGTCGGGGAAAATGAAACGGGTATCCGTCAGCGCGGTGAGTCTTATAACGCTTCTCGTGCGCCTTCTCGTCAGCATGTAGCACGTCGTCAAGCCTTCTTTTTTTGCGAAACGGTGCGCCGCGGCGATGTCTTCCTTGCTCAGATCCAAAAATTTGTACTGGCACGCCACCGCCGACAAAACCCCGTTTATTTCGGCGACGATATATGGGGGTTTGCAATCCTTTACCTTGTCGGGAGGCAGAGTCGAACGGAATCTCTCGGTCTGATCCTTCAGTCCTTCCAGCGCCAGCAACTCGCACATTTCGGGCGCGGAAACTTCCTTGCTTCTTTTCAGCCCCGAAATTTTGTAGACTGAAAGCAGTATCGGTACGGAGACGCCGGCCACCGCCAGCGCTATATCCAAAGGCAGAAATTTTGCGGCGACGATGAACACCGCCGCGGCAAACAGCACCGATGAGAAAATTTTGTCTGTAACGGACGCCATATGCCGAGTATTCCCGTTACGACCGCTTTTAACCGTTTACAACGCGTACGGAAAGGTGTATAATCGGGGTATGAAACTGGGCGTACTGGGCGGCACTTTCGATCCCGTCCACACCGAACATCTTTTATTGGCGGTCGAAGCGGCGAACGAACTCGCGCTCGACGCCGTTTTGCTGTTACCCGCGCCGAATCCTCCGCACAAATCGGGGGCGGTTACCGATTACTCCGTCCGGAAAAAAATGCTGGAAGCGTTCGTTTCGGACGCCGCCGACGTCGGGATAAAAATAATTATCGACGAAACCGAGCTCGAGTTTTATCCCGAACCTTCCTATGCGTACAAAACGCTCGGGCGTCTTGCCGAAAAATACGCGGGCGACGAACTGACCTACGTCATAGGCTCCGATTCCCTGTTCAAATTCACTACCTGGAAAAATCCCGACGCGGTTGCCTGCACGATGCCGATATGCGTTTACCCGCGCGGCAGCGCCGAGGGCGTGAAAGAAGAATGCGACAGGCTGAACGCCCTTTACCCCGGCGCGCGCTTTTTCCCGCTCGACGCCGTAACGGCCGGGGTATCGTCTTCTCTGATACGCTTTTTGACGGAAACGAATCAGTACGAAAGAGCCGAGGCGTTCCTGACCCCATCCGTATACGCTTTTATCCGCTCTCACGGGCTTTACGGCGAATATTCGTTACTTACCGAAAAGCTGAAAAGCGAACTGCCGCCGTCGTTGTACGTTCATTCCCTGAATACAGCCGAATGGGCGACGGAGCACGCCTGGTTGGGCGGGGTAAGCTTCGATAAGGCGTTCACGGCGGCGATCCTGCACGACGCGGCAAAGCCGTATTCCCCGATGTTCGGGCTTTCGTTCTATCCCGCAGGCACGCCGATGCCGGTTTGCCACCAGTACGACGGCGCCGTGCGAGCGCGCGAAGTATACGGGATAACCGACGGGGAAGTGCTTGAAGCGATAAAATTTCACACGACCGCAAAAGAAAACATGTCCGAAACGGGAAAGCTTATCTATCTTGCGGACAAGCTCGAAAAGGGCAGAAACTATCCGGGGATAGACGAGTTGAGAACGGCTGCTTCCCGCGGACTGAACGAGGGCGTGGCGGCGGTTTTGAGACATACCGTCGGATATCTGCTTTCGCGCGGAGAAACGCCCGATCCGTTGACTTATAAAGCTTTCGAATGGTATAATAACGAAAGGAGGCAAAATGGAAGCGAAAGCATTGGCTGAAGCCGTAAAAAAAGTTATCGAGGATAAAAACGGTAAGGATACCGTTACGATAGAACTTACCCAACCCGCGATAGCGGATTTCTTTATAGTAACGACGGGTAAAAACTACAATCACGTCCGCGCGATAGCCGAAGAGGTCGAGGAAAAGATGTACGAACTGGGCGTCGCTCCCACCAGAAGCGAAGGTATCAGGGAAGGCAGATGGGCGGTACTCGATTACGATTCCGTGATAGTACACGTTTTCGGAGCGGATACGAGAGATTTTTATTGCCTGGAAAAACTTTGGTCCCGTAAAGAAGGCTGATTCAGAGGTTTTAAAAATATGACGGAAACGGAAAAGTTTGCTCCCGACGCCGTCGGGAGCGATGAAGAAGCAAAAAAAGACATAAACGCGGTTTCAGACGCGGAAGCAGAAAGCGTCGGGAACGACGCGGCGGACATGAACGAACCGCAGATAACCTTAAAACCCGCGGGTCCGTTGGATCCTCCCGGTATACACGGCAGAAAAACCTCTCCGAAACGTCCTTTTTCCGGACGTAACGCGGTGGCATATCTTGCAAAAGTCGGGGTATTGGCGGCGCTGGCGACGGTTTTATACTTGTTTGCCAGGTTCCCGATATTCGCGGCGTTCCCGTTCAACGTGCTGGATATGGACTTTTCCGACGTACCCGCTCTTATCGGCGGTTTCGCCTTGGGACCCGTCGGCGGAGTGATCATAGAATTTATCAAATGCGTCATCAAGCTGTCCACTTCCGACACGATGTTCGTGGGAGAACTTTCCAACTTTATCGTCGGAACGGCTTTGGTTTTGCCCGCTTCGCTTTACTACAAGTACCATAAGACCATGAAAGGCGCGCTGATCAGCCTGCTGATAGGCATATCGGTAAACGCCGCGGTTTCGGTATTCAACAATTATTTCATCACCGTGCCGCTATATTCCGTATTCGCGCCCGTGGTCATGGAGGTCAGGGTGGAGTTCGCGTGCTATTACGGACTGGGATTCAACATTTTAAAATCGACCGTGGCGTCCGTGATAACGCTGCTTATATATAAGCGCCTGTCGCCGATATTGCACATATAGCGCGATGGAATTCGTATCTCACTGCGTTTCGGATACTTACGAGCTGGCAAAAACGTTGGCTTCCCGTCTCAAAGGCGGCGAAATTCTTCTGCTCGGCGGCGGTCTTGGCGCGGGAAAGACTACGTTTACCAAGGGTCTTGCAAAGGCTTTGGGGGTAACGCGCGAGGTGGTTTCGCCCACGTTCACGCTTGTCAGGGAATATTCCGGCGAAAAACTAAAACTGTACCATTTCGACCTGTACCGCGTGGAAAGCGAGGACGAATTACAGGAACTGGGTCTGGACGAATATTTCGCTCCCGACGCCGTTACGGTGATCGAATGGAATAAACCGGGAGTCGCTCTCCCCGGGAAAACCGTAAAAATCGACATCTGCGACAAGGGCGGCGAGGAACGCCTGATCACGGTGGAGGGGCTATGAACTTTCTGATAGTCGACGCTACGCAGCCTAAACTTATGATCTGCCTTGGAGCGGGAGAAAAGCGTTTTACATATCTCGGCAACGACTCCGCGAGGCGGCACGCCTCTATGATACTGACGAAAATCGACGAGCTTTTAACTGAAGCGGGAGTTGCGATAGGGGAAGTCGACGTTCTGGGCGCGGTTACGGGTCCCGGTTCTTTTACGGGTATCAGGATAGGCGTTACCACCGTGAACGCTCTGGCGCGCGCCTCGGGCGCGAAAACGGTAGAACTTACGGCTCTTGAAAGCGTGGTGTTCGGCAAGGACGACGTCATTGCGCTGATGGACTGCAAAAACGACAATTTTTACGCGCTGAAACGTCGCGCGGGCGAGGACGAATATCTCGCCGTGAACGCGTCGGAGCTGGACGAAGCGCGTTTTAACGGTTTGGAAAGGGTATATTACTTATCTCCCGATCCTTCGGGTGCGGAAAAGGTATTGTTGCAAAAGGTCGGAAAAGGCGAGTTTACCGAGCTGGCGCGTCCGTTTTATATCAAAAAATCCTCCGCGGAGAATCAGAAATGAACTTCAGCGTGCGCCCTTACGAACTGAAAGACCTGTTCGGTATCGCCGAGATCGAGAAGGAATGTTTCGAACATCCGTGGTCATACGACAGCTTTTGCATGGAATACGCCGATAAACACAAGCATTATTTCGTCGCTGAGAGCGAGGACGGAAAGCTGATGGGTTACGGCGGCTTCGCGCACGTCGAGGACGAGGCGCATATCATGAATATCGCCGTTTCCGCGCCGTATCGCAGGTCCGGAGCGGGAACGGAAATAATGAAAGCGATCCTCGACAAGGCGCGTTCGCTTGATATCGTAGCCGTTACGCTGGAGGTGGATAACTCCAACGAAGCCGCCATCGCGCTTTACGAAAAGACGGGTTTTGTCAGCGCGGGGCTCAGACCCCATTACTACGGCTGGGATAAGCCCGCCAGGATTTATTGGTACTATTTCGACCGTAAACAGCCTTAATTAATAAAAACCGCGCCTTAAACGGCGCTTTTTTATTTTCGGGAAGAGCATGCGCTTTTAGCCGTATGAACTATGACGTTTTGATACTCCCCGGCATATTATTTAATATGTTTCGTTGCGTCGTAACTGGAAAAAAGGACGCTCCCGCAGTTATCCTATTGCACGGCTGGGGAGCCTCGGCAGCCGCTTTCGGACCTATCGCAAAAGCTCTCGAAAACGAATACAGGGTGATCGCCGCGGATATGTACGGGTTCGGTGAAACGCCGCATCCGGACAGGGCGCTTACCGTCGACGACTATGCGGACGGCGTAATGGAAACCGCAAAAGCTTTAAACGTGGAAACCGCCGTGGTCCTCGGGCATTCCTTCGGCGGCAGAGTCGCCGTCAAAACGGCCGTAAAGTATCCCGCGCTGGTTAGAAAACTCATTCTCGTTGACGCTGCCGGATTAAAGCCGAGAGGGGTCGTTTTCAAGCGTTTGCGTTCCAAAATTCATAAAATACTAAAAAAATATAACGATAGGGGACTTAAAGGATCTCTGGATTACGAGGCGGCTTCGGGTTATTTGAAAGCCACTTTGGTAAACGTCGTCAACGAGTATCAGGAAGCCGAAGCGGCAAAGATAAAATGCGGCGCGCTGATACTTTGGGGCGGGCGCGACCGCGACACGAAAGCGTATATGGCGTACCGCTACAGACGGCTGATACGCGGTTCCGAGCTGCACGTTTTCAAGGACGCCGGACATTTTTCGTATCTCGACCGAACGGCTGAAACAATCGTGCTGATAAAAGCATATATTGGCGGGGAATAGTGTATGACGGAATACGTTTTCATCGCCTTGTTTTTTACCACGCTTGCCGTAGCGGTTCCGAAAAGCCTCGTTAAAGCGGGTAAAATTCAGGCGGCAAACTATTATCCCGCGCTTTTGTCGCGGTCGGAACTCGGCGAATACTTCGTTTTGTTCGCGCTCGGCGTGACTTTCGCCGTAGCGGAAAATTACCGTAAAGGCGCCGGAGTGATTGCTTTCGAGGCATCGGTATTCGTCTTACTGATATATTATTCGGTCGGGGCGTGGCGTATGCGCGTTAAATTCAGATTCACGGCGCGCGCCACGAGATTTTACATATTGTATCTTGCGTTTCAGTTTGCCGTCAACGCGGCTTTGTTCGCGTTCGGGAGTACCGCCGCGGGGGTAGCTTATTGCGCGTTCTGCCTCGCCGTCTCGGGCGTCTTAATGGATGCGGCGGCATTGGCTGCGCTCCCGTTCGAAAAAGCGAATAACGCCCGATATTTGAAAAAATATTCCGAAAAATTTGCGCGTCTGAACTGTATTAGGGTGGCTGTTACGGGCAGCTACGGCAAGACGGGCGTCAAAAACATGTTGAAAACCGTTCTCGAAGGGCATTATACCGTTCTTGCCACGGCGGGCAATCTGAATACGCCCTTCGGGATAGTCAAAAGTCTCGAAAGCTATCGCGGGGAACAGGTTTTCGTCGCCGAGTTCGGCGCTCGGAGAAAGGGCGACATAGACGAGCTCGTCAGACTTCTTAAACCCGATTACGGTATTATCACGGGAGTATGCGAACAGCATCTGGAAACTTTCGGCAGCATAGAGCGCGTGGCGGCGGAAAAGGCGCGCCTCGGCGAAGCGCTGGAGGATCCCGCCCGCCTCGTTTTAAACGGAGCGAACGAGTATACCATGAAGATGGCGAAGCGTTTCCCGTCGGCGCTGACGGCGGGCGCGGAGGGGGACGTGAGAGCCGAAAAAGTAACCGAAACCGAAAAAGGATTACGCTTTTTCCTTACATTTAAAGGCGAAAGGCGGTTCGTGGAGTTCCCTTTGCACGGAAAATACAACGCCTATAACGCCGCCATGGCGGCGGCAACGGCGTTAAAACTCGGCGTGCCGCTAAAAGACATAGCCGCGCGGCTCAAGCTTATTCGACCCGTTCCCCACCGGTTCGAGGTGAAACGGGAGGGCGAGATCACACTTATCGACGACGGATATAACTCCAATATCGAAGGGGCGTTGTCCTCGGCGGAGTCGCTGAAAGCCTTTTCGGGCAGGAAGATCGTTGTCGCGCAGGGGATAACCGAACTCGGCAAAGCAAAAAAACGCATAAACGCTCGTTTTGCCGACGCTCTCGCCGAGGCGGCGGACATGGTCGTGCTTGTCGGCGAAAACGCCGGAATAATAAAAAAGGAACTCGGAAAACGCGCTTTTAACGGAAAGATCATCAGACTCAGGCATTTTTCCGAGGTCGAAAAAACGCTTGCCGCATTGCTGGAGAGCGGCGACGTCGTATGGTTTCAAAACGATATACCCTGACGGAGGCAATATGATCAACTGCTTATTGTTTTACGGACTCGATTCTCCCGAACACGACGTTTCCGTCGTTACCGCCACGGAGATAATGCGGAACGCGCCGTCGCGCGGCATAAGACTTATTCCCGTATACGGAAAGCACGGGCGCTGGTTCACGGGCGAAGAACTGGCGGAAATAACGTCCTATGCGCCTTTCGACGAAAAGCGGTTTGCGGAAGTGGTTGTTTCGGGGAAAACGCTTTACAAACTGAAACGCGGAAAGGCAAAAGCGTGGATAAAAGCGGACTGCGCGCTGATAGCGTGTCACGGCGGAGCGGGAGAGAACGGCGCGTTGCAGGGCTTTTTGGACGTAAACGGCATACCGTATTGTTCTTCCGGCGTGTTCGCTTCCGCCATGGGAATGAATAAAGCCGCCGCAAAAACGCTGCTTTCGGCAAAAAACGTGCCCGTTACCAAATGGAAGCTGATAAAAGCTTCCGAAAAGGAAAGCGCGCTCGCCGGGCTAAAGGAAAACGATTTTCCGCTGATATTCAAAGCGAATAACGGCGGGAGCAGTCTGGGCATAGCCATAGCGGAAACCGCGGCGGAAGCGGCGGCGGCGCTGGAATCGGCGTTTAAGTTCGGCGACGAAGTCATATGCGAAAGCTATCTTACGGGAGCGTGCGATCTGAACGTCGCGGTTTTGACGACAAACGGCAAAATGACGCTTTCAGAGCCTGAAATACCCTTTAAAAGCGGCAAAATACTCTCGTTTGCAGATAAATACACATTAAAAGAGAACGCAGACGACCTTCCCGAAAGTGCGGTTTCCGATTCGGACAAGGCCGAAGCCGTGCGCCTTGCGGCGATCGTTGCCGAAGCTTTAGGCACGGAAGGCGCGGTAAGAATAGATTTTCTGGCGTGTAAAGAGGGCGTCTTCTTCAACGAAATAAACACGGTGCCCGGTTCGCTCGCGGCGTACCTGTTTAAGGAATATTCGTTCACGGACTACCTGCGGCTTCTGATAGAAAGCGCGGCCGAAAAAAAAGAAGCGGCGACAAAGCGCTATGCGGATACGGGCTTGCTGAAATTGAAACCCAAAGGCGTAAGGCGCCGTTAATGTCAAAATTTGTCGATCGAAATGGGTTTGACGACGACCGTTTTGTATTCGGTATAGGTAACGCGCGAGCCCTTCAACCGCTTGACGAACTTTCTCAGGGTGTAATCTACTTCTGCTTTCGGGGCGTCGGCGCACTCGGAAAAACCCGCTACTATCGCCGCCGCGCGTTCTATGACGGAGTCGGGAACTTCTTTGCCGCCGCTTACGATAAGTCCGTGCGCGCCGTGAAAGTTTTTGGCGTGCAGCCATACGTCCGACGCCCCCGCAAGCTCGAAAGTGACCCGTTCGTTTTGTTTGGAGTTCTTTCCGACGAACACGGTGAATCCTTCGATCTCTTCACGGTAGGGAGGAGTCTTCGGCGTGTTTTTCGCCTTGCCGCGGACAGGGAGCGTGGGCTTTCCGCTAAGCGACGAAAGCTCCTCGTCGATTTCTTTGAACTCCGCTTCGGAGGAACAGTTCCGTATATAAGTTTTCAGCTCTTTTACGCGTTCCGAAAGCTCCTCGGAACGCTTCAGATCTTCTCTCGCGAAGCTTTCCGCGCCCTTTGCCTTTGCATATTGCTTAAAATAGTGTTCAACGTTCTTTTTTGCGGAAAAAGTAGGGTTTAATTCGATTTTCACATTCCGAGTATTATAAAAATCGTAACATTCTATAATACTCATTCCGCGTTGAATCCGCGAAAAATTGCATTTTAATATCTCCCCCAACTCCAGATACCTTTCTTTTTTGCCCGGGTCCGAAAGAACGTTTCGGGATTGCTCGATGTGCTTTTTCAGCTTCTTCTCGAGGGCGGAAAGACGCTTTCTGACCGCAGCGGAACGGCGCGACGTTTCTCGTTCGCGGACCGTCAGCGAATACGTCAGATCCATTGCCGCGGATAGCGACGGAACGGCGGTATAGCGGGTAACGCCCGAATACGGATAGGCGTAAAAAGCGCGCTTGCTTCCTTCGGACACCGCGGGGGAGTAGCCTTCGTAAGCATACAGGTCGTCCATACGGCTCAGCGCTTTTTCCGCGCCGATCTCGCTCACGAGACGGTACAGTTCCGCGGCTGATTCTTTCGACAGTCCGTTCAGCGCGGCGAACGCTTCTTCGGGCGAGCCGGCATTTTTCAGAACGTCCGGGGCTTCTGCGGAGGAAAGGAGTATCTTGCCGCGTTTGGGCGGTTCGTATTTGAAATGCGGATATACGGGGCGGGAATTTTCGTTCAGGATCCTTTTTGCGGCGTCTATGACGGTATCGTCGCCGTCGGTAAGCACGATGTTCGAAGCTCCGCCCATGATTTCCGTTATCAGCGAATATCTTGCGGCGTCGTTAAGCTCGTTTTTGGACATCAGACGCATCGCCACGATCCTGTCCTCGTTTATGATATCGAAACCCTCTACCGTCGCGCCGACGAGGTGCTTTCTGAGGCACATGCAGAAATTGTTGGGCTGGCCGAATTCGCCCGCGGTGCGCTCGGTCAGGAATATTCCCGCCACTTCGGAGCGCACGGAGGCGTACAGAATACGGTTTTTGCCTTTTGCGCGCAGAAAAATATAAAAAATGTCGCCGCCCGCGGCGGAGATCTTGTTTATTTTTCCGCCGGCTAAAGCTTCGCTCAGTTCTTTGGCATGCGCTTTTAAAGTTATCATATCGTTAGGCATACTCCGATTATATCCCGAATTTTTAAATAAGTAAAGCGCGGCGAGCTTTTGCCGCGCCGTTTTCTTCCGGCGCGGCGCGGAAACTAAAATATATTATATAATTATAAAACTTGTACATTTTTTATTTGCATATCTCGGCGGGATATGGTAATATAGACGGAGTTCGCAAGAAAAAATCCAGTAACCAACGGAGGTAATCATATTATGGAATATTCATTACAGAAACTCGAAAAATCGAGAGTGGAACTCGCCGTCAGCGTCGAGAAAGAAGAATGGAAAAACTTTTTCCAGAAAGCGTATCAGAAGACCAAACACCAGTTCGCGGTGGAAGGCTTCCGCAAAGGCAAAGTTCCCTACAGCATATTGGTCAAGCGTTACGGCGTCGAGATCTTCATGGAAGACGCCATGGAACTCGCTATCGACGAATATTATCAGCAGATAATCGAGAAGGACAAGCTTAACGTCGTTTCGCGTCCCGACGTGAACGTCACCTCCGTGGACGAGGACGCTTTCAAATTCACCCTGACCGTGGCGGTATATCCCGAATTCGAACTCGGCGCCTACAAAGGACTGAAGATCGCCAAGGCGGAAAGGAAAGCCGTCGCCGACGAGGACGTCCAGCGCGTGATCGACTCCGATCTCGACGCCGCCGCGCGTTTCGTTGACGTTACCGACCGCGCCGTTCAGGACGGGGACATGGTGTCCATAGACTATTGCGGTTCCGTAGACGGCGTGGAATTCGAGGGCGGAAAAGCCGAAAAATACTCTCTGACCATCGGCTCTCACACTTTCATTCCCGGATTCGAGGAGCAGGTCGTGGGCAAGAAGATAGGCGAGGAATTCGACGTCAACGTTACTTTCCCCGAAGATTATCACGCCGAGAACCTCAAGGGCAAAGCCGCGGTATTCAAATGTCTCGTTCACGAGATCAAGGTCAAAGAGCTGCCTGCGGCGGACGACGAGTTTGCAAAGGATCTCGGAGAATACGACACCTTTGCCGAATACAAAGAGGGTATTAGGGCAAGACTTATCTCCGAAGCCGAACAAAAAGCGGTCGCCGAAGAAAACAACGCGCTTCTCGAAAAGGTCGTCGACGGCACCGAGGTCGACATTCCCGACGCCATGGTGGACGACGAAGTCGAACGCGAATACGGCGAAATGGCTCAGAACATGCAGATGTACGGTCTGAAGATGGAAGATTATCTGAAGTACACGGGAATGACCGAGGAAAAACTGAAAGAGGATATGAAACAGCGCGCCGCCCGCGACGTCAAAGCCAGCGTCGTGCTCCACGCCCTTATCAGAAAGGAAAGCCTCGTTCCCACCCAGGAAGCTTTCGATTCCGAGCTGAACGCCGCCGCCGAAAAAGCGGGCAAGAGCCGCGAGCAATACGTCAAGGATTCGGGTGAATACGCGATGGACGGAATTTTGCAGAGGATGACTTCGGAAAACCTTTACAAATTCCTGAGGGAGAACAATACAATAGAATAATCACACTCGGAGGGACGGGGAAAAAGGAGAGTGAATATGAACGAGATCAAGTCAGTCATGATGCCGATCCCGACCGTTATCGAAACGGGTAACCGCGGTCAGACGGCATACGATCTGTACTCCAGACTGTTGGAGGACAGAATAATATTCTTAACCGGTGCGATAGACGACGCCACCGCCAATCTGGTCGTGGGACAGCTGTTGTATCTGGAAACCAAAGACCCGTCGAAAGACATATCGCTTTACATCAATTCGCCCGGCGGTTCGGTAACCGCGGGCATGGCGATATTCGACACCATGAACTATATCAAATGCGACGTTTCCACGATATGCGTGGGAATGGCGGCGTCGATGGGAGCGTTTCTTCTGGCGGCGGGCACAAAGGGCAAACGCATCTGCCTGCCCAATTCCGAAGTCATGATCCATCAGCCTCTGGGCGGCGTTCAGGGACAGGCGAGCGACATAAAGATCGTCGCCGACCATATCCTTAAAACGCGCGAAAAACTCAACAGATTCCTTGCGGAAGCCACCGGCAGGAGCATCGAGGAGATCGCGCGCGATACCGACAGGGACAACTATATGAGCGCGGAAGAAGCCAAAGAATACGGTTTGGTGGATATGGTGTATACCAAACGCGCTTAGGAGAGGGTATGAGCGATTATACGCCTATAAAATGCAGTTTTTGCGGTAAAAGCGAATACGAGGTCAAGACCATGTACGCGGGTCAGGGCGGCAGTTATATCTGTTCTACCTGCGTAAAGCGTCTGGCGTTCGAGGACGCCCATCTGGGCGACGGAGCCGAATCGCGCGATCCGCGCGCCTTCGGCGCGCCGGGGAGAGTGCCCAGACCCAGCGAGATCAAGGCTAAGCTGGACGACTATATCGTCGGACAGGACGACGCCAAGCGCGTGCTTTCGGTAGCGGTGTATAACCACTATAAGCGCGTCAACAGCTCGGACAGGGGCAAGGCGGATGGCGAAACCCGTCTCGAAAAATCCAACATTCTGATGCTGGGACCGACGGGTTCGGGCAAGACGCTTCTGGCAAAGACGCTGGCGGACATCATCAACGTGCCTTTCGCGATAGCCGACGCCACCACGCTTACCGAGGCGGGTTATGTGGGCGAGGACGTCGAAAACATTCTGCTAAAACTCATACACGCCGCGGGCGGCGACGTCAAGGCGGCGGAGCGCGGAATAATTTATATCGACGAAATCGACAAGATCTGCCGTAAAAGCGAGAATATGAGCATTACGCGCGACGTTTCGGGCGAGGGCGTACAGCAGGCGTTGTTGAAGATACTCGAATCCACCGTCGCCAGCGTACCGCCGACGGGCGGCAGAAAGCACCCGTACCAGGAGTGTATCACGATAGACACCACCAATATTCTGTTTATATGCGGCGGCGCGTTCGTGGGACTCGAAAAGATCGTCGAGAGGCGTATGGACGCTTCTTCCATAGGCTTTACCGGAGCGCTGAAGCGCGGCGAGGAAGGCTACAGCGAATCGCTTAAGGAACTTCAGCCCGACGACCTCATCAAATACGGGCTGATACCCGAGTTTGTGGGCAGAGTGCCGATAGTGGCGACGTTGGAGCCTCTCGACCGCAAGGCGCTCGTATCCATTCTTACCGAGCCGAAGAACGCGCTTACCAAGCAATACGAAAAACTGTTCGGGCTGGACGGAATGAAGCTGAAATTTACCGAAAAAGCCATCGAAGCCGTGGCGGACAAGGCGATACAACTTAAGACGGGCGCGCGAGGACTGAGGACGGTCCTCGAAAAGGCGATGATGAAGATAATGTACGAATTGCCCGACCGCGCCGAAGAGATTTCCGAAGTGGTAATAGACGAAGCGTGCATAACTTCGGGCGAACCGCCCAAGGTTATAACTCGCGAAATACCGCAGGAGGCGAACAAAGCCGAATAACAGCCAAATATTAGTCGTTGATTTCGCCCCTGCAAAATGTTAAAATCCGATTATGGACAGGGAAATAAATATGCAGGACATAAAAATCAAAGCCATATCGATCAAAAAAGCCGTTTTCCCGAACGAAAGCGGCAAAGTCGATCTGGATTCCGCCGCTACCGACACCGTTCGCGCGGCAATAGACGCTCACGAAAGACTGGTACTCGTGCCCGACGTTTCGGGCGATCGCGTCGTAAAATGCGGAGATATTTGCATCCCCGCCGATATAGACCAGTTTATGGTCGTGAAAAGCAGTTCGGGCGTACTGATGTATACCAGCCGCCGTTCGCGTTATAAGGTCGTGAAAGTAGAGTCCGACGAGCGTTGTCCGTACATAGTTACCGTTGCGCCCGCGCGCTTTACGGAAACTTACGACGAAAACCTTCCCGGGCTGATGCGCGAGCTGAAGGAGCGTTACGACGAGCTTTTCTCCGAGGAGGAGCCGGATGAGTTCGGCTGTTTCGAGGACGTCGAACTGATAAATCAGGACATAGACCGCACGGCGCTGAAACTCAGGCACGCCGACAAAATGTACTTTTTCGCGGAGCTGAACACCGTCAACCGCGCCATGAAAATGATCCAGGCGTTGAAGGACGAACTGGACATAGAGGAAGTGGACAGCCGCGTTCACAGAATGGTTCAGGCGGCAATGGACGACAACCAGCGCGACTATTACGTGCGCGAGCAGATAAAGGCGCTTTCGCGCGAGATAGACGAGGAGGACGAGTCCGAAAGCTATCTAGAAAAGATCGACGCGCTGAAAACTTCCGAGGAGAACAAGGAAAAATTCCGCCGCGAGGTCAGAAGGCTGAACCGTACCGCGCCGTCATCGCCCGACATGGCGCTTCTGAAAAATTATCTCGACACCGTTATCGAACTGCCCTGGGGCGTGTATACCGACGACAACGAGGATCTGAAAGAAGCCGAAAGGGTGCTTGACGAAGACCATTACGGGCTCGAAAAGGTCAAGGAACGCCTTATCGAGGCGCTTGCGGTCAGGAAGCTGTCCAAAGAGGGCAGAAGCCCGATAATCTGTCTGGTCGGACCTCCCGGGGTAGGCAAGACCTCGATAGCTCAGTCGATAGCGAGAGCAATGAACAAAAAGTACGTGCGTCTTTCTTTCGGCGGCATACGCGACGAGGCGGAGATCCGCGGACACAGAAAAACCTATGTCGGCGCTATGCCGGGCAGGATTATCACGTCGATAATGGCGGCGGGCAGCATGAACCCCGTGTTTTTGATGGACGAGATCGACAAGATGGCGTCCGATTATAAAGGCGATCCCGCCAGCGCGCTTTTGGAAGTTTTGGATCCGGAACAGAACAAAAACTTCCGCGACCATTTCCTCGAAGTGCCTTTCGACCTTTCCAAGGTGCTTTTCATAACCACCGCCAACGTGCTGGACACCATTTCGAGACCTTTGCTCGACAGAATGGAGATCATAGAGCTCAGCGGCTATACGGATATCGAAAAGCGCGAGATAGCCAAACGCTATCTGGTCAAAAAAGCGTTGAAGCAAAACGGCGTTTCTCCCGAGTGGGTCACCGTTTCCGAGGACGCTATAATGGATATAATCCACAATTACACGCGCGAATCGGGAGTCAGGGCGCTCGAAAAGCAGATAAACGCCGTCGTCAGAAAGGTCGCCAAGGCGTTCGTGGAAAACCCCGAACACAAGCGTATTTCGGTCACGACAAAGAATCTTCCGAAGTTTTTAGGCGAACCCAAATACCCCTTAAGCGCGAAATTAAGACCCGACGAAAGCGGCGTGGTTACGGGGCTTGCGTGGACCGAGGTCGGAGGCGACACTCTGGAGGTGGAGGTTGCGTTTACCGAAGGTAAAGGCGAGATACTTCTTACGGGGAACCTCGGCGAGGTCATGAAGGAATCGGCGCGTATAGCGATCAGCTACTGCCGTTCGTTCGGCGCGGAATGGGGAATACCCGAAAACTTTTTCGCCACTCACGACGTACATATCCACGTTCCCGAAGGCGCCACCCCGAAGGACGGACCCAGCGCCGGGATCACTATCGCCACGGCGGTATGCTCGGCGGCTAGCGGCAAGCCCGTCAGGGGCGACGTCGCGATGACGGGGGAACTGACGCTCAGGGGCAAGGTTTTGCCGATAGGCGGCTTAAAGGAAAAATCGCTTGCGGCAATGCGCGACGGTATAAAAACGATCTTCCTTCCCGAGGAAAACAGAAAAGACTATAAAGAACTGCCCGACGCGGTAAAACGCAGGATCGATTTCAAATTCGTCGACAACGTCGGCGCCGTATTGAGGAACGCTATAGTATGGTGATAAAAAGGGCCGAATACGTTACGGGAGCGGCTTATCCCGCGCAGCTTATCGGGGGCGACACCCCCGAGATAGCCGTTGCGGGACGCTCCAACGTCGGCAAATCCAGCTTCATCAATCTGATCACGGGCAATTCCAAGCTTGCAAAAACGTCAAAGGACCCCGGGCGCACGCGACTTGTCAATTATTTTTCGGTCAACGGCGGCGAATTCAATCTGGTGGATCTTCCCGGATACGGTTTCGCGCGGGTTTCCGACGACGAAAAGCTGAAATGGGCGGAGCTTATCGAAGCCTATTTTGCCGCCAGAAAAAATTTAAGACACGTTTTTCTGCTTCTCGACGTCCGCCGCGAGCCGGGCGAGGGCGACGTGCAGATGATAAACTATATGTATCATTACGCTATACCCTTTACCGTCGTGTTGACAAAGGCGGATAAACTGTCCAGGTCGCAGACGATCGTTCGCCGCAGACAGACGGCGCAGGCTTTGAAAATAGGGGCGGACAACATTATCGTTTCCTCCGCTCTGACCCGTCAGGGCAAAGAGGACGTCCTGACCAGAATGGAAGAAGTGCTTTCGATAGACGTTTCGCAATGAAAGTTTTTGCAATCAGCGATCCCCATCTTTCCTTTACCGCGGACAAACCCATGTCGATTTTCGGCGCTGTTTGGGAAAACCATTGGGACGCGATAGAGAGCGACTGGTCGGCAAAGGTATCCGAAGACGACGTCGTGCTGATCGCCGGCGACGTTTCGTGGGGCATGACTCTGGACGAAGCGATCGAGGATCTGAAAAAGATAGGGGCGCTTCCCGGCAAAAAAATATATATACGCGGTAACCACGATTACTGGTGGAGCAGTATTTCGAAGATCCGCGCGGCACTTCCCGAAAACAGCTTCTGTATCCAGAACGACGCTATGAAAATAGGGAAATACGTGTTTGCCGGCTCGCGCGGCTGGAGTATTCCGGAGCTTGGCGCCGCCGCTTCTCCCGAAGACGAAAAGATTTTAAAAAGAGAAGTCATACGCATGGAAATGAGTCTGAAATGCGCCGAAAAAATCAGAACCGACGGCGATATGTTAATAGCTATGATTCATTTTCCGCCCTTTGATTCGCGCTTTTCTTCCTCGGTTTTTACGGAGTTGTTTAACCGTTACTCAGTCGAAAAGGTGGTGTACGGGCACTTGCACGGCTCAAAAGCGAGGACCGAGACTTACCTGAAGCGCGGCGAAACGGAATACTATCTGACGTCGTGCGACAAGCTCGGGAACAAGCTTCGGCTCATTGCCTCGGATACTGTCGGCGACGGCGTTTGAAGCGCATTTTCGCGCCGCTGTTTTGCGGTTTGATCATTATCGGTCGGCTCGGCAGGCTGCTCCCGTATATTTATATATACGGATAAATATATAAGCGCGCGTTTTTAGCGCGCTTTATTATTGAAAACTTTTTTAAAGCTCGTCGATAATTTCGCACATTTTATTCGCTTTACTCAAAAAAATCATAAAAAGCCGAACCGAAAAGTCAATAGGGCTTAGC
Organism: uncultured Clostridia bacterium; assembly: GCA_944363505.1. Taxonomy (GTDB): domain Bacteria; phylum Bacillota; class Clostridia; order Christensenellales; family DTU072; genus Stercoripulliclostridium_A. Next base: position 174,572 of record CALVUD010000001.1, on the reverse strand, counting down.
CGTCGGAACATGCTTAAATTTCCGTTGTATGCCGCAACACGTCGGACGGTGAGACAGCGTTTTTGATCGTAACGCGGTCTTTCATTTTCGGTCGTTTAGTTCGGAACGAAAGTTTCCGATTGCGCTAAGCAATAATTCGTCTCGGAAAGCTCCGGTTACGGCTTTGATCCGAATTTCAGAACGCCTGTTCTCAAATATTATTTTGCGCCCCCGATTTCAGGCTTCCTTTCCCAAAATTTTCGGCTCGCAAACTTCAAATTTTTTCAAAGTGGTTGAAAGTGGTTAATTTTGAGTTTATAATTAAAGTACAAACAAAGGAGATATTATGGCTTACTGCTTCCTCGGAAAATACAATCTGATGCTCGACGACAAATGCAGAATGCGTTTGCCCGCCAAGCTGCGTCAGTCCGTAGGCAGCGGTTACGTCATTATCTACGGCGCGGATTGCCTGACGGTAATGCCCCGCGAGGATTTCGAAGCGCTGAACGAAAAATTCCGCGCGATACCCTTTTCCGACGTCAGGGCGAGAAGGGTGGTCGCCGACATCATGTCCTCCGCCGTTGAACCCGAGGAGGACGCTCAGGGCAGATTCGTACTTCCGCTTCATTCCAGAGAGTACGCCGGGATCGTCAAAAACGTCGTCGTAACGGGTGCGGGCAGCGTCATCGAGATCTGGTCCGAGGAAAGGTACAACGATCTGCACGGGAAAGCCGAATCCTACGAAGACAAGCTTTCCGCGTTGGGAGCGTATGGAATTTAGGCACGTTCCCGTAATGCTCCGTGAGTGCGTCGAGGGACTGAATATCGACCCCGACGGCATATACGTCGATTGCACTCTGGGCGGCGCGGGTCATTCGCTGGAGATAGCAAAGAGGTTAAACCGCGGCAGACTGTTCGCGTTCGACCTCGACCCCGAAGCCATCGCTTTCGGCAAGGAGAAACTTAATAGCTACGCCGACAAAGTTACTTTCGTAAACTGCGATTTCAAGCGTATGAACGAAGTTCTGTCGGAGAACGGCATTAATTCCGTAAACGGGATACTGATGGATTTGGGTATCTCGTCGCCGCAGATAGATACACCCGAACGCGGGTTCAGCTATATGCACGACGCTCCGCTGGATATGCGGATGGACACCAATCAAAGCTTCTCCGCTTACGACGTCGTGAACGGCTATCCCGTCGAAAAGCTGACGAAGATATTCCGCGATTACGGCGAGGAAAAAAACGCTTACGCCATAGCGCGCGACATAGTAAAACGCAGGGAATCCGAAGCCTTGAAAACAACGGGAGAACTGGTGAAAATCATTTCGGCGCATTATCCCGCTTTCGGCCGCTCCGGGCATCCGGCGAAACGCGTGTTCCAGGCGATACGCATAGAGGTCAACGGCGAACTGGACGGACTCGATAAAGCCGTTACGGCGGGCGCGAAAACGCTTGTCAAAGGGGGCAGGATAGCGGTTATAACTTTCCATTCGCTGGAAGACAGGATCGTAAAAAACGCATTCAGGGAATTGGAAAAAGATTGCATATGTCCTAAGAACCTGCCCGTATGCGTTTGCGGTAAAAGAAAGGAGATAGAGATTCTGACCAAGAAGCCGATTACGGCTTCGGCGGAGGAACTGGAGGCGAACCCGAGGGCGTTGAGCGCAAAGCTCAGGATCGCCGAAAGAGTATAAAAAGGAGGGTATCATGGTAACGCTCAGAAGAGACATTTCTACTATAGACAACTCGGTCGATTGTCCGCACGGCGAGATGACGGACTACGACAGATTTATGCTCGGAAAGAAGAATACCGAACTCGGTCGCAGTACCGTTTACGGCGGAAACGGGCAACTTGCCGTCGTCCGCGAGAATCCCAAAGCCATAGAATCGTATACCGACTATCACGAATACATGGTGAAACAGCTTCACCGCGACACTCCCGAAAAAATGGTTTCGGAAGAAGAGTTTTATATGGACAAATACGCCGCCGCACGTCCCCGTACCGCGGAAAAGAGCCGCGTAAAACGCAAAATGACAAAGGCGGGTAAAATTTTTACGGCCGTATACGTTCTTATCGTTGTTGCGCTTGCATCTATTATTATTGCGGTCAATACCGACAAAAAGACCGTAAACGCAGAGGCGGACGCTACCGGTGGGGAGATAGCGGCGCTTTCGATCGAGCGGGAGACGCCCGAAGGAAACGCTTTCGACGAATTCCTTGACGCGCTCTCCAACAAATAAGATTTCTCCCCCGGGGAGGGGCTTACGAAAATTACCGCATTCAGGCAAAGGAAGAGGTTATCGGCGATATTGTTGCTGATAGCCTTTTTATTTACGGCGGTTGTGGCAAAACTCGTTTACGTGGGGATTGTCAACGCCGACAATCTGCGAGTCAAAGCCTTGGAACAATGGTACCGCGACGTGCCTCTGAAAGCCGAGCGCGGCGAGATACTTGACCGCAACGGTACCGTTCTCGCCGCCAGCGAGACGCGCTATACCCTGTACGCAAGACCCGTTTCCATCAAAAACAAACAGCAGGCGGCGAGCATATTGAGCGAGATTCTCGAACTCGACTACGAAAAGCTGTACGAAAAACTCAATTCGCGGTCTTCGGAAATAACCTTAAAACGAGGCGCGGACAAAGAAACCATGCTTCGCATCGTGGATTCGGGAACGGAGGGGATATACGTTTCGGAAGACATAGTGCGCGTTTATCCTTACGGCGATTTCATGACCCAGGTGCTGGGATTTACGAATACCGACACGGACGGACAGACCGGGATAGAATCCTACTATAACGCGTATCTGAAAGGAAACGACGGCTACGTTTTGACGGGTGCGGATCTCGTCGGGCGCGAACTGGAGGACGGAGAGACTTATTATGTCGAAGGAACGCGGGGCGCGGACGTATATCTTAGTTTGGATTATCATATACAAAGTATCGTGGAAAACGCCGTCGAGCGCGCGATGCTGACGCATTCGGCAAAAGCGGTCGCGGCAATAGTCATGAACTGTAACACGGGCGAAATACTCGCACTGGCGGAAAGTCCGTCTTTCGATCTGAACAACGTGCCGCGCGACGACGTTCAGGCGCTTTTGGAAGCGGCGCGCCCGAAAATCGTTTCGGACGTGTTCGAACCGGGCTCGACGTTCAAGATTATAACCTCGGCGCTGGCTATCGAAGCGGGACTGGTGAACGACAAGAAAAGCTATTATTGTTCCGGTTCCATGAGCGTGGACGGACAGAAAATACGTTGCTGGCGCGCGATAGGGCACGGCTCGCAGACTTTTGCGGAGGGCGTAAAGAACTCGTGCAACTGCGTGTTCATGAGCGCGGCGCTGGAACTGGGCGCGGAAAGGTTTTACGAGGGCATATCGGCTTTCGGACTGACTAAAAAGACGGGTATCGACATGTCGGGGGAGGGCTCCGGACTGATCATACCGCTTGCGTCCGTCAAAAACGTCGATCTTGCCAGAATAGGCTTCGGGCAGGCGGTCGCGGTTACTCCGATAGGTCTGCTCGCCGCTTCGGCGGCGGCAATCAACGGCGGATACAAAATTACTCCCTCGTTGGTTGCAAAAATAGAAAACGAAAGCGGCATACTATTCAGTGCAGGCGCCGGTAAGGGGGAAAGGATATTGTCGGAATCGACTTCGGCAACGCTGAGGGCGATGCTCGAAACGGTCGTTTTGGAAGGTTCGGGCAAAAACGCTGCGGTGGAAGGCATACGCGTAGGCGGAAAAACGGGCACCGCGCAAAAGTACGAGAACGGACAGATTGCGCGCGGAAAATACATATCAACTTTCATAGGTTTCGCGCCGGCGGAAGACCCCGAGTACATAACCCTGTTTATGGTGGACGAGCCTGTGGGAGCGTATTACGGCGGGGTGGTCGCGGCGCCGTATGTGGGAGAGATCTATACGAACATGTTCGCATATTTACAGTGAACGAAGGAGGCTTAAAATGCGATTGGAGGAATTGACCGAGGGACTGGGCTACGAAATCCGCGGAGAGTTGTCGCCCGAACAGGATTTCACGTTATTGACCCACAAATCGGGGGAATGTATCCCCGGAGCCTTGTTTTTTGCCATACGCGGCAGATCCGACGACGGCGCGGCATACGTAAACGACGCCGTACGGCTCGGAGCCGCGGCATACGTCGCGGAAGCTCCTTTGAACTGTTCCGTTCCCGGCATCGTCGTCCCCGACGTCAGGCTTGCGATGTCGGTGATGGCGGCGAATTTTTACCTGAACGCGCATAAACATCTTTGTATCGTAACGGTAACCGGCACAAACGGCAAAACAACCACCTGCAAAATGATTGCCGAAATACTCAGAAAACGCGGCGAGAACGTGGCGGTATTCGGGACCCTGGGCGCGTTTATCAACGACAGGCGCATCGATTCGGGGCTGACCACTCCCGACCCCATAGAGCTTCACCGACTTTTTCAGATAGCGTATCTGTCGGGAGTCAAGTACGTCGTCATGGAGGTTTCGGCACACGCGATATTCCTGAAAAAGATGGCGGGGATCCGGGCAAAGGTGGCGGTGTTTACGAATCTGAGCCGCGATCACCTCGATTATTTCGGAGACATGGAAAGCTATTCCAGGACAAAACAGGGATATTTCACTCCGGGATACGCGGAATTCGCGGTAGTCAATTCCGACGACGAAACGGGGCGAGCGATTATAAACGCGGCAAAGATCCCGACCGCGTCCTACGGCATAGACAATCCCGCCGATACGTTCTGCATAGACTACGAATGTGTCAGAAAAATACAGTGCGTAGTAAACTGTTTCGACGACATTTTTGAATTAAAAACTCATTTTTGCGGAAAATTCAATCTGTATAACGCATTGGCGGCGGTTACCGCCGCGCGGGTGCTGGGAGTGGACACCGAGTCGATCAGGCGGGCGTTTTTCGAAATGCCCGAGGTGGACGGAAGGTTCAACGTGCTTGAAGGCGGCAAACGCGTGGTGATAGATTACGCGCATACGCCCGACGGTCTGGAGAACCTGTTAAACGCCGCGCGGTCGTTTAAAAGCGATCTCGGCAGGGTGATAGTCGTATTCGGTTGCGGCGGAGACCGCGACAGGGGTAAACGCGCCCAGATGGGAAAAATAGCGGCGTGTTCCGCCGATTTCAGCGTGCTTACCTGCGATAACACGCGCACGGAGGACCCTGCGCAGATTATTGCAGACATAGAACAGGGCTTCAGCTCGGATCGCTCCAAATATATCGTCATCGCGGACCGCGGCAGCGCAATAACCTACGCGTTACTCATAGCAAAACGCGAGGACGTCGTCGTTATCGCGGGCAAAGGCGCCGAAACGTATATGGACGTCGGCGGCGAGAAAAAGCCGTACTCCGACCGTGCGGAAGTGCTGGAAACTTTCAGGAGATACAATCTGTGAGCGCGTTCGATAAGGCACTTATTGCCGTAACGGCGGCGTTTTTTGCGGGAATGCTTCTCGCGCCGTTCATAATCTCGGCTGCGGGAAGGCTGAAAGCGGGACAAAGCGTCCTCGTATACGTTCACCAGCACGAAAAAAAGGAGGGTACGCCGACTTTCGGCGGACTGATATTCATATTTGCCGCGACCGCCGTTTCGGCGGCGTTCGGAGTTTTTTCGCGCGAACTCGGCAGAATGTTGATGCTGGTGTTTTTGGGCTACGGTCTTATCGGTTTTACCGACGACTTCATAAAGATAAAGCTGAGGCGGAACAAAGGGCTTTCGGCGTGGCAGAAGATCCTCTTTCAGCTTGCCGCCGGCGGCATCGCGGCGTGGTTTGCGTACAAAAGCGATTACGTCGGCAGCGCCATATTTTTGAATTTCGGGCTGGAACCCGCCGATCTCGGCGCGTGGTATGTGCCGTTTGCTGCGGTGGTGTTCGTCGCAATGTCCAACGCCGTCAACCTTACCGACGGTCTGGACGGACTTGCGGGCGGCACGGGTACGGTTTACATCGCGTTTTTCGCGTTGATCGCGGCAACCATGTACGCTTCGGCTGCAAAGCTCGGGGACACGCTTTACGCGGCGGAACTCGAATCCGTACTTATAGCAGCGGCGTCTCTTGCGGGCGGACTCATGGCGTTTTTGATCTTTAACGCCCCGAAAGCCTCTGTTTTTATGGGGGATACCGGCTCGCTCGCGCTCGGCGCGTTCTTCGCCGCCATAGCGTTGTTTACCAAAAATCCTTTTATCGGCGCGTTTATCGGAATAACTTACGTCGTATCGTGCATATCGGTAATTATACAGGTCGTTTCTTTCAAGCTCAGAAAAAAGCGCGTTTTCCTGATGGCGCCGTTACACCATCATCTCGAGCTGAAAGGAATGAACGAGTCCAAAATATCCGCCGTGTACGCGATTGTAACCGCCGTTATGGGAGTTGTGGCGCTCACGGTGATTTAAGCGAGGTTCTATGAAAAATGCTTTGGTTATGGGAATGCGTTTAAGCGGCGTTTCCGCAGCTCAACTCCTTGAAAAAAAGGGATATTCTGTCAGAAAATACGACGATACGCTGGAAATCGCGGATAACTGGCGCGACAGAGGCGAGGAAATATACAAGGATCTCGATCTTGCGGTAATCAGCCCCTCGATAGAAAACGGACATCCGGTACTGGAGCGTTTGAAAGCGTCGGGCATCCGCGTCGTCAGCGAGATGGAACTGGGACAATCGGAACTGGAAGGGGTAAAGATCGTCGTAACCGGCACCAACGGAAAGACCACGACCGTGGATATGCTGGACAAAGCGCTGAAAGTGGCTGGACTCAAGTCGCGCACCATGGGCAACGTCGGTTATCCCGTCAGCCAGGTCGTTTTGGACGGCGTTAAGTACGATTATAATATAATCGAGGCGTCCAGTTTCCAGCTGGAATATACGTATACGCTCCGCCCCGAGTACGCGGCGTTTTTGAATATCGCGCCCGATCATATGGACCGTTATCCCGATTTCAATTCCTATTTCGAAGCGAAATGCCGTCCGTTTCTGGCGATGTGCGCGACGGACCGCGCCGTCTTGAATTACGATTCGCCGAGGATACGCGAGCTGTCCAAACGTCTCGCCTGCGAAACGTTGTGGGTCAGCACGAAGGAGCAGACAGGCGAATTCTATATCAAAAACAACTATTTTTATATGCACGGGCAGCCGCTCGTTTCAGTAAAGGAAAGCCGCGTGCGGGGTGAACACAACCGCTTCAACATGATGGCGGTCATGAACATAGCTTCCATTCTGGGTGCGGGCAAAGAACAACTGAAACATTTCGTCCGCGACTACCGCGCGTTGCCGCACAGGATAGAATACATAGGTACTTTCGGCGGGAAACGCTACTATAACGATTCCAAAGGCACCAATATCGCAGCGACTTCGGGCGCGATCGACTCCGTGGAAGGAAATATAGGACTGATAATGGGCGGCTCGGACAAAAAAGAGGACTTTTGTGACTTTTTCCTGAAAATCATCGGAAAAGTCAAATACGTCGCGGTTACGGGAGCGAACGCCGAAAAAATTTACGGCTCGGCGATGAAAATGGGATTTACGGACATCGCGGTCGTCCCATCGCTTTCCGAAGCCGTGTATCTTTTAAAGGACGCCGAAGCCGTTGATACGGTTTTGTTTTCGCCCGCCTCCGCCAGTTTCGACAGGTATTCGGGGTATCAGGAAAGAGGAGAAAGCTTCAAAAACACCGTTTACGCGCTGAGGTAAAATATGTTCAGACCTGTTTTCGCCGACGCTTGCTCCGAACCGAACGTAACTATGTCGGTTGCAAGGACCGCCAAACGTTTAAGACTTATGGTATTGATTCCGACGCTGATATTGTCTGCGTTCGGAATGCTGATGATATATTCGGCAAGTTCGTACTCCGCCGAACTCGATTACGGGGATTCGCTGTTTTACGTCAAAAAACAGCTTCTCGGATTTTTGCCGGGGCTGGCAGCGATGTACGGGATATACAAAATAAAACCCGAATTTCTGAAAAAGATCTCGCCGGCGGCGCTCGTAATCTCGCTTGCGTTGCTGGCGGCGGTCTTCATACCGGGACTGGGACAGACCAGCTACGGCGCTACCCGCTGGATAAACCTCGGATTCATAACTTTTCAGCCCTCCGAAATAGCCAAATTCGCGCTGATGCTGTTTCTGGCGCGTATTTATTCGACATATCCGCCCGTAAAGTTAAAATACTTGTTACTGCCGCTCTCCGCCGTCGTGGCGGTGCTCGCGCTCATAATGCTGGAACCGAATATGTCCATCACTCTTTCGGTCGCGGCGGCGGCTTTTTTGCTTACTTTCGCGGCGGGCCTCAACAAAAAATACATTTTTGCCGTCGTGGCGCTCGTTGCGGTATTGCTTCCCGTACTCATTTTGAGCGAACCTTACCGAATCAGGAGGATGCTGGCGTTTCTGGATCCGTGGGCAAATCCGCGCGCGGAAGGGTATCAGCTGATACAGTCCTATTACGCGTTGGGTTCGGGCGGATTCTTCGGCGTGGGACTGTTCAACAGCAGACAAAAATATCTGTTTTTGCCGTTTGCGGAATCCGACTTCATTTTCTCGGTGATAGGCGAGGAACTGGGCGTGATAGGCTGTATCGCGGTGCTTGCGGTTTATGCCGTGATGATATTTGCGGGAATAAAAATCGCTCTCGCCAATACCGACGCGTTCAGGCGACTCGCGGCTTTCGGTATAACGGCGGTCATAGCGGTACAGACTCTGCTGAACGTGGCGGTGGTAACGGGCGCGGTGCCGCCTACGGGAGTGCCGCTACCGTATGTTTCGGCGGGCGGAACGTCGCTGATAGTCTTTATGTGCGCTTCCGCGGCATTGATGAGGCTCGGAAAGCCCGATTGATTTGTTGGCTATTTGCCTCGGGGGCGCATACATTGTACTGTGACGAGATACATAATCAGCAACGGGTCGGCGGCTGACGCGAAGCCGACCGTACTTAAAGGAAACATATCCGTGCAGGGGGCTAAGAACGCCGCTCTGCCGCTTATCGCCGCCGCAGTTCTGACGGGCGAAGACGTCGTGCTCTCGAACTGTCCTGACATTGCCGACGTGGATAACATGCTGAAAATCTTTTCGGCGCTCGGCGGCGTTACGGAACGCCGCGGCGACAAGGTCAAACTTTCGCTGAAATATCTGACTTCGGGTGAAATCGAGTCGCGGCTTGCGGGCGAACTGAGGAGTTCGTTGTTCATGTTGGGTTCCGTGCTGGCGAGGACTAAAAAAGCCAAAGTGGCGTATCCCGGCGGTTGCGACATCGGTTTGCGACCGATAGACATTCACCTGAAAGCGCTACGCGAAATGGGAGTAAGGATACGCGACAGGTACGGTTATCTGTATTGCGATGCTTCCGAAGCGCACGGCGCCGACGTAACTTTGGATTATCCTTCCGTGGGCGCCACCGAAAACGTCATGTTGCTGGCTTCGGGTATCGACGGAGTTACCGTTATACGTAACGCCGCAAGGGAACCCGAGATCGAGGACCTCGGAAATTTCCTCTGTAAAACGGGCGCGAGAGTAACTGGCGCGGGTACCCAGCTCATAAAAATAGAAGGCTGTTCCGCGCTAAAGGGCGCCGAATACGAGGTGATGCCCGACAGGATCGCAGCGGGAACGTACATGATAGCGGCGGCGGTGTGCGGCGGCGAAACCGTTTTGCGCGACATGAAACCCGAACACGTTTTCAGCCTGATAGGAAAATTGAGGGAAAGCGGCGCAGAGGTGGAGTATAACGGCAACTCCGTGCGCGTGGCGTCGGACGGCAGGTTAAAAGCGGTGGGAGTAGTGGAAACGGGTACATACCCGGGCTTTCCTACAGACTTGCAGGCGCCTTTTTCGGTACTGGCGGCGGTTTCGGAGGGAAGCACCGTTATCGTGGAAAATATTTTCGAAACGCGATTTAAACATCTTGCGGAGTTGACAAAAATGGGCGTTTCGGTTAAAGTAAAAGGAAGAGTCGCCGTGTTCGAAGGCGTAAAATCGCTTTCCGCGGCGGAAGTTCAGGCAATGGACTTACGAGGCGGCGCGGCGCTTATGATTGCGGGGCTGAAAGCCTCGGGCACGACCGTCGTCGAAAACGGACATCATATAGAACGCGGCTACGCCGCACCCGAAGAAGTATTAAACGCGCTGGGCGCGTCGGTAATAAAGGTCTGAAGCAGAAGTGAAACTGAAGATAATCTCCATAGCGATAGGATTGGTGCTTGTGAGTATCATCGCCGTTTTCGGGAATCTGTGCAGGGTGCGCGAAGTCGACGTGGTTTTCACCGAGGAGTTGTCGTCGGATGACGCCGACGCGGTTTATGCCGCCCTGGAGATAGAGACGGGCGCTTCCATAATCGGAGTAAACGAGAACGATTTCAAGCGCAGGATTTATGCGGCATATCCCGACAGATCGTATATTGTTACGAACGTTATCAGAACTTTTCCGGACAAAGTTACCGTTTACGTCGACGTAAACAAACCGCTTTTCGCCGTGCCGCTGATGGACGGGACGGGATATGCTCTTGCGGACAAGGATTTTCAGCTCAATATGAAAGTATCCGAGAGCGAACTCAACAAATCCTCTTTGATAATTGTCAGCGCGGTCAGCGTGGGCAACAGCTTTAATCTGCCCGTTTTCGCCGCTTTACGCGAGGCATTTTACGGATTGTCGGACGCTGCGTCGTGCGACGAAGCCGCGGTAGCGTTGATCTCGGAAATAGCCGTCGAAGGGGAATATTTCGTTTTCAAGACCCGGACGGGCGACGCCTTCCGCGTTTTTGCGTCGCCGGTCGAAACGCTAAGGGAAAGGAGCGCGGATGCGCTCGAAGAATATTTTTCCGCCGCGAATTAAGGCAATTCGCGGTTTTCTGTTATGAAAATCGGACTAATTTATAATATTCGCGAAAATACCGTTGACAACGCGCGATATTTATTATAAAATAATTAAAGTATAAATTATATGTTAGCTCTGTGTGTGAGGAGTAACCGTCCCGATGACCAATAAAAAAGTTGCGGTTTTGGATATCACCAGCGACGTTATAACGCTCGTGATGCAGGATAAGAGATTTGCCGACAGTTTCGCGTTTCACGCTTCCGCGAGTTATTCCGGGTATCAGGACGGCGAATTTTTGGATAAGAGCGAGCTTATCGGCGTCGTGGAGTCGTTGATCGACAGCTGCAGAAAAACGGCTTTTGCCGAACCCGAAGAGATAATGGTGGGGGTGCCCGCCGAATTTACTTCGGTCGTCTGCCGCGAGCTTATCAAAAATTTCGGCGCCGCTCACGTCGTAACCGAAAAGGACGTGGACGACATTATCGCGTCGGAACCACCCGAGTCAGATCTTAAAACCGTGATTTCGGCTTCTCCCGTATGGTTCACGCTGGATTCCGGGACCGCCGAGATCGTTCCCGTAGGCAAACAGACGTCGAAACTCGTCTGTCAGATGTCCTACGTTTTTTGTACGAACTCTTTCGTCGCGTTGTTCGATAAAATATCCCAGATGACGGGCGTTAAATTCGAATACGCTCCCGCCATGCTCGCAGAGGTCATGTATATTCTTCCCGAGGATCTGAGGGACGCGGGCGTTCTTTTGGTCGACGCGGGCTACATGTCCACGGGAGTTGCTTACGCTTACGGCGACGGCATGCTGGGACAGACGGCGTTCTCGCTCGGGCGCGGACATCTTGCGGGCGACCTCGTATTCGTGGACGGGCTGCCTTTCGAAAACGCCACGGCTCTCGTAGAAAAGCTGAATTTCAATCTGCATCCGTCGGGCGGCGAAAAATATTTCGTTACCTTGAACGGCGAAAGTTTCGATTACGACATAGTGCATACCAATGACGTATGTTCCGCGAGGGTGGAGCAGATCGCCGAGGAGATAGCCGCCGCGGCGGCTTCGTTCCCGTTCAGGCTTCCGTCAGATTACAAGATCGTTCTGACGGGTTCTTGCTTCCAGGGTATTCCCGGGGCGAAGGAAATAGTCAGCCGCGTGACGGGTCACGAAACCGAAATCATTTCCCCGACTCTTAAGCCGTTCGACAAGCCGCGTTTTGCGTCTTTGGCGGGACTTATCAGCGTTCAACGCAAAAATTTGGAAAAAAACGAACGCGAAAAGTTCGGATTTTTACATAAACTCAAAGAGAAACTCTTCAGGAGGACAAACCGATAATGAACGATAACTACGGAATGACCGACAATCTTGGACTTCCCACCGTACCCGGCGGATACGGTATGGCAAAGATAAAAGTGATAGGCGTGGGCGGAGGCGGCGGCAATGCCATCAACCGCATGATTCTGGCGGGCGTCAGTTCGTGCACGTTCGTGGCGGCGAACACCGATATGCAGGCGCTGAACCTGAGCCGTGCCCAATACAAAATTCAACTCGGCTCGAATCTGACAAAAGGTCTCGGCGCGGGCGCCGATCCCGAAATGGGCGCGAGAGCCGCGGAAGAATCCAAGGACGCGATCGCCGAGGTTTTAAAGGACACCGATCTTTTGTTTATTGCCGCAGGCATGGGCGGCGGCACGGGCACGGGAGCCGCGCCCGTCATCGCCAAAATGGCAAAGGACCTCAATATTCTGACTATCGCTGTCGTAACCAAGCCGTTCGAAACCTTCGAGGGCAAGACCAGAATGGAAAACGCCAACGCGGGCATCGAAAAGCTGAAAGGCGTTGTCGACACGCTGCTTATCATTCCTAACGAAAAGATACAGCTTTACGTACCCAAGGGCACTCCGCTCGTTCAGGCGTTCAAGGTCGCCGACGACGTTCTGCGCCAGGGAATACAGGGCATAACCGACATAATCGTTACGCCGTCGCTTATCAACCTCGACTTTGCGGACATCAAGGCGATAATGAAGAACAAAGGCAACGCCCATATCGGTATCGGTAAAGGAAAGGGCGACAACCGCACTCTGGACGCGGTGAGACAGGCTGTTCAGTCGCCGCTGCTCGAAACCAACATCCAGGGCGCGACGGGACTGATAATCTACGTATCGGGCGGCACGGGTCTGACGATAGACGAAGTTCACGATTCCGTATCTTTGGTCAAAGAGGTCGTCGACCCCAACGCGAAGATCATATTCGGTATGGGAATCGACGAGGAACTCCAGGACGAGGTCATGATAACGATAATCGCGACGGGCTTCGAACCTCAGCAGGAGAACAAGAACATCTACACTTCTCCGCGCCCGATGTTCAGTTCCAGAAACGAACGGAATCCTCAGATGGATTCGATGTACGGTTTCGGAGCGGACGCGCTCGGCCGCAGCGATTCCGGACACGCCGTGCGCGAAGTCGCCGCCGCGGACGAGATACCTCCGATCAGACAGGAAACGAGAGATAACAAGAATATTCCTCCGTTTTTGCAAAGATTAAAGGACAAGAGATAGTCTTTTAAGCACAGCGAAATAACGACGTAAGAAGAGCCGAACCGAACAGTTCGAGCTCTTTTTTTGTGAAATGACGAACGAGATACTGAAAGTTTTCGCGACTTTCGTTACAGCATATACCTTTTTGTTCGCGTCCTCGGCTTTTATAGGCGGCGCTTCTGCCGTCAGAACGACCGTGGGCGCGGCGCTTATGACGATAGCGCATATCAGACCTTTTCCCGTGTTGAACGAAACGGTTTTCGTCGTGTGCCTGGTGCTGAGCGCTTTGCTGATACTGAAAAAAGAATATACGTTTTCGGAATTAACGACGACGATTGCGGGATTCATATTCGTATTTTTATGCGTCGCGGGCGCGGAATATCTTAGGCTCTCGTTTACCCGCATAGGCGACGAGTGGTCGGGGGTCTTTGCGGGCGGCGCCGCGCTGATGACGGGCGTAGTGGTTTCTCTCGCTAAAAAGGCGCACGCCGTAAAGCTTTATTACGAAGTGGGCATTACCGATCCCGAGGGGCGCGAGAGGCGCTTCAAAGGCTATCTCGACACGGGAAACGCATTGTACGACGAGGGCGAAGCCGTGATCGTCATTTCCGAAAAAGCCGCCCGCAAAGTAGGCGCGGTCCCCGACGGATACATGGCGCTCGGAACTGTTTCCGGAGTCGGGGTTTTACCTAAAACGCGGCTGAATTATAAGATATATTACGACAAAAACAAACATAAGCTATACAGTACTCCCGCGCTTATTTCCGATAAAATGGGTAAGCGCGGATACGACGTGCTTATTCATAAAGACATGAAATGACATCGGGAGGGCAAATGATTTCCTTGTTCGACAAATTCAGAGAATTTCTGAAGAAAATATTTACGGAATATTCCGTGAACGAGCTTACCTCGGTAGACTATATGGTCGCGCTGCCCAATCCTCTGGACGCGGACGAGGAAGCGAAGCTTTTGAAAGAGAATACCGAGGGCAGCACCGAGGCGTTCAATAAGTTAGTGGAGCACAATTTAAGACTCGTCGTTTACATAGCAAAACGCTTCGACAACACGGGCGTGGACATGGAGGAACTTATCTCGGTGGGCACGATGGGGCTGATAAAAGCGGTCAGGAGCTATAACGGAGACAAAAAGATAAAGCTTGCGACCTACGCTTCGAGGTGTATAGAAAACGAGATTCTGATGTATCTGAGGAAAATGCTCCGCACCCGCAACGAGGTCAGCCTCGACGAGCCGCTGAACGTGGACTGGGAGGGGAACAAACTGCTGTTGTCGGACGTTCTGGGCACCGACGGCGGCGAAGTCTATAAGGATCTCGAATCGGAAATCGAAAAAAACCTCGTCAGGGAACTGTTCATGAAGCTGAACGAGCGCGACAAGCTGATTATCAAGATGCGCTACGGATTATACGGCGAAAAGGAGCGTACTCAAAAGGAAATAGCCGATATCATGAACATTTCCCAGTCCTATATTTCGCGCCTGGAGAAGAAGATAATCGACAGGCTGAAGCGCGAATACGTCAAAAAAGAAGAGAAGTGGAAAAATTGAATAATAAAAAAATCGGATAGGTACATACTTTACCGTACAGGAGGCATCCCGTATGGTAAGAAAGGTTACCGGTGTAAAAACGGAAGAACTTCCCGTACTGACAAAGAGCGAATCGGAACAGATGCTCCGCATGATAAAAAGCGGGCATAAGGAATTGAGAGAGAAGTTTTTACTTGCGAACGCAAGGCTCGTGCTCAGTGCGGTACAGAGATTCCGCGACGCCAAACAAAGTCCCGACGAATTGTTTCAGGTCGGAATGATAGGGCTTATGAAATCTTTGGACAACTTCGACTGCTCGTTGGACGTCAGGTTTTCGACCTATGCCATACCGATGATTCTCGGAGAAATCAGACGGTTTATCCGAGAATCGACGGCATTCAAGGTCGGCAGAAACGTCCGCGACGTGGCATACAGAGCCGTCAAAGCCAGAGAAAGTCTGGAAGCGAGAGGAATTCACGAAGCCAATCTGAACGAAATAGCGGCGGAACTGGATATTCCCGTTGCCGAAGTGGTAGGAGCGTTGGACGCAATAAGCGAGCCTCAGTCGCTGTATCAGGAAGCGTTCGGCGACGGCGAAGACAGCACCGAACTGGTAGATCTTATAAAAGATCCGCGCGCCGAGACCGACTACGCCGAAAGGATAATGCTCCGCGACGGAGTGGAGGCGCTGCCCGAAAGGGAAAAACAGGTCGTGGTCATGCGCTATTACAAGGGCGCGACCCAGACCGAGATCGCCAGGACTTTGAAGATGTCTCAGGCTCAGGTATCGCGACTCGAAAAATCGGCGGTGAACCGATTGAAAGAATGTTTCGAAGTCGGGTTCTGAACCGGACTCCGCCGTCATATAATCAATATATGCAGCGGGGTTTACATACCAATGGGTGACGCGGGAATAGATTACACCTTTTGCGAATTGCGTGAAAAAGACGTCGTGAACGTGTCCGACGGCAAACAGCTGGGCAGGATAGTGGACATAGCCATCCATTGCACGGGCAAGGTCATAGGACTGGTCGCGGGCGGCGAAAAAAAGTTTTTCAAGAATTTTACGGGCGCCGAAAACATTTTCATTCCCTGGCAGAAGGTCGTCAAGATAGGCGACGACGTCATTTTGGTGGAACTTTTACCCGTAAATACGAGGGAACTCGCCAAATAACTTTACAAAATCCGCGCCGTAATGCTACAATATACTCATCAAACGACAGGAAGTGAGTGTATGAAATGCCCGTTTTGCGGCGGTCTTGACAGCAAAGTAGTGGATTCCAGACTTTCCGAGGACGGAACGAGTATCCGTCGCAGGCGCGAATGTACCGCCTGCGCAAAGCGCTATACCACCTACGAAAAGATCGAGTCCACGCCGATACTGGTCATCAAGAACAACGGCACCCGCCAGATCTTCGACATCAACAAGATAAAGAACGGCATAATCAAGGCGTGCGAGAAACGCCCCGTTTCCATGGCGAAGATCGACAAAATGGTTTCCGACATCGAAAAACAGGTCAACAACACGCTCGCTCAGGAGATCTCCTCCAAAAAGATCGGCGAACTGGTAATGGAAGGGCTGAAGGAACTCGACGAAGTCGCTTACGTTCGTTTCGCTTCCGTACATCGTCAGTTCAAGGACATCAACACGCTGATGGAGGAGATAATGAAACTGACCAAAGCCGACGCCGAGGAGAAAAAGTGAAGTCCTACCTTTACGACGGCGCAAAAAGCGTAAAACTCGGCAAATACCTTTCTCAGCTCCTTCCGGGGCTTCAATTTTCTTCATTCAGGAGAATGCTTTCGGACGGCAGGATAGCCGTCAACGGAAAGCGCGTAAAAAAGGAAGTTTTTATAAATCCCGGCGACGAAATCAAGATTTTTTCGGAAGACGGCATCCCGTCGTTCAAGTCCGAAAGGCTTTACGAGGACGATGACGTGATGATAGCGGTAAAACCGCGCGGCACCGAAACGAGGCTGTTCGCAAAACTCGTATCCGCCGAGTCGGACGCCGAGTATATCCCCCTCCACCGTCTGGACACCAACACGCGCGGGATACTGATATTCGCCAAAAACGAAAAGGCTTTCGAAGACGCGGTTTCGCTTTTTCGCTCTTCGTCGATAGAAAAGTATTACGTCGCTCTACTCGGCGGAGTCGTCGAAAAAGAGGGTGTTTTCAACGCATTTTTAAAAAAAGACTCCGAAAAAGGTCTGGTCGAGATCTCCGACGCGCCCCAAAAGGGCTTCGTGCCCATAAAGACGGGGATAAGACCGATCGGGATACGCGACGGTGAACTGACCTATGCCGAAATAAGGCTGTATACGGGCAAAACCCACCAGATACGCGCGCACGCCGCTCACCTCGGACACCCGGTTGTAGGCGATACCAAGTACGGGGATTTCGATCTTAACCGCCTTATGCGCGCAAAGCGGCAGTATCTTACCGCGTACAAACTCGTTTTCGGAAATATCCCGAAAGGCAATCGGCTTTCCCGCCTCGGCGGCAAAAAATTCGAGATAACTCCCGATTTCTGATCAAAATTCCAGATGTTCTTTTTTGATTCCCTTCCTCAGCTTCTGCAGGGCGGCTTTTTCTATGCGCGAAACGTAGGATCTCGAGATCTTCATTATCTCCGCCGTCTGTTGCTGGGTCTTGGGAGCGGAGCCGTCCAGACCGAACCTCGAGCGGATCAGGAAGGCTTCGCGCTCCGTCAGATATTTTGAGATGAGTTTTACAAGACTTTCACGGACGAACCTGCTTTCCACCGCCGCCCAGACGCCTTCCTCCTCGTCTATTTTCAGCATATCCACCAGCGTTACGTCGCCGTCTTCGCGGTCGGAACCCACGCGTTCGTAAATCGACACGTCGTTTTTGCGCTTTTTATAGCCGCGCATCGCCATTAAAATTTCGTTTTCGATACACCTCGAAGCGTAGGTCGCGAGAGTGGCGCTTTTTTCGGGGGTATAGCTGTTTATCGCCTTTATCAGACCTATAGTACCCACGGACACCAGTTCGTCCTTGTCGGGATAGTTGACGTATTTTTTGGCGATGTAGACGACGAGCCTTAGATTGTGTTTTATGAGGATATCCTTCGCTTCCTTGTCGCCCGCGGCGGCTTTTAAAAGATATTCCCGTTCTTTTTCCTTGGACAAAGGGTGCGGAAAAGAATTGTGCGAGTCGATACCCGCGCTCAGGATCAGAATGTTACTGAGTAGCGCGAAAAAGCCTTCTAATATGATAATCAACCCCCGTATGAAATTATGATATTCCGTTATCCGCCTGAAGTTGACAATTATTTTCAATCTCAGCCTTTTTCCCTGAATAAACGCATAAAAGTGCTGTTTTCAGTTAAATTATTTTGAATAGTTAAAGATAAAGAAAGACGGTTTTTGCCCAAATTCCGTTATACGTGATTTTAAACTTTACCGATATAATAATAAATTTTGTCGTTTTAATGTTGCTTAAGGATTTCGGCTGCGGAAGTGAAGATTTACTTAAATATCAAAAATCCCGCCGAAAGGCGGGTTTTTTGAGTTAGCCTGTAAGCCGAGTTCTGTCTTGGACGATCATCTGTCTCGGTCCGCAGTCGCCTGCGGACTCCAGCGATTGAGGGAAGGGGCGGGCAGCCCGTTCTTCCTTTTCTCTTGCATCGAGCGGGGTTTACACGGCCAATTTCGTCGCCGAACTGCCGGTGCGCTCTTACCGCACCTTTTCACCCTTACGAGAAGTTCTCGCGGTTATTTTCTGTTGCACTTTCCCTGGAGTTGCCTCCGGCAGGATTTCTCTGCCGCTCTGCCCTGTGATGCTCGGACTTTCCTCACAATAGTGCGATCGCCCGGCTAACGCAAAAAATATATCACTCGCATGCGTTTTTGTCAACAAAATACCTCGCAAAAGGGCGTCTCGAGGCGTTGACTTCACGCGGCGCGTATGGTACTATATCCTTACCCGTAAAGGGACGAAAGAAAAATAAGGAGAAATAAATATGGAACTTAAAGGAAGCCGTACCGAAAAAAATCTGTGGACCGCGTTCGCGGGTGAATCGCAGGCGAGAAATAAATACGACTATTTTGCTTCCGCCGCAAAAAAAGCGGGCTACGAACAGATAGCCGCCATCTTCCAGGAAACCGCGCTGAACGAAAAGGAACACGCCAAACTGTGGTTCAAGGCGCTGGGCGGAATAGGTAACCTCGAGGAAAACCTCATCGCCGCCGCCGCGGGCGAACACGAGGAATGGACCGAGATGTACGCCGAATTCGCGCGCGTTGCCGCCGAGGAAGGCTTTAACGAACTCGCGGAGCGCTTCAAGGGCGTAGCCGCCATCGAAAAAACGCACGAGGAAAGATACCTCAGACTTCTCTCCAACGTAAAAGAGGGCAAGGTATTCGCTCGCGAGGAGACCAAGGTATGGCGCTGCCGTAACTGCGGACACCTGCACGTCGGTAAAGAAGCCCCCGACCTTTGCCCCGTATGCGCGCACCCCAAAGCGTATTTCGAACTCGAAAAGGAGAATTATTAAGGCTTAAGCCCGAATTTTTATGATCGAAATCAACGGACTGTCGAAAACTTACAAGGGAACGGGCAGGAAAGCGCTCGATTCCCTTTGTCTTACCGTAAATGACGGGGAGATCTTCGGATTCCTTGGACCGAACGGCGCGGGTAAATCCACCGCGATAAAGTGCATAACGGGGATACTGAGCTTCGAGGAAGGCTCTGTCAAGATAGGCGGCGTCAGTATGTCCGACGACCCCGTGGGCGCAAAAAAACGGATAGGCTACGTTCCCGACGAGCATCTTCTGTACGAAGGACTGACGGGACGGCAGTATATCGATTTCATATCCGATATCTACGGAGTAAGCCGCGCGCGCCGCGCGGAGCTTACCGATAAATACGCCTCTGACTTCGGACTGAAAGACAGGCTCGACGAAACGATCTCCGACTATTCTCACGGAATGAAACAGAAGATCGCCGTCATCGCCGCGCTGGTTCACGAACCCGAGGTCTTTATCCTGGACGAACCGATGCTGGGACTTGACCCCAAATCCGCATACGTTCTGAAAAAGACGATGCGCGACTATGCCGATTCCGGGAAAACCGTGTTTTTCTCCTCGCATATCCTGGAGGTCGTCGAAAAGATATGCGACCGCGTGGCGATAATCGACGGCGGAAAGCTGATCGCCGTATGCGACATGCAGGAGCTGAAAGAAAAGCGCAGCGACCTTTCGCTGGAACAGCTGTTCCTTACGCTGACGGGCGGCGAGGACGCTTTCAAGACGGAGGAAGTATGAACCTTGCGAAAGCGTTCGCCGAGTACAGGCTTCTTTTCCGTATCTCGCGCCTCAATTCCCGCGGCTCGGCAAAGAAAAATTCGGCGCTCCGAATAGGTAAACGCAAAGGGCTTTCCCGCGCGGGATATATCGCCTTGGCGATAATCGCGGGGCTCGCGATATTCGGTTTCGAGTTTTCGATAGCCATGCAGCTCGCTTCGGCGGCGTACAAAGCAAACGCCGTCGAGGAGACTCTTTACGTCCTTATCGCCACCACCCAGCTCGTAGTGCTGTTTTTCGGAGTGATAACCACGACGGGTTACCTGTATTTTTCCAAGGACAAGACGCTTCTACAGACCCTGCCTTTTGAAAAGGGCGTCGTCTTTGCGGTCAAATCCACCGAAGCGTATCTTTCGGAACTCGGCATAAATATTGCGGTAATGTTACCCGTAACGCTCGTTTTCGGTGCCTCTTTGGATATTTCGGGGTATCCCATTCCGTGGTGCTATTATCTTTTCGCGGTGCTCGGCGCGTTCATGACGCCCGCCGTGCCGATGATAGTCATATCGCTAATTTCGCTTCCCGTGATGCGCGTCGTGTCGCTGATGAAAAAGCGCAGGGTGGGTAACGGTATAGCCATGGCGGTATTGTACTGCTTGGTTATGATCGCGTATTTCGCTCTGGTGGGCGTGAACGCTTCGGGGGACGGATTCAACCTCGGCTCGGACGCGCTAAAGGCGTTCGGAAGCGTCAAAAAAGCCACGATATTCAATTATCCGATAGTAAACGCGCTGTTAGGACATAACGCCGCCGGGAATTTCTTTATTTACCTTGCGGGTATAGTCGTTTTGTTCGCGCTCAGCCTTTTGCTGGCGCTCGTATTCTATAACAAATCCGTTACCGCGTCCGCGGAGTCCGCGGGCGGCGTTTCCGTCCGTCGTAAACGGCGCGCCGAAGGCGAGGTCAGAACGCCCGTGAAAAGCTTTATGCTGAAGGAGTTCAAATCGCTCGTCAATACGCCGACGCTGCTGATGAACGCGATAATCAGCATCGTCATGCCCGTCCTGATGATGGCGTTCGTGCGCTTTATATTCTCGATGGATCCTGAATCCGTTTCGGAGGACGGCGCTTCCTCGGCGTGGATTGGTTCGGGCATGGATATGTTTTCGATAGGCATGGTAACGTTTATGTGCTGTATAGGCGCGGTGGCGGGCGGCGTAGCGGGTATCGGCTTTTCGCTGGAGGGCAAAAACATATTCGCGCTGAAAGCGCTGCCGTTGGCACCGAGGACGATAGTGCTCATAAAACTCGCTTTCGCGATGTGCATAAACGTAGTTCAGACCGTGGCGGTGCTGATAGCTTTCCCGCTTATCATGCAAATCCATAATCCTATCGCAATCGTGGGTATCGCGCTTATATCGCTGCTGATGGGGATATTGTCCAACTGTATGCTGCTGTATACGGATTTAAAAAATCCCAATTTCAGCTGGACGAACATCTCCGAGATCACCAAAAACAACAAGCGCGTATGGAAACCGATGCTTCTGAATACCGGTTTTGCGATGGTTTATATGGTGATAGGCATGGTGCTGGGGATCGTGGCGAGCGATATGGGCGAATGGGCGCTGTACGGCATTTATTTCGGTTCCGCCGTAACAATTCTTGCGGTGGCTTCGGTATTCGCGTACAGAAAACTGACCGAGCGCCCCGAATACTATTTCAACGCGATAGGAGGCTGATATGCGTAAACTCGCATTGGACGTCGGCGACGTCAGGATAGGGCTGGCGCTTTCGGATATAACCGGGATAATCGCTTCGGGATACGAAACGTACACGCGCCGCGGCTTGCCCGCCGATTACGAGTATATCCGCGACTTCGTCAAAAACAACTCCGTGGACAAAGTCGTGCTGGGGCTTCCGATAAACATGGACGGCTCCGAGGGACCGAGGGTCGAAGTAACCCGCGCTTTCGGAGACGGACTTCAGGAATATCTTCCCGGAATAAAGCTCGACTATCTGGACGAGAGGCTGACGACAGTTCAGGCGGAAAGAATGCTGATAGAGGGCGGTGTAAGGCGCGAAAAGCGCAAAAAAGTAATAGACAAAGTGGCGGCGACGCTGATACTTCAGGCGTATCTGGACCGCGGTTGCAAATAAAATAAAAGAGGTGTTTATATGAGCGACAAGATCAAAAACGACAACGACGTCGATTATCTGGACGAGGAAGAAGAGGTCATAGTCCTGGTGGACGAGGAAACGGGCGAAGAGGTGGAATTCACCCTGGTTGCCATGCTCGAGGACGAGGAAACGCATAAGATCTACGCTTACCTCGAACCCGTCGAGGAACTCGAAGGCTTCGAGGACGGAGATCTGTTGATAAACGAAGTCGTCTATGACGAGGAAGGCAACGAATCTTTCCTGCCCATCGATTCCGACGAGGAACTGGACGCCGCCTTCGCGTTGTTCGACAAGGATTACTACGAACAGTTCGGCGTGCATTGCGACGGCAGCTCCGATGAATCGGAAAACAAATAAGCGCTTTTTAGCGAAAGTCGCGGCAATTTTTATCGCGCTCGCCGTGTTTACCGCGGCGGCGTCGGGCTGCGTTAACGATAACGCTGAGGATAACGGTATGAATACGAAATCAAATCCCGTGGCGACTTTTTCGATCGCCGCGCAGGACGGTTCGGAGCTGACGGTAAGGATAGAACTTTATCCCGAAAAGGCGCCTAAAACCGTTGAAAACTTTATTAATCTTGCAAATTCCGGCTTTTACGACGGGTTGACGTTTCACCGCGTCGTTCCGGGCGGCTGTATCCAGGGCGGCGGTTACAGGATATACGAAACCGATTCCGGGCTCGGACTGGATACACCCGAGACCGCGGTCGAGCCTATAGAGGGCGAGTTTTCGTCGAACGGACACCCCGAAAACGATTTGAAGCACGTCAAGGGTACGATCTCGATGGCGCGCACCTCCGACCCCGATTCCGCCACGAGTCAGTTTTTCATCTGCGTGGGCGAATATCCGTCGTGGGACGGCGAGTATGCGGCGTTCGGTATGGCGACGGACGAAGAGAGTCTGAACGCTCTGGACATTCTCGCAAAGTCGCGCTACGTTTACGCGGGCAACGCGTTCCAGACTCTGCCGTATCCGCTGATAAGCATAATTTCCGTCAGAGTTCAATAGTTCGGGCGCGTTTTTGAAAATTTGTGCTTGAAAATGCGCGCGTAATATGTTAATCTAAGTATATGAATACGTCCGTGGTATTTAAACGTTTGTCGATAGCCGCTTTCATTCTGATCGCGGTCGCGCTTGCCGTTACGGCGGCGCTCGTCGGCGTTGGAGCGACAAGCGACGTGCCCCGGGCTTCGGCGCTCGAATCGCAGGGCGTCGGGATAACCGCTCCCTCAAGCATTACGGCGACCTATAACGGTTCGGGCATAGCGTACCGCGACATCGTCGTCACGCATTACGATTCGGTGGTGTCGGCAGATCAATACGACGTTTTCTATAACGGTTCGGAGACGCTTCCCGTCAACGAGGGAACGTATACCGTGACGGTCAGCGTACCCGTGGAGGATCCCGAAGTCAATCAGGTCACAGCCGATTTTACTCTTATTATCGAACCCGCTCCCGTCAAAGTTTTCATACAAGGCGCGAACGTGTTCACTTATTCGGGCAATACCGTGCTCAGGACGATCTCGCTCACGGGTATTTTGCAAAAGGATCTTGCGAACGTAAATATAGTTACAACTTATACGGACCGCGACAAGGGCGTTTCGACCGAAACTCCCGTAAACGCGGGCGTTTACGACCTGTCTTTCGCGTTGGAGGGGGAAGCTTCCTCCAACTATTTTATTTCCGAAATTTCCGACGACAGAGTCACCGATCCGCAAACTCTGACCGTTTTGAAACGCACTTTGACCGTATCCGCCAATTCGTCGGAAGCCGTCTTCGGACAGCCGATACCCGAACTGACCTATACCATCAGCGGCTTTGTCGCGGACGACAACGCCGAGGACGATCTGACGGAGCTGCCCTCGATAACTTCTTCGGCGACTTCGGTGGGCGTGCACGAGATAACGCCGTCGGGCGGCGCTTCCGAGAACTACACCTTGAACTACGTTTCGGGTACGCTGACCATCAACGCAACCGACGTTTCCGTACAAATGCCCGATTCCGCGATCACCATGGACATGGTCGGCGTGTTCGCGCCGGGAACGGAGTATTCGGGAAATATTTACAACAAGGACTCAACTCAGGTCAAGGAACTGAAAGAACATATCCGTAACTACCGCGTCGCGGACTGGACTTCTATACTCGAAGCGGTGTTTTATTACGGTCCCGTTTCGGGCGGCGACAAGACCCCTGACGATCAGCCGCTGCAGATCACGTTGAACAACCTTTCGTTGGACGCTTCGAAAGACTATTTCATCGTCGTGGTCGATTCTTACGGCGTCGTAACGAAGATAACGAAATACAGCTATCTGAACGGAGACATGAGTTTTGAGACCTACGCTTCCGACGGCGCGATAATGATATATTCCGCATTCCACAACACGATCATCATTTCGCTCGTCGTTTGCGGCGTTGTGCTGTTCCTGATACTCCTGATGATTGCAGCCGCGGTCAAATACCGTAACGACAAGGCGGCAGCCGACGATAAAAAGCGCAGGAAAAAGAACGGCGGCAAAAAATACAGGTGGTAAATCTGCTTTTTAAGTAATCGGCTTGTTTCCCGACCGCGACGGTCGGGAAATTTTTACGATAATCGATTGAAATGTCGAAAAAACGTTTGCCAACCTTTAATTCTTATGATAATATATTAGAAGCCATTACGCACCCGTCCGGAGTTCGGGGCGGTTGCCTCACAGAGGTTGCCTCGGGCGTGGAAAGGCGGGGAGGAACAAAAACAAGGAGGTTATTTTAATATGGCAGTTGTCACAATGAAGCAGCTTTTGGAAGCAGGCGTTCACTTCGGTCACCAAACCAAAAAATGGAATCCGAAAATGGCGAAGTACATCTATGACGCGCGTAACGAAATCCACATCATAGACCTTCAGCTCACCGTAGACCTTATCGAGGAAGCGTACAAATTTATTCACAAAGTCGTTTCCGAGGGTAAGAGCGTTCTTTTCGTAGGAAAGAAAAAGCAGGCTCAGGACGCCATTCAGTCCGAAGCCGAGCGTTGCGGTATGTTCTATATGAACCAGAGATGGCTGGGCGGCACGCTGACCAATTTCCAGACCATCCGTACCCGTATCGATAAACTTAACAAGCTCAATCAGATGGAAGCCATCGGCGAATTCGAGCTTCTGCCAAAAAAAGAGGTTATAAAACTCAAAGCGGAGAGAGATACTCTCGAAAAGAACCTGGGCGGCATAAAGAATATGCGTACTCTGCCCGGCGCTCTGTTCGTGGTTGACCTCAGGATCGAGCATATCGCGGTAAAAGAAGCGCGCGCTCTCGGTATCCCGATCGTGGGACTCGTCGACACCAACTGCGACCCCGACCTCGTCGATTACGTTATCCCCGGCAACGACGACGCTATCCGCGCGGTAAAACTTATCGCCAGCATCATCGCCGACGCCGTTATCGCCGCCAAGGAAGGCGTCGAATATCTGCCCTCTGCCGAGGAAGCACAGGCGGTCGAAAGCGTAAAAGCGGAGGAAATCTTCGCCGAAACCCTTGAACCCGCTACCGAAGAGTAATTTAAGAGCATTTAAGGAGAATACAGATTATGGCATTCACAGCTAAAGACGTTCAGGATTTGAGACAGCGCACAGGCGCGGGCATGATGGATTGCAAAAAGGCGTTGGTAGCGACCGACGGCGACATCGAAAAGGCCATGGAGTGGCTCAGAGAAAAAGGCATCGCCACAGCCGCCAAGAAAGCGGGCAGGATCGCTTCCCAGGGTGTGGTCGACTCCTATATCCACATGGGCGGTAAGATCGGCGTGTTGGTCGAAGTAAACTGCGAGACCGACTTCGTCGCGAAGGGCGAAGGATTCCTCGCGTTCGTGCACGACGTGGCGCTTCAGATAGCCGCCGCGAAGCCCTTGTACGTTTCCAAGGAAGAGGTTCCCGCCGACATAATCGAGCACGAAAAAGCCATCGCCAGAGCGCAGATCGACAACGATCCCAAGATGGCGAACAAACCCGATATGGTCAAAGAAAAGATCGTCGAAGGCAAACTCGAAACCTATTATAAAGAGAACGTGTTGCTGGAGCAGGCTTTCGTAAAGGATCCCGCGATGCAGATCAAACAACTCGTAATCGAGTGCACCGCGAAGTGCGGCGAAAAAGTATCGATCCGCCGCTTCACCCGCTACGAAATGGGCGAAGGACTTGAAAAGAAAGTCGATAACTTCGCAGAGGAAATCAACGCAGCCGTAGCAAGCATGAAAAAATAAAACCGATTGACGGGATACGCTTTGTATCCCGTTTTTTTTGAGGTGTATATGCAGGAACTTAAATACAGACGAGTGCTTATCAAACTGTCGGGCGAAGCGCTGGCCGGCGCAAGCGGTTTCGGCCTGGATAACGACGTCGTCGCGGGCGTGGTGAACGAACTGAAAGCCGTGCACGACATGGGCGTCGATATCGGCGTGGTGGTCGGCGCGGGCAACTTCTGGCGCGGCAGACAGGGAACGTCGATGGACAGAGCAACGGCCGACTATATGGGCATGGTGGCAACGGTTTTGAACTGTATGGCGCTTCAGGATGCCCTGGAAAAAGCGGGCGTGCATACGCGCGTACAGACGGCGCTACAAATGACTCAGGTCGCCGAACCCTATATCATACGCAGGGCGCTAAGGCACCTGGAAAAGGGCAGGGTGGTCATATTCGGCTGCGGAACGGGAAATCCTTATTTCACGACGGATACCGCCGCGGCGCTCAGAGCCGCCGAAATAAAAGCCGACGTGTTGCTTCTTGCAAAGAACGTGGACGGGATATACGATTCCGACCCGAAAATCAACCCGAAAGCCGTCAAATTCGACAAAATTTCGGCGATGGAGTTCATTTCCAGAGGACTTACCGCCATGGACACAACCGCGGTCAGCCTGTGCATGACGAACAAGATCCCCGTCGTGGCGTTCGGACTCAACGAACCCGACAGCATAAAACGCGTTGTTTCAGGCGAGCCGCTCGGAACCGTGATATATTAAAATTCAAAGCGCGTGTCGCATGATTTAAACGGACGGATATGCATCCGTCCGTTTTTTGTATTGAGGTTTTCGGGTACGCCGTAGAACTCGAGGGAAACGTATTACTTGCGCTCGATACGATATTAAATCGTTTTCCGCCGTGGCGTGCGGCAACCGCAAGCTGAAGCGCCCGGAGAGCATTTCGTTTAACATGGTTTTCTCCGGCGGCGCCGCGACGTATTAAGGGTAAAACGAAAGCTGAACGAAGTCAATTCCAATCGCGATTTCTTTAAAAATTTTCTTTGCCGTAACGACGCGCAATAAAATGCCGTTACGGTACTTTTTTAATTTTTTCTGCTAAAATCTTTTGTCGTCGGACCGATAATGCGTATGTTCCAAAAATGTAATAATTAGGTAGCCTAAGCAACAAAAACGTTAATTTTTTGGGTCCGATAAAATCATTTGAAAAGCTTCCGGAAAGGGTACGGCAAATTATATTTTATTCTTGAATTTTTGCGCATATGTATGCTAAAATATTAATTAATAAATTTTCGACAAGGAGCAATTATGGCAAACTACGAAGTAGAAGAAGTCGCATTGGTGTTCGACGACCTGAACGACCGCGTCAAGAAAACCACCCAGAATCTTTCCGGCGAACTCGCGGGGATGAGGGCGGGACGAGCCAATCCGCATATACTCGACAAGATAACCGTTTCCTATTACGGCGTGGACACGCCGCTGAATCAGATAGCCAACATTACCATTCCCGAAGCGCGCCTTCTGGTCATAAACGTGTGGGATCAATCTGCATTGAAGAACGTCGAAAAAGCCATCATCGCCGCGAACGTGGGTATCTTCCCCTCCAACGACGGCAAGGTCTTGAGAATGGTGTTCCCCGAACTTACCGAGGAGAGGCGCAAACAGCTGAGTAAAGAAGTCAAGGTGCTCGGCGAAAACGCCAAAGTCGCGTTGAGGAATATCCGCCGCGATTCGGTCGAATCCCTGCGTTCGTTCAAGAAAGACTCGGTCATAACCGAGGACGACCTGTTCAACCTCGAAAAGGACGTGGACAAAGTCGTCGCCGATTCCATAGCCGAGGTCGATAAACTCTGCCGTGAAAAAGAAGCGGAGATAATGAGCGTATAAGATGAGGCACCTTGCCGTTATCCCGGACGGTGGCGGGCGTTGGGCTTTCGAGCGCGGGCTTTTGCGCGTGAACGGATACGTCCGCGGTACCGAAGCGATCACCGACATTATCGACGCGGCGGACGAGCTTAATTTGAAGTTCGTAACTTTCTACGCCTCCAGTCTCGAAAACATGCAGCGCGGCGAAGCGTTTTCGCTGTCGCTTTCCTCGGTTTACGTCGAATATCTGACGGAAACGCTTTTGCCCATAGCCGAAGCGCGAGGATACAAGATGTTGTTCGTGGGCGATTTTAAAAAGCTGACCCCCGAACTTATGGCGTGTATTTCGAGGATAAACGCAAAAACCATCAACAACAAGGGGCTGACCGTTTCTTTCGTGTTCGCTTACGACGAAATGGAGGAAGTCGCCGCCGCTTTCAACTATGTCTTTACACAAAAATTGCTTAACGCCGATTATACTGAGGCGAGTATCGAAGAAGTCGAGAGATATATGTATTCGGCGGCGCTGCCGCCCGTCGACGCGGTGATAAGATACGGCGGATTCAGGCGTTTGTCGGGCTTTTTGCCGTTCAGAACGGCGTATGCGGAACTGTTTTTCTCCGATAAACTTTTCCCCGACGCTTCAAAAGGAGACATTTACGATCTTATGAAGGCGTATAAGCGCATAAAACGCAAATTCGGGAGGACCGAACGATGAAAAAATTTCTGAAAAGAACGGTCATAGGACTGGCGCTTTTGGCGGTCCTGTTGGGATTTATTTTTCTGACGGGATTGTGGGACGGCAAAGGTCAGCCTTTCTTCGACGCGTTACTGATCGTCGTCATGGCTTTTGCGGCTTACGAAATGATCGCCGCGGTCAAAAAGGCGGGTTATAACGTAACCGTTTTCCCGATCTGTCTTGCCGTCGCCGCGATTTATCCGATGATCACGTTCTTCGGTTATACGGGACTGTGGGTAACGATGGGCGTATCCGCCGCAGTCGCGTTCGGATTTTTCGTATTCGACAGCCGCGTTACTCTGAAAGACATGCTGATGAGCGTGTTTATACTCGTTTATCCCGTAATGCCTATAGGCGTGGCGCTGACGATGACGTCGCTTTACGGTATGCTGCCGCTGCTTGTAGCCGCCGCCGCGGCAATGCTTTCCGACGCATTGGCTTACTATGCGGGCAGCCTTATCGGCGGTAAAAAGATCTTTCCGTCGATCAGCCCCAATAAAACGTATGCAGGTTCGATAACAGGGCTTTTAGGCGGCGCGGGCGGCGCGATGATAGTTTACGCACTTTTCGAAGTCGCTCCTTTGCCGATAAACGCCGCAATCACTTTCACGGCGTTGTTCCCGACCACCTACATTCTGTTTTATTGTCTTACGGGCACCGCTATAGCGATCGTTTCCGAGTTCGGCGACCTCTTCGCTTCGCGCATTAAACGCGAATTGCAGATAAAGGATTTTTCGCACGCGCTCGGCGCTCACGGCGGGCTAATAGACAGGCTCGACAGCATTATTTTCGCCGTGTTGCTGACGGCGATAGTCATGGAGTTCATCGTATAATGACAAAACGTATAGCGCTTCTCGGCGCGACGGGTTCAATAGGTACCCAGACGCTGGAAGTATTGGAAAAACTGAAAGGTATCGTCGATTTCGAACTCGTTTTCGTCGCCTGTTCTTCGCGCGGGAAGGAGCTTTATTCCCGGTTTGCCGACGACGAAAAGATTACCGTCGTTTCCGACGGTGCGTCGGGATTAAAAGGAAAAGCCTCCGAGGTAACTTCCACGGAATGTTTGAATTACGTCGAAACCTATTCGGATATAGACCTCGTCATCAACGGTATTGGCGGACTTAAGGGAGTCGAATCGTCTGTCAGGGCTTTGGAAGCGGGATGCGCCTTGATAACCGCAAACAAAGAAAGTCTCGTGGCGTTCGGTATGAATATCGTGCGTCTCGCAAAAGAAAAAAAGCAAGAGATAATACCTCTGGATTCCGAACATTCCGCGATATATCAATGCCTTCTCGGAGAAAACAAGGATGACGTAACGGCTCTGACGCTTACGGCGTCGGGTGGCGCCTTCAGGGATTTTTCCAAGGAGCGGATAGCCGAGATGCCCGCCGAGAAAGCGCTCGAACACCCGAACTGGAAAATGGGAAAAAAGGTTACCGTAGACTGCGCTACTCTGATGAACAAGGGACTGGAACTGATAGAGGCGAGAAACCTGTTCGGTATAGATAACGTGAAAGCCGTCATCCACCGCGAAAGCGTGGTACACGGCGCGGCGTCTTTTAAGGACGGCAGTCTGAAATTATACGCTTCGCGTCCCGATATGCGCATACCCGTCGCTTACGCGTTGACTATGCCGAAACGCATCGATCTCGGATTTTCGGAAGCGATAGGATTAAAAGCGTTGAACGGTTTCGAATATACAGAACCCGATTACGACAGATTCCCGTGTCTGAAACTTGCCGAAATGGCGATGAGTTTCAAAACCGACCGCGCGGGCGCAGTGCTTACGTCTGCCGACGAAGTCGCGGTTGACGCTTATATCGACGGGAAAATATCTTTTTACGGCGTTTCCCGCGCCGTCGAGGACGCCCTCGGACGCTTTGCGTCGGGAGAAGAAATATACGACCTTGATTCGTTAAATAGAATTACGTCGGAAGTCAAAGAATATATTCTAAGGAATATCGGAGGATATAATTGATGCTTGCGGCTACGTTTCAAAGCGTTATGACTACCGTAGGGTATATTCTTTTAGGGCTTTTGGCGCTGATGTTCATGGTCGTGATACACGAGCTGGGACATTATCTGGCGGGGAAACTGCTCGGATTCAAGATCAACGAGTTCGGTATCGGCTTCGGACCGGCGATTTTCAAGCGCGTCAACAAGAAAAACGGCGAAGTATTTTCCATCCGTCCGATACCGCTCGGCGGCTTTTGTTCGTTCGAGGGTGAGGACGACGCCGAGAACACTTCCCCCGGTGCCTTTGAAAAACAGGCGCCGTGGAAGCGGCTGATAGTCCTGTTCTCGGGCGCGTTTTTCAACCTGATTTCGGGTTGGATACTGATTGTCGTATTCTTTTGCAGTTACGGACAGATACTGCCTCAGGTCATGTACGTTCACGCCGATTCTCCGAACGCTCTGGTGTTGGAGGAAGGCGACGTATTCCTCAGAGTCGACGGTAAAACCGTTAATATTTTATTGCAGGAAGATTCGCAGGCGGCTTTTTCGGAGGCAGGAGACACCGCCGATATCGTCGTTCTGCGCGACGGCAAACGCGTTAAACTGACTATACAGAAAACCACCTGCGTATCGGGTAGCTATGACGAAAACGGAAATTTTGTCCCCGAAATCGACGAAGCCACGGGAAATTATAAAACTTATTACGGATTCGGATTCACTTCGGGACTGGGCGCGGTCAAACTGCCGTTCGGACTCGCTTTGGGCAGGTCGTTTTCGTTTATGTTCTTCCTGGTTTACAAGATTTTGGCGATCCTCGGCAGTCTGATCACGGGAAAGCTCGCGTTAAGCAATATCGGCGGTCCGGTTACTACCATTACCGTCATGGCGGAAGCGGCTTCGGGCGGCATGCAGACGCTGAGCTACGTCGTATGCCTGGTATCGGCTAACCTCGCGGTGATGAATCTGTTGCCTTTGCCGGCGCTCGACGGCTCAAGGATGCTGTTCTGCCTGATAGAATGGATATTCAAAAAACCGATCAACAAAAAGGTCGAAGCCGTGATCCACGCGGTCGGTTTCGTGGCTCTGTTGCTGTTCGCGATCTTCGTGGATATATTCAGATTCGCCACCACATAGCAGTTCAAGATGAAAAAAAGCGTATTCGTTAAAGATGTGCAAATAGGAGGAGGCGCCCCCGTCAGCGTGCAAACGATGACAAACACCTCAACTTCCGACGTGAAAGCCACCGTCGGATCTGTACTGCGCCTGAAAAAAGCCGGCGCCGACATAGTGCGCGTTTCGGTACCCGATTTAAGATCCGCCGCGGCGCTGAAGGAAATAATCTCGGAAACCGACGCTCCGATCGTCGCGGACGTGCATTACGATCCCGACATAGCCATAGCTTCGATCGAGGCGGGCGTTCACAAACTCAGGCTGAATCCCGTCAATATGCCCGCGTCGGCGCTGAAAAACATCGCCGATGCGGCAACGGAAAGACGAATCCCCGTCAGGATCGGCGTAAACGAAGGGTCGTTAAAAGAAGAGGTTTCACCGAAGCGTCTCGCGGAAATGACTGCGGATTGTGCGAAACGTCTCGAGGACTTCGGATTGACCGATTTGGTTCTCGCGGTAAAAAGTTCGGACGTAAAAAGGACGGTGGAGGCGTATCGCGCGCTGGATAAAATGAGCGCGCATCCGTTACATATAGGGCTGACGGAAGCGGGAACGAGACGTTCCGGTTCCTTAAAATCGGCAATAGCGATAGGAGCGTTGTTGTTGGACGGTATAGGCGATACGTTGCGTGTTTCGCTCTCGGGCGACCCGATATACGAAGTCGACTGGGGATACAGAATTTTGCGCGCGGCGGGCGCCAGGAAGGATTTTGTGGAAGTTATTGCCTGTCCGACTTGCGCCAGGACTCAGATCGACGTGAACGGATTTGCCGAGCGCATAGAAGAACTGACCGCGGAGTGCAGAGTTCCCGTGAAGGTTGCGGTCATGGGTTGCGCGGTAAACGGTATCGGTGAAAGTCGCGGCGCCGAGATAGGCGTATGCGGCGGAAAAGAAAAGTCGTTGATTTTCAAAGGAGGAAAGCCTTATAAACAAGTTTCGAACGATTGCGTTTTCGATGAGATCATAGGGCTGATAAAGCAAAAAATTGGCGAATAATCCTTTTGTGTATCTGTTTGAAGAAGCGTTGTTCGAAAACGAGCGCATCTTCAAATTCGCGGGAGCGGAGCTTGACGGCGACAATCTGACGCTGACGATGCTGGTGCGCTCCGAAGACTTCGACGCGCTTCTGACCGACGAGCTGAAGGCTAAGGTCAAAAAGATCGTGCGCGCGATTGTTCCGGAGTCTTTCGAAATCGACGTGGTTTTCCGCAAGACATTGACCGAAGAAAAATATCTGTTATCGCTGATACACGGCTTTTTTTACGAAAAAAGCCCGATTCTGTTTCAAAAAATCGACGATAAAAAAATATCTTTCGAGCTTAAGCCTAACGTCGTGTCCGTCAGGATAGGAATGGGAAGCGACGCTTATTCGTATGCCGTTACCAACGCTTTCGACAAAGCGCTTGCGGATTATCTGGATACGATGATAATCGAGGAACCCGAAATCGAGTTATACCGCGACGCGACCTCTTCCGACGTTCAACCCGTAAAGGTAAGGCGCATAACCCGCGCCGAAGGAAGCGTGAGGCTGGTGGATATAAAGGTAACCGTACCGATCATCGGTAACGTCGTAAAACGACCCGTATATATCGCCGACGCGATAAAACAGGCGCAGGAATCCGCTACCGTGTGCGGAAAAGTCGTCAAAGCCGATATTTACAAAACGAAAGCCGGCAAACCGTTTATAAAGTTTGTTTTAGACGACACGACCGCAAGTATGGAGTGCGTTTATTTTTCCTCTTACGAATCACGCATAGAGAGGATGCAGAGCTATTTTTTCCCCGGACAGACCGTGGCATGCGAGGGCAGGATCGAAATGAACGAACGCACCGCAAAAATGTCCATGTTTATGAAAAACGGCGTCGTGTGCAACATAAATTTCGATTCTATAGACACCGCCGTCAAGTTCAAGCCCGAGCCTGAATATTACCGTAAAGTCAAGCCCGAATCGTTTTCTGACGCCGAACAGAGCGAAATGTTCGCAACGGACGCAAATACTCCCGAAATGCTGAAGGGAATTATAGTCGTATACGACCTCGAAACCACGGGACTCAGTCCCGTATCGGACAAAATTATCGAGATAGGCGCCGCCAAGATGGAGGACGGAGTCGTAACGGAAACTTTTACGACATTCGTCAATCCCGAAATGCACATTCCGGAGAGCGCTTCGGAAGTGAACAACATCTACGACGCCGACGTGGAGCACGCGCCCAAGATACAGGACGTAATGCCCGATTTTTACAAGTTTACGCGGGGCGCCAAGATGGTGGCGCATAACGGCGACGATTTCGACGTTAAATTTCTGCGTGCCGCGGGCGCTCAGACAGGCTACGATTTCAATAACGAAATGCTGGACTCTCTGAAAATAGCGCGCAACAAACTGAAAAAGCTGAAAAGCCATAAGCTTGAAAATCTGTGTAAATATTACGGAATAGTCAACGAAAACGCACACAGGGCCACCGACGACGCGGTGGCTACCGCTAAAGTTTTCAAGAAACTCGCCGCCGAAGAGTAAACGAAAGATCGATTGAATATTTGGTGAATTGTGGGGGTAGCCGTATTGACAAAGCTGTCGCGCGCGTATACAATGTTTTTAACGGTATTATGAGTAAAAGGAAAATTCTGATTTTGTTGTTTTCGGCGATTCTTGCGACGGTATGTATCGTATGCGCCGCGTGTTCCGAAACCAACGATAACGCAAAATATATAATATCTTTCAATACCGACGGCGGCTCCGCGGTGGACAGCATCGTGTTGAACGCCGGCGACAGTCTCGTTTTGCCCGATCCTCCCGTAAAAGAGGGTTATGTTTTTACGGGTTGGTATTCCGACCGCGCCTGCACCAGACCCGTCAACGTCTCGTTATTTAAAGCGAGAAGCAATACCACGATTTTCGCAGGTTGGGAATCCGTGGAAACTTATCCGCACGCCGTTTATATCGGCGAATATTCCGAGGGAACGGTTACATTATACGAACCGCAACAACCCGCGGCGTCGATGGGCGACGAAGTCAGCGTCAGAGTGGTGCCTTTTTCCGAATACGAAATCGTCGAAGTTTACGCTTCGGGCAGAAACGACGGCACAAAAATAATTGCCGCACCGAATTCGGCGGGAAGCGTTTTCACGTTTTCCATGCCCGCTCAACCCGTAGACGTATGCGTGATTTTCGAGCTTAAATCTTTCGGAATCTCCGTTTCGGACGCCACCGTGAACGGTTCGGTAGTGTTGTCGAAGACTTCCGCGAAAAGCGGGGATACGGTCTCGCTACAGTTCATAGCCGATTTCGGATACAAGTTCTCGTCGGCTTATCTGGTAACTTCCGACGGAATTAATACGCCTGTTTCGGGTAATTCGTTCGTCATGCCTGCGGGCGACGTCAGCGTCAAGGCGGTGTTCGAGGAAATAGATTACGACGAAGTGTTTTCCGTCCACGCGAGCGCGGGAGCAGGCGGCAGCATAATAACGTATTCAGAGTATGCCGCCGAGGGAGAATACGTTTATTTTTCGGTAGACGTAACGGATGGGTACCTTCTGGATAAGGTACTTCTTTCGTATTCGGACGTCGTTATCGAGCTTGAAGAAAGTCTGTTCAGGATGCCGGCTTCCGACGTCGAACTCACGGCGTCGTTTTGCAAGGCTGATGAAAACGAAACGACTTATAAAGTCAACGTTTCCGACTACTCGCACGGTTTTGTCGCGCTGACTTCGCCCGACAACGATTTCAGCCCCGGGGAAAAAGTTACTCTCTATATAGCTCCGGACAACGGGTACGTTGCCGCAGGCGTCAGCGTTAACGGCAATTATGTGGACGGAAATTCCTTCTTTATGCCCGCCTGCGACGTTACCGTGTCGGTAGATTTCAGATTTTTGGGATATAAAGTCGAGTTTTCTTCAAAATACAGCGGTTATACCGTTTACGGCGCGCCCGAGTACGCGCTCCCGGGGTCCAGGGTAACTTTCGATTTGTCGCTTGCCGCAGGTTGCGGGATCAAGGAAGTAACGCTTATTTACGATAAATCCGACAGCAAAGCCACGCTTGTTCCCGTGGACGGATCGTTGACGAAATATTCGTTCGTGATGGGGAACGAAGACGCCATCGTGGAGGTCTGTATGGTTGCGGGTAACACATATCTGATATCCGTTGAAGAATGCGAGGGCGGTTCGATAACCGTTTTGCCAAGCGCCGCTATCTCGGGCGCGATTATTGACGTAGCGTTCGAACCCGAAGCGGGGTACAGATATAAAGACGGCTCCTTCTCGGCAACTTACGTCAGCGTCGGAGGCGAATCGTTAAACGCCGTTACCGGCGCGGGTAGGTTCGTTATGCCGGGGGCGGATGTCGTTTTGCGCGCGGAATTCGAAAGGGTATACGATATTCGCGGGTTAGAAAGCGAAGGGTTTACGATACTTCCCTCGGTCTCCTCGGCGGCACCCGGGGAAACGGTGATTTTTACCGTCGACGTTCACGACGCCGACATCGTGGCGGACAGTATTTATCTGTCGCTGACCGTATCGGGAATCGGCAACGTCGATATAGGATACGAGTATTCGTATACGCTTCCCGCTTTTACGGAGGCGGTCGGCGGCACGGTATCGGTCAACGTTCCCGAATACTACGAAAACGTCAATGCCGCCGCGTCGTACTATTTCAATATCGAGGTAACGGGTAACGGCACGGTTACGGCAAATTATTTTTCGGGCGCGCGAGTGCCCGCGGGTAAAGAAATTTGTCTGAGCCTTTCTCCCGCGGAAGGATATTATCCCGAGTCCGTGATTTTGGAGTACGGCAGCGTTTCCGAAGAGGTGGGCGACGTGTTCGTAATGCCCGAGGCGCCGTCGGGAGCAAAACTGAAGGTCGTATTCGGGGAACTTCAGGCGGCGAACGTAACTCCGGAAAACCTTTATTCGTTGCGTAGGGACGAATTCTTCGAGGCGGGGATTAAACTGAGCATATACAGAAGCGCGGCGGGATTTTCGGATATTTGGCTGGGATATCCGCTTTTAGGCTATGTAACCGGCGCGTTGAAAGCCGAATCGGAATACGGTTTCCCGTTCGTGCTGTTGCACGTCGACACCCTCGAAAAGGTCGCCCCAATAGCTTCGACGGCGTTTAAGATAATCTCGACGGAATATCCCGATAAGGACGTTGACGTACATATCGACCATAATTCCGTCGTGCTTGCGGTGGAAGGCGACGCCGCGGAAGCATACAGCATGCTTTTAAACGGCGTCAGGGTGTACGAAAACATGATTTTATATACCCGCGCCGACTTCAGTTACGGACTTTACGCCGTAGTCGATTCCCCCGAATATCTGATCGTTCCCGATTGTCTGGATAACAGGTCGGTAACATATGTCGCGCGCGGTGCGCTAAAGAGCGCAGATTCGCTGAAAGCGCTGATAATGAAGGGCGTCAGGGAAATAGCTGATTTCGCCTTCGAAGATATGGATACGCTTATGTATCTGGACCTCGGTTTCGTCGAAAAAATAGGCAGGGGCGCTTTCAAAGGTTGCGCTTCGCTCCAAAGATTTTTCGTCGCAGACGGCAATTCGTATTTCTTTACCGATTCCCGCGGCGCGCTATATGCCGATCTTACGGGAAGCTCTACAGCGGTCGTCGCGTATCCCGCCGGCAACGCTTCCTCGGAATACACAACGTATTCGGGCACCGTTGCGATATACGATTACGCATTTTACGGCGCTGTTTTCCTTGAAAAGCTGTCGTATCTTACGACGCTTGTCGAAATAGGCGATTACGCGTTTTACGGCGCCGAAAGGCTGTCGATAGTATGCTATTCCAACGTGGCGGTGGGGCTTGGCGCGGGTACCGCCGATTTCGAGCAGTCGCAAAGTCGCGTAGAATCTATAGGAGACCACGCGTTTAACGGAACGGCTCTCAGCGTATTCCGTTTCGGAAAGATACGCTATTTGGGAACGGGAGCGGTTTCCTGGGACGGAATTAAAGACACCGTCGTTTATCTTAACGTTTCTTCGGTCGTCAAGACTGCGGGAACGCCCGTAATCTTGCCCGAAACCGCATCGGCTACATTGAAGATAGTCGTCGGTACAAAGCTTGACGATTACATCGCTTGCGAGGATTTCGCATACCTTAAAGACTATTTGTATTCCAGATAATCTCCTAACTTGATTTTATCATCATATCGATAATTCCGGGCGCATATCCTTTATCGGGGCGCGATTTGCTCCTGCACAAAAATCGTCGATAAAATACCTATTCGACCAAAATTCGACGAGAAAAATGTATTATTATGGAGGTACCCGAAAATGATTCTGGTGATGAAAAAACGTACTCTTACCGCGGTCATCCTGTTGGTGGTGATTCTGGGCGCCGCGCTCGCGTGGATGGCGGGAGCCGGCGTATTCGAAAATACCGCGGCAAAAAACAGACTCGTTCCGATTTACGCCGTTGCGACCGAGGAAAAGAAAGTCGCGCTGACTTTCGACGCGGCATGGGGCGCCGACCAGACGCGAGCCATTATGGACGAGGTGGAAAAATACGGATATAAGTGTACGTTTTTCCTGACCGGATTCTGGGCGGAAGCAAATAAGGAACTTGTAAAGGAGATACACGACAGAGGACATCAGATAGGAAATCACAGCCAAAACCATAAGCATTTAAACGAATTAAACTCCGAAACATTACAGACGGAAATCGATTCGGTCAACGCGTTGATCAACGAGTTGACCGGGGAAACCCCACGCTTTTTCCGCGCGCCGTTCGGCGAATACGACAACGATCTCGTAAAAGCTGTCGGCGCAAAGGGAATGCAATGTATTCAATGGAGTGTGGACAGTCTGGACTGGAAAGGGCTCAGCGGCTCTCAGATCACCGAAAGGGTTATCGCAAACATCGAACCCGGGTCCATAGTTCTGATGCACAATGCAGGCGACCACATAGTCGAGGCGCTTCCGCTGATACTGCTCTCCGTACAAAATAAAGGAATGACCGCCGTAAGGCTTGACGAACTTGTTTACTCCGAAAACTATACTGTGGATTCGAGGGGTATTCAGATAAAAAATACTTAACACAGGAGCAAACTAATGGACTGTTTGATGACAAATAACGTAGTGTACCTGACCGGACGCGTGGCGGAGGAGCCGAGATATTCGCATCAGGTATTCGGCGAAGGGTTTTACGAAACCAAAGTCGAGGTCGAAAGACTGTCGGGGCTGGTTGACGTAATTCCCGTAACGGTTTCGGAACGCTTGTTGGGAGAAGGGGATTTCGAGGAAGGCAAATACGTTTCGGTTTCCGGACAATTCCGCAGCTATAACAAGATCGCCGACGGCAAATCAAGACTTATGTTGACGGTGTTCGTGCGCGAAACCAACGAGGACCTGCCGCCCAATACCAATAAAATAGAATTGATCGGTTATGTCTGCAAACCGCCCGTATACAGAACCACGCCGTTCAAGCGTGAAATAGCCGACGTACTGATTGCGGTAAACCGCGCATATAACAAGTCCGATTACATTCCTTGCATAGCGTGGGGCAGAAACGCCCGTTTCGCCGAAAAACTGGTCGTGGGGGACAAAGTGGGGCTTTCGGGCAGAATACAGTCCAGAGAATATCGCAAAACAGACGAAAACGGCGTTGAAAGCGTGCGCGTTGCATACGAGATCAGCGTTAACAGACTGTCATATGCCGACGCGACGGATACGGAAGAACACTGAATCGGCTTGAAAACGGCGCCGAAAAGCGGTATAATCGGATTATGACGGACGTAGAACAAAAGATTAAAGCGTTTATGGACGAAGTCAACGCCGCTTTGATTGCGGCAGGTCGCGAAAACGACAAGGTCGAAATAGTCGCCGCCGGTAAAAACCGCGACCGCGAAACCCTGCTCAGGTTGTATTCCACGGGATGTGTTTCGGCGATAGGCGAGAACCGTGTTCAGGAATTCAGGGAAAAATACACGCCTGAAATAACCTGGGACGTCATCGGCAGACTGCAAACGAACAAGGTCAAGTATGTGGTCGGCAAAGTCAGACTGATACAGAGCCTGGACAGAGAGTCGCTTGCCGAGGAGATCGAGCGCGTATGCGCGGCGCGAGGCGTCGTTCAGCAATGTCTGGTCGAAATAAACTCCGGAGAAGAGGAGGCGAAAGGCGGTATACGCGCCGAGGAACTGGAATCCTTTCTGCATGCGCTTGAAAAGTATCCGCACATCGCGGTGCGCGGCGTCATGGCTGTTGCGCCGAGAGACATAGGCGAAGATAAATTGACGGAGTGTTTTTCGAAAGCGAGGGATGCATTCCTCGCGGTCAGGGGAAAAAGGGCGGGGTTCGACATACTGAGCATGGGAATGTCTGCCGACTTCCGTGTTGCGTTAAAATGCGGCGCAAATATGTTAAGACCCGGAAAAATTCTCTTCGAATAGTATTGCCGAGTATTCTAAAATAAGGCATAATTTATAATATGAGTTATGTAAAAATGCTAAAAAACGGAGATATTCCGCAAAAACAACGAAAAAAGAAACCTTTAACTCCATACGACCGCATGGCGATCGAAAAACGTGCCGGCGCCGTGGAAAAAGTCTCCGACTATGCTTTTAAAGCTCCGAAAAACATAGCCGACGCGGAAATTCTGGTGTCCGAATTGGGTGCAGGCAAGGCGGTCATGGTGTCTTTGGAAAAAGCCGACGCCGTCAATGCGGAACGTATTTTGGACTTTCTGTCGGGTGCTGCTTACGCGCTTTCGGGCAGGGTTGAATCGATAGGCGGTTTAAAATTCATGCTCGTACCCAAAGGCGTCGAAATAGTCTTTGCGGGCGACTGATTTAAACTACGTTACCGTTAAATTTTATAAGTCTGCTTTCGGCTTTTGGTTGCTAAACGCTTTGTCTGATGTTATAATATTCGTATGAAAAAAATCGACGTGCGGAAACTGTTTTATCCCGAACCGAAGAAGAACCTGATTATTCTGGGAACGGAGCTTTTGCTGATAGGGTTATATCTTGCCGTCGATTTGCTGACCAAAGAATTTGTTTATATGCCCATCGCCGCAGGAGCCGACGACGTTATAGTCTGGGAAGGAGTATTGAGATTTACCGCCGTCGAGAATACCGGTGCGTCGTTCGGATTATTTTCCGATTCTTTCGTCGCGCTGACGGTAGTGTCGTTTATAACGGTAACAGTTTTACTGCTTATTTTGATTTTTTCGGTAAAAATTCGCAACGGCTGGTTCCGCGCCGCGCTGATCCTAATGATTGCGGGAGGATTGGGTAATCTCGTCGACAGGTTCATGTTCGGTTATGTGCGCGACTGGATCTATTTCGAATTAATCGATTTTGCCGTTTTCAACCTTGCCGACAGCGGGTTGACGGTAGGGTGCGTGTTACTTTTGGTTTTCGTCGTCTTTTTTTATCGCCCCGATGACAAAAAGAAAAATTCAAAGGCGGGCGACGCGGGAGAGCAATGAGCGTTCATACCCGTATTTTCAAGGTTTTTCCCGAAAATTCGGGGGCGCGGATCGACGTGTTCCTATCCGATATGCTTGGCGACTGTACCAGATCCCGCGTTCGTCTTTGCGTTATCAACGGCGCTGTCCGAGTTGACGGAGAAACGGTGCTGAAATGCGGTTTTCACGTCAAAGAAGGCTCCGAAGTGGAGATCGACATACAGGAAGCCGTGCCGCTGAAAGCCGAACCCGAGAACATTCCTCTGGACATAATTTATCAGGACGAAGATCTTGCGGTCATAAACAAGCCTGCCGGTATGGTTACGCATCCCGCTCCGGGCTCGCCCGACAAGACGCTGGTCAATGCGCTTTTATATCATTTGGACGATCTGTCGGGTATCAACGGAGTACTGCGCCCGGGTATAGTTCACCGTTTGGACAAGAACACGACGGGGCTTATCATGGTCGCAAAAAACGACCGTGCACACCTGGAATTGTCTCGCCAGATAGCCGAAAAAAGCGCAAAACGTTACTATATAGCCTTGGTTGACGGAAATATCAAGGAAGAAGCGGGCGTCATCGACGCGCCCGTATCCAGAAATCCGGGCGACAGGAAGAAAATGGCGGTCGTCGAGGGCGGCGATTATGCGAAAACGCTCTATAAAGTAGTGGAGCGGTTCGGGCAATATACCTTGGTTTCGTTCGAACTTTTTACGGGCAGGACGCATCAGATCCGCGTGCATTCCGCATACATTCGTCATCCGATAGTGGGCGACGAAACGTACGGCGGCAGCGACAGATTCGGAGTTCACAGACAGCTGCTTCACGCCTACAGGTTATGTCTGGCGCATCCTTGCGACGGACGGCTTATGACCTTTATTGCGCCTTTACCGCAGGATTTCAAAAAAATTCTGAGTATTTTACGCTCAAAGCTCAAATAATATAATATTTTAAAAAAGCGCGGGCAAACGCTTGCATACGTTTTATTTATATGTTAAGATAGTTACACTTAATAGTAGCAATACTGGAGAGTGGCGTTCAGCCACTCTCTCGTTAGGTTTAAACACTCGAGGGAAATATGCCGTATTCGGAAACCGTGCGCGAACGCGCCGAACAAATTATCAACGACGTCATCACGCCTATGGGTTACGAACTCGTGGAGGTAACCTATACGCCCGGGAAAAACAGCGTGCTTACCGCGTACATCTATAAAAAGGGCGGAGTTACTCTGGACGACTGCGTGGCGGTAAACGACGCGCTCGACGCGCCGCTGGAGGCAAACGACATCACGGGCGGCAAAGCGTACACCCTCAATATTTCTTCTCCGGGGCTGGACAGACCCATAGTTACAGACAAAGACCTGGAAAGGAACATGGGAGAGGAGCTTGAGGCAGTAACGGAACCCGTTACGGGTCGCAAGAAGATAAAGACGGTCGGCGTGCTGACCTCTTACGACGCCGACTCCGTAGTATTGACTTCGGAGAAAGGCGAAACCGTATTGCCCCGCGCCGATATAAAATCGCTGAAAGTGTATATCGACCTCAAGAAAATCAAGTAAAAAAGCCGAAAGGCAAAAATACAACTGAATAACAATTTAATAGGAGGAATCCACAATGAAAAACCGTGAACTGTTCCTCGCTCTCGACCAGATAGAGAACGAGTACAAGATCGACAAACAACTGCTTATATCTTCTCTGGAGGCGGGACTTGCGTCCGCGTTCAAGAAGGAATCGGGCGAAAGCCGCGCCGTCGCGGTCAGAATGAATCCCGAAAATTACACCATCGAATTTTTCGCGTACCAGAAAGTCGTCGAGGGCGAACCCCAGGACGACAACGAACTGTCGCTGGAAGAAGCGCGCGATATCAAACCCGACGCCGAGATCGGCGAACTGATAGGCGAAGTCGTTTCGCCCGACGATCTGTCCAGGATCGCCG
Organism: uncultured Clostridia bacterium; assembly: GCA_944363505.1. Lineage (GTDB taxonomy): Bacteria > Bacillota > Clostridia > Christensenellales > DTU072 > Stercoripulliclostridium_A. The sequence continues at coordinate 130,925 of CALVUD010000001.1, read as the reverse complement.
CTCAGACCGCCAAACAGGTCATCACCCAGCGTATCAACGAGGCGAAACGCGAACAGGTGATGAGCGAAATGAACGAAAAGGAAGGCGAACTCATGCAGGCGGTCGTCCGCAGAGTGGAGCCTACCGGCACGGTTTCCGTGGAAATCGTCGGAACGCAGATGGAAGGCATCCTGACCACGGGCGAACAGGTCCGCGGCGAAAGACTTTCCGTCGGCGACAAAATAAAAGTTTACATCAAAAAGGTCAGAACGGACAGCAAGGGCACTTCCAGGGTAATGGTTTCCCGCGCTTGTGCCGGATTCGTCAGGAAACTTTTCGAAATCGAAGTTCCCGAGATCCGCTCCAATCTGGTCAAAATCAAGAATATAGTGCGCGAAGCGGGTCTCAGGACCAAACTTTCCGTATATTCCGACGATCCGAACATCGACTCCATCGGTTCATGTATCGGACCCAAAGGAAGCCGCGTTAACGCCATTATCAACGAGCTTAACGGCGAAAAGGTGGACGTTATTTTATACAGTTCCAATCCCTCCGAATATATCGTCAGGGCGCTGTCTCCCGCAAAAGTTCTGTTGGTTCAGCTTAACGAGACCGACGCTCAGGCAAGGGTCGTCGTACCCGACGACAAACTGTCGCTCGCGATAGGCAAGGGCGGACAGAACGCAAAACTTGCCGCGAAACTTACCGGCTACAAGATCGACGTCAAGCCTTATTCCGAGGCGGTGGCGATACTTTCCGAGGAAGAATCCGAAGAGGAAAGCAGCGAGGAGTAACCGATGCATATTCCCGAGAGAACGTGCGCCGTATGCAGACGCAAATTTCCCAAAAGCGAACTGATCCGCATCGCGCGGACATCGGACGGGTTTTGCGTCGACGCGGAGCATAAGCTCGGAGGACGCGGGGTATATGTGTGTGCGAATCCCGAATGTGTCGCGGGTTGCGTCCGAAAAAAAGCGTTGAACCGCTCGTTCAGGACCGAAGTCGGAGAAAAAGTGTATGCAGAGCTTGTCGCTTACGCCGGAAAAGGAAAATAAAGTAGCCTCCTACGTCGGTTTCGCACTCCGTTCGGGCGGCGCGGTACTCGGAACGGACAACATCAGGGCGGCAAAGGGCATAAAGCTAATAATTATCGACTCGGCGCTCTCCCGGAATTCGGCAAAACGCGTCGAGGCATATGCCGAGCGCGAAGGAATAACGGCGGTATGCGTCGGAAAACTGTCGGAAATATGCAAAAAAGAGGCTGTCAAAGCCTTGGGAATCAAAAACATAGAACTCGCGAAAGCGATATTGAATACAATTCAATCCAATTAAAGATAGAGGAAGGATAATGCCGGTACAGAATGTAAACAGCGATCAAAACTCCGGATTAAAGAACTTGACGGGTTTCGTGGAAACGAAACGCAACAGATTTTCGCAACTGCTGCAAAGAGAACGCGCAATTGTGGCGCAGGCGAAAAAGAGGATAGAGCAACGCAAGACGCTGCTGCTTACCGAACTGGAGCTGCGTCAGGCGGAGGCCGAACGCGCGCTGAAACGCAAACAGGAAGAAGAAAGGGTCAGGGCGGAAGCGGAGAACGCCGTAGCCGAAACCCCCGATAGCGCCTCTGCTGTCGTCGAGGAAGTTATCGAAACGGTAACGGTACAGCAAACCGTTTCTTCGGATAAACCCGAGGAAAAGAGCGTTGCCGCCGAAAAGCCTGCGGAAAAGTCGCCCGTCGAGCCGAAGGTTCAAGAGCCTACGCAGAGCGCGTCTCATTCCGAGCCGGTGAAAACGAGCGTGCCGAAGAGTGAAGAGCCGCCTATCTCCAGACAGCGTCTTGCGGCGCAAAGCGCGGCGGAATCCATAATTTTAGCCAAGCCCAAAAAACCGATCGTTCCGAAACCCGTGATCAAGACCTACATTCCGCCTGCCGACGACAATAAGGGCAGATTCGGTCGCGAGCGCGGAAACCGTCCGCAAAACGGCGAACGTGCGCCGCGCGGCGCCGCGCAGACCGCGGGCGACATCCAAAAGCGAGTCAGCGCCCTGGAGCGTCTCGGCGCGATAAATCTGCAAAGCTCCGCAAAGGACAAGAAAAAGAATCCCTCGGAGCGCAGCGAGGATAAGGTCAAGACCAACAGAAAGGCGATGACCAAGAAAGGCTACGCTGACGACGGAGCCGTCGTGGAATACGACGAGATGGGCGAGATCAAAAAGATCCGTACCAGACGTACCGGCGCACAGAAAAAAGAATTCGTTCAGCCCCAGGAGGCTCAGGCTATCGACCATGCCGTATTCACCAGAGATCAGTTTACGGTAAAAGAACTTGCCGAAAAGATAGGAAAGACGGGTTCGGAGATAATCAAACGCCTGTTCCAGCTTGATATCATGAAAACTATCAACGACAATATCGATTTCGATACGGCGGAACTGGTGGCGGGCGACCTCGGCATAACGCTCGAACTGCAAAAGGAGGAAACCAGCGAAGAAAAGCTCATTTCCTATTTCGAAAACGAGGCGGACGACGACGAATCCTTGATGAAACCGCGTCCCCCGATCGTTACGATAATGGGGCACGTCGACCACGGCAAGACTTCGATCCTGGACTATATCAAAAAGACGAACGTCGCCGCCGGCGAAGCGGGCGGCATAACCCAGCACATCAGCGCGTATACGACCGTGGTACGCGGCAAACAGATTTGCTTCCTCGATACCCCCGGACACGCGGCTTTTACCGCTATGCGTGCCAGGGGCGCTAACGTTACCGACATAGTCGTTATCGTGGTAGCCGCCGACGACGGCGTGATGCCGCAGACCGTCGAGGTCATCAACCACTGCAAAGCCGCGGGCGTCAAAATTGTCGTGGCTATCAATAAGATAGACAAAACGGGCGCCGATCCCGACCGCGTAATCAGCGAACTGGCGTCTCACGAACTGGTTCCGGAGGCGTGGGGCGGAGACATTCCCGTCGTACAGGTCAGCGCCAAGACCGGACAGAACATCGACTTATTGCTTGAAAACATTCTGCTTGTCGCGGAAATGATGGATCTGAAAGCCAATCCCGACAGAAAAGCGCGCGGTACGGTTATCGAAGCGCGTCTGGATAAGGGCAAAGGACCAATCGCGACCGTGCTTGTTCAGAACGGTACTTTGAACGTGGGCGACCACATCGTCGCGGGAACCGTTATAGGTAAAGTTCGCGCGTTACAGGACGAAAAGGGCAGAATGGTCAAAAAAGCGGGTCCTTCCACCGCCGTGGCGTTACTGGGACTTGACGACGTGCCGGAATCGGGCGACCAACTGCTTGCCGTCGACGACGAGAAACTGTTGAAGAGCGTCGTTGCCGACCGTATCGCCAAGGAAAAGGAAAAGAAACTTGCTTCCGGCAGAGTTACCCTCGACGACGTGTTCCGCGGAATCGAGGAAGGCAAGCTGAAAGATCTGAATATCATCATAAAAGCCGACGTTCAGGGTTCGGTGGAAGCTTTGAAACAGAGTTTGTTGGAGCTTTCGACGGACGAAGTCCGCGTCAGGGTGCCCCACGCGATGGTCGGAGCGATAAACGATTCCGACATAGTTCTTGCGGATTCGATAAACGCGATCATTATCGGGTTTAACGTGCGTCCGCACGCGGGCGCCAAGGCGCTTGCCGAGTCCAAACACGTCGAGATCCGCCTGTACCGCGTAATTTATGACGCGATAGACGAGGTTACCAACGCCATCAAGGGTCTTACCGCACCCAAGTACAGAGAACAGTATCTCGGCAAAGCGGAGGTCAGGGTCATCTACAAGATCAGCGGCGTGGGTACGATAGCCGGCTGTATGGTTACGGACGGCAAGATCGTCAAAAACGCCAAAGTTCGCCTGATCCGCTACAACATCGTCGTTGCGGACACCGCGATAGATTCTCTGAAACGTATGAAAGACAACGTCAAAGAAGTGCTTCAGGGCTTCGAATGCGGCATAGGTTTGCTGAACTGTAACGACATAAAAGAGGGCGACATAATCGAATCGTTCGAAGTCGTCGAAGACAAGGGCTGACAACAACTATGAAAATCGAGCGAGTAAATTCGGAAATCCGCAAAATTCTGATGGAAATCATCACGGAGGAACTGAAAGATCCCCGCGTTTCCGACTGCGAGATGTTGAGTATCATGGACGTCGATACCACCGGCGATCTTAAATACTGTAACGTGTACGTTTCGGTCATGGGCGGAAACCCGTCCGAAGTTATCGAAGGACTTAACGCGGCAAAAGGCTATCTGAGGAACGAACTGTTTCAGCGTATGAAAGTCAGGGCAGTCCCCGAGCTTATCTTCAAACTCGATAAAAGCGTGGATTACGGCTTCAAAATCGACAATATTTTGAAACAACTGAAAGAAGAGGAGAAGAAATAGGCGATGTACGAGCGTATTGCGGGCGCCGTTCACGCCGCCGAAACTATAGCCGTATTCATGCACGTCAGACCGGACGGCGATTGCGTCGGCAGCGCGCTGGCAACCAAAAAGTTTCTTTCCAATCTCTCCAAAAAAGTCGATGTTTATATCGAAAATATCGGCGAACTCAGAAAAAACCTGGCGATTCTGCCGGGTTTCGACTCGATAGGAAAACCGAAACTGAAAAAATACGATCTGGGAATAGCTCTCGACTGTGCGACTGCGGGAAGGCTCGGGAACGCTTGTTCGGGGATATATTTTTCCAGGTGCGCCGAGCGCGCCGTCATCGATCACCACAGCGTGGGCGACGTTTCCTTTGCCGATATTTCGGTTAAAGAACCCGCCGCGGCTTCGACCACGCAAATATTATTTAAAATCTTTTCGGAAATAGACGCGTCGGCGATAGATTTAGACGTCGCCACCTGCCTTTATGCGGGACTTATAACCGATTCGGGCGCGCTTACCTTTTCGAATACCTCAGAAGAAACGCTTTGGGTCGCGTTGGAGCTTTCCAAATACGGCGTGGACAGAAACTTCCTTATCCAGAAGCTTTTCAAGGAGGAACGCCCCGAGGTGTTCAGACTGAAAATCAGAGTTTTGTCGCGTGCGGAATTTTTATGCGGAGGCAAATGCGGCTTTATCGCGTTTCGGTCGGAAGATTTCGCCGAAACCGGCACGACGGATCTGGATACCGAGGGTATAATAAACAATATAATCAATATCGAGGGCGTTGTTTTGGCGATCGCCGCTTCCGAAAAAGACGCTAACTGTTTTCAGGTAAGCGTCCGCGCAAAAAACGGCGTTAGCGCCGCGGCTTTTACGGAGATCTTCGGCGGAGGCGGGCATGTTTGCGCTGCGGGTTGCCGTATATTCAAAGGCGGCGACGAGGCTTTGGAAGAACTGAAAAGCGCTGCGGAACGCTTTATGGAAGGAATAAAGTGATTTCAGCATTCGTCGTTTTGAATAAACCTTCGGGAATGAGCAGCGCTTCCGCGGTGGCGCGCGTAAAGCGCATTTTATCCGGAAAAGGCATTGAAATAAGTAAGATAGGTCATTTCGGGACTTTGGATCCCGACGCGGAAGGCGTGCTGCCCGTTGCGTTGAACAGGGCAACGAGGCTTTTCGATCATCTCGGTTTAAAAACCAAAGTATATTATGCCGAATTCGTGTTCGGCGTCGAAACGGACACGTTGGACGCTTCGGGAATTATTACCCAAAAAGGTAAAAGAGTGCCTTGCGCCGAAGAACTGCTCTCTGCCGCCAAAGAGCTGACGGGCGACGTCATGCAGCTGCCGCCGAAGTATTCCGCAAAATCCGTCGACGGCAAACGCGCTTATGAGCGTGCGCGCGCGGGCGAAGATTTCATATTGAAACCGAGCAAGGTACATATCGACGAAATATCGCTTATCGAAAAGCTCGACGACGGCGCGTTCTCTTTCCGCATTACCGCCGGAGGCGGAACCTACGTCAGAAGCATTGCCAGGGATCTTGCTTACAAGTGCGGCACATGTGCCCATATGCGGCTGTTAAGGCGCGAAAAAAGCGGTTGTTTCGCTGCCGCCGATGCGGTTACTTTGGACGAACTCGATGCCTCTTCGGAGCCTGAGCGCTTTTTCGTTTCGACGGAAGAAGCGCTTTCCGAGTATCCCGCATACGAAATGATAGGCGACGAGGAAAGCGCGCGCCTGATATTCAACGGCGTTAATCTGCGGCTTAAGGATATGCCGGACGGCAAGGTTTTCAGATTTTACGTTTTCGGAGAACTCGCCGGATTGGCGGAAAAAGATTCGGACGGAAGATTTCACTGGGTGGTGAGACTGATATGACCGATTATTTTACCGAAACACGCGTTTATTGCGTGTCACTGAAACAACAAGCCTCTAAAAAGCGCGTGCTGGCGCTCGGTTTTTTCGATTCGGTTCATATCGGACACCGTAAAATAATCGACTTTTCGATGAAGATCGCTTCGGATTTCGAGCTGATCCCGTCAATATATACCTTTGACAACGACTTTTTCCGCGCTTTGGGCACCGACGAAAAACTCGTGTTCACTCTTGCGGAAAGAAGCGCGATTCTGACCGGACTCGGATTCAGACCCGAAAATATCATTGTCGGAACGCCGTCGGAAGAAGTCATAAAGATGAGCGGCGAAAGCTTTTTGGATTTTATAGCCTCGCTGAACGTCGGCGCCGTGGTTTGCGGCGCGGATTTTAAGTTCGGCGCCGGCGGCAATATGGGCGCGGAGGATCTGAAAAACTGGGGAAAAGTCAACGAAACGGCAGTTTTCGTGATGCCGCTCATGACCGAATGGAACAGGAAAATATCTTCGCGCGACATACGCGAATACCTGGAAACGGGCGAGGTCAGGATCGCGGAGCATTTTCTGGGCAGGCGATATTTTATGCGAGGCGTGGTCGAACACGGCCGCGGCGTCGGGAAAAGTTTCGGATTGCCTACCGTCAATATATCCGTCGATTCCAGAAAACTCATACCTGCGGAGGGAGTGTACGATACGCGTGTGAGGCTTGCCGACGGCGCCGTTTACAGGGGCGTAACGAACATAGGCGCAAGACCCACGTTCGGCGAAGATAAAAAGGCGATAGAAACGCACATTCTCGATTTTAACGGGGATTTGTACGGAAAAACGCTTTCGATAGAGTTCGCGGACAGGATAAGAGGTATCTTTAAATTCGATTCCAAAGAGGAATTACGCGCGCAGATTTTACAGGATATAGAAAGAGTAAGGAGCGATACAGATGATTAAATTCGGAGTTGCGGGCAATTCTTTAAGTTTTTATGCGGAAGGGCACGAACGCACGGAGGAAGCGGCAAAGTGGTGCAGGGAACGCGGAATAGAGGTATTCGAATATTCGTTCGGACGCGGCGTTACCATGAACGAGGCTACGGCAAAAAAACTGGGAGCGGCATTTTCCGCTGAAGGCGTGGAACTATCCGTGCACGCTCCGTATTTTATCAATTTTTCCAATCCCGATCCGGAAATGATTTCAAAGTCGATAGGCTATGTTCTGGCTTCGTGTAAAAAAGCGGTCGATTTCGGTGGGGAAAGGGTTGTGGTGCATCCCGCGACCCAGGGCAAAATGACGAGAGACGAAGCCTTTGCCGTCATGACGGATAACGTGAAAAGATTGTACGACGCGCTGGAAGAAAAGGGGTACGACAAGCTGAAAATCTGTTTCGAGACCATGGGCAAGACCGCGCAGATGGGCACGCTCGACGAGATCATCGGAATTGTCGGTCTTTTTGACTGTTATTATCCGTGCATAGACTTCGGACACATCAACGCGAGAGAGCAGGGTATTCTAAATAAGCCCGAAAATTATAATACTCTCATCAAAAAAATGCTTGATTTTTTGCCAAAACATAAAGTTTTTAATATGCACGTGCATTTCAGCAAAATTCAATACGGAGCAAAGGGAGAGATCAGGCATCTGACTTTTGCCGACGAAGTTTACGGTCCGGATTACCGTCCGTTGATGGAAATTTTCCATAGTGAAGGTATGACGCCCGTGATTATTTCGGAGTCCGACGGCACACAGGCGGAGGATTCCATGGAGATGAAGCGTTACTATTATTCTTTGAACGGATAGGTCTAAGGCATCAGGTCGAAAATATTGTCTTCGGATATTCCGGTGATATAGCTGTCGGGTATTCTGCCTACGATGATTTGTTCGGCAAGTATGAAATCCATACTTACGACTATGTCTTCGGCGCGGATAGGTACCAACATTCTCACCGTCGTCTGGACCCGCATGACCAGTCTGTGAATGGTCTGATTTATCCCCTCCGTATAAAAATACGAGCCCATCGATATGTTTACGGCGCCTACGGGCGCTATGTTTATGGAAACGGGCGTGCCTTTATCCGCTATCAGCGCAAGTCCAGTGAACGCGCCGCTGGGCAACTCAACTTTATAATCGTTCAGTTCGTTTATCGATTCCTGCATTGCCTGTTGCGCATAAACGGCAATGCTGTTTATGTTTGCCGAATTCGCTTTTATCAAGGTGATTTCTCCGTCGGAATTTTTCTCGTATTCGAAAAATTCACCGTAAAACTCCGAAAAAGTCTTTATTCTTGCATTGGCTTTAATGTATGCTGAAACGGTTTTCGCGTGAACGTCCGCTTCCGCAAGTTCCTTGACCAGCGGCATGGCGACCTTGTCGAAGTATGCGAATACGCTTCCCGCGATTATTATCGACACGAGAAGGCATGCGATACGGCGTTTGGTCTTATTTTTCCTTTCGGATGTGCCTCCGCGCATATTTTAATATATGAATAATAATTAAATAAATTGCAAAAACAATTGTACTGTATTATAATATGCGTACATTTTGTTTAGGAGTATCGAAATGTCCAAGGACAATTTACAGAAATTTTTCGAAGACCGTATCCGTGCAGTCGAAAATTCGGCGCTTTCAGACGACGTCAAGAAACTGCTCATCGGAAAAACCGCGGAAGTCGTCAGACAAATGGACGAACTGGAGAACGCCGAAAAGCGCGAACTCGAGGATTTCCGCGTCAAACACTTCGGCAAAAGCGGCGACATAACCTCGCTGACAAGGCTGATAGGTTCTGCCGCGCCCGAAGTCAGGCGTACTCTCGGCGCAATCGTCAACGATATACGCTCGACGTTCGAACTGGCTTTTTCGTTGGTCGAAAAGAACGTTTCCGAACGCGAGGAAGCAAAGCGTATTCAGGCGGAAAAAGTCGACGTTACCTTATCCAAAAACGCTTTTCGCGAGGGAATAGGCGGGCTTAACCCCATAAGCGTGGTCAAAAACGACATCGTTTCTATTTTTGCGGGAATGGGCTTCAGCGTTGTCGACGGTCCCGAGATCGAATATACCAAATACAATTTCGAACTGCTCAACATCCCCGCCGATCACCCGGCGCGAGATCCGGGCGACAGTTTTTACATCAATCCCGAAATAATGCTGCGTACGCAGACCTCTTGCGTTCAGGCGCGTACCATGGAAACTACCGTGCCTCCGATCAGGGTTGTGTGTCCCGGAAAGGTTTACCGTCCCGACGAGGACGCGACTCATAGCCCGATGTTCCACCAGATAGAGGGATTGGTGGTCGACGAACATGTTACGTTAAAGGACCTTAAAGCAGTTCTGGAACAGTTTGCGAAGCGGTTCTTTTCCGCCGACACCGCCGTCAGGTTCCGTCCTTCGTTTTTCCCGTTCACGGAGCCGAGCGTTGAGGTTGACCTCAGCTGCGCAATGTGCCACGGCGCGGGTTGCAGACTCTGTAAAGGCACGGGCTGGCTGGAGCTTTTAGGCGCGGGCGTAGTAAATCCCGCCGTCTTGGATATGTGCGGCATCGATTCCTCTAAATACAGCGGATTTGCTTTCGGAATAGGACTGGAGCGCGCCGCCATGGTCAAATACGGTATTCCCGACATGCGTCTGTTGTTCGATAACGATGTCAGAATTTTAGCTCAGTTCAAATAGGAGAGATTATGCTGGTTCCGATTAAATGGTTAAAGGATTTCGTAGATATAGACGTTTCGCCCGAAGAACTCGCGGATAAACTGGTTTCCTGCGGCTTCGAGGTGGAAGACATCATTAATACCGTCGACGACGTAAAGGGCGTATATACGGCAAAGATTCTTTCGGTCGAAAAACATCCTTCGGCGGACAGGCTGATAGTGTGCCGCGTCTTGGCGGACAAAGAATATACCGTCGTTACCAACAATACCTGGTTGAAATGCGGCGACATAGTGCCTTTTGCTGCCGACGGCGCCGTGTTGCACGGCGGCAAGCTGATTACCGCCGGCGAAGTCAGGGGCGTTAAGTCGGACGGTATGTTCACGGGAGGAAAAGACCTGAACGTAACCGAGGGCGACATCCGCGGAGCGGGCGAGGATAAGGTGCTCGTTTTGCCCGAGGATACCCCCGTGGGTGTGGATTTCGTCAAAGCCATGGAACTTGACGACGTGGTTTTGGACATAGGCATCACGGCAAACCGCACCGACGCTAACGGAATACTCGGTATTGCGCGCGAAGTTGCGGCGGTAACGGGTAAAAAACTAAAAATGCCCGACGATTATATGTCCGTTCCTTGCGGTAACGACATAGCTTCGGATCTTGAGATTATAAACGAAGCGCCCGATCTTTGCCCGAGGTATCTTGCGGCAATGATAAAGGACGTCGTGATCGAAGAATCGCCCACATACATCAAACGCCGGCTGAAAGCCGCGGGACTGCGTCCGATAAACAATATCGTGGACATCACAAACTACGTTCTGTTGGAAGTCGGTCAGCCGATGCACGCGTTCGACCTGTCCACGATAAAGGGCGGCAAAATAATCGTCAGACGCGCCGGGGAAAACGAAAAGATTGTGGCTCTGGACGGAAAAACTTACACGCTTAATCCCGATAACCTTGCCATATGCAACGCGGAGGAGCCTATGGCGATCGCGGGCGTTATGGGCGGCGCTGGATATTCCGTTTTCGACAACACCACCGAGGTCGTATTCGAATCCGCGCGGTTCAAACGCGATTCCGTCAGGCGCACTTCCCGTTCTTTGGGGCTGTCGTCCGATTCTTCTCAACGCTTCTCCAAAGGCATAGATTATTATTCGCAGGAATGGGGACTCAAAAAAGCCGTCGGCATGGTGGTAAAGCACGGCTGGGGCAAACCCGTTTCGGGTACGATAGACTGCTATCCCGAGCCGGCTGCCGAGAAAAAAATATCCTTTACCGCGAGGGATATCAAAAACATTCTCGGTATTTCGGTTCCCGCAAGATTCATCGTGAAAACGTTGAACGCGTTGGAGATTCCCACCGAAAAACAGGGTAAAGTCATGATTTCGACGATACCCGGCTTCAGAGAGGACATCGTCGGAGTCAACGACATAGCCGAAGAAGTTATCCGCATGTACGGTTACGACCGCTTTGACCGCTCTTCCGTCATGAACGGCGCGTTGATAGCGGGGAACGTAACCAAGGAACAATCCGTTATCGCATCCGTTAAAAACTTCCTGGTCGGCGCGGGCGCCTACGAAATACTGACGTATTCGTTCATTTCGCCTAAGGCTTTCGATATGCTGGAAATGCCTGCGGACGACCCGATGCGCAAAGCCGTCAGACTGTTAAATCCGCTGGGAGAAGACTATTCCGTGATGCGCACCACGATGGCGCACAGCATCCTTAAGGCGGTACAGACCAACGCCATCAGACTGAATAAAGACGCGCGTCTGTTCGAGATTGCCAAAGTTTTCCGTCCCGAAACGCTGCCGCTAACCGATAAACTTCCCGAGGAAAAGCAAATTCTTGCATACGCCGCATACGGCGACGAAGATTTTTACACGCTGAAAGCGGTATTCGAGGCGTTGTTTGCTTATCTGAGGATCGGCGCGGTATTCAAACCTGGCGCGATAAAGCATATGCATCCGACCAGAACGGCGGTCATAGAGGTCAACGGCAACGAAATAGGTTATCTCGGCGAAGTTTCCGCTTCCGTGTCGGGAACGTACGGTATCGAAAAGCGGGTATATCTTGCCGAAGTCGATTGCGACTATCTTGCCGCCAACGCTTCGCGCTATTCGGGATTCAAACCGATTTCCAAATATCCGCCCGTTGAAAGGGATCTCGCGCTCGTAACCGACGAAAAGATCCCCGCAGGCGAAATTTTGGCGGCAGTACGCGCCGCCGCGGACAGCGAACTTCTCACCGACGCCGTCATTTTCGACGTGTTCGTCGGACCTCAACTGAAAATAGCCGGCAAAAAGAGCGTTGCGGTCAGATTGACTTTCCGCAGTACGGAGCGTACTCTCGTTGACTCGGAAATCAACGCTCTCATCGAAAAGATATTGTTGAAACTTGCCGAAACGCTCGGAATAACGCTCAGATAATGCTTGAAAAGACTCTGAAAGCTCTCGAATTCGATAAAATACTGGAAGCCGTGGCTTTCCACGCTTCCTCCGTGCCCGCAAGGGAGGAGATCCGTAAAACCGTTCCTTTCGAAAATGCGGGATACGTTTCCGAGCTTTTGGAGGAAGTGGCGGAAGCGGACAGAATAGCTTTCGAATACGCCACCAACCTTTCTTTCGCTTTCGACGACGTCAGCGCGATTTTGGACAAAGCCGAAGTCATGTCTGTGCTATCGATGGGCGAACTTTTGCGCGTGGCGCGTATGCTCCGGGTCGCATATTCCGTCAAAAACGCCATCGGCAAGGTTCCCGACGACTCCTTGGTACGCCTTAAAAGGATAGCCGCTTCGATATATACGGACAAACCTTTGGAAGAAAGCATCGAATCCGCGATCGTTTCCGAAACGGAAATGCACGACAGGGCGTCCGAGGAGCTGAGGAGTATCAGGATTCGCATAAAAAAGACGGGCGAACAGATCAAAACCAAGCTGTATTCTTTCATCACGTCGCCGTCGTATGCTAAGTATCTTCAGGACAACATCGTAACGGTCCGTGGCGACAGATACGTTATTCCCGTGAAAGCCGAGTGGAAGAACGCTATACCCGGACTTATCCACGATCAGTCCGCAAGCGGGCAGACTCTGTATATCGAACCGATGTCGGTGGTGGAACTGAACAACACGCTGAAGACCCACCTTATCGCCGAACAACAGGAAATAGAGCGTATATTAAGGGCTTTTACGTTGAAAGTCAGCGTCGGCGCGCAGTCGATACGCGACAGTTTTTGCAAAATAATAAAGCTTGACACCGTTTTTGCCAAAGCGTACTACGCTAACGCAATAAAAGCCGTCAAACCCGTCATAAACACCGACGGCGTGATCGACATACGAAAAGGCAGACATCCGCTGATCCCTGCGGAAAAAGTCGTGCCCACGGACATCAGGCTGGGCAAGGATTTCGATCTGCTTTTTATAACGGGACCTAACACCGGCGGTAAAACGGTCGCGCTTAAACTAGTCGGCTTGTTGACGGTCATGGCTATGAGCGGTATGTTCGTACCCGCGCTGGAAGCAGAGCTTTCGATATTCTCCGAGGTATTTACCGACATAGGCGACGAACAGAGCATCGAGCAGAATTTATCGACTTTTTCCTCGCACATAGCCAATATCGTTCAGATAACAGACAGTCTCGACGATAAAAGTTTAGTGCTTTTGGACGAACTGGGCGCAGGAACCGACCCGACCGAAGGCGCCGCGCTTGCCATCAGTATCGCGCAGTTTATAAAAGAAAAGGGCGCAAAAGCCGTAATAACGACCCACTATAACGAGCTAAAGGAATACGCCGTCGTTACCGACAGGGCGGAAAACGCCTCGATGGATTTCAATCCGTTAACGTATTCCCCGACGTATAAGCTTATCGTCGGAACTCCCGGGGTTTCGAACGCGCTATTGATTGCCGCGAAGTTGGGACTGAATCCGCAGATCACGGAACGCGCCCGCGGCAAGATCTCTCAGGGTAAACTCGATTTCGAAAACGTCGTCAGCAGTATGGAGGAATCCAGGCACAAGGCGATGGAATACGAAGAACGCGCACAGAAGATGTTCAAAGAAGCCGACGAAATAAAAAAACAGGCTGAAAGGGAGCGCGACAGGCTTTACCTGCAACGCGAAAAAATGAACGAAAACGTCAGGAAAGAAACCAAACGCTTAGTCGAGGAGGCGATGAGCGAAGCGAACGAAATAATCGATTCGCTGCGCTCTGTGCTCGACGAGCCTACGGAAGCAAATCTTTTCAAGGCGAGGAAACTCAGAAAATCTCTCGAAAAATATATCGTCATGGAAGATAACGAATTCGAGGGCTTCGGCGAAGAGGCCGAGGGAGACATTGCCGAGGGCGACGCCGTTTTGGTCAAGCCTTTAAAAGCCGAAGGCGTGGTCAAAAGCGTGGATTTCAAGAAAAATTCTGCGCTCGTCATGCTTGGAACGATGAAATCTAACTTTAAACTCGACCAACTCCAAAAGCTGAAAAAAGCTTCGAAACGACCGGAAATAAAACCGACTCCCGTCAAACGGGTGTTGAACAACGAAGCTTTTTCCCCCGAATTGAACCTTATCGGACTGACAAGCGTTGAGGCTTTGACCGAGTTGAAAGCGTATATCGATAAAGCCGTAACAAAAGGAGTGAACGAAGTCAGGATAATTCACGGGTACGGTACGGGAAAACTGAGGGAAACCGTCAGAGACTATCTGAAAGGATGTTCCGCGATCGAATCTTACCGCGACGGCGTATACGGCGAGGGCGAGCGCGGCGTAACTATAGCGAGGTTAAAATAGAATGATTTATTTCGATAACGCCGCGACCACACGCGTAATACCCGAGGCGGCGCAAACCGTTTTCAAATATCTGACCGAAAAGTATTATAATCCTTCGGCAATGTATCACGAGGCGCTCGACGTAAAAAACGATCTCGAAAACGCAAGAAGCGTTATTTTAAACCAGATAGGCGGAGAAGGTAAGCTGTATTTCACTTCGGGCGGAACGGAAAGCGACAATCTGGCGTTTTTCGGTACAAAGAAGAAACGCAACAGCCGCGTCATAATCTCAGCCGTCGAGCATGCCGCAGTATATCAGTCGGCGATGAACCTGAAACAGGCGGGTTTCGACGTGTGCGTGGCGCCCGTGGACGGTTCGGGAAAAATAGATATAGAAGCGTTTTCGGCGCTTTTGAACGCGGATACCTCGTTCGTTTCCGTGATTCACGTTTCCAACGAAACGGGCGCCGTAAACGATATAGGCGAACTTGCACGATTGACGAAGCGCGTCGCACCGAGGGCGCTTTTCCATTCCGACGGAGTACAGGCGGGCGGAAAAATAAAGATCGACCTTAAAAGTATTCCCGTAGATCTGTATTCGCTTTCGGCGCATAAAATAGGCGCTCCGAAAGGTACGGGCGCGCTTTACGCCGCAAAAGGCGTGCATCTGAACCCCGTTATAGTCGGGGGCGGGCAGGAAGAGGGCGTACGTTCTTCCACCGAAAATACGGCGGGGATCATGGCGTTCGCCACGGCGTTTTCCGCCGCAGCGCTTCATATAGACGAGTCCGCGGAAAACCTAAGGGCGCTTTCGGCATATTTACGGAAACGCCTGGGCGCGTTCGACGACGTTATGGTCATCTCGCCCGAGGACGGGAGTCCGTATATACTGTCGTTCGCTTCCGCTTCGGTCAGGGGCGAAGTCATCGAGCACGCTTTGGAGCGCGAGGGCGTTTTGGTAGGGACGGGCAGCGCGTGTTCCTCCAACAAATCCACAAGGCGCATACCCGAGGCTTTGAATCTTCAGGGAAAATACGCGTCGGGCATGGTAAGACTGAGCTTTTCGCGTTTTTCGTCTATGGCGGAAGCCGAGGAATTCGCGGACAAATACGAAAAAGTTTATAAGGAGCTGAAACGGCATGTCGGTTGAGTATAATTGTATTTTGATCCGCTTCGGAGAAATATTTCTGAAAGGGCACAATAAAAAATACTTCGAAGATCTTTTAATTAACAACATCAAAAGCGCGCTTAAACCCTTAAAATATACGTTTTTAAGGTCGCAGGGCAGGTATTATATAGAGGACGCGGCGGATAACTCTTCCGAGATCGTCTCCCGTCTTACGCGCGTATTCGGGATCCATTCCGTTTCGCCCGCCGTCAAGGTAAAAACCGACGAGGAAGAACTGTTCAAGGCCGCCGTCGCGATGTCGCCGATGAGCGGTAAATTCCGCGTTACGGTAAAACGCGCCGATAAACGTCTGCCGTTTACTTCCGCGGAAATGGCGGGAAAGATCGGCGGCGCGTTGCTGAAAGCTTCGCTCGGAAAATTAAAAGTCGATTTATACGACTTCGATTTCGAACTAAACGTGGATATCCGCGATAACGGCTTCTCTTATCTTTTCTACGATAAGATCCCCGGGGCGGGCGGTTTGCCCGTGGGGTGCAGCGGTAACGGAATGTTACTGCTTTCCGGAGGCATAGATTCGCCTGTCGCGGGCTACCTTATCGCAAAACGCGGCGTCAGGATCAACGCCGTGCATTTCCACTCGTTCCCGTATACTTCGGAACTCGCGCTCCAGAAAGTCAAGGATCTTGCCGCAAAACTTGCGCGTTATACCGGCGGGGTAAAACTTTTCGTTGTGCCGTTTACAGATATTCAGTACGCCATTCACGAAAAATGTCCGGAATCTTTCATGATAACCATAATGAGGCGTTTTATGATGCGTATCGCCGAAAGACTTGCGCGGCGCGAAGAATGCGGCGCGATAATCACCGGCGAAAGTCTGGGGCAAGTGGCGAGCCAGACCATGCAGAGCATGATGGTAACCAATTCCGTCGTATCGCTTCCCGTATACAGACCGTTGATAGGGTTCGACAAAGAAGAAATCATCGATATTTCGAAGAAGATCGACGCTTTCGATATTTCGATACGTCCTTACGAGGACTGTTGCACGGTGTTCCTGCCAAAAAATCCCGTTATCCGTCCGCGCATCGCGGAAGCCGTCGAGTACGAAAAGAATCTGGACGTCGACGCGCTTATCGATGCCGCCGTGGAAAATACCGTCGAGGAATTTATAACGAGTAAATAAACGCGATTTTCGGTTGACTTATCGCAACGCTGACGCCGTCGGCGGTTACGGCTTCCACCCTGTATCCTCTGATTCCGAAGCCGTATTCGGCGATCGCAATTTCTTTTTTCCCGCCGTCAGGCGGGATATTCGCTATTATCTCTCCGTTAAGGTCGGAAATTCTCAGGATAAATCTGTCGCTCGCCGTCAAAGAGATCACGACTTCGCCGTCGCCGTAACGCACGTTAAAGTCTTCCGGGAGCGGGCGGTCGAATCTGGCGGATACGGCAGGGATAAACCGTTCCGAAAAAAGAGCCGCTCTTCTGTATTCGTAAGGAGTATTCTCGCCTGCAAGTTCCAGCGAATGATAATTGTCGTATGAATACGTGTCGATATCGGCATAAAATACCCCGTCGGGCGCCGTAAAATTCCCGAATGAAGAAGAGGGCATTGCGGAATACATCCTTGCGCTGACCGACGCGGGCATTCCGCCGCCCGTAACCGACGCGGACATTTTGTTTTTACCCGTCGATCCGTACCAGACGCACGTCGTTACGCAAGGAGTATAAGAAACGCACCAGGCGTCCGTATTTCCGTTTCCGTCGCCGTTTGTCCCGGTTTTTGCGGCGATTTCGCCCGAAATGCGGTTTAGTTTCTTTGCCGTGCCGCTTTTTGCGCAAGATTTTAAAACGTCGGTTACCAGATACGCGCTTTCCGCGCCGATTGCGCGCGATTTTGTAAGTTTTCGAGTATAAAGCGTAGTTTCTCCGCGCTTTATCTCTTTTACGAAAGAAAGGCTCTTGTATTCTCCGCCCGCGGCAAAACTCATATACGCCGCGTTCAGCGCCATCGGACTTACGCCGTAAGTCATTCCGCCGAGCACCGATGCCAAAGAATCGCGTTTATCAAACGTTAAGCCGGTTTTTTCTGCTATGGAACGGCAATAATCGAGTCCGCAATCTACGCTCATTTTTAAAGCGCAGACGTTACTGGAGGTCATGACAGCTTTTTCCACGCTGATCCAACCCGAATAAACATTCTGATAGTTTTTAGGCGAATATCCGTCAAAATCGCAAGGTTCGTCGAGTATCGGAGATGCCGGCGAATATTTTCCCGATTCGAACGCGGGCGCATACGAAAGCACCGGTTTTATGGCTGAGGCGGGCTGGCGCAGAAAGTCTTTCGGATATACGGAAAGGGTGGAAGAATAAGCCGTTATTCCGCCGTTTGAATTGTCTGCGCATAAAATCATGGAATCCGCATTCTCGACGGAATAATTATCGTTTGACATTATCGCTGAGGCCGTTTTCTGCAAGTTGCCGTCCATATAGGTATATACGGAATATCCGCCCGTTATCAATTGTTTTTCAGAGATGCCTAATATTTCCGCAGCCTCTTTCATAGCCGCCACGGAATAAGACATATCCGTTTCGTCTTCGCTCACCTCGGGCGCGGAATAGCTCTCCGATACCGCAAGTTCCAGTTCCGATTCGGTAATATATCCTTGCTCATTCATCAGTTTTAAAACAAGATTTCTGCGTTCCAGAGCGTTTTCCGTGCTGTTCAAGGGCGAATTCCTCTTAGGATTTTTTACTATCCCCGCAAGGATTGCCGCTTCGGAAAGCGTAACCGATGAGGGATCTTTCCCGAAAAGCCGTTTGCATGCCGCGTTGACGCCGTACAGGGAATGACCGAAATAAATCGTATTGAGGTACATTTCCATTATCTGATCTTTCGTATACCGTTTTTCTATCTGCCTGGCGAGTTTCGCTTCCTTCAGCTTTCTGACAATAGATTTTTCGTTAGTCAATATGGCGTTTTTGGCAAGTTGTTGCGTAATGGTGGAACCGCCTTCTTTCAAATAACCGGCCTTTATGTTGTTCCACATGGCGCCCAGTATCCTCCGGTAATCGAGGCCGTGATGTTTATAGAATCGTTTGTCCTCGAGCGCCACGAACGCGTTGACGATATAAGGGGAAATGTCGTCGATCGCACATTCGATCTTATACTTTTCGGGATAGGCTATTTCGTTGGAATCGGCGTCGTACATGGTAATGTCCTGTGCCGTGGCTTCCAGGTCATATTTTTTCAAATTTACGTCTTTTGTAATCAAAAATACGGCAAAAGTGCTGCCGAGTATTATAAAAATCATTATAACTAATAATACTAACGTTGTAATTTTCAGCGCTTTTACCGCTTTCATCAAGCGTAGTATATATCGCACAAACGAAAATATGCTTGCTTATTCGTCCATAAAATTATATACTATCATAGTATGAATAAATACTATATCGAAACGTTCGGTTGTCAGATGAACGTACACGAATCCGAGAAGCTCGCGGGTCTTATGGAAGAACGCGGACTTGTCTTAGCTCCTGCGGCTTCCGAAGCGGACGTCATAATTTTCAATACCTGTTGCATAAGAGATACCGCGGAAAAGAAGATCGAAGGTTATATCGGAGAACTCAAGGCGCTGAAGCGCTCCAACCCCGATAAGATACTGGCGGTTACCGGTTGTATGACCCAGCAGGTCGGACGCGCCGAAGCGCTTAAAAAAAGGTTTCCGTTTATCGACATCATTCTGGGAACCGCCAATCAGTACGACATATCGGAAAAGATCGACGAGTTATTATCGCTAAAAAAGCGAAGAGCGCAGATAGATATTTCGTTTTGCGATTCTCCCCGGGTCCGAGAAGACGTTCCCGTTTGCAGAACGTCCTTTCCGAACGCATGGGTCAACATCATGTACGGCTGTAATAATTTTTGTACATATTGCATCGTTCCTTACGTTCGAGGCAGGGAGAGAAGCCGAGCCAAATCGGATATTCTCGGCGAGATCCGCTCGCTGACGGATAAGGGATATGCCGAAATCACGTTACTCGGGCAAAACGTCGATTCATACGGATCGGATTTCAAAGACGGCACGAATTTTTATAAACTTTTGAAAGATATTTCGGAAATCGACGGGAAATTCAGAGTGCGCTTTATGACTTCGCACCCCAAGGACATTTCCGAGGAAGTCATCAAAATAATTGCCGAAACGCCCAATTTCTGTAAAAACGTCCATCTTCCCGTCCAGGCGGGTTCTGACGCCGTTTTAAAGGCGATGAACCGCAAATATACGCGGTCGAGATATCTGGAACTTATCGATCTTATCCGAAAATACATGCCTGACTGCGGGATAACCACCGACGTTATGGTCGGTTTTCCGGGAGAAACGGACGCCGATTTCGAGGATACCGTAGATCTCATAGAGCGCGTAAGGTTTCAGAACGCGTTCACTTTCGTGTATTCTCCGAGAGCGGGAACGCCGGCAGCGCTTATGGAGCAGGTCGCTCCCGAGGTTAAAAAGGAGCGTATTACGCGCCTTGTAGCTTTGCAAAACAGAATAAGCGACGAAATAAGTTCGGAATATCTTAATAAGACCGAGGAAATTCTGGTTGAGGACGCTCCTCGCGATGGTGTTTTGGTCGGCAGAACCGATTCGGGAAGACTTGTGAGTTTTCACGGCGAAAAGTCGCTGATCGGTTCGTTTGTCAATGTTAGAATTACGTCAAACAAAGCTTCCGCGTTGTTCGGAGAGAGGGTTGAAAATGGCTAAAGCAGGTTCAGCATCGGAAAAAATGTCGCCCATGATGATTCACTACCGTGAGATCAAAAAGGGCTACCCGGATACTGTACTTATGTACAGGCTGGGCGATTTTTACGAGATGTTTTTCGACGACGCGATCGAGGCGAGCAAGATACTCGACCTGACCCTGACGGGCAGGGATTGCGGACTGAAAGATCGCGCGCCGATGTGCGGCGTACCGTATCACGCCGTGGATACATACATATCCAGACTGATAAAAGCCGGCAAAAAGGTGGCTATCTGCGAACAGCTTACCGCCCCGGGAGATCAGAAAGGTCTGGTAAAACGCGACGTTGTCAGGGTAATAACCCCCGGCACGGTTACGGGCGACAGCATGTTGGACGCTGCGGACATGAGTTATATCGCCGCATACTGCAAAAGAGGAAATTCCGAGGGTGTCGCATGGCTTGACGTTACCACGGGCGAAACCATGGCGTGGGAAGCGGACGGGAATGTCGGCGCGGAAGAAAGGCTTTTGCAGATTTCCCCGAAGGAGATCATCTCCGAAACGGAGGGCTATGCTGTTTTAATAAAAACGGATGCCGTGGAGGGCGGCAGATTGCCTAAGCCCGAAAAACATTATGAATACGCTTTTTCGGACGATAACGCCGAGAAAACGATCAAAGAATTTTACGGCGTATACTCTCTGGACGCTCTGGGAATAGGCGCGCTAAGGGGTGCAAAATGCGCTTTAGGCGGGCTTTTGGATTATATCACCGCCACTCAGAAACAGCACCTTGACCACATCTCCACGCCGAAAATCGTGCGCAATTCGGATGAAATGTTCGTCGATTACAACACCAGGCGCAATCTCGAACTTACGGAAACGCTTTTCGACCGCTCAAAACACGGCAGTTTGTTGTGGGTTATGGACAAAACCGTAACGAATATGGGCGCCAGGGCGTTGAAAAAAGCCGTGCTGACGCCTTTCAGACGCGCTGCGGACATAAATTTAAGATTGGATTCTGTCGAGGAATTCGTTAAAAAACCTAAAATTCTTGCAGAAGTTCGTTCGGCGCTTCAGGACATCCGAGACGTCGAACGCCTCAGGAACAAGATCGCTTACAATACGATAAATCCCAGGGAATGTATGGGGATCGCGACGTCGCTCGAAGCCATTTCGCGTTTAAAAGAGGCTATGGCGCCTTTAAAATCCAAACGGCTTTCAGAACTTTACGAGCTGACCGATCCTTTGGACGAGCTTAAAAACGCGCTTTTCGATACGATAACAGACAATCCGCCTACGTCTATAAAAGACGGCGGGGTAATACGCGAGGGTTATTCCGAGGAACTTGATAAACTGCGTTCGGCAAAGTCTTCCGCAAAAAGCTGGATCGCCGAATACGAAGCCAAAGAGCGCGCCGCAACGGGCATAAAACAGTTAAAAATCGGTTATAACAGAGTTTTCGGTTATTATATCGAGGTTTCGAACGGCAATCTCGCAAACGTTCCTTATCGATACGAGCGCAAACAGACTTTGACTACAGGAGAGCGTTTTATAACCGAAGAACTCAAGAAAATGGAAGAAGTCATCCTGGGCGCAGAGGAAAAAGCTCTGGCATTGGAAGAATCCGTTTACCGCTCTTTAAAAGAATATCTTTCGGGCGCGCTGTCGAAGCTTCAGACAAACGCGTATGCTGTCAGCGAAACCGATCTGATATGTTCTCTTGCCGCTCTGGCGCTCGAAAACGGCTATGTGCGTCCTAAAATCGCTTCAAACGGCAGAATAATTATCAAAAACGGCAGACATCCCGTAGTGGAAGTATTCAAAAGCCGGCACGAATTCGTGCCCAACGACGCGGTCATGGATTCCGATTCCAAACTGCTTGTCATAACGGGACCGAACATGGCTGGTAAGTCCACGTATATGCGCGAAGTCGCTCTGATCGTGCTAATGGCGCACATGGGTTCTTTCGTTCCCGCAACGGAAGCTGAAATATCGGTGGTTGACAGAGTTTTCACGCGTGTAGGAGCGGGCGACAATCTCGTTTCGGGACAGTCGACTTTTATGGTTGAAATGACCGAAATGGCGAATATCCTGAACAACGCAACGCCCGACAGTCTGATAATTCTGGATGAGGTGGGAAGGGGTACTTCGACGCTCGACGGCTTATCGATAGCGTGGGCGATCGTCGAATATCTTTCGCTGAAACTGAAAGCGAAAACGCTTTTCGCGACGCATTATCACGAACTCGCGGAGCTTGAAAACACGCTGCCCGGATTAAAGAATTATCACGTTCTTGTCAAGGAATCGGAGACGGGCGTAACATTCCTGTATAAAATTTCTCGCGGCGCTGCGAGCAAAAGTTTCGGATTGGAAGTCGCGCGCCTTGCGGGATTGAAAGACGAAGTGCTGACTCGCGCCTCCCAAGTCCTTCGCGCGATCGAGGAAAGCTCCGAAATCAACCTGAAAAAAAGCGTTTCCGAGCGCCCCGGTACGGATTCCGTACCAAGCGAGGAACAGCTCGGTTTCTTTAACGAAGACGCTGAATTTACCAAAATCAAGGGAGTTTTAAACGACATCGACCCCGATTCGATTACTCCCATGCAAGCGTTAACCATATTAGCCGACCTTAAAAACTCATTAAGTTCGGCTAAAAAGAGGAAGAAAAAGCAATGAAGATAAATTTGCTTCCCAGCGAAGTTTACAACAGAATCTCTGCGGGCGAGGTCGTCGAAAATCCCGCTTCGGTGGTCAAGGAACTGGTAGAAAATGCGTTGGACGCCGGAGCAACCGCAATCGGGATCAGGATCGAGGACGGCGGTATCAAAAGCATAGAAGTTTCCGACAACGGTTCGGGGATAGAGCGGGCAGAGATCCACAAAACGGTTCTGCCGCATGCGACCAGCAAGATAGAAATCGCGTCCGATCTTGACACCGTATCGACGTTAGGTTTCAGGGGCGAAGCCCTGGCTTCGATAGCCGCCGTTTCCGAGGTAGAGATACTTACCAAGAGCATAGACGAAGAGTGCGGCTCGCGCTTTACGGTAAAGAACGGAAAATCAACCCTCGAGGACGCCGCCGTCGTATTCGGCACCACGGTAAAGGTGAACAATCTGTTTTATAACACGCCCGCGCGCTTTAAATTTTTGTCCTCGAAATCTTCCGAGGAAAGCAAGATCACGCGGCTCGTATTCATGTTCATACTTGCCAATCCCGACGTGGCTTTTAATTATTTTGCAGACGGCGAATCCGTATACGCTTCAGCGGGCGAAGGCTTGAAAAGCGCCATAGATTCGGTATTTTTACCGAAGATAGCGGATAAAATGTTGAAAATAGATACTTACGAAGGTGCGGATAACATACGCGTAGGCGGATATATCGGCTCGTACGAAGTGTTCAAAAACAACAAAACGCAACAGATAGTCGTGTTGAACGGCAGAATAATAACCGACGCGGTCCTTGCGGCAACCGTTCAGAACGCTTACGGAGAAAGACTTATGAACAGATGTTTCCCGATTTACGTCCTGGAAATAATCATGCCGTTTTTAGACGTAGACGTCAACGTCCACCCCAACAAAAAAGAAGTCAGATTTGCCCGTCCGCGCCAGGTTTACGGCGCTGTTTACAGAGCCGTATGCGATACGCTTGAAAAGTACGATATCGAACGCCGAGCACAGCTCACCGAAAGTTTTACGATAAAATCAACGAAAAACGCGCAAAAACAGACCGAAAATCCGACGAGAGGGGAGCAAAAATCACGACAGGGGAGTGAAAAAAGCACTCATATGAGTCTCGGCGAAGCCTTGGCGCTGATACGCGGCGGCGAAGGCGTTTCCGCGTCGAAGAGCAATATTAAAGTCGGCGATTCGCCGATCTCGTTTTCCGCTTCGGCGGTGGATAATAACAGATTCTTGTCGGATTCGGATACAGTTGACATACAGTATTCCCCTAAACCTTCTCGGCAGTCCGGGTTTCCGGTAAATGAATCCCTCGAATCCTTGAAAGAAGTGGAAAAAGCGGCAAATTACCGCGTGATAGGTCAGCTTTTCGATACATATCTTATCGTGGAAAGCGGCGGAAAGGTTATTTTTATCGATCAACACGCAATGCACGAAAGAATTATCTTCGACGATTTCGTGAACGAAATGAAAGCCGACGTACTTGCCGTTCAGCCTGTGATGATCCCCTATATTTACGAGGACGAACCCGAAAACATAGAGCTTCTATTAAGTGAAAGCAAGACGCTTTCCGAATGCGGCTTCGAAACCGAGCGCTTCGGTTCGGACGCCGTCAAAGTATCCTCGGTACCTGCGGTTTTGGGCAAAGTCGACGTTAAAGCCATGCTTTCCGAGGTTGTCAGAGGGTTAAGATCGGAAAAAAAGGACGTTGTCGGAAAACTCGGCAGGGACGCTCTCGCTATGGCTGCGTGCAAAGCGGCAATGAAGGGAGGCGAGACTTTTACCGAAAAACAGATAGAGCATATACTGAATTTCTATATTGCTTCGGGCATGCCATTGCAATGTCCTCACGGCAGACCTACGGCGGTAATATATTCCAAAGCCGATTTCGGAAAGCTTTTCAGGAGAAAAATATGATAATCGTCGGTGGCGCCACGGCTACGGGCAAAAGCGCGTTTGCCGAATTTATCGCAAAAAGTAAGGGCGGGGAGCTTGTTTCCGCCGATTCCATGCAGGTTTACCGCGGCATGGACATAGGTACCGCCAAGGATCTTTCGCCGGCGGTCAGGTTGCATATGGTGAACGTGGCTTCGCCGAAGGAACCGTTCAGCGTGGTCGATTACAAAAAACTCGCGACCGAAGCGATAGAACACATTTCCGCGCGCGGAAAGGAAGCCGTCGTCGTGGGAGGAACGGGATTTTATATAGATTCTCTTTTATACAGTATGGATTACGGCGGTTCGGGCGAAAAAAACGAACAACTGATGTCGGAGCTGAAAAACGAGCTGAGCGTCAAAGGCGCAAAGCATATGTACGCGCGCTTACAAGAGATTGATCCCTTGACCGCTGAAAAAGTACATTTCAACAATACCGTCAGAGTTTTAAGGGCGTTATACGTGTATTTGTCGACGGGTAGGAGAATTTCGGAGCAACATTCCGCATTTAAACCCGTAGAGCCTGTCAAGATGTTCGTTTTGACGGAGGAACGCCCCGTTTTAAGGGAAAAGATCGCTCTCCGAGTGGACGGAATGCTTCGTTCCGGACTCGAAAACGAAGTCCGAGGGCTTTTGGAAAGCGGCGTCGACTTCGATATGCAGTCGATGCAGGGAATAGGCTACAAGGAATGGCGCAGATATTTCGAATACGGAGACAGTAAGGATTCTGTCAGGGAAGCCGTTATAAAAAATACCAACGCATATGCCAAAAGGCAGGAAACATGGTTTAACAACAGATATAAAAATTTTGTCGTAAAAATACCTTGCGCCTTGATAAAAAACGATATCGGAGCCGCGTTTAATATTGTCGAAGTTACGGAGTACAGAATATGAAAGTCAACGAAATCATAGAAAAAGCCGAAAAGAGGGCAGAAATTGTATTCAAGGAACTTGATCGCCGCGCGTTGGTCAATCAAAAAAAAGTGCTTGACGCATTCCGCGACGCAGGCGTCAGTTATCACCATTTCAATCCAACCACCGGATACGGTTACGGCGACGTCGGCAGGGAAAAACTCGCCGAAGTCTTTGCCAAAATATTCGGCGCCGAATCCGCGATCGTTTCCCCGAATATCGTTTCGGGAACTCATGCTTTGACGGTGGCTTTGTTCGGACTTTTGAAAACCGGAGACTCATTTATAAGTTTAACGGGCGAACCTTACGACACCTTGAAAGAGGTTATTTCGGGGAAAAACAACGGTTCTTTGGCAGAATACGGTATCGGATACGAAAGCATACCTTTAAAAGGCGATTCGGTGGATTTGAATACGCTCGAAAAAAAACTGAATGAAAAGCGTTATGGACTTGTAATGCTGACCAGATCCCGCGGATACGATTGGAGACGGGCGTTGCCTTTGACCGAGATCGCCGCCGCGTGCGCTTTGATCAAAAAATTGTCTCCCGAAACCGTGGTAATGGTGGATAACTGTTACGGGGAATTCGTTTTTACCGAGGAGCCGACTCAATTCGGCGCCGACGTCGTCGTGGGTTCGCTTATCAAAAATATCGGAGGCGGGATCGCGCCTACTGGCGGCTACGTGGTAGGGAAACGCGAATTGATAGAAAAAATAGGCTTTCGTCTGACTTCTCCGTCTATAGGAACGGAGGTGGGCAGTTACGCTTTCGGATACATGCCGTTTTTCCAGGGTCTTTTCCTTGCGCCGAGCGTCGTCAGAAACGCGTTAAAAGGGGTTATTTTAGCTTCCAACGTATTTGACGAACTCGGTTTCGAAGTCTTGCCTGTGCCCGGGGAGATACCTTCCGATATAGTTTGCTCGGTCAAATTTTTAAAGCCGGAGCCGATGATAAAGTTTATTCAGAGCGTACAATACGTTTCTCCCGTAGATTCGACTGCAACTCCCGAGCCTTGGGATATGCCGGGGTACGACGAACAGGTAATAATGGCGGCAGGTACGTTCGTCGCGGGAGCCTCCATCGAATTATCCGCCGACGGTCCCGTCAAACCGCCGTATATAGCGTATTTTCAGGGCGGGCTGACATATGAGCACGTCAAACTCGCGCTTGCGGAAGCGCTGCGAGACTTAGTATAAAATAATTTTATCATACTTGAGACAATCCGCCCGCAAAACGGGTGGATTGTCATTTATGCAATATTATTTTATATCAAAATAGAATTTTATGAAAAATACGATACGGTGCCGCCTGTTACTGCCATTGTTAGATTGTTTGCGTCAAAAAATCCGGATAACGATAATTCGGTTAATTTCACAGTAAAAAAATATTGATTTCCTTCTATAACGTTCCCCAAATTTTTAATTTGTGTATTTAAGACGGTACTTTCATCATCTTTAATATTTATTGTGATTTGAAGATTTTTAATATCCTTTTTAGGAATAAAACTGTATTGTATTTCCAATAAACCTTCCTTATACAAGTTTAATGTTAAATCTCCGATATTTGCATTGCGCGAAAACAGCTTCGGCGTTTCAGGTTCTGTATAATCCGTATACGACGAATTGGAATTTACTGTTGAACTTGGCTTATTATCGGATTTGGAATTTGTATCTATTTTATTGGCAAATTGAATGATTAATACGATCGAGACAATTAATAAAATAGAGATTATGGCAATTCCTATAGAGCAGCCAAGCGTTTTTAATCCGGAACGAGTTTCTTTATCCATAATTAATCTTTCTTTTCTTTATATACAGAGTTAATTCCTAAAACATCGTTTGCATCTAAATCAAGCAGTTTACACATATTAGCAAAAGTGTCTAAGGAGGGCAAAGCTCTGCCTTGACATATATTGCTGTACGGTTGGCTGTTTGATAGATAATTCTGAAGCAATATATGTCTGAGTCAATCCGCTTAATATAATTGCTTCTTGGATATTCTTTCTAATTTCTTCGATAGTTATCATAGCAATCCTAATAATTATATTTTATAAAATTAAAATTATTAATTATTATAATATAGGCAATGCCTATGAAAATATTTAATTTTTCAGAGGTTATTAAAAATTATTTAATGACATTTATCGAGCGCCGAGCCGCTATTAAAAAATGCCGACGAATAATAGGGAAATATGTTCGGTTTAGGTTTATAGCGAAAAAATTTTTTATTTATACAGACACGGTAAAAGATACATATCGGAGTTGTAGAAACGTAAGCGAAGTATGTAAGTACATAATCAAAGAATTTATTCCTGTGGAATACAGAGCGGTTCCGCCCGGGGAGAAGTTGAAATATTTAAGGGAAAGGCGGTTGAAGAGAATGACGGCGGCGAGGGCGACGAGATACGGACATCTGAGCGGCGAGCGGGGCTTCGAATTTGACGGCGAAAAGGAAAAATCGTTTCGGGATAAAATAGCTTCAAAGAGAGAGCTGGAGCTTGAACGGGACGGCGATTTTCAAATTACGGCAAAGACGAAAACGGTAAAAAACGAATAGGAGCTGCGAGGAAAAACACACCGGATTGTCAAAACATTTATTCGCAAAACAACAGTTTTGCGAATAAATAGCATACAGGGGAGTAAAGAAAATCGAAAAATCGGCTCGAAATTCGGTAAAACATTGAATTTGCAAATTTTTCGATTTTTTCTATAATCTATTCGCATAATAATTTTTTCGTGCGCGTTTTGTGCAACGGATTGTCCTGTTATTCGGTTTTAAATCTTTTAGAGAATTTATTTGAGCGATTTTCGTCATGAATTTTTGCCGATTTATTTGTGTCATAATGACCGGGCGCTTGGCTGACGTCATTTAAGTCTTTTAAATCGGTTTGAAGAATTGCGCTTTCGTAATTTCAAATTTTTTGGCTTGGTTTTGTCGATTCGGCTTTCGCTCAAAAATTTAGTCGTTAATTTAGTCGTTGTTAATTAAATTATTTCCCGTGCGATTCAAATCAATTCAATGTCTTGACGACGCGCACAAATTTCTTTTATAAATTATTTTCTTATTTTGGATTTAAGCTGTTTTTTCCGATTATTGCAGATCACGGGGCGATCATAATTTCTTTTATTCGCTTGTTGCATTTTAAAACTATTTTCGCTGTCCCGAATCTTAATATCAGAATTGTGTTTTGTTTTGCTGCTATGCTCTGTTTTGTCCATAACGATGTATTCGTCAAACGATTTAATTTATCGTATTCCGGATTAAGAACTGATTTCCGTAGATAAAAAATAAATAAGATTCTTCTCCGTTTTGTTTTTAGGCGATTCCGAACTTCATAATTGGAATTTCAGCAATTTGTTTTTTTAATGGTTTTGTTGGCATGGAATCGTTTCACGGACCGTAGACCGTTTATCGGGAGTTTGGTTTTAAGTATTTAATTTTTTTGCCGTACTCATGGAGCCGGATAAACCTATATATTACGGATAAACCTATATATTATATTTTTTTAAATCAATCTCTTTAAATTAAACTACAATTTTATAATTTCGCGCTTGTTTGCGCGACGGTGCGTTTCGCGTCCGGAAAGATCGGGTATAAAGATTTACTTAAATCAGACGTCTTTCAGTTTATAAATTGATTTTATAATAAGATTATGTACCGATATGTGAATTGATTCAGTTTGACGGAAATAATATGAATAACGCTTCATACCTAAAAACGCATATATCTTCAAGATATCATTTTATTCTCTTCTCGTTTTATTAAAAGTCGCATTGAGAATTACTTTTTAGCTATTGCTTTGAAAGCGGCGCGGCATCATTTATTTTTTGTTCGCCTGTTCGCTGCTTTGAATTATTTTTTCAAATTCATTGTATTTTACGAATAGATATGATAAAATCTACATATGGCAAAACAAACCTATTACGAACAACACAACGAAGAATTATATCTTAAATTTAACGATTTGCTGGATAAATTACCCTATTTCTGCGGCGAATATTTTACGGGAGTCGATATGAGGACTTCCGTGCTTACGAAGCTGAATTACGCCACGGATTTTGCGGTTTTCTTCGATTTTCTGGTGCATAAGATCAGAGGTTTTGTGGGGAAAGACGTTACGGACATAACGCTTCAGGATCTGAACGAATACGTCGACGCATCGGTCATCGAGTATTTTTTGAGATATCTTTCCTTTTATTCTTTTAACGGTAAGCCCTACCGTAACGGCGAAAAAGCCAAAGCCAGAAAACTGAGCGCAGTCAGATCCTTGTTCAAATATTTTTATAATAAGGATAAGCTGAAAGAAAATGTGGCCAGCAAAGTTTCTATGCCGAAATTACACGAAAAGACCATCGTTCGGCTAAATTCCGATGAGGTCGACGATATGCTGGAGCTTGCGGAAGCGGAAAACAAATTTAACACCTCCTTTCGCGATAAATATAATTTGAACGCGCGCGAGCGCGATATTGCGATACTTACCTTGATGTTGGGTACAGGGATCCGAGTCAGCGAATGCGTGGGAATAAACGTCGACGACGTAGACATGAAAAATATGGCTTTCAAAGTTACGCGAAAAGGCGGCAACATGTCGGTACTGTACTTCTCGGAGGAAGTACGCGACGCCCTGGACGTTTATATGGACTGGCGCAAAAAACGCCTGATGCAGGCGGGTCTGTATACCGACGTTGAGGCACTGTTCATTTCGCTTCAGAACAAACGAATTACTGTCAGGGCAGTCGAGAATATAGTCAAGAAATATACTGGCCTTGCCAATCCGTTAAAGTCGGTTTCTCCGCATAAGCTTCGCTCCACATACGGAACCGCATTATACCGCGAGACAAAGGACATATATATGGTTGCTGAAGTGTTGGGACACAGAGATGTCAATACCACGAAAAAGCATTACGCGGCGCTCGACGAGGATATAAAACGGGAAGCTTCGTCCAAGGTAGTGTTAAGGAAAAAATAAAACCCGAAAATTATGAAATCGGGCTTTTACCATATTAAAAGCGTCTCGAATATTATAAAATTATTTTTAATTTATAAAAAATACGAAAAAATGTTCTTAAATTTACGAACTTTTGTTTGCGTATTTTGACGAACTATGCTATAATTTGTATAAGCCGTAAATTAAATTGCCGGCGGGGTTGCCATAAAACGCAGGATATAATATAATTTTAATTGGGAGCGAAATATGACCAAAACCAGCGAGCTGAACGATAAGCTGAACGCAATCAAATCTTTTATTTATTCCACGGTCGAGGAACGCGGTTATCCCCCCACTATTCGTGAAATTTGCGCCGAATTCGATATCAAGAGCACCTCGAGCGCCTCTTATTATCTCAAAAAACTTGCAGACGCGGGCGAATTGGTGGTCAACAGCAAATTAAGCCGCGGAATAGAAATCAGAGGCAGACGCCCCGCTTTACGTTCTTCCGAATCCGTTCCGATGCTCGGTAGCGTTACGGCAGGTCTGCCGAGACTGGCTTTTGAGGAATACGACGAATGTTACCGTCTGCCGTCAGATCTTTTCGACCTCAACGGAGAAATGTTCATGTTGACTGTCGAAGGCAGCAGTATGATCGATATCGGCATTAACGACGGCGATAAGATTTTAGTCAAAAAGCAAAGCCATGCCGAAAACGGACAGGTAGTAGTTGCGCTGGTCGAGGACGGTTGCGCCACGGTCAAACGCTTTTGCAAAAAAGGCGACAAGGTGTGGTTGCATCCCGAAAACTGGAATATGAACGATATATTCCCTACCGAATTGACTATATTGGGCATTGTCGTCGGTCTGATTCGCACCAAAATAAAATAAGGATTCTGTGAAATGGATACTGTCAACACCGAATTGATTCGCGGGCACGTCGATACGATAATCCTGAATTCCCTCGAGGAACGCGACCGTTACGGTTACGAAATTTTGGACATAATATCGGATCTCAGCGAAGGCAGATACGAAATTAAACAGCCTACTCTTTATTCCTGCCTGAAGCGACTGGAAAAGCAAGGCTTCATTTCCTCGTATTTCGGGGACGAAACACAAGGCGGCAGACGTCGTTATTACCGGCTCACCGAAAAAGGCAGAGCTACTCTGGAACAGGACCAACGCGAATGGGAATTTTCGCGCACGATCATAAACCGTCTTTTAAGCGACAAAGAAATCGATTTAAAGACCGTCGAAGCGCCCTTCGATCCGAGCGAACTACGCCCTCTTACGCGTCGCGTCAAAGCATACGACGCACCGGGCGAAGTGTTGCTACCCGAAGAGCGCGACAAAGAAATTTTCCTGACAAACGCTACCGCTGCTGCTGTCGAGGCGGTACCCGTAAAGGATGAGGAAGCGCCTAAAGAGCTTTCCGTTCCCGAAAAAAGCGACTCTGTGGCCGCAGCACCCGCGGTTTCGCCGACAGCCGACGCAAACGTGCCTAACAGAGCGACCGATTACGAAACACTCAGGAAACAGGACGCCGCAAGTAAATTCTTGAAGATCGGCGATTATGCGGAACGCAAAATTCTGATCCCCGAAGACGACAAGATTACCGCAGTTAAATATAAGTCCGAGGAAGAATTAAGGCGCGAAGCCGAGCTTAAACGTATTCCGACCGAGGAAAACCTTTATGCACAAGGCATATTATATGCCCAACCCGCCCCAGCCGATCGTGAAGAAGAAACGGCGCGTCCCGTCAACGTAGAAAAACGCGCATATAGCGAGGAAAGCATACAGGCTCAAAATATTTTGTATTCTGCCGCGCCGATGCCGAATACGGTGCAAAGCGGCGCCGATATGAAACAAGACATTCCCTTTCGCGCGGCAAACGCTTCCAAAACAACGCCGCCGGCAAAGTCGGAGCCCGAAATAAATTATAAGGAAGCGCTGAGTGCTGTTTACGAGAACGCCGAACGCGCCCAGGCAAAGGCAGAGATATACGACAACAATCCCGACCCGTCCTTAGGACACGCCATGCTGTTCGGCGATCTAAGGCAACGGCTTATGGACGAGGGTTATAAACTGAAATCGTACAATAAAGCGAACAGCTCCAATTATTATTACATGAAATTCGTTTACAGCAACAAATTGCTGAAAAATACGGGTTTCCTGTGTTATCTGATGATTGCGATCGTCGCGGCGATATTGACCATCCTGATTCGCACGGGCAGTATGAGCATCGGTTACGAAGTGCCCCTGCTTGTAGCCGCTTTGGGGTTGATCGTGCCGGTAACCACTACTTTGGTCTGGGCGTCAAATCCCACTAAACGCATAAAGGCGTCGTATAACGCAGGTGCGTCGATTACATATTCGTTTATAGCGTTTATGGGAATTTCGATCGTGTCGTTGGTGGTATGTCTGTTGGCGGACGTGGATTTCAATACAGGCGTCCCCTATGTCCCTGTCATGATTGCCGCTCTGATCCCGGCGACGGCGCTGGTGTACTGGGTATTGTACCGAAGCGGTAACTATCATCTGAAATAAAAATAAAAACCGAGAAAGCTTCTCGGTTTTATTTTTGTAATTCGGGTTTTATTATATTATATCGTTACCGCTTCCGTCGGTTCTTTCTCGGAAAATTTTTTGATTTCCTTTCTTGCCGCCTCGTCGCAACGGTTGTTGTATTCGTTGTCGGAATGCCCTTTTACCTTTACGAAAGTTACCGAATGCATTCGGTATAACGCGTAAAGTTCTTCCCAGAGTTCGCGATTTTTTATATCTGTATCGCTGTTGGGACTCTTTTTCCAGCCGTTTTTCAGCCAACCGAAAATCCAGTGTTGATCGAATGCGTTTACAACGTATGCCGAATCGCTGTAGACATTCACTTCGCACGGTTTGGTTTTCAGCATTTTCAGCGCTTCAATGACAGCCTTTATTTCCATACGGTTGTTGGTGGTATTTTGCTCACCGCCCGAAACGCATTTCTCGACGCCTTTGTATATCAGGATCGCCGCCCAGCCCCCGGGTCCGGGATTTCCGCTGCAAGCACCGTCGGTATATATATCCACTCTTTTCATAATTTGCGGGAAAGTTCTTCCGATTTTAATCTGCATGCCTTTACGGCGTCGGATACGATTTTTTCCAGTCCTTCCTCTCGGAAAACCTGTACGGCTTCTATCGTGGTTCCGCCCTTGCTGCAAACGCGCTCGGTAAGAGCGTCCAGGTCGAATTCCGCGATTTTCGCGTAGGCTGCACTTCCCTCTATGGTCTGAAGCGCGAGCGCTTTGCTTTCCTCGGGGCTTAATCCCCCTTCGATCCCCGCTTTTGTCAATGCCGCCGCAAACATATAAACGTAGGCGGGACCCGATCCGCTTATCGAGGTTACAGCGTCGAATTTGTCCTCGGAAATTTCGACGTATTCGCCCATTGAAGTCAGTATCTTTTCAATTAATGCCTTGTCCTCGTCGATAACCTTTACGAATGTAACGCCGGACGCACCTTTACCCATGAATGCGGGAGTGTTCGGCATGATGCGGCATACCGAAGTTCCCTCCGGCAAAAGTTTTAACAAAGTTTCTGTTTTGACACCAGCCATGATGCTGACCAAAGTTCTGCACGAAACTTGATTGTTCTGAAGAATTTCCTTGTAATTTTGCGGTTTTACCGCCAGAAAAACGACTTCGGCGGACAATACGTCTTCAAGGCTTGCGGCCTTTGTCGCTCCGCGGGCAGTAAATGCGGCGACTTTGTCGCTAAGCGCGTCGAAAACGACTATGCTTTCGGGAGAAAGCGTCGAGGTATCCATAAAGCGAGACAGAATCGTGCCGCCCATGACTCCTAAACCTACAAAACCCAATTTATAAGACATATTTACACCTCTGTTAAATAAAACGATTGACTTAATCGACTGCGTTTAGTATAATTTATATCGCTTAGGGGAGTGGCTCAATTGGTAGAGCAGCGGTCTCCAAAACCGCCGGTTGCGTGTTCGAGTCGCGTCTCCCCTGCCAGAACGGTTTGCATCGCAAACCGTTTCTTTTTATAATTTTATCTCGAATCCGCTCCGAAGTCAAACCAATCGGACAAAGAAACGCTTTGCCGTTACGGCAAAGCGACAAAAGCGGTCAAAACTGTTATTTTGCATGTCTTATCTCAATGCCGCCAACAGTTTTTCGAGATTTTTCTTTTTGGTCTTTCTGTAACAGAGGAATAATTCTATAAAAGTTATCGCATAGAAAATTATTGCGAATAATATCAACACCCCGGTAAACGAAAAAAAGCCGCTGAAATTTTCTCGGTAAATCAATTGCGTTGCGTAGATCCGATACAATATCGTCAAGATCGTCAACGCCGCAAGCGATAAAACTTTTAAAATTCCTTTGCCGATATCCTTTATGTAAAATCTGTCCACGGCAAGCATTCCGAATACAAGAGAAAATACCAAAGTCAGCAAAGGTTTGTACAATTTTACCCCTAACAAGGCTTTGCGTTTGTATTCTGGCGCCGCGATCAAAGCCGCTCTCAAAACCGGTAAATCTTCGCCCTTCAGTTTATCGGCGTAATGCAACAGATATCTGTCCGCAGTTTCCTCTGTCATACCGGTCCCTCCTTTAAAAGCTTTGCGCTTTCGTCGATACCATATTACTATAGTTTGTAATTTAAGTCAATATGCTCTTGTTAGCGCAACTTAAATCATGTTTAGCGATTATCGCGCGGCAATGTTTTCGCATGGTTTCAGCGTTGATTTTTCGTATGCGTCTCGGAACGGCAAAAAACTCGGTCAATTGCCAGAAGACTGGAATTAGAAGTAACCAAGCAAATGCCGGATTGAATATTGCGACCAATAATAAGGCTATATTGATAAACAACCTTAAAAACGCCGTTGCATAATCCTTTATATAAAAACGGTCTATGCTGAAAAAGCCGAAAAAGATCAATAATGAAGTCAACGGTGCCATTGTATAAGGATTTTTCAATTTTACCGACAATATTTCTTTATAGCCGGTATATTGACGCGCTTTCTTTCTTAAGTCGTCGATCTCGTGCCATTCTTTTTTGGGAAAGAACCACTGCAAACCGTTAAAGAGGCGGTCACGCTCCAACTCTATTCTTTCGGCGTTCTCCTTAGCCCGATCCTCTTCGTAAAATTTTTTTAATTTATCGTAGATCGCTTTCAGTTCTGTATCGTTATCCGATAAATTATTAAGGTCGTTATTGTTGTAATATCGCATTTTTCCGTTTAAAAAATTGCTTCGTGAAATAAATTCGGCGGACTGGTTACCGCCGAATTTATGTTTACAGTACGCTCATTATGTTGTCAAAAGTTTTTATTCTGGCTTTACGGTACGATACGAAGATATCTATCAGCGGCCAGATCCCTAATGTCAGCCATCCGAGGAGAAGTTTGGCAATGCCCAATCCCACGTCGCCTATGTAAAAACGGTCTATTCCGAGTCCGCCGAGGAATACGGAGAGCAAAACGGTCGTCGTTACGCTGTACGTTTTGACCGAAAATACGTCGCTCCATGCCGAATCGGGCGCGCGTTTTAACGCCGCTCTCAGTGCGGGAACTTTTTCAGACGGGATCTTGGACGAAAACGCCGTCAGGATCTCGATTGCTCTTTCTCTCTCCATATTAACCTCCGTAAAGCAAAATTATTTAGCATTTATAATTTTTGATTACAATTTAATCAAAAACTATATCTTATGTGTACATTATATAACGCATAAGTCTATATGTCAATGATTTAATTTGAATAAAATGTATACATTATATAATGTGCGAATAATATCGGGCTTTGTTGTGGTGTGAAATGAAGTTAAGAATATGCGAAATATTGAATGAAAAAAAGAAAACAAAATACTGGCTGTACATCAGGCTGGGCTTAAGCTACCAGAATTTCAACCGTCTTATAAATAACGAAACGAGTTCGATAAAATTCGAAAATCTGAAAGCGCTTTGCGATATTCTGGAATGTACGCCGAACGATTTGTTCGACGATTATCACAATATGTGAAATTGCTCATTTTATTGTTATAAAGTAATAATTATTTTATAAGAAAGGCGCGGTTTTCACCGCGCGCTTTTTATCGGAAATCATATAACCGGTTTTATACATTTCTCCTATGGCGCATTTTCCATATTAAATAAAAAATCGGCGCGGGTTATTCCGCGCCGACGTTAAACAGTCTTTGATCAGGTTCGTTCGTTAACATTTTATATCTCCGCCTTTGAGGTATTTTTCCACAGCGGAAGAATGTTTTTTGAGAATCGGGTTTATGTGTTTGGAAATAAATTCCGAAACCTGTTCCGGAGCTCTGCCCACAAACAGCTTCGGGTTCATAAGTTTTTTGAAATCTTTTACCGCTGCGAACGCCGGATCGGCTTTCAGCCGCGAAATCAGGTCGTTGGGCTTTCCGGTCATTCGGGAGTTTTTCTCGGCAGCCATGGAATGAACGCGGATCTTCTCGTGAAGTTCCTGACGGTTGCCGCCCGCCTTGACGCATTCCATCAGTATAGTTTCCGTTGCCATAAACGGAATTTCTTCCCTGATATGGCTGTCGATGACTTTTTCGTATACGACCAGTCCGTTGGTAACGTTCATCATGAGTTCGAGTATACCGTCCGCAGTCATGAACGCTTCGCCCATAACTATACGCCTGTTGGCGCTGTCGTCCAGAGTGCGTTCGAAGCCCTGCACGCATGCGGTATCGGCTGCGTTTTGCGGCAGAGAAACGAGGTATCTGGCGAGAGAACATATTCTTTCCGAGCGCATGGGATTACGCTTGTATGCCATTGCCGAAGAACCGATCTGCTTTTCGTTAAAAGGTTCTTCCATTTCCTTTTTGCTTTGCAGCAAGCGTATGTCCTGAGCGAATTTATAAGCGCTCTGAGCAAGTCCCGAAAGAGACGAAAGGATGAAATAATCTATCTTTCTGGTGTATGTCTGCCCCGAAACGGGTATAGACGACCTGAACCCGAACGCCTTGACCACATATTCGTCGAGCGCCTTGACCTTATTGTGGTCGCCGTCGAACAGCGAAAGGAAACTCGCCTGAGTGCCCGTAGTGCCTTTGACGCCGCGCATTACCATATTCGACACGGTATGAGAAATGTTTTCGTAGTCGAGCAAAAGATCCTCGAGCCACAGCGCAGCGCGCTTGCCCACGGTAACAAGTTGCGCCGCCTGAAGGTGCGTAAATCCGAGTGTGGGCGTTTTACGGTATTTAATAGCGAAATCCTTTAATCTTGCCATTACCGCGACAAGTTTGTCGCGCACCAGCTCCAACGCTTCGCGGTAAATAATGATGTCGGCGTTGTCTGTAACATAACAGCTGGTGGCTCCGAGGTGTATTATAGGCGCAGCCTTGGGACAAGCGACGCCGTAGGTATAGACGTGCGCCATAACGTCATGGCGGACGATTCTTTCGCGTTCTTTCGCAAGTTCGAAATCGATGTCGTCCAGATGCGTCTCCATCTCGGCGATCTGCTCGTCGGTTATGTTAAGACCGAGCGCTTTTTCGCCCTTCGCCAGCGCGAGCCACAGCCTGCGGAAAAGTCCTATTCGGTGTTCGTCCGAAAACGTATGACTCATTTCGCGCGTTGAGTAGCGCGTTACCAAAGGATTGTTATATATGCCGTAATCAGTCATGTCGCGGTTTCCTTGAAATTAAAATCAAAAAACCGGGGCTACTTTCGGTAGCCCCGCGTTAATGTTGATTATTTGTCTTCTTTGTCGTTGGAGTCGGGGAAGTTCGTCAGGTCGATGCCCTTGAACAGATCCGCCATCGTCGCTCCCACGGAGCTGGAAGAAACGTATTCGTGCGGTTCGTCGTCCGCGCGGTCGTCGCGACGACGACGGCGTTCCTTGACGTTTTCGTCGGCTGCCTGAGCGCGTTTGTTGAAGCTGTCGATACGGCTGGAGCCGCCGGCAGTCGCGGTTTCGGTTTTTTCTTCGGCTTCCTGAACCTCGGGTTCCTGAACGGCTTTGATGGAAAGCGTGATCTTGCTGTTTTCGAAGTTGATGATCTTGGCTTCGACTTCGTCGCCTACCTTCAGGACGTCGGCAGCGTTTTTAATATAGTTGTGAGATATCTCGCTGACGTGTACCAAACCGTCGATACCGGGCTCGATGGAAATGAATGCTCCGAAATCCTTGATGCGTTCGACCTTGCCTTTTACGACGTCGCCGATATGATATTTCTCGGCAGCGATCTCGTAAGGCTTCTTCTGGAGCTGTTTGTATCCCAAAGATACTTTGTCGTTTTCTCTGTCCGCTTTCAGCACCACGAATTCGTAGGATTCGTTGAGTTTTAAAACTGTGGAGGGGTCGTCTACTTTTGTCCAGCTGAGGTCGGAAATGTGCAGCAGGCAGTCTTTGTTCATTACGGATACGAAGATACCGAAATATTTGCCGTCTTTGGAGGCGAAACGTTTGACTTTGCCTTTGACGACGTTGTTGACCTGCATGCATTCCCAGAACGCGTCTTCGCGCTGCGCTTTCTCTTCCTCGAGAATGACGCGCTGGCTTGCCACGATGCGCTTGGGATTGGGTTTTCTGGCGGGAGCCGCCTCTTCGCCCTCTTTTGCGGCTTCTTCCTTGGGAGGAAGCATTCTGAGGCGCAGTTCCTTGCCTACGTAATCCTCGAGATTACGTACAAATCCCATACGGATCTGGCTGGCGGGAACGAAAACGGTATAAGAACCGAGTTTACCCAGCAAGCCGCCCTTGGTAACGCCGGAAATGGTCAGTTTGAATTGTTCGCCGTTGAGAATGTGTTGTACGGCGGCGTCGGCAACCAGTATCTCGTCGTATTTTTTCTTGGAAAGATTTATGATCTTCGACTTGGAATCGTTTTTCGGTATGATTATAGCTTCCAAAACTTCGCCGATAGTATAATTGGCGGGGTCGAAACTGCCGTCCAGTTCCATTTCGGATGCGGCGATAAAGCCCGCGTCGTTTTTGCCGCCGAGATTCAGCGATACGTTCACGCCGGTCTGGTCGACGGATTCGACGGTAACTTTTACGCGTTGATTTTCACGGTAGGATCTGGGAGCGAAGCCCGCTTTCATCGCCTCCTCCATGGTGGTGATGTCGCCGTCTTTCTTTTTGGCTCTGGGCTTGACTTCTTCGGCTTTGGCTTCGACTTTGGTTTCGTCGGCTTTTACTTCTTCGGTAACGGTTTCGGCGACGGCTTCTTCAACCTTCGCTTCGGTGTTGACATCGATTGCGGTGTCGGCGTTTTTGTTTTGTTCCATTGTGTAGATGACCTCCATTGTCAACTCTTTCGGAGTCGACGCGCCCGCCAGTACGGCAAGCTTCGTTATATTTGTTTTGTTATAGGCAACCGATCGTAAATCGGATACTTTCTCGACAAGGTAAACCGGTTTGCGGTTTTCGGAAGCGATCCCCAAAAGCTTTTGCGTATTGGAACTTTTCGGGTCTCCGACGACGATCGTCATGTCGGCAATCGAGCTTAGTTCACGCGCCTCCGCTTGTTTCCGTATTGTAGTATAACAAATAGAATTAAGGATGACAAGCGTTTTATTCTCATTCTTTACGAAATTTTGTATGGATTCTGCGATTAAATTGAATTTTTTCGTATCGAAAGTGGTCTGCGCGCATACGAAAACGTTGCGCGCGCCGCTTTCCGAGACGGCTTTGACGGCGTCCGAGGCGTTTCCTGCTGCCGCCGACGCCGCGGCGTAACTTATATCCGCCGCGACTTCTCGGTGGGTAGGGTCGCCGATGACTAAAACAAAATAATCCGAATTTGAATAAAAATCGATTTTTTCGTGGATTTTAACTATATTCGGACATGTCGCGTCCCTGACGAGTATGCCGAGCTTTCTGCATTCAGAATATACGCCTTTCGGCGCGCCGTGCGCGGAAATTACCAACACGTCTCCCGCCGACAGCGATTCCGGCGAATCGACGCATCCTATTCCCGCTTCCGTAAGCCGCCGCTGAACGAAATCGTTGTGCGCGATCCTGCCGAGAGTCGCCACTTTGTGATTAGACGACGTTTCTTCCCTTGCTTTCAGCGCGATTGCTACTGCCCGCTCCACGCTCGGGCAAAGTCCTTTGTATTCGGTTGCTATTATTTGCATTTATCGCAGATTTCGAGAACTTTTTGCATGACTTCGTCGGCGGTCATTGCCGAAGTATCCAAAACCACAGCGTTCTTGGCGACGACAAGGGGGGCGAAATCCCGGTGCATGTCCTGATAGTCGCGTTTATTCACGTCGGCGAGGATTTCTTCGAAACTCATGCCGTTCAGCATCGATTTTTCGCTGAGTTCGTCGTATCTGCGTTTTGCGCGGACCGCGGGCGCGGCGTCCAGATAAATCTTGACGTTCGCGTCGGGCAGCACATAGCTTCCTATATCTCTGCCGTCCAGAACGCAGTCGTTTTCGGAAGCGATGATACGCTGAAGTTCGACGAGTTTAATGCGCACCTCGGGAATTTTGGAAACCGTGGAGGCGGCGAAGCTTATTCTGTGTTCGCGGATATACGGAGTTACGTTTTCACCGTTTATTATGATCTGCTGAACGCCGGAAGCCGAATCGTATTCGATTCCCATGTTTATATCCTTTAAAAGCGGCACGACCGAATCGGCGAAAGCCGGATCGATGCCTTTTTCCAACACGAAATACGCTATTCCGCGGTACATAGCGCCCGTGTCCAGATACAGTATACCGAGTTTTGAAGCAAGTTTTTTGGCGAGAGTCGATTTCCCTGCGCCGGACGGACCGTCTATTGCGATATTCAACGGCATTGTGAATTCCTCCTATGCGTTTTTGCCCGCGACGTATCCCGTGGACAGCGCGAGTTGTATGTTGTATCCGCCCGTAAGGGCGTCTATGTCGATTATTTCACCTGCAAACGAAAGGTTTTCGATGAGCTTGCTTTTCATCGTTTTCGGGTCAATTTCGCTTGTTTTTATCCCCCCTGCCGTAACTATCGCGTTTTCGATCGGCGCAAAAGAACTGACGGAAAACTCCAATGCCTTCAATGCTTCGATCAGCGTCTTTCTTTCGTCTTTGGTAACGGAATTGACTTGTTTGTCTGAAAAGGACAACAAAGCCGCCAGCCACTTTGCGAGGCTGTCGGGCAGAAGATTCGGCAATACGTTTTTAAGCTGTCGGTTTTTGGCGTTCTCGAATTCCCTTAGCAACCTGAGATCGAGTTTTTTGTCGTCCAACGCGGGTTTGAAATCCACCGTTAATTTTATGTCGGAAAAGCGGTTGACGAACGAAGAAAGCGTCAACACTACGGGGCCCGACAATCCCGTGGATGTAAATAACGCCTCTCCGAACTCGGAGCGCTTTTTATTGCCGAAAAAAGCGGTAATTTCGACGTTTTTGAGCGAAACGCCTTCGGGAAGACCCGTTTCCGAAACCGAAAACGTCCTGTTGCCGACGGTAACGGAACCTAACTCCAGCGCGCTTAAGGCGGCTACCGGTTCGATTACGGTATGTCCGAGGCTCGACGCAAGCGCGTATCCCGAACCGTCCGAACCAGTCAACGGGTAACTTTTTCCTCCCGTGGCGAGAACGAACGAGTCGCCCCCGAATATGCCTTTCGAAGTTTTTACTGCCGTTATCCTGTTATCGTCCGCGACAAAGCTTTCGACAGTCGTTTTGGGCATGAATTTTACGCCTAAAGCGCCGAGTTCTTTATATAAAGCGTCGATGACGTCGGAAGCCTTGTCCGAAGTCGGGAAAACCCTGCCGCCGCGTTCCGTTTTCAGCGGTACGCCGCGTTTGACGAAAAAATCGGTTGCGTCGGCATTAGAGAACGCTTTAAGCGCACCGAAAGCGAATTTGGGATTCGAAACGATGTTTGCAACAAAATCGTTGAATTCGGCTACGTTCGTAAGATTGCATCTGCCTTTACCGGATATGTAAAGCTTTCTGCCGATTTTTTCGTTTTTATCCAATAAAACGACCTTAGAGCCGTTTTGAGCCGCTGTTATCGCCGCCATTACTCCGGCGGGGCCTGCGCCAATAACGACGACGGTGGTCATGCTTTGTCCGCCTTTCGGCATAACGCGTTCAACGCTTCCGAGTCGGTATGGTTCGAAGTCAGCGGCGTTATGGTTGCAAAACCGTTTTCAAATGCCGAAACGTCGCTGAATTCCGCATTTTCCACGGGAATGGGATTGCCGACCAGAGTGTGTTCCAGACCGCTTTCGTCGGATTCGCCGACAATATAGATATCCGTAAACTTTCTGACGCCGATCGGAACGATTTTATGCGCTTTGTTGCCGACCGTAGGGTTATTGATGTTGATATTCAGAGCGTATTCCGCGGAAGACAGCGACAGATAATAATCCAGATTTTCCATGAAAAAACCGACAGCGTAATCGTAATCGCTTTCCGTAACGGGATTTGAAGAAACGGCAATGCTTCTGTAACCCAGCAGCGAGGCTTCCATGGCGGCGCCAGCGGTTCCCGAATAAACCACGGTGGTGCCAATATTAGGCTCCGTATTTATGCCCGAAATGATCAAATCGGGCTTTTTTTTCAAAAATTCCGTGCCGAGCTTGACGCAGTCGGCGGGCGTGCCGCTGAGCGAATAACATTCGTAAGGATATTTTTCTATTTTTTTAAGATAGACGGGCTTTCCGAAAGTCATGGCGTGTGCCATGCCGCTCATACATTTGACGGGCGCGACGACAACTACCTCGTGTTCCGAGGAAAGTGCGGTCGCAAGTTTTACGATCCCGTGGGATTTATAGCCGTCGTCGTTGACCAGCAATATTTTCATCTATCAAAGCTCCTTTAAAGCGGCTATCTCCTTTGCCGTGAGAAATCTTGTGCTTCCGCGCGGCAAGCCGCCCAGCTTTATCCCGCCCAGTTCCGTCCTTTTCAGGAAAATCACGTTGAAACCGATGGCTTCGAACATCCTGCGCACCTGTCTGTTGCGTCCTTCCGTAATGGTGATCTGTACCCTCGAAATGCCGTTTTCGTAAGCGAGAAGTCGCGCTTTTGCGGGTTTTGTCATTTTATCGTCCAATATTACGCCCTTTTCCAGTTGCGTTATATGTTCAGACTTCAGTTCGCCCTCGGCTTTTACGACGTAAGTTTTCGTTATGCCGTTGGCGGAATTCGTAAGTTTATAGGACAGATCCCCGTCGTTTGTCAGTAAAACCAGTCCTTCGGAATCGTAATCGAGTCTGCCGACGGGAAAAACGCGTTTGTCGGTACATTCGACGTAATCCATTACGGTCTTTCTGCCGCGGTCGTCTTTTACCGCGGTGATGCAGCCTTTCGGCTTGTTAAGCATTATGTATATGCGACGGTTGACGGGTTTCAGCTTTACCCCGTCAACCGTTACGGTGTCGTTTGATTCGTTGATTACGAATCCGAGTTCGGTAACCTTTTTGCCGTTGACCTTGACTCTGCCTTCTTCGATAAGCTTGTCGGCGCCTCTCCTGGAAGCGGCGCCGGCGTCAGCGATATATTTGTTCAGCCGCACGATACTCTCCGAATTTATTTTCCGAACAGAGAAAATATTCCTTTCTTTTCTATATCTATAGTATATAAATTTTCCTCGAAAAGCAAGCGGTTGCCCAAAAAAACCTTTACTTTACCTACTGCGTCCGAGCCTTTATGCGGCGCAGATATGTTGTCCGGTGCTTCTACGACGCGGGAAACTTTTTCGGAACCGTCTTTTTTTATCGGATAATATTTCGCGGATAAAGTTTTCAGATCCGCGCTTTTTATCTTACGGTTGCCTTCGACTTTGACCGTTTTGTACACGAAATCCGGAGATACCACGCGCTCCATGCGGTAATTATCGTAAGCGTAGTCCATCAGCGCGGCGCACT
Organism: uncultured Clostridia bacterium; assembly: GCA_944363505.1. Taxonomy (GTDB): domain Bacteria; phylum Bacillota; class Clostridia; order Christensenellales; family DTU072; genus Stercoripulliclostridium_A. The sequence goes on along the minus strand of CALVUD010000001.1, from coordinate 86,147 downwards.
TGTCGAAATAGTCGTAATAATTCAAAGCAACCGCGACCACTTCCATGCCTTCTCTTTCGCTGGAGGCTACCAGGCATCTGCCCGCTTCCGTCGTAAAGCCTATTTTTACGCCCGTTGCTCCCGAATAATTATACAGGAGTTTATTTTTATTTGCAAAATACCGAGTTTCTCTGAATTCGTTACCCGGTACGGTAACGTTTTTGGTGGAAACAATTTTTTTGAACAGATCGTTTTCGAGCGCAGTGGCGGCGATCACGGCGAGATCGTATGCCGAAGTGTAATGGTTTTTGGCGCTTAAACCGTGCGGATTGGCAAATGAAGTGTTTTTTAGTCCCATGCTTTCGGCGCGATCGTTCATCATTTTGACGAAATTTTCCACCGATCCGCCGACGTGAAGCGCAATAGCGGTCGCCGCGTCGTTCCCGGAACGCAGCATCAGACCGTATAACAGTTCTTCGAGCGTGAATTTTTCGCCTTTTTTAAGGTAAATCGAACTTCCTTCGATACCGACGGCTTCGCCCGGAATCGTAACCGTGTCGGCGGGATTGCCTTTTTCGATAGCGATAAGCGCAGTCATCACCTTGGTGGTGGAAGCCATCGGAAGCCGTGCGTCGGCGTTTGAGTCCGATAACACGCGCTTGGTGGTTTTCTCCAAAACGATATAACTCTGCGCGCCGTTTGCGGCGTAAGCGTCGCCATAAGCATTGTTCCCGACAACGGCAAAAGGCAGCGCCGCAAGCGCCGCCCATACTGCCGCAATCAGAATCAATGCGATTTTTTGCGAAAGGTTTTTACGAATTGCTGAGCGGTTTCCAGCCATTTTTCGAGTCCCTCCGACTGAATCGCATCGTCTGCAGCTTCGGCGCGCTCTTCGCGCTTCTTGCCGAGTTTGAAATTGATACTGAAAGTAATATCCTGCATTTTTCACCTCCTTATTATTGTCTTTATCGCGTCGGAAATTATTCCCGTAGCGTCTATTCTCGTGCGAACTTGTAAATCCAGGCAGAATCCCGGAACCTCGTCTATATAGAACGAAACGTCTTTTAACCCCAAAGAAAACCCGAATGTATTCTCAATTAAGGCTAAAATCATAATAATCGAATTGTCCAAATGTAAGCTTTTCTTCTTAAATCCGCTTTTTAAGCCCAAATGCAACAGCAAAGTAGTTTTTTCAAAAAATATGTTGTCCGACAAAATATCGGTAAATCCCTTGCGTGGTTTTTGGGGCGTTATCCTCGCAGACAAGGACGGCGATTCCACCGTTATGCCGCAATCGGACGCTTTTAACGTAAGCGGTATCCTCACAAGGCCCGTTTTTATTTCGGCAAATATTTCTTCCGACTTGTCGGAAACGTTTATATGAAAAAATACGACCACACCGATAGTATGGTCGTACTTATAAATTTTATTTTTCGCGGATTATTTCCTCTTGTCTTTACGAGACAGTTCTTCGCGTACTTTACGTTTGACGGCGTCGACGTTATACATGCTGCGGTAGGTTGCGGTCTTGACCATGTAACCGAGGAATATCAATAACGCTATTCCCGCCGTTACCGACAGCACTATTATGACGACCGTCCATTCGTTCGACAGCCCCTTCTTTTCGGTATCGTTCACTCTGACCAGAACGAGAATGGATTCGTTATATACGAAATCGTAATTCTGATCCACGCCGCCTGACGGCGCTACGGAGTTGGCGCCTACCATTGTGCCGCCGAGATGTACGCTGGGAGCCGTATCGAGATCCGCGACGGTGTCTCCTTCGGCGAAACCTTCGTAAACGTATTCGAAGTCGGGAGTCGTTCCGTAAGGCGTTTCTCCCGCTACCGCGGTAACGATCAGCGTTTTCTTGGCAATGGTAAAGCCTACGGAGATCGCGCCGCTTGTAATATAGTTGGGATTGGAGAGCTGGACTTCCAAAGTGTATCTGCCCGCGTTTATCACCTCGGTCGGAGAGAAACGTTTGACGGGATAACATTCGTCGCCCTCGACTACTCCGCTGAGCGTTACGATTATGTCTTCGGAACGGTCTTTACCGTTGTAAACGAGGTTGTTATATCCCGTAAACGTCATGGTAACGACTTTTTTGGTTATGCGAAGCGTGGTTTGCGCGTTCAGCGAGGTCACGGGATAATAGTTATCCGAACCCGCGTAACTTGCCGTAACGGTATGCGTACCCGCGGGAACGAAGTCGGGCATTTCACCGTTTTCACCTTGGAACGAGTACGCCACGGTATCCAGTTCCACTTCGAAACCGGTCTGATCGTAAATCGCCCACGCGCGTATGGGTTTGAAACTGCCGTATTCCTGTACGGAATCGGTCGCGGAGAAAATTATCGTCGGACTCGCACGGTCTATTATCATCGTCGATGACGCGTAAATATCCTCGAATTCGTCCGCTTCGCCCCTGTTAAGTATCAGATAACATTCAACCGTATACGAACCGGCGTTTATCGGCGCCACAGTGCTGGTTTGGTAAGCGGTACCGCGGATACCGGTATATCTGACTTCGGCGGTTACCGAATAGCCTTCCATCTGCAGAAGCGTTCCGCTCCACGCCACGGTCTGATTATCGGCGTTGTACACGGTGTTTACCGTGGGAAGAGAAACCGAGCCTAAGCTGAGGTTTTCGGCGCTCAGGCGCAACGTAAACGACATAGAAGCGTCGAAAGCGTAGTTGTTGTTTCCGTACAGGTTATTGATCTCCATTAAAACGCCTGCGGAACCCGCCATTGCCGTGTTCAGCGATACGCCGTAGCTTATCTTTAAAGTATTCACGTCTCCCGGCAATACGTTGTTCACGACAAAATAATCGTTGATAATACTGTCGGGATCATCTTCGTTCAAACGGAATCCCGGCACTCCCGTCGTGCCGTCTACGGGTTTTTTGTAAACCTCGCCCGTGGCTCCTACCGTTACGAGTCTTGCCGAAATGTTGACCGTTCTGGAATTATTGATATAGTTGATCGAATAGTTCTCGGGTTCGACGGATTCGTCCTCGGCGGCGACTTTCAGATAATATGTGCCGACGTCTCTCAGTGCCGATACGGATACGTTATCGGAATACATGATCTTAAGGTTGAGTCCGACAACGTTGTTTTCGTTTTCGCCCGTCGCAAAACCGGAATATGTTACGGCGGCTTCGGGGGTCATACCGTATGTAAGGTTTATCGGCGTATCGAAGTTCGCTATCGAAACGTTGAGAGTCCGTTTGGTTATCCTGCCCGACATCGTAACCGTATCGGGTAAAGTGAAGTTGTTCACGAACATCGGGTTTTCTATCGTAAACGTTACGGTTACGGTTTTGTTTTCGCCGACTCCGGCACTGTCGAATCGTGCGATTGCCCTTAGCGCTATCAAATTATAATAATAGAAGTAATCTCCGCCTGCGGACGAAGCCGACGGCTGCGATACCGTAATATTGGTAGTGCCGTCATATTCTCTGCTGGTGTTTATCAAAGCGGTCAAATCGATATTTACGCCGTTAAGATCGAATTTATCGATTCTGTACCAGTACTGATGCGCTTCGTCGGAACTGGAGGTAAAGTTGTTACTGACGACCCCGTTTTCGATAATGACGATGCTTACGGAATATGTGCCGACATTGTATTCTTTTCCTTCGCCCGTACGCGTAATGCGTATGTACTGTTTAATAAATTCTGAGAAAGATACCCGTTCGCCCTCGGGCTTTCCGAGCCATTCGACATAAGCGTTGTCCAAAGGCTCGTAATCCCAGTATACTCCCGGCTCGGATTCTACGGGCACGGAAACGTATTGATAGAAGTCGGGCTCGTTTTCGGAACCTCTGAGCGGGTCGTATGTTTCGGTAAGCGTGTTGGCGGGAAGATCGAGCGAAACCGAAATTTGCTTGGGGTTGATCCTGAATTTACCTATCCAGCTGTTTTGTCTCAAGGACACGCTGAAGTTGACGGCATCGGAACATTCGACCGAGGACGACAAATCGTAGGTGCCCGCATTCGGATTGGTATCCGCACGATGCAGATAAATGAATACCGTTCTGTTGGGATCTTCGCCGGGGAACGCCGCGAACGCCTCCAAATACACGCTGTATTCTCTGGCGATCGTGTAGTCGGAAGTATACGTTTCTTCTCCGTAATCCTTTTCTATCATGTCGGGTTCGAACACTATGGGTCTGCTGATTATGTTGAACGAATTGCCGCCGGCGTTGAAATTGAGTCCGGCATAATTCGCCTGCTGATCGGGATCCACGATATTCAACCCCGTGAACGTATAGGTTCCCACCTTTTCGCCGTCAACCGTACGCGCGCCGTTTCTGACGAAAATCATTTCAACTCTTTCTTCGGTAACGACTTCGGTGAAATTGTTGGTCAACGCGAAAGTGTGAACGTAATGCAACCTCGTTCCGTCGGCATATCCGTATTCTTTTGTAAGATTCGATATGTCGAACAGCCCCATGGTTATAAGGTCCGTCAGCGACAAAGTCGAAGAATACGCGACAATATCCAGGGTGCAATCGGTCGCCGAAACGTCGGTAAGGAGATGTTTACCGTATTCGTCTTCGAAATAATATGCGTTCTCGGCGGTTTCGTCGGGGAACAACGCGGGATTGATCGCGTAATTCGAATTTATTTCCCACGAAGGATCGAGGTAGCCTGCAAAGATATAGTGCCCTACGTCGATACATGATTGATCGTCCGCAGGTACGGCAACGCCGTCCTTGATCAATACGGTAACGAAACGCAATTCCTCCGTGTCCATTCCCATGGTTACGGCGCCGGTGTTTCCGAGATGGCTTTCCTCTCCGTCTTTTCCGAAGGCGCCGTTATTGCTGCCGAGAGAAAGATATCTGATCGAACTCGAAGCCGAGTAAGAAATGCTTCCCGAATTGTTGAATACCACGTTAACGTATCTGGGGGCGATTTCAAAATTCAGTCGCGTGTTTTCGCCCGTAGAATCCGCTATGACGCGGTAGTTTGCCGCGGGATACACATAGTTTCCGTTGGAATCGTATTGATAAAGACTTATCGATGCGGTATATGAACCAGAATTAACGGGTGCCGACGACAACGACGTTCCGTCTTGCGTGCCGTATGCGAACAACACGCTCATCTTTGCGACGTCGGAGGCTATCGGCTCCAGATTTCCCGTGCCGTCGCCGTAGGCATAGCTTAAATTCCTGACGTTATCGAAAGCTATTCCGTCGTAAATCTTTCCGACATGGTCGACGCCGTTCCTTACATAGACCGAATCCGCGTTATATGTTATTTTCAAGGAAATTTCTTTTGCGGTGATTTCCAAAGTATGCTGCCTGGGAGTGGTGATATTATAATTGGGATTTGTTCCCTCTCTTATCGACAGCATATACCTTCCGACGTTTACGGGAGCCGAAACGTTACCGTAATAAACGGTAATATTGATAGAGTCGCCCTCGATAAGCCCGGAATCGGGATTATCGGGGGAAGCGACGGCTTCCCAGCCCACGCTAACCGTATTGCCGGAATACGGTACGGTATAAACGTAATCGACGAAATCGCCCGCAAACGCGACCGACACGTCCCGTTTGTTTATCGTCAGCGTCGTCGTGGCTTCGGAATAGCTGTAGTTGGCAAGAACGCTTTGCAATGCCGACGGGAACAATAATACGCCGTACGTGCCCGCATTTACGGGTTTCGTAGACATCGTACCCGAAGAATTGGAATAGTTTACGGAAACGCTTATCTTGCCGGCGTCGGCACCGACAAGACCGTTCAGCGTGCCCATTAAGCCCTTATCCTGTTTGTCGTATGTAACGAAGAAGCCCTGAGCCATGCTGCCGGTATAGTTTCCGCTTGTGGCCGGATCGTATTCGGCGGTTATGCTTAACTGCGCCCTGTTCACGGTCAATTTGCACGTGAATGCGTTGGACATGGTATAGTTGCCGCTTCCGGCCGAATCGGAAAACGAAGCGTTTATCGTGTAGCTTCCCGCATTGATAGCCGCGTTCATATTTCCCGACAGCGAAGCGATACCGCTGATATTTTCGACGTCTGCTTCCAAAACGCCGTTGACCTGAACGCTGAATCTATTGAATATATCCGTTCCGTCGTAAACCGCAGTTATGCCTGAGGAAGGAACCGGAACGCCGTCGAACAATATTGTGGCGGTAAGCGATTTAGCGGTGATCGTAAACGCGTTCGCTCTCGTATAAACTCCGGTATAGTTGCCGATACCGCTGATTAACATAGTGGCGCCGCCGCGGGCAACGTTGTTATCGTAGGCGACTTCGAAATCCTCGCCGAGGATCAGGTTAACGCCGGTCAACGCCGTAATCCTGTACTCGTTTACGTTCAACGTGATCGCCTCTCCCGAATATTCTTTCGTCGGAACAAGAATCTGCATATTGAATCCCGACGTCGTGTTGCCGTTGGAGATATTCAAAGGTTTTATCGTAAAATCGTATGATGTATCGCCCGTAAGAATATAATTCGAGTTTACGGCGACCGTGGCAGACAACGTCCATACCGCCGTGTAGGTTCCCGCATCCGTCGTAGCCGTTACGACCTCGCCATCGGCGTTATAATAGGTTGCGGTCAGTCCGATCTGATCGTAAGCGCTGTATGTCGGTGCGCCGGGATTTTGGCTGTTTGCGTTATAGGTCAGTTCCAGCTTGGAAGGCGCAGTCAATTCCACCGGTCTCGGTTCTATAACAAAGGTATGGACCGTGTTGTCAAGCGTGAAATTCATTCCGCCTATCTGAGCGTTAACATAGTTGCTGCCGAAAGCCGCCGTTACCGTATACGTGCCGGTGTTCTTGACGGAGGCGCCGGGGCCTATAGTAACGCCGTCCAAGGAATACGATAAAATCAGATAACGACTGCTGAGCGCGTCGGATCCGTTGTCCAAACGGAGCAGTTCGGAGCTGTTTGGCAGATTGCTGCCGGAGATTCTGACGTGCAGTCCGAGAGCGTTGTTTCTGAGGTCGTCTTTGATACTGCCGTCGTATACGAAACTGCTGGTGCCGTTCGGATCGGTATTCAGATCGGGAGAAGAAGCGTTGCCTACGAAATATCCGAGAGTAAGCACGTATTTTTCAACCTTCATCTGAGCGGCTGTTTCTGTACCCAGAGCGTAATTCATCGTCTCGGAATCAGAATAATCGAGTTCGGCGCGCACGTTGTAAGTGCCGGCGTCGGTTACTCCCGAAATATTGTCGGTTCCCGTGCCGTAATATACGATATATGAGACGGTATCTCCTTGCACCACGTTACCGAATATCGCCGTAGCTCTAAGTATGGAGCCGCTGTAAGTGGGATTAAGCGATGCTTCGTTCCATTCAAAAGTAAGCTCGCGTTTTAATATGGTAAAGGAAGTGTTTCCGTTCACGGCGGGGTTAAGGGAGAAATTGCCGTTTGCCGCGGCGCCGTTCAACCTGATCAGAACGTAGTAACCCGTTCCCGCGTCAACCGGAGAAGTGAACGTGCTCGTGTATCCCGACGCTATAAACGACTGCATGTCGCTCATTTTCTGGAAAGTGTCTACCAGATAAGAATCGGGATTTGACAGAAGTTCGTCGACTTCGGCTTGCAAACGGTTTTGCGTGGCTGAATCGTCGGCGATGGCATATCCGCCGTTTACGGAAGGCTTGACCGTGGTCCCGTCATACGTCAGTTCGGTCGATCCGAACGTAATGCTGATCGGGCGTTGGGTTATAATGCCGCTCAGACCGCTTATGTTAAAGAAATCTTCGGTGGAAACCGGCGTTCCGCTATCGTCGACCTGCATGTAATTTGAGGTATCGGCGACTTTGCACCACAGCGAAACCGGTATGTTTGTGCCCACCGAAATTTGGTCGTATGCGCTTCGGTTGTTATCGACCAGAAGTTCGGGGTTATCCCACGGAGTTTCACCCGTTCCGTAAATAATGGCGTTATACTGAGAACCTGCCTGTACCTGACTGGCGGGAACCGTCGAGGTTCCGTCGTATAGCTTTGTTATAGGAACGCTCGGGTTCGGCGTGATCACTATCGGCGCCTTTGTAATTTTAAAAGTGAAACAATCTATGCTGCCGCCCGATTTAAAATTATAGATTTTTTCGGGCAGTTTGCCGTTATCGAGCGCGATCCTCGTTCCGTTACTTACTTCCAGACCTGTCGTTTTGTCATAAAGTTTGATTTCGTAAATGCCGGCGGCAAAATAAGTATTCAGTTTGCAGGTATCCAACACATCGCTGACGGTATTATAATCGTCGTTGCCGTCCGCTAAATATGTCTGACCGTTTTCGTCGGTTAAAGTAAGCTCGATTTTATTGCCGTTATTATCAATAAAATAATGTTCGCATCTCCACTCTATGTTTTCGGTAAAAGAACTTATTACGGAATCCGGCGTCATGAAAAACGCATAATAACCGCTGGCGCCGGAATATTGCTTTGTAGAGCCGGAAACGGCTTCAGAAGACATATTGATAAAGTCGGCATAAGTAACGTTGTACTGTTTTGCAAAATACACGTTCCAGTTATTGTACGAATCGTAAGGAATATAATAATTTCTTGAACCGCCGTCCCCGCACCAGTTTTCGTCAAACAATGTCAGGAAATCGTTGTCGCCGTCGCCGTACTGAATATACGACAGATAATAATTTTGGCTTGTCAGATTCAAGGTTACCGTTACGTTTCCGTCATAAATATTTGTTACCGTCCTGGAACCGGGTACCGATTCCGCGCCGTATTTCAACGAGCCGGAATACTCTCTCCTGTTGATGGGAGTAATGCTTACTGTCCCGTAACCGCAGGATACGGCGTCGAAGCTCAAAGAACCGACGGTCGAGGAAGAGGTCAGACTGCTCGGGCTCGGGGGATTAACAGAGTCATACGTGGTTTTGTCCAAAAGATACGCCCCTTTAGCCGACGAATAAGACGGATCCGAAGAATCGGTATTGCGCCATAAATAATTCAACGTCGTGGTTCCCGATATATACCCTACCAGCGTGCCCGCATAAATGCCGTTTACGGTGCAACCGATAAAGGCTTTCAATTTACTTCTGAACAAAAGACCATTGAAATTAACGGCGCTTCCTGTATTGACTTTTCCGGCAAATCCGCCTGAAAAATTTGCCTTTAGTCCACCGTTGAGATTATTATTGCCCGAACAATATGAACCGACATATCCTGACCCGAACATGGAAAAATATGTAACGTTCAAATTTGTCGCGGTAATAAGTCCGAACACTCCGCCGGAAATTGCCGCAGACTTGGTTTCTATTGCCGGCAAATAAATGTATACGGTTTTCGTACCCCAATCGTAATAACTGTACGTTGAGCCTCCGTCTCTGTTATGGCTTCTTGCGTAAATAAACCCTTCATTCGTCAAAGTGCAATTCTTAACTATATTCTGACTCGAAGAATTTCCTTCGTATATCGCCGCAAAGCCGCCTGCAACGGCGCCCTGTCCGGGACCGCACTTGTCGGAATCCGTGTTCCCTTCGTCTTTTCCGATTACGGCAAACGAAGCTCCCGAGGATATCGTTAAATTGACGTTTTCAAATCCTGCGTTGGATACTCTGCCGCAGATTATACCGCCGTAAAGTGTCGTTGACAGCTCTTCTATGTCGCCGCTGTCGCGGGCGTTGGCTCTGTCTCTTTTGTTTGATGCCATGACCGCCAAGTCGATCGAATAAACAACGTTGAGATTTTTTATCACGCCGCCGTTGACAAGCTGACCGAATATCAGACCGACGTACTGATCCGCATTCTCTACGGCAGACGAATTTGTTCCGAAAACACTATAGTTTCCCGCGCCGTATTTAAAAGTTATGGTATGTCCGCCGCCGTCGAAAGTCCCTGAAAACGATGAGGTTCTGATTTTCGAATTCGAAACGTTGACTTCGATGTCTCCGGTCAAAACGTAGTTGTTCGAATCGGTGCCCGAGAGCGGCATTGAATTGAACTGCGTATCGTTCGAAATCTCTCCCGCCTCGGCAACGGTAGCCTGTTCCGTGACGGAAGTAAACTCGTATACCGAGAATATCGCCAGCGACGCTAAAAACACTGCCGCAATTATCAGCAATGTCGTTACAACGGGTTTTCTCATGGTCTTGTCAGCTTTCATATGCGGTCCTCTCTGAGTCGGAAGCTTTTTAATCAATCTATTTCCACGAAGTCGTCGCCGGACATAAATCCCGCGTCGTCCTCGGTATCGGTGCCGAAATATTCGTCATCGTCGTTTAGCGCGGCGGAAGCCACTTCTTCGGAAACGTCGATCACGCCGATTTCCGGAGTGCTCGAATCGATTTCGCGTTCGCGGTACAGCGAAGCGGAACGGTAATATTTATCGAAGTTATCGCGTATCTTCTGCATCAGTTCGTCATAGTCGGGTAAATCTTCCAGACTGTGCAAACCGAATTTTTTCAAAAACTCGTCGGTAGTGCCGTACAGCAACGGTCTTCCCAAAGTCTCCTTTCTGCCGACAACGTCGATAAGGTCGAGTTTTGTCAGCATGGCGAGAACGTAATCGGAGCCTACCCCTCTCAGATCTTCTATCTCCACACGGGTAACGGGTTGCTTATATGCGATGATTGCCAAAACCTGCAGCAGCGTTTTGCTGAGTTCCCTTTCCTTGGTTTCCATCAAAACGTCGGCGAGAATGTCGCCGTAAGCGGGATTGGTTTCAAACTGATATGTATCGTTATAACGTATCAGTCTGACGCCGCGTTCCTCGCCCGAGTAACGTTTTTCAAGATCCTTCAGGGCGGCGTCGATATCCTTGCCCGAATAATCTTTCAGTCCGTTCATTATTGCTTTTCGCGTGATTCCTTTTCCGGAAGCGAAAACTATTGCCTCAATTATATCCGTCAGCATCCGTGAATGCGTCCTCCTCAGAATTGAATTTATCCGTGTCCGGCTTATGCGTCAAAGTGATATAACCCGTTTCCGCGTCCTGCTCGACGGCGGCGACTTGTTGTTTCACAAGTTCCAGCACGGCCAAAAACGTGTTTATGATTTCCAGTTTGGAATAACCTTCCTCTATCAGGTCGTTAAGACTCACGGTATGATTTGCGCGCAACGCTTCGACGATCGCGAGCATTCTGTCCGCGACCGAAAAGCGTTCCTTGGGGATCATCTTTTCGGGAGCGACTTTTTCTTCCAGTTCCGCCTTTTCCAGCATCAGCATAAAGGCGGCGATCATTTTGTCCAAAGAAAAATTCTTGATCACGAGTTTGTAATCGTCTTCGGAAAATACGGGTTCGCGCTCGAAACGGTTCAGCCGCTCGTATCCGCGGAGTTTGTCCGCCGCGTCGCGCAGCGCCGCATACTCTTCCGCTCTCGCAAAGAAAAGTTCCTCGTCGGTATAGTCGTCGTCCTCGTATTCGTCGTCGAACGACGGAGCGCGCGGCAACAGAGAATCGGATTTCAACTGGATAAGGGTCGCCGCCAACACCAAAAAACCGCACAAATCGTCATAATCCTTGTCTTCTTTGGCTAACGAAGAAACATAGTTCAAATATTGTTCGGTGATGCTCGAAACGAAGATCTGACGTATGTCGACCTGGTTTTTCTTGCAAAGATCCAACAGAGCGTCGAGAGCGACGTCTTCCTCGTACAGATGATAACTTAGCGACGTAAAGGTAAATCTGTCGTCCGCAGAGTCGCTCACATTCTTTTCGGCTTCGTATACGCGTTCTTCTTCCATACTTCACCCTAAAAACGTTTTGACGCTTGCTTCGGACACAAGCGAGATGAGTTTGTTTATCACGTCGCCGAACAAACCGAAAACGTTCAGATACCTAAAGCCCGCAAACGAGGCGATATTGCCGATCAAGATCAAGGCAAGCAACACGAATACGCCGTAACGCACCATAAAGCGCCTGTATCCGACAGCTTGGGGGAAAAGAGACGCGACGATGTTATAACCGTCCAGCGGATAGATCGGAAGAAGATTGAACAGAGCAAGCATGAAATTGAACATGATGCTGAGGTTTATCAGATAAAGAACGAGTATCTGCAAAAAATATATCGCCGTCGATGTCGACGCGGCATACAGCAAAAGCGGTTGAAGCAAGAACAGCAACAAAAGGAAAATTCCCGCAAGCAACAGATTGGCGGTAACCCCGGCGGCGGCAACCGTTATCATGCCGCGACGGTATTTGGTAAAATTGTTCGGATTTATCGGCACCGGTTTTGCCCAACCGAAACCGACGAGCAACATCATCAACAGCCCTATCGGATCGAAATGCGCCACGGGATTTAAGGTAAGCCTGCCTGCGTTTTCCGCAGTATAATCGCCGTTAAGTTTTGCAACCCAGGCATGTGAAACTTCGTGCGCGACAATGGCAAAGCACGCCGACAGCACGAATGCAATGATTACCGCTATAATTGCGACGAAATCGTCGCTGATTGTCATAAGTCTGTAAATAAACATGGTTCGGTCCGAATTTCGATTTTATTATATATATATTTAATATCGCGTGTCAACACGCGCTTCTAAATTTTACTAATTATATACGCACACGCATCAAAAAACGCCGTCTTTCGGACGACGTTTCGTATTTATTTTCAGTTAACGGATTTTCAGATTCCCATGAACCATTTGTCCAGGATTATCTCCAAAGAATCGCTCAAACCGCGCTTCGGAATATCCTCGGACGCCACAAGTCCGACTTCGGCTTTAATATCCTTAGTCTGTTCGGAAACCAGCCGTATTACGCCTATTCTCTGTCCTTTGCCGATCGGCGCTTTCAGATTATCGAATATTTCGGTTTCGATTTTGTATGCGCCTTTCTCGCCGCGCTTCTCCAATACTGCCAGATTACCGTCCGCTTCGACGTTTACGGTGCCGTATTTGGCGCCCTTGACAAATATTTCGGCTTCCATGGGAGCGCCTTTTTCGACCAGCGTAACACTGTTGTAATTAGCGAACGCGTAATTGAACATCGAGGAAATTTCCTTGTTACGCGTTTGAGAGCTTTCCGCACCCAGGACGGTGGCGATTACGCGCATTTCTCCTCTTTTGGCGGTCGCGGAAAGGCAGTACATGGCGTCGGAAGTAAATCCGGTCTTACCTCCGTCGCAGCCTTTATAGAATCTGACCAGTTTGTTTGTGTTCACCAGTTCGCTAACTCTGCCGCCGGGATGGGTAAAGTTTTCCATATAAATCGTCGAATAATCAAAATATTCCTTATGTTTCAAAAGATAACCGAGCATTCGGGTAACGTCTTTTGCGGTTGAATACTGATTCTCGCCGGGCAGACCGGTTACGTTGACGAAACGCGTATCGTTTAGTCCCATTTCCGCTGCTTTTTCGTTCATCAGATCGATGAAAGCTTCTTTTGATCCCGCTACCGTTTCTGCTATAGCTACGGAAGCGTCGTTAGCGGAAGCTACGACCACGCCTTTTATCAGATCGCCGAGTTTATAGTCGGATCCTGCGTCAAGGAACATCTGGGAACCTCCCATACCCGCCGCTTCTTCGCTGACGGTTATAACGTCGTCCACGGACAGTCTTCCCGCTTCTATTTCGTCGAAAACGATGGACAGAGTCATGATTTTTACCATGCTCGCTATGGGATATCTGCTGTCGGCGTTGCGTTCGTACAACACTTCGCCCGTCTGATAGTCCACAAGATACGCCGCACGCGAATTATAAGACGATAACGCCTTTTCGCCTTTTGCCGAGGCGCAGCCGTTCACGGCAAACGCCGCCAGCGAAAACAGCGCCAGCAATGCGGCAATCGCGATAACGGACATAAAATAAATTGCTTTTTTCATATTTCACCTCGCATTTAGTATCGATAAAGCGAAGCGAATTATACCTGACGACTTATTTGGCAAAAAGCAACAGAATCAGATAAAATACCAACCAATATGCGGTAACGATCAAATAATTTACGATAAATACCGGCTTTAACTTTTCCCACAGAGCGTGCGCGTTGCATTTCAGAGGCAGCGCGGATTTGCCGCTGCCGGAAGACATTACGATCGGTCTGAATTCCAGACTAAGGCAAACGAACGCGAAAAGCGTTACCGCAAAAACGGGAATAACGAACAAAACCAGATATATTATCCCGGTAAGAGAATTTACCGCACACGCTATAAAGGCGCGTCTGAAGACAAAATACGAGACTATTCCCGGTCCTACATAGACCGCGACGTAAAACAAATATATGTGTGCGCAAGCCAAAAAAGCCGCCGCATATATCCCGCACAACCAAAACAGGATCCGCAAAAACTGCGGAATCGGCGAAGTGGACACGTTTATGACCACGAAAACGAAGTTATTGGTATCGTCGAACTCCGAATAATCCTTTGCCAGCGCCGCTAAAATTCCGAGCGCAGCCGAGCCCAAAATTATAAATAAATGGACTTTATCGAAAAATAATTTGCGTTTTATGTCCGCAAAAAAGTCTTTTATGTAACAGCCGAGTTTCGATAGCATATTTAAAAATATGCCCGAAACCGACAAAATATGAGCCGTTAAATTTTTATTGTACCGACATCCACGCCGCGTATATTCCGTATCCGTATACGGGATCGTTTACGAACACGTGTGTGATTGCGCCGACCAGTTTACCGTTTTGCACTATCGGCGAACCGCTCATTCCCTGCACTATACCCGCCGCTTTATCCAGTAAGACAGAGTCGGTTACCCTGAGAACGAGTCCTTTGATCTCGGGTTTGGCCTGTGTTTCGTATTTAACGATTTCAACCTCGTATTCCGACGGAGAGTTTCCTTCGAGCGTAGTATAAACAGAGGCTTTTCCGGGCTTCACGTCGGAAATATTACCTATTTGTACTTTCGGCCTGTCTTTAACGAAGCTCTTGTCGGAAAGGTAACCGTACACGCCGTAATCGGAATTGGAATCAATGTTGCCGACAGCTTCGCCGTTGCGGTTAAATACGCCCTTCAGCGCTCCGGGAGCGTTTTTAGCGCTCTTTACCACGCCCAATATATTGCAACGGTAAAAGCTGCCTTTTTTAAAAAAAGCTGCATCCCGGGCTCCGTCCGAGATCATGTGCCCCAAAGTGCACATTCTGCCGTCATCTTTAACGAAAGAGACCGTTCCTACGCCCGCAACGTCGTTTTTTACCATAAGACCGATTTTAGGAGTATTAGTTACTATATCGGTTACGGGAGTAACGCTTCCCTCAACGGTTTCGGTACCGCGCACCAGTTTATACGGCATGGGCGACAGACTGTCGCCGATCGCTTCGGAAATATCCGTAACTTCTTTTAGAGTGCGTCCGTTGAGTTCGGTAAGCATGTCGCCTTTTTGAATTCCCGCGGTCAAAGCGGGCGTTTTGGCTCCGTCTTTAGTAATGACCCCGACGTATTCGACTACAATCAGCCCGTCCGAAACCATGCGAATCCCTATGGGCATTCCACCGAGATATACGCTTTCGCCGTCAGTTTCCGCATACGCGTTTTCGCATAAAAACGATGCGGGGATCAGCGCTGCGGCTACAATGAAAAACAATGCGATTATTATGCTCGGCGCGCGTAAAGCACGCCGTGAATTATGTTCCATAAAAATTACCTCTCGAAGTTTTATTTTGTGGTATAAAACCTCTAATATACCCTGTCGAGTATTCTAAAATAAGGCAATTTATAAAATATTCGGCTTAAAAATATCAGTATTTTCTTGAGTTTTTATAGGATTTAGCCCATTTTCTTAATTCAAGAGCATTCTTGTAGGAAAGTTCTTCGGGTCCGACAGATCCCTGCAATCTGGCAAGCTCGGTTAATCCCTCCTGTTCGCTCAGCCGTTTCAGATACGTATGCGTTCTGTCGCCGTCCTCGTTCTTTTCGATATAAAAGTTTGCGTCTGCCATGGCGGTAAGTTGCGGCAGATGCGTAACCGCGATCACCTGATGATTCACGGCAATGTCGGAAAGGTTTTCCGCGACAACCATGGCTATTTTGCCGCTGATGCCCGTATCGATCTCATCGAACACCAAAACGTCGGTTCCTTCGAGATCCGCGGTTACCCTTTTAAGTCCCAGCATAAATCTGGACGCTTCGCCTCCCGAGGCGATTTTTGCCAAAGGTTTCAGCGGCTCGCCGAGATTCGGAGAAATCATGAACTTCACCGAGTCGGCTCCGTTTTCGTTCAGACGTAAATCTTCCGCGTCGTTGAGGTCGTTCTCGAAGAACACCGAAAATTCCGCGTTCTTCATTCCCAAGGCGCGAAGATTGTCGGTTATCGCCCGCGAAAATCCTTTTGCCGCACGAAGTCTGTCCTCATGCAGTTTCAACGCCGCTTCTTTAGCCTCCGACAATGAAGTTTTTGCGACAGATTCGAGCTTTTTTATCGATTCCTCCGCGTTTAACAGTCGTTCGAGTTCGGCTTCGGTTTTGCGAACATATTCCGGCAGTTGACTTATGTCGCCGTAGCGGCGTTTTATTTTTCGTATTTCGTCCAGTCGTTTATCGACCCTGTCCGCCTCGGCGGGATCCAAAAACGCATTTTCCGCCTCAGATTTCAGGGAATCTACGACGTCGCCCAATTCGCTTAAAACGCTTTCGAGCCTTGATTTATAATCTGAAAAGTCCGAAAAACGCTCCATTGCGTTGAGTTCTCGGACTGCATATCGAACCGCATTTAAAGCGCCGAAACCTTCGTCGGATCCCTCTATAAGCGTCAATGCCGCTTGGATCCCGGAAGAAATGCGCTCTGCGTTTCTGGCTTTTTGACGTTTTTCAAGCAGATTCTCTTCTTCGCCCTCTTTGGGATCGACGGCGGTGATTTCGTCAATTTCGTATTTAAGAAGCTCTATTTTGCGTTCCCTTGCGGCTTCGTTTTCGAACGAATCCAGTTCTTTTAAAGCCGTTTTATAGGAATTATACGCGTTTTTGTATTTTTCTGACAAAACGTCCGCTTTACCGCCGACTCGGAATTTGTCCAAAACAGACAGATGATTGTTTTCGTCCAAAATAGTCTGGCTTTCGTGCTGGGAATGTACGGAAACCAGACCCGACATCAGCCTTTTCAGCTGCTGTACCGTTACGGGAACGTTGTTTACTCGGACGTCGCCTCGCCCGTTTTCGCTCATGGTCCTGCGAACGGATAAAGGCTCCTCGTATTCGATACCGTAATCTTCCAGTATCTTTTTTACGTTTTCGCCGGCGTTAACGAACTCTACCCTGACCGTGGCGGATTTTTCGCCGTGCGTGATAAGACTTCTATCCGCCCTGTCGCCGAGCACGAAGTTCAGAGAATCGATGATGACGGACTTACCCGCACCAGTTTCGCCCGTAAGCACGTTTAAACCGCTTTCGGGCGTCAACTCGAGTTCTTTTATCAAAGCGACGTTCTTTACGTATAACGAAGTGATCATAACTCGGGATCAACCAGTTTTTTCAGTTCTTCCGCCACGTGTTCCGCGGCGTCTTTGTGTTTTATGATTATCAAAACCGTGTCGTCGCCTGCTATAGTTCCCATGATTTCGGAATTATTCATTCTGTCGATCAATGCCGCCGCCGTATTGGCAGAACCCGACAACGTATGGATAACTATGAAGTTTTCGCTGAAATCGATCTTTATTACAGCCTCCGCAAACAGAGTGCGCAATTTCTGAAGCTTGGGATCCGGCGGTTTGACATACCTGAAACCGCCCCCCGGAAGCTGTTCTTTTATAAGTCCCAGCTCCTGGATGTCTCTGGAAACGGTCGCCTGGGTGGCTTCGTAACCTGCGCTTCTGAGCATGGAAACGATTTCGTTCTGGGTACCGATGTCATTGTCTTTTATCACGGTTTCGATAAAAACCTTTCTGCTGCTTTTCGAAGACTGTTTTTCGCCCGAAGACATAGTTTCTCCTTTATTCGTTTTCTATAGCGCTCCAATAGCGCATTTTTTCCAGAAGTCGTTCGTAATAGTTATAGCCTTTAAGTCTTATAAAACCTATTTTCAGATCGGATCTGGTAACGCTGACGGAATCGCCGTCCGCAAGATTCAATACGTCCTCGCCGTCTATGTTCAGATGCGCGTGCGGTTCCGCGTTTAATATTTCCAGCCACACTTCGCTTTTGTCGTTTACGACTATGGGTCTGGAATGAAGCGAATGCGCGCTTATAGGCGTTATCACGAGCGCCTCGACGTCGGGCGCGATAATCGGACCGCCCGCCGAAAGATTATAGGCGGTACTGCCGGTAGGCGTTCCCACTATTATCCCGTCGGAGATATATCTGTCCAGCAACGCACCGTCGACGCGTATTTCCGACTTTACGACGCGCGTCCTGGTTCCTCTTGCGACTACCACCTCGTTTAGCGCGTAAAACTTATTGCCTTTCGCGCGCGCTTCCAGAAAAGTGCGCGTGTCGATTATATATTCTCCCGCAAGAATTCTTTTCAGACTTTCGGTAAAGAAATCTTTTTTCCCGGCTTCCGACAAAAAACCGCGGTGTCCGAGATTGACCGAGAATAGTTTTGCGTCCTGTCTGGCACATTCTTTCGCGATCCTTAATACCGTACCGTCTCCGCCCAGAACGACCACGACGTCGGATTCCGACGCAAGAGCCATTCTGCTAAGGTACGTTCCCTCAAGATTCAACGATCTTAATTCGTCTGAAAGCAGCACTTCGACGCCCGTATTTGTGAATTCGTCGTAAAGCGCACGGGTAACCTTGCCGCCGAAATCTTTGAACAAATTTGCGTATATACCGATTTTCATATTCATATAATAGCTTATTTTCTATTTTAATACAAGCAATTATTCATTAAAAGCTTTAAAAATGGCGTAAATAAGTAAATATTTATTCAGTCATACCTTCGCCGAGGCGAAACGCCGCCAGATACTCGCGGTTTTTGTCCGGAAAAGGATGCGGCGCCGAAGTCGTACCCAGACATTTCAATCCCAATGCCGAAGCGAAAGCCGTAACGTCCCCTATCGCTTTTTCGATCGCTTTCGTATTCCTGACGATTCCGGATTTAGGGAGATATTTGGGTCCGACCTCGAATTGCGGTTTGATCAAAGCGACCAATACGCTGTCCGAGTGCATGTACTGTATCAATGCGGGAATAACGAGTTTTAAGGAAATAAACGACACGTCAACGGAAATAAGATCGGCCTTGATCCCTATATCCTCGAAAGTCAGATACCTTGCATTCAGTCTGTCTTTTACATATACGCGTTCGTCAAGGCACATTTCCGGCGGCAGCGCACATTCGCCTATGTCCACGCAGAACACTTTTTTTGCACCGCCTTTAAGCATTACGTCCGTAAAGCCGCCGTTCGAAGCTCCGATGTCGATACAGATTTTACCCGCCGGATCCAGTTTGAAGTATTCCAAAGCGCGCTTGAGCTTTATACCTCCGAGAGAAGAATAATCTTCGGAAAAGTCGACCTCTATATTATCCGCAGAAGACACATCGTCCGAAGCTTTTTGGGCGATTTTTCCGTTTACGGAAACTTTTCCGACTATTATCAGATTCTTCGCGTGAGTTCTGCTTCTTGCCAATCCCGTTTCCGAAAGATAACTGTCCAGCCGCATCAGGCGTTTTTTTCCTTGTCTTTGGACTTGCTTTTTTTGTGTTTGGGAGTAAATACGTTGATTATTCTTGCGGTCAACAGGACAAGTTCTTTGGAGTTGTTTACCGCCACGCTTTTGAAAAGCGATTTGCCGCCGACGGTCAGCGCGCTGACCACTCCGGACATCAGTATGGAAATTACCATATTCAGCGTCGAGCCCATATCCTTGGTGATCTCTATGACTATCGCCAGGGCGCACGCACCGGAAATTATGCCGCAGATGTCTCCGATGACGTCGCAGCAAATATTCGATACTTTTTCGGCGTTTTTCACGAGCATTATAGCCTGTTTGCTGCCCGGTTCTTTTCTGGACGCCATTGCCAGCAATGGCGCAAGATCGCACGAAGTCGCCGCCACACCCACCGCGTCCGCGGAGATGCTCAGCGTTATCAGGAACAACAGCAGTATTATCATAATACTGAAATGCGCTTTCGTCGAAGCGAGTTCGGAAGCGAAAGAGAACAGCGCCGACAAAAACAATGTTATGACCGTGATCTTAATGGTCCATATCGTGCTTTTCTTTAAGCCTTTGCCTGACGTTTTCTGCGCGGAGTCGTTTTTGTGATCCTTTTTACGGGGTTCGGCGTCCGCGCCCGATTCCTTTTTGGACAGTCCGTTTTTTTGCACGGGATCTTCATTTTCTTTGTACGAAGATTTGTTCTGCAGATTTTCGGACTCGTTTTTGTCCGGCGGAGCGATCTCGGACTCCGGATTTAAATTTTGAGATGTGCCTTTTGTGGCGTTTGTATCGTTTGAAACAGATGTCATACCGTAAATTTTATTGCATGCAGCGATATTATATAACGATAATATAACGAAATAATGGTGGCAATAAGCCCAGTAAACCTTGCGCCATCAGGTTCGGTAGGTTTTCCCTGCGTTCCACTCGTCGTCGCCGTCCGAGCAGTTTCCTTTCAAGGAGCGCAAAACGGGATTACTCCTCGTTTAACCGAATCGCCACTTAGTGCACACTATAATCCTCGGCTTAAAACAGTCTAGAAAATTTCTTTTACAGATTTGATACAATTTATCCTCTTTTGCAAAGAAGGTTTCATAGGCAAAGACGTCTTCGGTTCGCGAATCTCGGACGCCCGACACCCTAATTCACACGACTTCACTCAAGGCAAGCTACTCTGCACACAGCTTTTGTTTACCGCATTGCAGGTTTAATCCCATTCAGTAGAGTTTACGTCAATGCCGTTTTCTCCACCGATATGGGTCTCCACGGTAGTTGGGTCGGCACCGATATGCCGTTACCGGTCGCCCAAGAACCTTAACTCCCAGCATCAGCCCACGTTTGGGCAACGTAAGCAAACACAAGAAACTTCATCGATATGCTCTTTAACGGTATTTTAACCCCGCCTTCGATTGTATCGCACCTGACTAGAATACTGCGCCACCACTATTAAGTTGTTATATATTATATCATTTACAGATAAAATATGCAAGTGATTGAGAAAAATACATTTTTCGGATAAAACCGAAAAAATCATTCTTCTTCGGTCAAACTAAGTCTGGACAAATCTTTGTTCAGAAGTTCGAGCTTTCCTTTGCCCTCGTTCAGCTGGTCAATACACTTTTTGCCCGCTTTTATCGCTTCGTCGTAAAGATTCAGACCTTCTTCCACGGACAGATTCTCGTTTTCGAGTTTTTCCACCAATTTCTGAAGTCTTTCGAAGTCTTTTTCGAAACTCATGCTTTACCTCCGGGATTTAATTTTATTTCGTCGACGGTAGCTTCAATTTTTCCGAAAGAAGCGTAAAGCGAGATCTTGTCGCCTACGCTAACGTCTCCGGAGCCGGAAACCGGTTTGCCTCCGCGTTCGGCGCGCATATAACCCGCTTTAAGTAAATTGACCGGATTGAGCGCGTCCAGCTTCGACAGCACGCCGTCAAGCGCGCGTTCTTTTGCAGAGAGCGTCCTTTCGATTCCCCCTTTCGCCTTTGCGAGAGTTTCTGAAACTTTCTTGGAAAGCCTCGAAAGCATTTCTCCCGCTGTATATGTTACCCTGCCGACCAGATTTACCGTACCGAGCCGCATTTCTCCGATAGCGGTTTTCAGA
This sequence comes from uncultured Clostridia bacterium, assembly GCA_944363505.1. Classification (GTDB taxonomy): domain Bacteria; phylum Bacillota; class Clostridia; order Christensenellales; family DTU072; genus Stercoripulliclostridium_A. The sequence continues at coordinate 64,607 of CALVUD010000001.1, read as the reverse complement.
CTTTTGCCTGCCGCGGCAATGTCTTTTAATATGTCCTTTTTCAGCTGATCGGTGTCGAAAGTAACCGCTTCCGCAGCGGCAGTAGGCGTCAAAGATCTCATGTCCGCCGCAAAATCCGCCAGCGTAAAATCCGTTTCGTGTCCTACCGCGGAGATAACGAAAGTATTCATTTCGTATAACGCGCGAACTACTTCTTCGGAATTAAACGGCATCAGATCCTCGTAGGAACCGCCTCCCCTTGCCAGTATAACCGCATCGAAACCGCACATATCCGCAAGTTGTAAGGCTTTTACGATTTCCGCGGGCGCGTTTTTACCCTGGACTGCGGTGTCTATCACCGTAATATTGATGATTCTATTGTATTTGCGGACCGTACTGCAAATATCCTTGATGACCGCGCCGTCCTTGCTGGTAACGACTCCCAGCTCGAACACGAACGCGGGCATTGTTTTTTTGTGCGATTCCGAAAACAGCCCTTCGGCCTCCAGCTTTTTTCTGAGGAGTTCGAGTTCCAGAAACATTTTGCCCCTGCCGAAAGGCTCGATCCGTTTGGCGACGAAGCTCATTCTGCCGCTTTTGACGTAATAATCGGGAGTGCCGAACATCAGGACGCGTTCGCCCGTTTCGGGTAAATACGTTTTCTCGACGCCGAAACAGCATACCTGTATAGCCGCGTCCTCGTCTTTCAGGGTACAGTACAGATTTCCTTTGACCGTGTTTACGCCGCTGACTTCGCCCATCAGATAGATGTCGTGAAGCAGTTCTTCGGCGTCGATTATGCGGTTCAGGTAAAAATTAAGCTCCGAAACCGTGATGTATTTTCTGTTTTGCATTATTGCGCGGTCAGTTCCTTATACACGGAACTCAAAATGCCGTTCACGTAAGAATAAGACTTTTCCGTTGAATACGTTTTGACCAGTTCCACCGCTTCGCTGATGGAAACGCCCAAAGGAATATCGTCCATGTATTTCATTTCGTAAACGGCAATCAGCATCGCCGCCATGTCCGCAAGGAATATCCTGTCGGACTTGAAATTTACGGCGTATTTTGAAACGGTTTCCTTCAGCTCATCAGCATGCTCGATAACTCCGCGGTAAACCGCGGTGATGTATTCCGACTCGCTCCCGGGCATGTCTACTGCCGTCATAATAGCTAACGTCCTGGGGTTTTCACGCCCCAGGAACAGATATTCAAAAACGAGTTTATATACGCTGTCGCGCGCTTTTTTCCGGTATTGCATTATAAATTTATGTTGTCCACCGTAACGTTGACTTTTTTGACGCGGAACTTGGTGGCTTCCTCCACGTCGTTTTTGATGGTTTCCTGAAGCTGGCAGACGGTCTCCGGAATGGAATAACCGTAATCGACGTTGACGAAAATATCGATAATGACCTCGTCTGTACCGACAATGTAAACATGACAATTCGTGTTTTTCAACGTCTTGATTCCGAAGCGGTATTTCGCAGCGCCATCAAGGCGGGTAACGCCCTCGACCTTACGGAACGATTCGTTCGCAACCGACGCGATCAACGTGGAATACTGTTCGACAACCTGTGGTTTCATCTCTTCCATAGCGATATGATAGCACATTCGCCGCGCTTTAGCAATTATTTACAACAGAATTTGAACAGGTATCGCTATCTTATTCCGTGTATCGCCTGTCAGATCCTCGATCCGACAAAAACGAAAAAGAGCTTGCTCGGCGGAACAAGCCCTTTTTCAATACTGTCGTCAGTGACGGTTTCAACCCTTTAAATCATTTTGGTAAAAGCGATTTTATACATAAGGGATTATCACCACGTTGGGAGCAGTAAAATCTGTTTCGCTGACGATGATATCCAGTATTTGGGCGGATTCTTCCAGCGTAAGCTCCTCGTCCATAACCACCACGTTAACGTTTTCGGTGCTCATGGTAACTACGCAGTCCTCGAAGCCTTTGGCTTTGATCAGTCCTTCGAGCACGAGTTCGGTTTCCATCGCTCCCGTGATCAGAAGTTTCTGTTCCTCGGCGGACGCGATCGCAGCTTCGGAAGAAGAAGCCGACGCGATTATTTCGTCGAGATACTGAAGTTCCTGACTTCTGGTTTCTTCTCTGTCCGTGCGATACGTCGAGAAGAAGGTTTCGGCGGTAACCGTCTGATCGGTGCCCGCGGGCTGTCCGTCTTGCTGCTTGACGTTAAGGAAGTAATTCAAACAGCCGGTTGCAACAAGTAACGCCACCATCGTCACAACGACGATAATCTTTTTCTTGTTGGCTTTGATGCTTTCTTTCAGCTTTGCTAGTTTATTTTTCATACTGCTCTCCTTGTTAGTATTTGTATCGTATTCGGATTGATACCCAGAACCGTCGAAACGGCGTCTCTGAGTTTTAGTTGCACTTTTATGTCCTTAGCGCCTTCGGCGACCACCAAAACGCCTATGATTTCCGGCATCTGTTCGCCCAAGACCACTGCGGAAGAACCTTGCATCACCGGAGATGTAGTCGTGGTTACGGTCGTCGTTTCGGAATTTCCCGAAACCGTTGTGGTCGAGTGAGTGTTCGTCGAAGTCGCCGTGATCTTATTCTCGGTAGTCGCGTATGTTATCATTACGTCAACCTTTCCCGCGCCTTCTATCTCGGACAGAATGGCTTCGAGTCTTGCCTCGAGTTCCGTAGTTATATCCCCTGCGGTATCGGCTTGTTTGTCGGCTTTTAAGGTGCTTACGGTAGAGTATATTATTATGACTATCGCAATTATGACCAACCCGATAATAATTTCTATATTTTTTATTCCGCGGATTTTTTTAATCAGTTCCTTGATTTTTTCCATCATTTCTTCCCGTTATAAAAACTTTATTCGTATCGACCGAAAGATATGCCGCGGCAAACGCTTTTATTTCGGAGTCCGACGCCGACACACTGCCCGAAGCCGAAATATCGACTATGACAGCGGCTGTTTCGGAATCGGAGTCGTAGCCTGTCAAATGAATTACGACCTCTGCTTTTTTTACGCCTATCGATTCGAGTTTTCTTTCCAGATTTTCGGCTTTGAATTCGGCTTTGGAAATAGCTACCTCGGCAAGATATTGTTGATTTTCGGTTTCGGACAGAATCGTTTCCGCGTCGAAAGAACCGCCGAAGAGCTTCGGCAGAGGCGCTATTATTACCGCGAAAACTATCAGCGCGGTAACGCTTTTTACGAACTTTTTAGTGTTTCCGTCCGCAAGAATTATGTCTGCGAGCGTGCCGACGGCAATAGCCGCGGTAATGCTTATGACCCAGGCGGTAAGACTCATAACATGCCCACGTTGAACGCTCCGATGACAAGCATCAGCATAACGAAGATCAAAAAGCCCACTCCCGCAACGCATGCGATTAAAAGATTTATGTTCGATGCGGTATTATATATCAATTCCGAAATTTTCGGGTCTCCGACTGGTTCAATAATGCCGGCGGTCAGCTTCAATATCGCCGAAAACAGCACCATCTTTATTATAGGTACGGTTACGGTAAGGACCAATACTACGAACACACCGAGTCCCAAAGCGTTTTTTATCAGCACGCCGCTAGCCATCACTATATCGAAGCCTTCGGACAGATATCCGCCGAGGATCGGGACATAGCTCGACAGCGCGAATTTGGCGCTTTTGACCGCGACGGTATCTATTCCCGCGCCCACAATGCCTTGAATGCTTGCAAACGTCGTTACCAGTCCGAACATTATACCGAGGATCCACCCGCCTATCGATTTTACGGCTTTGGTGAGTTTTCCGAGTTTTACCGAGTCGCTGAGGTTGCCTATTATAGTAAATACCACCGAAGCGAAAAACAAAGGAATTATAAGCGCGTTGATTACGTTGACTACGACTCCGCTGACGAGCAGCGTAAAAGGCGCGAGCATTTCCGCGCCGCCCACCCCGCCTAACGCCGTCAATAACGTGGCGAACACGGGAGCGGAATAGGAAACGAGCGTATTCAGATCCGAGATGGCTTCGGTTACTCCGCCGCTTAAAGAAGCTATGATGCCCGCAAGCGAAGCGACTACGCCCGCGTATATCGCAAAATATACGATTTGTTTAGTTGATTGACGTTTGAATCCGCCCGTCAGCGCGTCCGACATTCCTCCTAAAACAGACAGTACCACGAGTACCGCGACCGACGCCACGGCGCCGGCAAGCCCCTTTTTGAACGACTCCCACGCGTAATCCAACAAATCGTTCGCGGAAATGGAATTTTCGCCGTCAATGACCGATTTGATGAAACTTTTCAGCGAACCGCCGAATCCGTCCACGCGCGAAGCGGAGTTTTTAAAATATTCGTCCAGTTCTTCCGAGATCAGCAAGTCGAGTTCGCGGTCTATTTCTTCGTTTATATCCTTTTCGATTTCGTCGAGTTTGTCCTCGTCGTCGGCGTATGCGATTTTCACACCGTTTTCTCCTCGAAACGAGGTAAACGAAACTATAACGGATAACAGGAAAACCGCCGCGACGATAAAGGTTATTTTACCAAGCTTACGATTGTGTTTACAAGCCCCGTAATGACGGGCAACGCCAGGACCGCTATGCATATCTTACCTCCGAACTCCACTTTTTTCGCTATCGAAGCGGAGCCGTAATCTTCCGCGATACCCGCGCTGAATTCCGTCAGGTATCCTATGCCGATTATTTTTACTATCGTTTTCACGAGCGCGTTGTCGATCTGAGCGAGCGAGGTCAATTCCTTGAAGCTGTCGATTATCAGGGTAAATTCGTCCAAAAGCGAATAAATTATCACTATACCCGTTACAATCCCCGCAACAGCGGCCAAAGACGGTTTGACTTCCCTCAGTACGCCGACCGTTATAAGCCCTACGAAAGCTATCAGAATTACCCTGACTATTCCCACATCAGTACAGATTGAAAAGCGACCGGATACTGTTGAAAAGACCGCTGAGCATTTCTATCACCATTACCAGCACGATGATAAGCGCGGTCAAAGTGACGAACGTGGTCAGTTCGCGTTTATCGCTTTTTTCGAGTATCGAATTTATGACTGCGGCGAGAATACCCACGCCGGCTATTTTGAAGATGGTTTCCAGTCCCGTCATATAGCCAATATCACCAAACCGACGCCAAGTAAAAACATCAGTTTTTTTATAAGTTCCCCCTTTTGTTTTTTTTCTTTTTCGGCAACCTTTTCCATGTTTTCCGCGATACTTATCGAATACCTGAACAAAGCGGCGCGGGAAACGTAATCGGTTTCGGATAGTCCCTTCAAAAAGGCGTTTACCTTCTCGAGGTCCTCCTTTTTCAGTCTGTCGGAGGCGCACTCCGCCGTCCCGCCTTCCGAAAGCTTTCCGCTCGCCTCGGTTATCATTTTTTTGAACTCCGATTTACACTCGAAGCCCGATAATAGCGCGGGCATGTCCGTTTTCAGGAACTCCGTTTCGCGCTCGGAGAATCTCACGAACGCCAGATAATCCCTGACGGTATTCAGCCGCGATTTGTAATAATTGTCGACGGCCAAGCCTATATAAACGCATATCAGAAGCCCCACCGCGGCAAGTATTATCCCCAGCATTACAACCTTGTTACCGATTTTATGCTGCCCGCGCGCGGAATATGCGTCAGCACCACGGCGTAAGAAAACAGTTCCCTGACTTCGGGAAAGCGTTTCAGAACGCTTTCGACGGAATCGGAGTGGATACTTGCGGCGATTTTTACGCCGCTCGAGGCGATATCGCGTATGACGGGCATATCTACGTACGGAAAAATTTCGTCCATGACTATGATCTCGGGGTTCAGCGCGCGTATGGCGCCCTCTGCGGCAAGACGCTTCGGAGTGTTCACGATAAAGTCGGCGCGAGGCCCGAAACGCGCTCCGCCCGCAAAAAATTCTCCGCGCTCGTCAAGTATCAAAGTATCCCCGTTTTCGCTCAAGATCCTGGCAACGTCCCTTAAAAGCGTCGTTTTCCCGCCGTAAGGCGGAGAGATCACCAAAAGATTTTCGAACGGGTTGAGGATGTTAAGTATCCTGTCCGCGGCTCCGACGACCTCGTGCGGTATCCTTACGGTCAGGGACGTAAAATTCTTATAGGTTATTATTTTCCCCGATTCGACCACTCCTTCGCCCGCCACGCCTATCCTTACGCCTTTCGAATAATGAACGTATCCGTTTTTGAGTTCCTCTTGGTACGCGTAAAGCGACGACATCGTAGCGCGTTTCAAAACGGCGGCGATATCCTCGGAGCTGCATCTGTACTCCGCGAATTTCCCGCCCGAGGCGTGTTTTACGAAAGCCTTTTCTCCGCGTCTTAGCCTTATTTCGGTAACTGCGTTCAACGGCACCGCTTTTACGACGGCGGCGTAAATTTGTTCTCCTAAAAGTTTAAGCACGCTAAAAGTGTATTCCGGTAATATTCCCTATTTGACAACGAACGTGAATAAATTATTTACAAAGCTAAAACGTCGCCGAGGCATACTCGTACCCGCTCTATAAAATTAAAAACCGACATTCTATGTCGGTTTTTAATTATCCGATACGCCTTACGTATCGCTTATCCTTTCCGTTCCCGAATTAAATCCCTCACCATACCGGGAACGGGCAGATTTTGACTTATTGCCGATTTATCAGCCCTCCCAATGACCATGTAATAAATAAATTTATGTGGTCAAATGCGCTCCGGGATATTAACTCAATTTATCGTAAAAAGTTTAAGAAGTAGAATACAGGCAATGATAAATCAAGTAATACTTTATATTATACTATACAAATATCACTTGATTGTCAAGTAATACTTTATATTATACTATACAAGTATCACTTGATTGTCAAGTATAATACTCATTAATTTAATATAATCGGATTATGATTGGAAAACGTTTACAATCCATCTTGACGGAAAAAGGAATGACCCAACGAGAACTGGCTGTGAAAATGAACCTTTCGCCTCAGGCAATCAGTTTATGGGTAAACGATAAATCCGATCCGGACCTGGAAAACTTTAAACTCCTCGCCGAAATCATGGAGGTTTCGGCGGACGAATTACTGGAAGACTGATCCCGTAACGCGTTTTAATTGTTTCCCGAGCAGCCGTCGCGCATCTAAAAATGCCGCCCTTTGCTCGAACCGGTATATATTTCCTTTCCGACTATACTCCCCGTTCCGCTCCGAAACGCTTCGGATACTTCGTTTTGTCCCGATTTTAATTTTAAAAATCTAAAGCAAACGGCGTTTTAAGCTGAATTTCAGCCTGTTTAACATAAAAAAGGCAACCCGTTCGGGTTGCCTGAAATTGCAGTTCGGAATGATTACGCTCTGGACATATATTCGCCGGTGCGGGTGTCGACCCTGATCATTTCGCCCTCTTCTATGAACAGAGGGACCTGGATAGCGTAGCCGGTTTCGAGAGTCGCGCTCTTGGTTCCGGGCTGAGCGGTGGCTCCGGGAATGCCGGGATCGCATTGAACGACCTGAAGCACGACAAAGTTTTCGGGTTCGACCGAGAACGGGCTGCCTTTATAAAAAGCGACGTCCACCAGACTGTCCTCTTTAATGAAATGCAAGGCGTCCTCGATAAGTTCGCGGTTTACGGGAAGCATGTCGTATGTTTCGTTGTCCATGAAATAGTACAGATCGCCGTCGGAATAGCTGTAGGTCATCTTTTTGCGCTCTATATAAGCAAGGTCGAATTTTTCACTGGGGTTGAACGTGCGCTCCAGAACGCTGCCCGTCATGACGTTACGCATCTTGACGCGGACGAAAGCCGCCCCTTTGCCGGGTTTGACGTGTTGGAAGTCAACGACCACCTGTACGGTGCCGTCGAGTTCGAATGTGTCGCCTTTTCTGAGATCGCCTGCCAGTCTGTTTGCCATAAATATATGCCTCCGCGAATTGTTTTCTATATTATTATTAAATGTTCGTCGGAATTTGTCAAGTTCTCGACGCCCGTTTTTTTGAAAAGCACTATATCTTCTATTCTTATTCCGAATTTTCCGTCGATATAAATCCCCGGCTCCACGCTCGTAACGGCGCCCTCGGGAATAGTTTCGTCTGAACGCGGACTAAGGTTCGGCGCTTCGTGTATATCGATACCCAGCGAATGTCCGAGCGAATGGGTAAAATACTTGTCAAGCCCGCGACGAGCAAGAAATTGCCTTGCCGCGTTGTCGCACTCTTTACCGCTCATTCCCGCAGAAATACGCGATTCCGCTTCGTTTTTCGCGCCCAAAACGGCGTTATACGCCTTTTCGTATTCTTCGTTTGCCTTTCCGAAAACGAAAGATCTGGTCATATCGGAACAGTATCCGTTCAGCTTTGCGCCGAAATCCACGGTTATAGGATCGCCGTATTTCAAACGCCTGTCGCCGGGGTGCGCGTGCGGAAGCGCGGTGTTTTCACCGAACGCCGCTATCGTGTCGAACGCGGGGCACGCTCCGCGCCTGACAAGTTCTGTATCTACCGACGACGCCAACTCCTTTTCGGTCATGTTCTCTTTAACGGCACCCAGAACGACGGCGAACGTTTCGTCCGTTATGCGCTGCGCGGCTTTGATCTTTTCGACTTCCGCAGAGCTTTTTACGGCGCGAAGCGACTTGATATACGGACTGACGTCTGCGATTTTTTTAAATTTTTCTGCAAATAACAAATAATTCCTGTACAGAATCGTGTCTTTTTCTACCCCTACGGTTTCTGCTTCTTTTGCCGATAACAGCGAAACGGCTTTCGAAACGTAGCTTTCGCCGTCGGAATCGACGATCTCGAACCCGTTCATATACTTCCCTGCTTCGCTTAGACAACGTTTGTCCGTAACGTAATACGCTTTATCGCGGATAATGACGACTGCGGCGTCGGAATTGGAATATCCCGTAAGATAAAACAGGTTCGACGGATCGGTAAAGACCGCCGCTTGCATTCCGTCGGGAAGTTTCATTCTACATCCCCCGCTTTTTTCGACTTGCTTTCGACCGCGGAAACAACTCCTCCCGAAATAAGCGGGAAGCATACGGCTTCGATAAGAGTGTTAATAGCTATGACCGCCGCTAAGATCCATGCGAAATTTATAGTCGCGTCCTCAAAAGTCTTTCCGTAAGCGAAAGCCATATACATCCCCAAAAACAAAACCGTATTCGTAACCACGCCGCACAAAGCCGAAATCGCGCTGAAAATATAGCGTTTAGCGCGCGATTTTTCGCCTTTTCGCGTAAAAGCTTTATAAACCAACGCGCTGACAACGCCGACCATGATTCTTGGAAAAACCGAAACCAAAGGGTTGATAATAACCTTTGCGTAACTGTCGGGAAGCGACGCGACATATATGACCGCAAGCACTAAACTGACAAGTCCGAACACTCCGCCGACAACGGCGCCGACCTTGATACCGCGAAGCTGTCCCGCTATAAGAACGGGTATAAGTCCCAGCGCAATCGACATGGGAAGTCCCAGCATCTTGGTGATTTCGGCTAGCGACTGAAGCACTATCACCAGCGCGGAAAAAATACCTATATATGCAATGTCTTTACTTTTGGTGGTATTCAGCATGAATTTCGCTCCTGTATAGTGTATAATATTACGCGATCGGGAACAAAGTCAAGCAAATACCGCTCGGCTATTTCGTTTTACTCTTTGCCAGCAAACCCACGATGAACGCTATGAATATAACTGCGGCGATCCCTGCGGAAACCGCTTCTATGCCGCCGGTTACCGCTCCGAGAAGTCCGTTTTCCAGAGTTCCCTCTATAGCGCCTTTCGCCAAAGACGATCCGAAACCGATAATCGGAACGGTGGCTCCCGCTTTTGCGAAATTGCGTATATATTTGAATACGCCTACGGTTTCCAGCAAAACTCCGCCGAGCAGATACCCCACCAGGATTCTTGCGGAAGTGATTTTAGTGGTATTGATCAGAATCTGACCGACCAGACAAAACGCGCCTCCGACCGCAAAAACTTTCAGATAAGTCAAAAATATTTCCATTTATACCACCTCGAAACTGACAGCGTGCGCGATTCCCGGGATAGATTCTCCTTGTAAAATACTCGTTTTCGAGCATAACGCGCCCGTAGGCACCAACAAAACGCGTTTAAACTCGCCGCTAAGCATTTTTTTATAAACGTACCCGTTGAATACGGTCGACGAACACGCGGCGCCCGATCCGCCCTGTCCTACGTCCTGTGCCACGCGGTTAAATATCAGAACGCCGCAATCGTTATAGTTGTCGCCGAGCGGTATTCCTTCCTCCGACATCAGCCTTTTTAAAAGCCTTGAACCCGCTTCGCCGAGGTCCCCCGTCAAGATAAGGTCATAGTAATCCGGCGAAACCCCGAGCTCTCTCAAATGCTTGCTAAGCGTGGTTTTTGCAGCCGGCGCCATACATGCTCCCATATCGTTTGCGTCCTTGACGCCGTAGTCGACGACCTGACCGATCGTGCAAGAAGTCAGTCTCACTTTGCCTCCCGTATTGTTCAGCATCGTACCCCCAGCGCCGGTAACCGTCCATTGCGCCAAAGGCGTGCGCTGATTGCCCAGCTCCAGAGGAAAGCGGTATTGCCTTTCCGCCGTCGAAAAATGACTGGAGGTAGAGCAAATGATTCTTTTGAATTTTCCCGTCGTCAAAAACATGGCGCCTGTTATAAGACACTCCGCGAAAGTGGCGCAGGCGTTATATGCCCCCAGAAACGGTATGTCAAATTCCCGCATCGTCAGACTTGTTCCCATAATCTCGTCTAAAAGGTCGCCTGAGATACATAAATCGACATCTTTCGGGTCATGCTTTGTTTTATTCATCAGGTATTTGATCAACGATACATGCATCTTGATTTCGGCTTTTTCGTAGCTTGGCTGACCGAGTATATCGTCGTCGAAATGTTTGTCGAAATACTTTCCCACGGGTCCCGCCTTTTCCTTCGGACCGACGATCGTCGCCGTGTCCTCGATAAAAACGCCCTTTTCGAAAATGTGCGTCGAGGCTTTCATCATATAAATGCCCCCTTGAATATCAGCACGATAATTCCGACCACTATCGACGACGAAATGCCGAATACGATGACGGGTCCGGCCACGCTGAACATGTTTGCGCACAGTCCCAAAACCACGCCTTCGCGTTTATGTTCTATCGCGGACGAAACGACCGAATTCGCAAACCCCGTTATAGGAACTATACTGCCCGCACCTGCATACGCGCCTATTTTGTCGTACACTCCGAAGCCCGTCAGTATTGCGGTAATCAGTATCAACGTTATAGTTGTAAGCGCGCTGACGTCGTCCTCGGGCAAATCATACGGAAGCGACGAATATAGATCCGTAAACGCCTGACCGATCGCGCAAATGGTGCCGCCCGTCCAGAATGCTCTGAACATCGTTGCTATATGTTTGGACTTTGGCATTTTGCCGTGCACCAGTTCCAGATATTTCTCGTTAGGCGCGTTCATCCTTAAACTCCTTTTCGGCAATTTCGGGGAGACATATTTCCCCTCTTTCCTTGGGTATTTTCCTCATACCCGTATTTTGTGCCTAAAGGAAAAAATTAACACAAAAAAATCAGCTCAGTTGTTTACCTATCTCTTTTAAAATTTTGTTTTCGAGTCTGGAAATCTGCACCTGACTGACGCCTAGTTCCTCCGCGACTTCGCTTTGAGTGCGATCGCGGAAATACCTCAAGATAATAATTTTCCGGTCGCGGTCTTTGAGTTTCATTATTGCGTCTTTTAAAATAATTTTATCTAACACGTCGTCGAAATCCCCGGGATCTGCGATTTTGTCGCCGAGCGACAGACTGTCCTCGTCGCTTTCCGCGTCCATCGAAACCGGGTACCGGGTCGATTCCGTTATGAAAGTTACGTCCGTAGGTTCGATCCCGAAGCGTTCGGCAATTTCTTTAATCGTCGGAGAACGTTGATTTTTCGAAGTAAACTCTTCGACGTACTTGTTTACTTCGATAGCCTGAGCTTTTACGGAGCGGCTGACTTTTATGGCGCCGTCGTCGCGGATAAATCTTTTGATTTCGCCGGCGATCATCGGCACGGCGTAGGTCGAAAATCTGACGTCGTAACTCAAGTCGAAGTTATTGATCGCCTTGACCAGTCCCAGAGTACCTAACTGCAGCAGATCTTCGTATTCGATCTTCTGATTTTTATAACGGCGGACAACGCTCTTTATAAGAGGCATGTTTTCGCAAACAAGTTCTTCTTTTGCGGTTTTGTCGCCCTCTTTAGCCCGCCTGATCTTATCGCGTATTTCTTCGGTTTCGTTCATATCAGGCGCAAAGATTCTTTTTCATTTTGACGGTAGTGCCTTCGCCGGGAGAAGAAAACACTTCCAACGAATCCATAAAACTTTTCATTATGGTGAATCCGAGGCCGCTTCTTTCCTCGCCTTTAAGCGTGGTATAAAAATCCTGCATGGCGGTTTCGACGTCGGGTATGCCCTTACCCGTATCCGAAATTTCGACGGTAAGTTCGCCGTCGGCAAGTTCGCAGTTGACCGTAATAATACCTTTCGGATCGCAAGCGTAGCCGTGAACTATCGAATTGGTCACCGCTTCCGAAACAGCGGTTTTGATGTCCGCTATGGTTTCCAGCGTCGGATTCAACCGCGCCGCGTATGCGCCGACGGCGCTTCTTAAAAAACTTTCGTTCGCTTCGAGAGCGTTCACTTTGATAGTCAAAGTATCCATGCCGAATAACTCCTTAAATTTTATTGATGATCGTGTATAAACCGCTTACCTTCAGAACTTTGTCCGCAACCGAAGAAGGTTTTGAAAAACTGACGCTTTTGCCCATGGATTTAAGCAATTTGTATCTGCCCATTATCAGTCCCACTGCGGACGAATCCATAAAGGTTACCGCCGAAAGATCGATGACGAAATTATCGAAAGATTCGGATTTTATCAGATTATCCAGAGAAAGCTTTATTTGCGGCGCGTTCGCGTGATCGATATCGCCGCCTATATATGCCACCAAAGTCCTGTATTTCAGCGTGTAGTCGAACATAATTCCTCCGTCGGTTTTTAAAAAGATAACATTGTCCGACGGCAGAATTATGTCGTATACGTATCGAAAAAGTCGAAAATTAAATATTAAAAATTTTTACATTCATTTCACAATTTAAACACAAGCAGGTTATACTATAATTACCATAATAATGCGAAGGAGCTGTTTATGAAATCCTCTACAAACAGAAAAACCTTTTGGGCGATCGCGGCAATAGTCATGATCGCAATATTGACGTTAAGTATAACGGGGTGCGTTTATGACGACGGTTTGAATCAAATAGATTCCACGGACGGCAGAGTATCGTCTTCGACCGATTCCGACGCTTCCGGTTCGGGTAACAACGTATTCAACAATTACACCGTTCAAACCAATATCGGAACGCCGACTTCGACCGCGACCGATTATACCTCGCTTATCGCCGAGATAATCGACTCGGTTGTTGTTATTTACACTAAAACTTCCTCTTCCGATTCCTATTCCAGCACGGGTTCGGGCGTATTTTACGGCGAAATCGTAGACGAAAACGCTTCGCTTATAGTTACCTGCACCCATGTGGTCGAAGACGCCGCATCCGTCATGGTCGTCGCAAATACCGCGGATACCGATACGACCAACGATATTCGGCTCGAAGCCGAGATCATAGGCATGGACGATATATCCGACGTCGCCGTGTTGAAAGTCGAAGGCACGGGATACGACTATGCGACTCTGCGCAACACCGACGAAGCGCCGATACTCCTCGGCGAGGAAGCCACAGCCATCGGTAACGCGCTCGGCGCCGGTATTTCGGTTACGAAAGGTATAATTAGCGGAACTTCGCGCACCATATCAATGGACGGCATTTCTATGACGCTCTTACAGATAGACGCGGCGGTAAACGGCGGCAACTCGGGAGGCGCGCTCTTCGACGCCGAAGGCTACCTTATCGGAATAGTCAACGCCAAATCCACGGGAACGGACGTTGAAGGCATAGGTTATGCCATACCGCTATACGACGTTATCTCCAAGGCGCAAGGTCTGATAGAAACCAGCGGAAACCCCGCTTATAACGGACTGGGATATATCGACGGCACAAAAAGACTGGGTATCACCGTCAGCCAACTGACCTCCGCACAGGTTTCGGCGAACTTCAGGAACATTACTTCGTTGCCCGCAGAAGGCGGTTACTACTATTACTGCTCTTCCTCGAACGAAATAAGCCCCTACGGCTCCGTCGCCAGAAGCGGAGCGTCGGAAACGGTCAAAGGTTCTCTTATTACGGGAGTAACGGTAAACGGAGTCAGCAAAACGTTTACGGACGATTATCTGCTCGACGACATGCTGTCCGCGGCAAACATAAACGATACAGTAACGCTGAATCTGATTACGATCGGCACCACAGGCGGAATATTTCAAAACTATGTTTATACCGCCACCAGCGTCGATATAACGCTTTACCAATACGTTTGCGGCTTTACGGGCTGAACGCGTTGCTCGTAGATGTATATATTAAAGGAACGCCCCTCGGGCGTTCCTTTGTTTTTAGGTCCGGAATTTTATATTCCGCGGCGTTTAAAGTTTTTTTTAAGCGAACCAAGCATTTCTTCCGCCTGCTCGCGACTGATTTTACCCGAATTGCAATCCGACATGATCTGCACCTGAGAATCCTTAAGTCTGTAGAAAAACCAAACTACCGTTGCAAGCGCCACGCCGATTACGGGCACCAGGCTGTATGTAAACCACAATCCGAAAACGGCGGTATCCGATTGAACTATATTTAAACGCTGCAACTCCTCGAAATTCTCGACGCTGACGGTCTGCCATCCGAACCAGCCCATCAGCAGCAGACCGAGGGAGCCTGAAACCGCGCCCGTAAGCTTTGCCGCAAACGTCTGGATCGCAAACGTGATCCCCTTAGCGTCGACTCCGGTGGTATATTTGCCGTATTCCGCGCAATCGGGCGTAAACATAAACATCATTACGCCTATTACGGCTATCGGCATGGCGCGTACCGTAGCCAAAACCGTATATACCCAAATATTCGAATATCCCACAAAGAATATCAATAATCCCGTCGCTATAGCCAGCAAAGAGCAGAACAGATATATTTTCATCTTGTCGAAGCGCCGTATCAGAGCCGGCACGAACAAAGAGCAAACCAGCGACGGAACTGTGCCTATTATCATGATGATTATCGAAAACAACGAATCGTTGAACAGATAAAACGAAGCAAACAACGTAAGTGCGCCCGAAACGTTTAAACTCGAATAAAAGAAAAATCCAAGATAATAAATCAACAGGTATTTATTTTTTGCAAGATAGGAAAACATGCTCCTCAGCGTAAATTCCTCACCGCCCGTAGTTATCACGCGCTCACGCGCTTTATATGCCACGGGGATCATTGTTATCAGCGCCGTTACGGCTATTATTATCGCAACAACCGTAAAATTGGAGCCTACGTGTTCGGATATGAGTACGGAACCCAATAACGTGCAAAAACCCGCGCCGGCACCGCCGTATATGCTTTTATAGCTCATCAGAGCCGTCCGTTCGTTCAGATTTTCCGTCATTCCCGTAACCAGACCGAAAATCGGAACGTCGCATATTGTATACGCGGTATCCCATATAACGTACGCAGCCGCAAGCCAGGCAAGCTTGACGCTTTCGGGTGAATTTGCGGGTATTAGGAACAATAATACGGTCGAAATCGGAACGGCGATCGACGCCACCTTCAGCCACGGCAGATATTTTTTGCCGGATTTGAATTTTACTTTATCGAAAAGCACTCCGAATATGGCGTCGTTAAACGCGTCCCACAGCTTTACCGCAAGGATGACGATCCCGGATTTTGCCGAATCGATACTCAAAAAAAGAAGATAAGTTGTAAGTAACGTCGATACGAGATTGTATACGGCGTTCTGTCCGAAAAAGTAAGTATAGTAGCTGAATCTCTCTCCCGCTCCGGTATGCCAGGATGAGTCCGACGTCCATTTCAGTTTCATTTAAACCTCCGCCGAAAAAGGCGTTGAGCGTAAAGCGCTTTTTATTTTATATACGGATTGCAGGCGCGTCGTTTTGATCCGCAACCGCACGACGTGGTGTTATGACAAACGCCGTATGAAACGGCAAAACGATTTTTTATATCCGTAATACGGGCGCTTAAGTTCAACGTTAACGTTCGAATACGTATTCTCGGTTCAATTTTATCACTAAAACACCGTTCAGTCAATATATTAAGGCTTTTAGTCGATAAAAACGCCAAAAACAACCCCTCTCGACTACTTTAAAATAATGTGATTTTTATAATACTCGACCTAAAATTCCTTCCAAAGGAATCATAAAGCGGCCGAAAACGGTCGTTGTTCAAATGCGATAAAAAATTTGCTCCGATTAAAACTCTGTGTGTCAATCCGTCCCTCTTACGGGTTACGGCGGAGGCGTTGTAGTCGTTCGAAGCGCCCGCGTTAAATTCTATCCGATATAATGAAAATCACTTTACAGATAAGTCAGCATCAGCTGAACCGCAACCAAAACGATAAGATAGGAAAAATTGACGAGACTGAACAAGCCTACGTACTTCCCTACTTTCCCGTCTCCGAAATTGCGGTAAGAGTTCAGCGTTATCAGGCTTGCAAGCGAAGCTATCGGCGTTCCCAGTCCGCCTATGTTTACGGCGACCAAAAGATTGCGGTAATCTGTCGTGAAATGCGACAGCAACACCGACGACGGTACGTTGCTGATAATCTGACACGAAAGCGTTCCGACCAGAAGCGGAGATTTCCCCACTACCGCGGACAATAAGCTCTGTATCACGGGTATCCTCGCCATGTTGCCCGAGAACACAAAGAACGCGCAAAACGTCAGCAGCAACAGATAGTCTACCTTCAGTACCGCCTTGGGATCGAGTATCAGAACCGAAACGAATACCGCCAGCACGCCCCAGTAATACGGAAACAGCCTGAAAACGGTACAAACCGAAACCACGAACAAAACTCCGTATACCGCCGTGCGCCATACGGACGGACGCTCCGGAGCAGGCACGGCTATGGTCAGTTTTTCTTTTTTTACGAAGAAGCACGTAGCCACTATCAACACGAACGCGACGGCAAACGGCACCGACATGATTTCGAAAAATTCGCCCGTAGGAATATTGTAATATGAATATAAATACAGATTCTGCGGATTTCCGAAAGGCGTCAACATTCCTCCGAGATTTGCCGCGACGTTCTGCATCACGAAAGTAAAAGCCATGTGTTTTTGCTGATTGCAGCTTTTCAGCACAAAATATCCGAGAGGCAAAAAGGTTACAAGAGCCATATCGTTTGCCAATACCATGGACGCGGCGTATGTAATCATCACGAGCGCGAGGATCGCGTAACGGATATTTCCGATATGCTTTACTATGCTTCCGGCCAAAAATTCGAATATTTTAATATTCCTGAACGCGCAAACGACCAAAAGCGTGCAAAACAGACAACCGAGCGTGCCGAAATCGAAATAACCTATGTATTCCTTATCGAAAGGCACGAAAAAGCATGTAACTGCGGCGGCAACGAGCGCGAACCACAGCACCATGTTCTTCAAAACGAATTTTTTGACGCGCATCAATATGATCGGTCGCGCATGGTGAACGTACATCGGTCAATATTCTATTCTTCGCCGCGTTAAAAAGCAAGTAAAATATAAATATTTTAAACTTTCTTTCGAAAGCCTGAGCAATGCAAAAAAATGTCCGGACTCGCATTCGCAAGTCCGAGCGCGTCATGGCGGAGAAGTAGCAATGTAAAACGAATAATGAAAACGCCTGATAAATTGTAATTTATCAATAGCTTAATAATCGTCCGTTATCGTTCCATTCGCCGTACATAATACCCTTCTTTGTATTCTCGATAAATTTTTGCAATCTGCTATTATATAAATCGGGTTGTTTTTTCTTTATTTGAATTGTGTCTATGCGTACCCGCCGATACAATGGCGGAAAATTATTAAAGTTTTGCCATACTGTTTTATCTGCCTTCAACGCCGTCATTATCTCGTTATCTATAACAAAACCATTTGCAGACATATCAGGCAGAACGGCGCGTCCTGCTTCCGTCATTAATCCTAATTTTTCAAGTCGCCTGCAACGCTCTTTATTGAGTTCCGACCACAAACTTTTTTTCTTTCGTGGCACTAATTTTTGTGCGGTAATTCCGTTTTCAAGCGTTTTGGTAGTGCTATCTATCCAACCAAAACACATTGCTTCTTCAACTGCGTCTATATACCAAAACGTATTGTCGTTTTGCGGTCTGCCGCGCTTTACAATTACCCAACATTCGCTTTCTTTATCATAATTTTCCGCAAGCCAAACGCGCAATTCGTTCCGATTTTTTGCGGTTAAAAGATTTTTTGGTTGCATTATAACTCCGTTAAATGAAAGTTCATCGCCTTATTGAAGCAAATAAATTATAGCAAAAATAACTTGTTTTTTCAAGAGTCCATAATTCAAATGGCAGTATGGTGGGTGCTTGAACAAATGAATAAACAAGAAGGCTCAAAATTACAATTCAAAACACAACGGTAAAAAAAAACCTAAAACGACTTGCACTCAAAGTGGTTCGTTTTAGGTTTCGTGTGGTGGGCAGGGGTGGATTCGAACCACCGAAGACACTGTCGGCAGATTTACAGTCTGCTCCATTTGGCCGCTCTGGAACCTACCCGCATTTCCCTATTCAAGCTGGAGCCGGCTATCGGAATCGAACCAACAACCTGCTGATTACAAATCAGCTGCTCTGCCTGTTGAGCTAAGCCGGCGCATTGGCGTGGTGCCTTGGGGCGGAATCGAACCACCGACACGGGGATTTTCAGTCCCCTGCTCTACCATCTGAGCTACCAAGGCAAAAAACTGGCGATCCGGAAGGGACTCGAACCCTCGGCCTCTAGCGTGACAGGCTAGCGTTCTAACCAACTGAACTACCGGACCGCATCGTGGTGGGCCTTCACGGACTCGAACCGCGGACCAATCGGTTATGAGCCGACCGCTCTAACCAACTGAGCTAAAGGCCCACAATGCACTACTATTGAAATTTCAATGGTCGGGGTGAAGGGATTCGAACCCCCGACCCCTTGGTCCCAAACCAAGTGCGCTACCAAACTGCGCTACACCCCGTCGGGATCCTGTCGACCGCGCCTATTAAATATACAATAAGTATCTCGGATTTGTCAACGGTTTTTTAAATTTGTGGCATTATTTTTCTCATATTTTTTCACGGATCAATTTTATGCCGGATATCTGAAGTTTTATCTTGCATTTTAATTAAGTTTATACTAATATATTTATAAGGGAATAATGTTCTCTTAAACGAGAAAGATATCGACTTTGGACAGGGATATGGGCATAATAGAAAAGATAAGAGGTTTGTTCAGAAAGGATAAACCGATTAAAATCCACGAAGACAGTCATAAACTCAAACACGCCGACCGCTACGACCCCGACATCAACGAGGGACTGACAGCCGATAAGGTTGCCGAACGCAAAACGGACAAGCTGACAAACGACAAACCGATCAACCGAACCAAATCGTATGCCAGAATAGTTTTCGAAAACGTTTTCAATTTCTGCAATACGGTTACGATAATTCTGGTCGCCCTATTGTTTATTTCGGGCGCTGGAATGTACACGGTATCGTCGTGTATCGTCATATTGAATATGGCGATCGGTATATGGCAGGAAATCAAGGCAAAACACAAAGTCGAAAAACTTTCCATCGTCATCGACAACACTTGTGAAGTCATCCGCGACGGCGCTCATAACAAAATCAGCACCAAAGAACTCGTACTGGACGACATTTATATGGCTTGTACGGGCATGCAGCTTCCCGTCGATTCCGTGATAAAAGACGGCATACTCGAGGTGGACGAATCTATTCTTACGGGAGAATCCAGACCCGTCAGGAAAGGCGCGGGCGATAACGTGCTCGCGGGAAGCGCCGTGGTCGCGGGCGAAGCGGTTTTGAGAGCCGACAAGGTGGGAAAAGACTGTTACATCGAAAACGTCGCCAGGATCGCCCGCCGCGTATCGAAGCCGCGTTCCAACATATTTAAGATTCTGGACAAGATCATTAAAGGCATTTCCGTAGTGTTGGTCGTCCTCGCTGGACTGCTTTTAACTTCGCTTCTCGTAACGGGCGCGGAAAGCACCTTCCTGATAGATTCGGGCGTGAACACCGAGGAGATAAGTACGCTGCAAAGCTATGTCATCACGATCTCAGCGGCGATACTCGGAATGCTGCCTATCGGAATGTTCCTGCTTACGTCCACTACTCTGGCTGCGTCCACGCTGAAATTCGCAAAGAAGAACACTCTGCCGCAGGATCTGTACAGCATTGAAATGATCGCCATGGTAGATACGCTTCTGCTCGATAAAACGGGCACGATCACCAACGGAAAACTCGAAGTATTGGAAGAAAAACTTTTTGCGGAAGCCGAAGTTCCCGCAGACGCCCTTTTCCAGACGATAGTCGAAACGACCAAAGACAAAAACAGTACGGCAAACGCAATCAGACAGCATTATCTGTACGCTCAAGCGTTGCCGTTCACCGATTTTTGCGCGTTCTCGTCCGTCAGGAAGTTCTCCGCCATAACTTTGGAAAGCGGAACAACCTACGTAATGGGCGCGCCCGATTTCGTGATAAAGGGCAACGCCGAAATGGAAGAATACGTGCGCTCGAACGCCGAAATGGGCAGACGGACGCTTGCTCTCGTCGAATTCGAGGGAAAGATAGACGATTTCGATCCCGCTTCCAGCCGCGCGATCGCCGCGGTTTGTCTCGAGGACGAACTGCGCGGCGACGTCAGGGAAACGCTCGACTGGTTCCGTTCAAACGACGTCGATATCAAAATCGTTTCGGGCGACGATCCCGTTACAGTCAGCAAAATAGCCGCCAAAGCGGGTCTGAAAAACTCCGACAATTACCTTAATTGCAACGGACTTAGCGACTCGGAGCTGCTCGAAAAAGCGGCGGACACTACTATTTTCGGACGCGTTTCCCCCGAACAGAAATGTCTGTTGGTAACGGGCTTACAGAAAAAAGACCGCGTCGTCGGCATGATCGGCGACGGCGTTAACGACGTTCAGGCGCTGAAAGAATCCGACTGCTCGATCTCGTTTGCCGCCGCGAACGAAGTCGCGAGAAACATTTCCAGAATAATTCTGATGGACAATAACTTCAAGACCCTTCCGAGCGTCGTTCAGGAAGGCAGACAGGTCATCGGAAATATCGAAAAGGTTTCCTCGTTGTACATAATGAAAAACATCTTCGTTATGTTCATGGTACTGATGTTTACCATACTGACTTTCATAACCGAAGTCAACAGTTATCCTTTCGACACTAAACGTATGCTGCTGATAGAATTCTTCGTCATCGGCGTACCCACGTTCTGCTTCGCTCTGCAACCGGGTAAAGCGCGCGCAAGCGACCGTTTCCTCGCCAATATCATGCGTTCGAGTATTCCGTCGGCACTCGGTCTTATCGTCGGCGTACTGTTCGTATTCGGCGTTCTGGGCTGTTTCGGCGGCGACCAAACATCGTTTGCCGCATACGATAACGCGTCGACCGCGGCAATAGCTTTGGCGGCGGCGGGATTTGCGTGCCTGACCATCATTTCGATGCCCCCGAATACTTTCAGACTTTCGTTGATTGCCGCCATGCTCGGAGTCGCGACTTTGGCGCTGTGGGCGGATTATTATTACGCGGAGATGCTTTTCGGCGACACGTTCCTGAACATCAAATGGACGTTGCCCTGGCAAAACTGGTTGTGGTGCGCAATATGCGCCGTTATAGCCTCGGTTGTAACGATAGTTTTCAGAAAACTGATCGACGTAATCGCAAAGAAACACGGCGACAGGATATTCGAAGTTTTCATAAAAACGACCACGGGTATAAAACGCGCGCTTACGCCGAAGTTTTTGAGAAAAGACGAAACGCGTTGATTTTATAATTAAAACGGTGTTTATGAGCCCTATCTAAACGGAAAGCGCCCTTCACGGGCGCTTTTTAAAACATCCGAGATTTATTCATCAGGTTCTCTTAACGCTGATCACGTCCGGCAACGCGCCCAATTTCTTGATTATGAAATCGAGTTCGGAAATAGATTTGATCTCTATCCCCATCGAGATGTACGCGATGCCCTTCTGAACGTGCAATTCCAACGCATGAATGGACAATCCCTGATTGGAAATCAAGGTTATGAGCGCGTTGATCAAGCCCGTCCTGTCCACACACTCCAGACGCAGTTTCGCCACGAACGTGGAATTGTCGGTATTCTCCCAATGCGCCTCCATCAGGCGTTCCGTTTCCATATTCCTGATATTCGGGCAATCCGTGCGGTGGATCGAAACTCCGGCGCCGCGCATGGCATAGCCGACTATGCTGTCGCCGGGAACGGGATTGCAACACTTTGCCAACTTGACCAAAAAGTCGCCGAATCCTTCGACGATGACGCCGCTGGGCGATTTTTTACCGACTATATTAGACTTTTTGACGGGTTCGTCGTCGGATTCCTCTCCCGATTCCTTGGCGCTGAGTGCTCGGGATTTATTGAAACGGTCGATAAGCTTCAATAATATCTGATTGGTGCTGACGGAACCGAACCCTACCGCCGAATACATGTCGTCGTTGGTCTGGAAGGAATACTTCCGCATGATCTCATCCATCGGCGCCTGCTGAGCCACAAGCTCCGAAAGCTTGTATCCCCTGCGTTTGGCTTCTTTTTCGAGCATGTCTTTCCCGAGTTTGAGATTCTCGAGAGCCATGTCCCTTTTAAAGAACGCGCGGATCTTGCTGCGCGCTTGCGGGGTAACAACGAATTTCAGCCAATCTCTGGAAGGCTCTTTTGAAGCGTTCGAGGTTATGATCTCAATGACGTCGCCCGTGTTCAGGACGGTGTTCAGCGGCACCATTTTGTTATTAACGCGCGCGCCGACGCACTTGTTTCCGACCTCGGTATGAACCTTGTATGCAAAATCCACGGCGGTCGAACCTACAGGAAGATCGAAAACTTCGCCTTTCGGCGAAAACACATATATTTCGTTGGAAACGATATTGAGTTTCAGCGTTTTGAGATATTCGCGCGAATCCTTAATGTCTTCTTCGGCCTCCATGACCTCTCGCACCCAGGAAAGCCGCTTGTCGATGTCGGTTTCGGTGCCCTCGGTTCTGCCCTCTTTATATTTCCAATGCGCGGCAATACCGTATTCGGCAATCTTGTTCATTTCGTGAGTACGTATCTGTATCTCGAAGATCCTGCCGAAATTACTGACCACGGTGGTATGCAGTGACTGATACAGGTTAGGTTTGGGCATTGCGATGTAGTCTTTGAATCTGCCAGGCACGGGCTTCCACATGGAATGAATTATGCCGAGTACCGTATAACACTCTTTTACGTCGTCGACAATGACCCTGACGGCGATAAGATCGTAGATTTGATCCAGCGTCTTATTCTGTGAAACCATCTTTTTGTATATGGAATAAAAATGCTTCGGTCTTCCTTTAATGTCGGCTTTGATATTTACGGCTTCCAGTTCGTTCTGTATTATCTCGGCAATGCGTTTAACCTCGCGCATGCGCTCCTCGCGCTTAATGTCCAGCTGCTCCGCAAGATATTTATATTCCGTAGGATACAGATATTTCATGGACAAGTCTTCCAGTTCGCTCTTGATCTGCGCGATACCCAGTCTTGCCGCCATCGGAGCGTATATTTCCAGCGTTTCACGCGCTATGCGCAACTGTTTTTCGGGCTTTAAGGCATCCAAAGTGCGCATATTGTGCAACCTGTCTGCAAGTTTTATGAACAAAACGCGCAAATCTTTCGAAATGGCGAAAAAGAGTTTCCTGAGGTTTTCGGCCTGCGCTTCTATCTGCGTGGTAAATTTGGATTTTAACTTTGAAAGTTTTGTAACGGCATCCACCAAGACCGCGATTTCTTCGCCGAATTTCTTTTTAAGCGTATCTCTGTCGCAGGAAGTATCTTCCACGACGTCGTGCAAAAGCGCCGCGCAAATGCACGGTACGTCCATACCCAGATCGACCAGTATATCCGCAGCCGCGATCGGATGCTCGACGTAAGGTTCGCCCGACTCCCTCTTTTGTCCTTCATGACAATCTATGGCGAACTTCAGCGCGTATCCTATCAGAGCGCAATCGGCTTCGTTATAGATCTCGCTGCATTTTTTCATTAAGTTCTGCGCCGAAGAAAACGATGTTATCATATTTATTTCTCGCTTACGATTTGTAATATGCGGGAGGCTCCCAGATTCTTCTTGTCGCGGCTCAGCATAAGTGTCGAACCGCAGAATGAAGCCACGCCTATCTCCCTCAACACGTACCAGCACGCCAAAAAAGTATAGTAGTCGGCATCGTAACCGTACATGCATATTATGTAATACACGTCTTCCTCTGCCGAAACCTTTTTGCCGTCGAGGAAAGTTTTAAGATAACTGAACAGTTTCACCAATGCGTCGCGGCTGAGGTCAATCTTTCCTTTGGGAAGCCTTAACGCTCCGCCGGAATACGCCGTTACGGACGCGCCGAAACGCTTTTTCAGATACTCTACGTATCCCGCGGGCGGAGAATCGAAAACCTCGATTACGGAATAATACCTGAAATCGGCGTTAAGCGCAGGCGAAAGGATCACGGCGTTGTACGGATTATACCCTGTCGGCGCCGACAACAGTCCCAAATATCCCGGATTCTCATCGAGCAGTCTGAAATATGTTTCCGTGCGAAACGCTATCAGCAGCCTTCCGAAACTGAAATCGTAGCCCGAATCCGCGCCGCAAACTTTTTCCGGCTCCGGAAGCGGCGTGAATTTTTCGGCGTATGCCGCAAAAACCATTTCGTCGGAAGGTTTGGTATCCATGAGGCGCACGCCCTTATAAAGCGCTCTGACATAAGTTCTGGCACGGAATTCCTCTTTTCCCAAGGTATAATACAGTTCTTTTTCCATGCCGGAACGCAGAATATCGAGGTTTTTTAGCTCGTTGAACGCGACTATTTCGGCATTTTTGCCGAAACGCGATTTGATATGCTGTAGATTCTTTATACGTTCGAACGGCAACGCTTTGACCACCGACTTGAAAACGGGACGCGGGTTTCCCATACCGCACGGCTCCAGCAACTCTATTTCGTCAACAGTCTTTTCGGTAACCGAATCGGGATCCAGTTCCGCGTCTGCTTCGTAATGCGGCATAAACACGTTATCGGCATAGTTTGCCTTGATGTACGCGTCGGCAACGGCGGTGAACCGCGCGAGATCGTCCGGATATAAACTGAGTCCCGCTGCCATTGTATGACCTCCGAACTGGATCAAAGTACTTTCGGCAGCCTGTAAAACGTCGTGAATATTTACGCCGCGGATACTGCGGCACGAACCTTTCAATACGTTTCCTTTTCTGACGAACAAAACGGTCGGACGCTTGAAGTCCTCTGCGATTTTTGCAGCCGCGATACCGACCACGCCGGCTTCCCAGTCTTCTTTATACAAGACGATTATGCGTCTGTGCGTTAAATCGTATTCCGTAAGCATACGCCTGGCGTCGGCGATCGTGCTGTTGCAAAGTTCCTGTCTTATTCTGTTTTCTTCTTCGAGTTCAGCTGTAAGACGGTCAACTTCGGCGGTATCGTCCTCAGTAAGGATTCTGAAAGACTTATACGCGTCGGAAAGCCTGCCCGAAGCGTTCAGCCTCGGCGCAAGCCTGAAAGCGACGTCTGACGCCGTTACGGGCGTTCCGTCTTTATGCCCCGACGCATGCAATAAAGATTTGAATCCCGCGCGTTTGTCGTGAGAACGAAGACGCTTCAAACCGTAGGACGCGATAATGCGGTTGTCGCCCGTCAACGGAACGAGGTCGGCAATCGTGGAAACGGCGCAAATATCTATATATTCTTTTGCAGCTTCGTCGCCGAACAGCGCCCTGATCAACGTAAAAGCAACGCCCGCGCCGCAAAGTTCGGGAAGTTCGTCGTCGAGTTTCGGATTTATTATTACGGTGTCCGGCAGCTTATCGGGCGGCTGATGATGATCGGTAACGATCGTGTCGATACCCAATGATTTCGCGTAGGCTATTTCCTCGACGGAGCCTATACCGCAGTCAACCGTCATAAGCAAAGTCGGCGAATACTTATCAAACGCCCTTTTCAGTGCGCCCACGGACAGTCCGTAGCCGTCTTCGAGTCGGGTGGGGATATATACGTCGATATCTGTTCCGTGGGATTTGAACGCGAGATAGAGCATTGCGGAAGCGCCTATACCGTCGCAGTCGTAATCGCCGAACACCAGGATCCTGCCGTTTTCGGCATGACGCTTTATCAGTTTGCACGCTTCGTCTATACCTTTGAAACAAGACGGCGGGGTCAGTTTTTCTATGTCGGGATACAGAAAATCACGCGCCGAGGAGACGGTATCGTATCCGCGCGACACCACCAGATCCGCTATCAGTTTCCCGATACCCAGCTCCGACGAAATTATTTCGCTTGAAACGACGTTTTTTTGCGGATCCAAAACTCACCTTCCCGTGTTCTTTCTATGCGAAAAGAGCCTTTGGAAGGCTCTTTTCGGCAGTTTAGTATTTATCTTCTCTTCGATTTTGCCAGTTGCCTTTTTTTGAACGCTCTGTTGCGTTTTGCGTCCATCAGCATTCCCCAGATACTGGGAGCGAGGAATATCGAGGAGTAAAGTCCCGACAATATACCGAAAATGATCGGCAGCGCAAATTCGCTTAGAGACTGTATGCCCCATGCCGCAAGAATCACTATAGTGATCAGCGTCGTCAGCGTGGTGAATAGCGCCCTTCTCAGGCACTCCGTAACCGACGTGTCCAGAATGAACGGAACGTCCGCCTTGTTCTTGTCGGCATGTTTGTACGGAGCCATGTTCTCGCGCACACGGTCGAAAATGACTATCGTGTTGTTGATCGAATACGCGACGACCGTGATGAGAGCGGCGACCAAAGAAGAGTTGATCGGTACGCGGAATATCACGACCAGCGACATCGTTACGATAACGTCTATCAGCTGTGTGCAAAGCGCCGCCAGACCGCTGAATAAGTCGAATCTGAATGCGGTATAGATCAACATCACTATCATTGCCACGCCGACCGCCAGCAACGCTTTGTTTATGAAGTCCTGGCTCGCGGTGGCGTTGATGGTTTCTGCGGTCGCGTTGACAACGGCGTTCGGGTACTTTGCCTTGATGGCGGATTCGACGTCGGAAGCGACTTTGGAGTTGAGGTTGATCATATCCTCGGTCTTGTCCTCGCCGCTCCAGTCAGCGCCGTTGACAAAGTTGGAATAACGGGCAATAACGTTGCTTGCGCCCGAACTTTGTGCAGACGAAAGCGTCAGTCCGTTATCCTCGATGACTTCCTCTATGATCTTCGCGTTGTCCGCGTAAGAACCGCCGCCCGTAATGTTTACGGTCAGAACCGTGCCGCCTTCGAAGTCGATACCGACGTTAGCGAAGTTACCGTATACGTTGCTTCCCGAATAAACCGCGCCGCATACCAACGCTATAAATAGTATCGTGGCGGGAACGATGAACCAGAAATATCTGTATTTGTAAATCGGCAATCTCTTAAGGGAGAGTTTTATCTTGGAAAGAGCTTTTGCGGTATCCATTATTTTTTACCTCCCCTCTTGTATTTGACTCTTGTGTAGATCACGTTGTTTTTATTTTTTCTCTTGACAACCGTTGCCGCGCCCTGTTCGGATTGAGCCACGGAAACTGTTTCCACGGATTCTGATACGCCGTCTTCGGAGATCCCGGCGTTTTCTTCCGCGACGTCGCTTTCTCCCGTAACGATCTCGTCGAGTTTGAATTTAAGCCCGTAAAGTTTATCGGAGTGATCGTTGAACTGAAGCGCTATGTTGCACAGCAGTCTGGTAACGAAGATCGCGGTGAACATGGACAACAGAATACCGATGAGCAACGTGATTCCGAATCCCTGAATTGACGAAGAACCGAAAATAATCAGGGCGATCGAACCGATAATCGTGGTGATGTTCGAGTCGATGATCGCAGTCAAAGCTTTCTTGAAACCTATCTGCACGCATGTGGCGATGGGTTTGCCGAACATACGGCGTTCGTCCCTGATCCTTTCGAAAATAATGACGTTGGCGTCGACAGCCATACCGATACTTAGAATTATACCCGCTATCGAGGGAAGCGTAAGCTGAACCCAAGGAATTATCGCCAGAAGGTATATCATCAATATCGAGTAAATAATCAGCGCAAACGACGCCAGCATGCCCAAGCATCTGTACATGATCACCATAAATACGATGACCAGCGCCAGACCTATCACGCCCGCGAGTATGCTTGCCTGCAAAGCGCCGTCGCCCAAAGTCGCGCTGATCGTCGAGGATTCTTCGGGGGTCAGCTTGACGGCGAACGTGCCCGCTCTGAGCCTGACGGCGATGTCGTTTGCCTGAGCCTGAGTATAGTTTCCGGTGATGACCGCCTGTCCGTCGGTGATAGCGGCGTTTACGGTAGGAGCCATTATCTCCTCGCCGTTGATGTATATCGCCAGGGTCTTGCCTACGTTGTTGGACGTCGCGGTAGCGAAAGCCGCGGTACCCGCGTCGTTGAACTTGAGGCTGATGGCGTAGGAACCGTTATAAAGGGTTACGTTGGCGTCCTCGAGGTGTTTTCCGCCCTCGATGAGGACGTTACCGCTCTCGTCGCGGAATTCGAGTTCCGCGGGTTCGCCCAAAAGATTCAACAGCGATTCGGTGTCGGTAACGGAAGGAACTTCTACACGTATCTTGTCGGTTCCCTGCCTGGTAACGGTCGCCTCGGTATAGCCGCGCGAGGTAAGCAACGATTCGAGGTTCGAAATGGTCGAGGTTACCGCCGCGTCCACGTCGTCGATACCCTCCGTATCCATCGAATAAACGACGTACATTCCGCCTTCCAGATCGAGTCCGAGCTTAATGGACCCCGCAATCCAATAAAAATCGTAATTGGATTTGCCTATCTGGAAACTTTCCTGTCCGTTCAAAGGAAAGATAAACAATGCCAAAGTGATGACGATCAAAGCAAGTATCACCGCTATGACAATGGCTTTTTTCTTAGTCACAGATATGCCTCCGTAGCATTAGTCTTTGATATTATAAAACTTAAATAACGCGAAGTCAATAAAATTATCGCCACTATATATAATAAATATTAATTTAAATGCTCTTTAAATCAAACCGGAGCTTTACGTTCGATATACGCGACGGCAAGACTCATCTCCAGACGCTTTTTCTGAAGCTCACACCCTACCGCGTATCTGCCGTCGGGTCTGCCGGAGAATTTCAGAGCGTTGGCTGCGCACCCTCCGCCGCAGTAATACTTTGCGGGACAATCGGCGCAATGCTCCTTTTCAAGCACGGTAAAGCCCGCGAATCTTTCCCTGACGTCGGGACGCAGTATGCCGTCGTAAACGTTTCCTATATAATATTCGCCGTTCCCGACGAACTGATGGCAAGGATATATATCCCCCGTAGGCGAAACCGCCAGATATTCCGTTCCCGCGCCGCAGCCCGTCAAACGCTTATGTATGCACGGACCGTGGTCGAGATCGATCATATAATGGAAAAAATTGAACCATTTGCCGCCCGAACGTCTTTCGAGGTATTCTTCGGCCAAACGCTCGTATTCAGCCTTTATCCTCTCGACGTCGTTTGCGCAGATCGCGAGCGGATCCGTTTCGTCCAGCACGACAGGCTCCATCGAAATCTGGTCGAAGCCGAGATCGTTAAGCGCTTTTACGTCTTCGGCAAAGTCGAGATTGTTTTTAGTGAACGTGCCGCGAACGTAATATTTGCCCGCGCCGCGTATACGCCTGAAATTCAGAGCGTTTTTCAAAATAACGGGATAAGCGTTTTTACCCGAAACGGTGTGTCTGACGGCGTTATGCACCGATTCTCTGCCGTCGATGCTCAAAACTACGTTGTCCATTTCGCAGTTCAGCCATTCGGCAGTATCTTCGTTAAGAAGCAAACAGTTCGTCGTCATCGTGAAACTGAAGCGTTTGCCCGCTTTCGCCGCCTCGTCTTTGGCATACTCGGTTATGCGCTTTACGACGTCGAGATTCATCAGCGGTTCCCCGCCGAAATAATCGACCTCGAGATTTTTAATCTCGCCGCTGTTCTTTATCAGAAAATCAACGGCTTTTTCGCCGACTTCGGCGCTCATATAATCGCGCGCCGTATTATAAGTTCCGCCCGACGCGAAACAATATCCGCAACGTAAATTGCAGTCGTGGCAGATATGCAGACACATCGCTTTGACGCGGGAAACGCGTTTCCTGAATTTGTCGACGACGGGTTTCGCGTTTAAAGCTCCGTCCGCCTCCAGACTTTCCAATTCCGCGACCGCTTCGCTTTTTTCCCGTTCGCCGAGCGCGGCGAACGCCGATTTATCGGCGTCGTCGGTCAGCGTGCCGTAACGAGAGCGGGCGCACAAAAAAGCGACATGATCTACGTTATACAGACTGCCGCTTTCTATGTCCCACAGAAAATAAAGGGGTTCTCCCTTGTGCCTGAAGACGAAAGAATGAACCATTTAAAGAACTATTTTTCTTCCGAAACGGTCTTTACGAGCACTTTCTCTTCTTTGAGGCAAGCCTGATTGCCGACCGTGCAGCTGGTCTTGCAAGCGGACTGGCAACTCGCCTGGCATTCTCCGCAGCCTATCTCGCGGGTGGGAACCAAAGTCTTTTTCGTAACGGTTTCGATATGTTTCATATTGACCTCCGAAATATTTGTCCCTTACATTATAAACGCGCCGAAAACAAAAATCAAGCATATACCGCAAGCGCAAGGCATATTTTCTAAAGGAGGAAAAAATGAAAACGCATAAAATATCCTTGGAAAAATTTAAAATCGACAAAACGACGCTACGGGACATACTCCGCATGACGCTCGTATCCGTGGTAATCACGCTTACCGCCGTGTTAATATTCGGCATCGTGATAAAACTCGCGGAAGTACCTTTTGCAATCATAATGCCGATTAATCAGGTGATAAAGCTGTTAAGCGTATTGCTCGGCGCGCTGATAGGCATAAAATGCAAAGAAAAAGGAGTATTCAAAGGCGCCGTCGCGGGTTTACTGTATACGTTGATATCGGTGTTCGTTTTCCTGATCCTCGGCGGAAATCTCGACGGTTCGTTCGGAATAATAGACGCCGTATCGGGAATAATTATAGGCGCGGTTTCGGGAATTATCGCCGTAAATACCGGAAAAAACAAAATTTAAAATACAAAAAACGACCCGGCATTATGCCGGGTCGCAACAATTATCGGATTAAAGTTTCGTTCTGACGGCGTTTCTTACTATCACGACGTTTACGGGTTCTTCTTCGGTGCCGATATTGATCGTGAAGCGGTCGTTATCGTTGTTTATTTCCGTAATCGTGCCGACGAATCCGCCGATCGTCATTATTTTGTCGCCGACGGAAAGCGAAGACATCATCTCCTGCATTTTCTTTTTCTGTTTGCGCTGAGGGATGACGGTCATCAGAATCATACCGACGAACACGACGCCGAGGATGATCCAGATATACCAATCGTTGCCGCCGGAAGTAGCTATCATTCCAAAATTCATAAGCCGAAATTCTCCTTAATTTCTATCAGACGGATTCTCCGTCGCAAAAAAGTTTATCATATTATTGACGGCTTAGCAAGCATTTAGCCGAAAAATAATGGGAAAACCTTTAAACTTCATTTAAGAATTATTTTTGCGACATAGATTTTCCATGATTTCGTTCCTGAAATCCAGCAATCTGTCGGCGTAGATCGCTTCTTTGATTTTAGCGACAAGACGGTGCAGAAAACGAATATTGTGAATGCTTAAAAGCCGTCCGCCGAATATCTCGTCGGTATTGATCAGGTGCCTTACGTAAGCCCTCGTGTAGTTGCGGCAGCAATAACAGTCGCATCCCTCCTCGACAGGAGTGAAATCTTCTTTGTATTCTGCGTTCCTGATAGTGAGAGTACCGTTGAAAGTCATCGCCGTTCCGTTTCTCGCCGTTCTCGTAGGCAATACGCAGTCGAACATGTCTATGCCTCTGACGACCCCTTCCACGATGCAATCGGCGCTCCCGACTCCCATCAGATAACGCGGCATGTTCTCGGGATAATATTCCCTCAAAACGTCCAGCATTTCATACATGACCGGCTTCGGTTCCCCGACCGAAAGCCCGCCTACGGCAATGCCGCACCGCGCAAAGGGCAATGAGCGTTTTATACTTTCAATCCGTAGCTCAGGATACATATTCCCTTGAATTATCGGAAATAGCATCTGATCGGAAGAAGTCATCGATCTATAGGATCTTTCGAGCCACGCGGCAGTTCTCGACATGGCGGATTCGGCAGTCTTGAAATCGACGCCGGCGGCGGTGCATTCGTCGAAAGCCATGACTATATCCGAGCCTAACGCCATCTGAATTTCCATCGATTTTTCGGGCGTCATGAAATGATGACTGCCGTCGATGAAACTTGAAAACTTCACGCCGTCGTCCGTTACTTTGCGAGTGGCGGAAAGCGAAAAAACCTGGAAACCTCCCGAGTCCGTCAAAATGGGTTTTGACCAGTTCATGAACTTATGCAATCCGCCTGCCGCCCTGACGGTTTCGTGTCCGGGTCTTAAATACAGGTGATAGGTGTTTGCCAAAAGTATCTGGCTTCCGGCTTCGGCGACTTCTTCGGGGGAGAGAGACTTTACGGTGGCTTTGGTGCCTACCGGCATAAAAACGGGCGTTTCTATCACTCCGTGCGGTGTGTAAAGACGCCCTATTCTGGCGCCCGATTGTTTGCAAACCTTTATTACTTCGTATTTAAACATCGTCGGTCCCTTTACAGAAACAGCATGGCGTCGCCGAAGCTGAAAAATCTGTACTGCATTCTTACGGCTTCGCGGTAAAGCGAAAGCGTCTCTTCCCTGCCCGCAAACGCGGAAACAAGCATTATGAGGGTGCTTTCGGGCAAATGAAAATTCGTTATCAGCCCTTTTACGATATTAAAGCGGTAGCCCGGATATATAAATATTTCGGTGTTTCCGTCCCCGGCTTTGACTCTGCCGCCGGCGCCCGCGGATTCGAGGCATCTTACCGAAGTTGTACCCACGGCGATCACGCGGCGGTTTTCGTCAAGCGCTTTATTGATCCTTTCTGCCGCCTCGTCGCTAACGCGGAAATATTCGGAGTGCATTTTATGTTCCAGAATGTTATCGGTTTTAACCGGTCTGAAGGTTCCGAGTCCGACATGCAAAAGTATCTTGACGATCTCGACACCCTTGTCCTCGAGTGATTTCAGCAGTTCTTTCGTAAAATGAAGCCCGGCAGTGGGCGCGGCGGCAGAACCGGATTCCCTGGCATAGACCGTCTGATATCGTTCGGGATCGTCGAGTTTTTCGGTTATATACGGCGGCAAAGGCACGTTGCCCGCTCTCGAAAGTATATCCTCGAACACACCTTCGAATTCGAACGATACAGTCCTTACTCCGTCCGCGGGATTGACGGATTCGACCGTCAAAGAAAGTTCGTTGTTTATGACGAGTTTCCCGCCGATCTTAACTTTTTTGGCGGGCTTCAGCAGACATTCCCATCTTTTTATGTCGATCCTCTTTAAAAGCAGGACCTCGAATTCGCGTCCTTTTTCGTTAAAAGCGAACAACCTTGCGGGAATGACTCTGGTGTCGTTAATGACAAGCACGTCCCCTTTTTGCAGAATGTTTACTATGTCTCTGAATACGAGATGCTCCGTCTTATGCGTGGAACGGTTATAATACATGAGCCGCGCCGAATCCCTGGGTTCTATCGGCGTTTGCGCTATCAGTTCCTCGGGAAGTTCGTAATTGTATGCCGCGGTATCGAAAATATTGATAATTTCACTCATTGCCGTTAAATTCTTTCCAATCCAGCAGAGAGGTCTCCGATTTTTTATAGTTGAATCCGAGGTGTTCGTATGCGCGTCTGGAACAGATCCTGCCGCGCGGAGTGCGCGCTATGAATCCCAGTTGCATCAAAAACGGCTCGTAAACGTCCTCTATCGTCGTGGCTTCTTCGCCCGTCGACGCGGCAAGGGTATCCAACCCCACGGGGCCGCCGTCGAATTTGTCTATTATTGTGGTCAGAATGTTCCTGTCAACGTTATCAAGACCCAGAGAATCGACCTCCAGACGGTCAAGACCGAGCTTTGCGACTCTGAGGCTGACGGATGAGTTTTCGTATTGCGCAAAGTCTCTGACGCGCTTTAACAGCCTGTTCGCGATACGCGGAGTGCCGCGCGAACGCGAGGCTATCTCTATACACGCCGCGTCCTCTATGTCGACGTTAAGTATCGAAGCAGAACGACGCACTATCCTGCCGAGTTGTTCGGGAGTATATAGTTCGAGTCTGCATATTATCCCGAACCGGTCGCGCAGCGGCGCCGAAATGTTGCCCGCCTTCGTAGTAGCCCCGACCAGCGTAAACGGTTGAAGTTTCAGTTTTATCGATCGCGCCGAAGGACCTTGTCCGAGCATGAAATCGACGTTAAAATCCTCCATGGCGGGATACAACAATTCCTCGGAGGTGTGATTTAAACGGTGTATCTCGTCGATAAACAACACGGAGTTCGGTTGAAGCGACGTTAGATTTGCGGCAAGATCCGCGCTTCTTTCTATCGCCGGTCCCGAAGTCGATTTGATTTCGACGCCCATTTCGTTGGCGATTATTTTGCTGAGGGTCGTTTTGCCGAGCCCCGGAGGTCCGTAAAGAAGAACGTGATCCAACGCTTCGCCGCGCTTCTTTGCGCTGTGAATGAACACTCTTAGATTTTCCTTTATCTTGTCCTGCCCGACATATTCGTCCAGCGTGGTCGGACGCAGAATGTTTTCGTTTTCGTCCGTCGGCAACAATTCGCCGTCCGTAATGCGTTCTTCGCCCTCGTATCCGATATTAAAGTTCTCGTAATCGTCCATTTACTTTTCGATCCTCCTGAGCGCGCATCTCAAAACTTCCTCCAGCGTATCGGCTTCTTTCATCGCCGCCTCCACGGCTTTGACGGCTTCGGACTGCGTGAGTCCCAAAGTTCTCAGCGCGTTTATGGCGTCGTGAGCGACTCCTCCGACGCTGTTTTCCGCAACGGCTTTCGCTCCGAACATTTCGACGTCCTCGGCGGCAAGCTTTTCCTTCAGTTCCAGAATGATCCTTTCCGCGGTTTTTTTGCCGACGCCCTTTATCTTTGCGATACTCTTTATATCCGATGTAACTATGGCTATCGCCAGAGCGTCTGGAGTCATTCCCGAGAGAATACCTATCGCCGCTTTAGGTCCTATGCCCGAAATCGCGATAAGTTTTATGAACATCTCCTTTTCCTCGCGGGTGGTGAAACCGTACAATCCGACCTCGTCCTCACGGACGTGAAGATACAGATATATCAGGGTTTCGTTACCCGGTAAGGGTAGTTTGTACGCCGAATTGTTGGATACGGTTATGGCGTATCCGATACCGCCCGCCTCGACGGTAACGAAATTTCCGTTTGATTCTGTCAACCTGCCGCGAATATACGAAAACATTATCTGACTCCGAAATTACCCATTACGGTATTAGTCTGTGCATGTGTGACTGCAACCGCCAACGCGTCGGCGGCGTCGTCGGGCTTCGGGACCGATTCCAGCCCCAAAAGTATTTTTACCATTTGCTGAATTTGCTTTTTGTCCGCCCTGCCGTATCCCGTAACCGCCTGTTTGATCTGCATCGGAGTATATTCGAACAGCGGTTTACCCGCGTTTTCGGCGGCATATAACACAACTCCGCGCGCCTCCGCGACCATTATGACGGTCTTTTGGTTGGAATGGAAAAACAGTTCTTCGACCGCGACGGCGTCGGGCTTGTAATGCTCTATCAGTTCCGCAATCTTATCGCCTATAAATTTAAGTCTGACGGGAAGTTTCGAAACTTTAGGCGTTTCTATAACGCCGTAAGCGACGGTACGAAGTCTGGAAGCGTTTTTTTCGATTACGCCGAAACCGACTATGCCGTAGCCGGGATCTATACCCAAAATAACCATACTAAAATAATACTTTATTACTAAAATAAAGTCAATTAAATAGAAGCCTCTATAAAACGCATATATTCCGAAGCAGCGTTCATATATTCGGGATCGGAGGGCAGCCTGGTACTTTTGTCGGACGAAAGCGAAATGTCCAACGCAATCCTGACGGGTCGTGAGCTTAAAACCATTACCCTGTCCGACAGCGAAAGCGCTTCGTCGAGGTCGTGAGTTATCATTATCACGGTACGGGGATTCATACTCAAAAGATTCAGAAAATACCGTTTTAATCTGAATTTAAGCGCGGTATCCAACCCCCTGAACGCTTCGTCCATCACGATATAGCGCGACGGATACAGGAATCCCCGGGCGAGCGCCACGCGCTGCGCCATTCCCGTGGAAAGCTCGTAAGGGAGCGCATCCCGTCTATCGGCAAGTTCAACCGCTTCCAGCACTTCGTTCAATTTTTCTTCGGGGATCTTTTTGTTCGGATACGCGTGCGATACAGCGTATTCGAGGTTTTTAACGACGCTTAGATTCTTTAAAAGAGCGGGTTCGGAAAACACGACGCTGATATCGCCCTCTTTAATTATTTCTCCCGTATAATCCGTAAGTCCCGCGATAGCGTTCAACAGAGTACTTTTCCCGACACCCGAAGCGCCCATCACCGCGGTGGTTTTCATTTCCTCGAACTCGACGGAAAAGTCTTCGAATATTTTCAAATCGCCGTAACTTTTGTTGAGAGCCTTGATTATCATTTCCACCTCACCGTGAAGCGCTTTAACAGCGAAACCGCTCCTTCCAACGCAAAACTCATAATTATGGCCGCTAAAGTCCAGCCCATCAGCTGCGCCGTATCCAGGTATATCCTGCTGATTTGCATGTTCACGCCCATCGAATCGAAAGTCTGTGCCAGCACTTCGGAAGCTATCATTACTTTCAATGCGAGCGAAACGTTGCTCTTGGACGCCGCGAACACGTCGGGCAACACCGCAGGGATATACAGCTTGAAAACGCGTTTATATATCGGAACGCCGAACACTTTGCTCATATTAACGGCGTAAGGGTCTACATTCTCTAACGCTCGTTCGAACGAAGAATGCAACAGCGGATAAACGATCAGAAAAGTTACCAGTACCGGCGCTTGCGTTGAGCGCAGCGCTATGACCGCTATC
Organism: uncultured Clostridia bacterium; assembly: GCA_944363505.1. Classification (GTDB taxonomy): domain Bacteria; phylum Bacillota; class Clostridia; order Christensenellales; family DTU072; genus Stercoripulliclostridium_A. Next base: position 27,446 of record CALVUD010000001.1, on the reverse strand, counting down.
AGAATGATCGACATCGTAGGCACCGAACGTAAAACCGTAATTATCGGCGCGATGATCCTGCCCGCGGGTTTAACGAACGCGGAAAGCGTTGCCGTTACGGCGGCGGCGAGAAACCCCAAAACGAAGCTTAAAATCGTTCTCGCGAGCGTATTTCCCACAGCGAGCCAGAATTCGCTTTCCTTAAGCAGTTTAAAGAACTCTTCGAACGCTCTCGACGGCGTCGGCAAGATCATTTCCATGCCCACCGCCGCGGCGCCTATGACCCAAATCAACAGAATAACGCCTACCCCGATCAAGGGGTAGACGATATTCGCCATCCAAGCGTTTTTTATAAAGAATTTTTTTAACTTTTCCGCTTCAGCCCGCATAATAGAAAGCGTCGTCGGGCATTTTGCCGCCTACGGTGTTCGCGGCAAATCCGTACAGGGCGCTAAGATAAGTGTTTACTGCCTGTTTTGCATCGACGGCGGAAACATAATCAAGGTTGCACGCCTCGATCATTCCCGAAGTCAGCCCGTTTAAAGAGGTCGACCCTTTCGAGGCAAGAACTTCGGAAACCGTCGCGGGATTTGATTCCGCCCATGCCGCGTTATCCTTAAGCCCGGCGCTGAGCCAACTGAGCAAAGCGGCGTGCTCGCCGTTCAGAAGCTCTGTGGTAACGAATACGCTCGCCTGCGGGAAACCTGCCGTTTGGGCGCCCGTAACATCTTTCCAGAGTTCCTGTATGTCGAATACGGTTGAAGTGCCGGTGTTGGCATTCGCTCTGGAAACTGCGGGTTCTCCGAGGATACCGTACTTGGCGGTGCCCTGTTTTAACATCGGCAAAAGTTCGGATCCGTCGGTAACGTATCTTAGAGCGACATACGATTCGTCCTCGACGTCGGTCGCTTGGTAAGCTATGCCGTAATGGTCGAGAATGTATTTGAACGTAAGGTCGGGAGTGCCGCCCTGTCCGATATTAAAAACGGTCTGTCCTTTCAGCGATGCGAGTTTTTCCTGAACGGTATCGCCCGCGAGATACTCTTTCCCCACCATATAAAGCGCGCCTTGAACGACGGTGGCGTACAGTTTTACCGCGCCCGTTTTATTATATATCGTCGCGCCGATGTTGGTCGGAGCAATAGCTATATCAGCCGTCTTGTTGGCGATAGCGGTCGTTATCTGAGTGGCCCCCGCGACGACCGAATAATTTACGGTATACCCTTCAGGCGCGGAGTTGTCGTTTATCAGCTTGGCAAGCGCTATCGCGGGAGAACCGTCGGGAACGACTATATTTATGACCTTGGCACCGTTTCCGTCGGAATCGTCGTCGGTGCAGCCTGCGAGAACGGCTACCGACAAAACGGCGGTCATGATCAGAACAAATAACGTTATAAGTAACTTCTTTTTCATATATGCCTCCTGAACTAATCGTTGAGGGTAACGGTGGTAACGGCAGACTTGACGGACACGGAACCGAGCCTTCCGAGTTTTCCCGTCATGGCGGATATCTGCTCCGTCGAGCCTTCGACTATCAGCGCTATGGCGTTTATGCCGTTGGCTTTGTCCGGAACGCCCATTCTGCCGATTATTATGTCACCGAAATCGCTTAATACGCTCTGAACGTCCTGAGCCACGCTTCTGTCGGTGATAATCACGCCTACGATACCTAACTTTTTCATAAAAAAACTCCTTCCGCACGGAAAGGAGTAACAAATCGTATCTTATACACAGGTTTGCAGCTTCCTCTCCGAACGTATCATCGATTCAGGTTCTATCCTGTTAATAAAATATCACGTCTTTTCGGAATATGTCAAACGATTTTCGCCTATCAAATCGAAAACCCTGAAAGACGAAAAATCGGGTGCGTAAGCGGTAGGCGCGGAATCGGATACGACGTTTATACCGTCTTCGGTTTTATAATATGTTTTTCCGAATCCTCCGAAAAGTCTGACGGGATTTACCGCCCTCTCCCCCGCGCCGGAATTAACGGCTTCATATGAAACGAAAACGTATTCGCTCACGGTATCGACAGAAAAGCGTTTATCCCACGCTTCGAAATACGCCTCACCATTCCCGTTTTTCACGGGCAAAAGGACAAAATTACGTTCGGCGTTAACGAATTTATCCGCCGCAAGCGTATTCGGATCCGTAAGATAATGTTCGGCGGAACCGCACTCCGCGATCTCGCCGTTATTTAAAAAGAAAACCTTATCGGAAAACGCAAACGCTTCCTCGGCGGAATCCGTCGCGAATATCGCCGATGCCGCGTCCGTTTTTATCAAAGGCAGCAGTTCCGCGAACAACCGCTTTCTTTCCTCGGCGTCAAGCGGGGAAAAGACGTTGTCGATAAGCGTCAGCGGAGCCTTGAAAGTATTCAGCCGGCTAAGGCAAAGCCTTACCCTGTCGGAGTCGCTCAGTCTGAACACAAACTCGTCTTTGAGCGCCGACAAAGAATACCTCGCCATCGCGCGTTCCGTTATTTGTTCTATTTCCGACTTTAAAAACTTTCTGATCTTCAGCGGATATTTAACGTTATGATATACGCTGCGAAATTTGAACCAGCCTTCGCCGTCGAAAATCATTCTTATGCCGCGTTCTTTGGGTGAAAACAAAGTAACGTCCCGCCCGTCAAGGATAACCGAACCCGAATCGGATTCGGTTATCCCCGCTATAATCTTTAAAAGCGTGCTCTTGCCCGAAGCGCAAGCGCCTAACAACGCCGCCTGTTCTCCGTCCGCAATGGAAAAACCGACGTCGGTCAGCGCCTGGTCTCCGTAAAGATATTTTTTTGTCAGCCCTTTAACGACGAGCATTATACGATATACTGCTCTTTTTTGGCGGGTTTAGCCGCGATCTCGGCTTTCTTTTCTTCGTATCCGGCACGACCCAGCAAAGCATACGTCGCGTTTTTTCCTTCCTCCACGCCGGGCTGATTGAAGGTGTTGATGTTCAACATGGCGCCGAGATACGAGGTCTGGAACATAAAGAACATCATAAGCTGACCTATCGTATGCGCATTGACGAACGGTAAAACGATTCTGGAATTCAGCCTGTGTTTTTTTGTAAGCGCGTATTCGGTGGCTTCCATTTCCGCCGAGATCAACTCGTTTAAGGTATGTCCGCTGAGGAACGATACGGATGGATACTCTTCCGCGCCGTCGCTGATGACGACTTCGTTTCTGTATTTTTCGACGGAGATAAACGTAATGACCTTGTCGAAAGGACCTTCGGTATACAACTGTATCTGACTGTGCTGATCGGTAACGCCCAAAGCTTTTACGGGGGTCTGTCCCGCGAAAACTTCTCTGCCGTTCAGATCCACGGATTTTCCGAGGCTTTCTCCCCACAGCTGGCAATACCAGTCCGCCATAAGTTTCAAAGAATCGGCGTAAGGCATCATGACGGATATATTCTTGCCTTTGTTTATGGCAACGTATTGCAACGCCGCGGCAACAAGAGCGGGATTGGTTTTGAAGTCGGACTTGCGCATGCGCTTATCCATCGCCGCGGCACCCTTTAAAAGCTCCTTTATGTCGATACCGAGTACCGCCGCGGGCAACAGCCCTACGGGACAAAGTTCGCTGAATCTGCCGCCAACGCCGTCGGGGATATAGAAGGTTTTCAATCCCTCGGCTTTTGCTATCTTGATGAGGTTGCCCTTTTCCTTGTCGGTTGTGGCGATGATGTGTTCGCGCGCTTTGTCGCCGTAACGCTCCTTCAACATCTTCATTATGATCAGATACTGACTCATCGTCTCCGAAGTGGATCCGGATTTCGTAATTACGTTAAATACCGTCTTGTCCAGATCCAGAACGTCCAGAAGCGACGCCATGCGTTCGGGATCAACGTTGTCCTCGACATAGAACTTCGGCGCTTTCCTTTGACGTTTGCTTAGCTCGTTGTGCCTCAAATGACAAAGAGCCTGGAAAACAGCCATGGGTCCGAGAGCCGAACCGCCTATACCCAGGACGACGAACGCGTCCGCGTTGCGTCTGACGATCTTTGCGGTGGCGATGATGTCGCTGACTACGTCTGCCTGGTTGTACGGCAGTTCCGTCCAGCCCATCATTCCCGTACCGCGGTTCAAACGCACGTTGCTGTGCGCGGCGATCGCGAGATTGCGCGTTTTATTGAGTTCGGCGTCGGTAATTCCCTGCTCCGCGCCGATAAAGTCAGCCATCATATTGTTGAAATCGAATTTGATGTCGGGCGTTTTGCCCTTAGCGTTAGCCATAATAATTTATCTCCTTTTGCTTAAGTTTAAAATAACGATCATCCTTTTGCCGCCGCGTCAAGGCACTTCTGAAGATACTCCGCGCTGCGTTTAACGTCGTCGAAGTCGCTGTAATTTCCGGCATACAGTTCCATAAGTACGGGACCGGTATAGCCGACCGCGTTCAGTTTCCTGAAAAATCCCGTAAAATCGAATATTCCTTCTCCGGGTATCGCCAGTTTCCCGTCCTCGTGCCAGTCGCATAAATGTACGTTGACCAGAGTGGGCGCCATGACCTCGATATATTCGTCAAGCGCAACTTTCGACTGCATCGCCTGTTTTATGTCGAGACAGACCGGCGTCGATATGTACTCCGAAAGCCTTTTCAGAAATTCGGGCGAATTGAAGAACGTCCAATGCACGTTTTCATAGGCGATCTTTGCGGAGGCGCCGCCGGCGGAAAGCATTCCGTTCAGTTCGTTCAGGCGCTTTGCCACCCAGGGATAATCGATTATGTACGGTGTGCGTTTAAGACGCGGAGGTCCGTGAAAAGTATAATAATCCGCGTCGAGCCGTTTACACGCATAGATTATCTCCTTGAAAAAATCCTCGGCGTCTTCGCGCGTGCGGTCCCATTTGTTGAACAGCTCGGGTTCGAACTGTTGATTCAGCGTATGTATGCTGTAAATGCGGATATTCCTTTGCCTTTCACGGAGCATGTCGACGAAATCCTTCCTGTATTCGCGGAAGGTGGTCAGAAACACTTCGCAAATCTCAAACCCCATGTCCTGTATGAGGTTTAAAGTGTCCTCCGTTTCGCTTCGCGTAAAAAACGAAGCCGTCGATACTCCCAGTTGCATTTTAATATTCCGGAGTGATCAGACCGTAATCGCCGTCATGACGTGTATATACCACGGAAACCTTGTTGTTTTCCGCGTTCACGAACACATAGAAATCGTGGTCGAGCAATTCCATTTCCGCAATAGCCTCTTCTACCGTAACGATGGAAATGTTGAAGTTCTTTTCCTTGACTACGTTACCCATCTTTTCGGCGGCGGGAACGGCTTCCGCGGATTCGGTTTTAAGCGGCAGAGCCTTCTTCGGCACCTTGGAATTCATTCTGTCGCGGAACTTTGCGATCTGCTTTTCGAGTTTGGGCAGTACGAGATCGATATTGTCGTACATATTCTGACTGGTTACTTCGGCGCGCGCGATATAGCCGCCGAAACGCACGGTAATTTCCATGGTGTATTTCTCGGTTCCCACCGTGCTGAGCTTTACCAAAGCTTCGGCGTCGCCCGAAAAGTATTTGTCCAGTCTGGACAGTTTCTTTTCGATGACGTTGACGAGTCTGTTGCCTTCGTTGTAGTTCTTGGATACCAATTCGATTATCATTGTTTACCTCCTTCTTCGGGATTAGTATTTTCTTGTTTTGTATCGAACACGACCTCGCCGTCGCGTATATCCGTCACGATACGGCTGCCGGTACGGATTCTGCCTAAAATAATTTCGTCGCTCAGCTTATCCTCGAAAATGCGCTGTACCGCGCGCCGGAGCGGTCTTGCCCCGTATTCGACGTCCGTGCCGTTTTCGAGAAGATAACCTATCACCGCGTCGGTATATTCGATATGGATGTCTTTGGCGTCCATCTGTCTGATGATATCGTCCATCATGATACGCGCGATCGCTGAAAGCGCTTTTTCGTCCAGACGGCGGAAAATTATAATATCGTCGATTCTGTTGACGAACTCGGGATTCATCGCGTTTTTCAGCGCTTCGAGTTGTTTTTCCTTCATCGCGTCGTAATCGTTGTCGGAAATTTTTGTAGATCCTCCGAATCCCACGCGCTTCATGTTGGCTATATCTCTCGCGCCGATATTGGAAGTCATGATGATTATCGTGTTTTTGAACGAAACCGTTCTGCCGTGAGAATCTGTCAGGATCCCGTCGTCAAGGACCTGTAACAGCAGATTGAATACGTCCGGATGCGCTTTTTCTATCTCGTCGAACAACACTACGGAGTAAGGTTTTCTGCGTACTTTTTCGGTAAGCTGTCCGCCCTCCTCGTAACCGACGTACCCCGGTGCGGAACCTATCAGTCTGGAAACGTTGAACTTTTCCATATATTCGCTCATGTCTATACGGATAAGCATGTTTTCGTTTCCGAACATTTTTTCGGCAAGCGCCTTGGAAAGCTCCGTTTTACCGACGCCCGTGGGCCCCAAAAACATGAAAGTTCCTATCGGTTTTTTAGGATCTTTCAGACCCGCGCGGGCGCGCTTTATCGCTTTTGCCACCGCCGAAACCGCCTCGTCCTGTCCGATAACCCGCTTTTTGAGGTCGGTTTCGAGGTTCATGAGTCTCGCGCTTTCCTCTTCCGTCAGATTCTGTACGGGAACGCCGGTCCATTCGGACACTATTTCCGCGACTTCGTTTTCAGTTATTGTAAGTTGTCCGTGAACGATGTCGTGTCCCCACTTTTCTTTCAGCTGTTTGATTTTGAGATTGATTTCGTCGCGTTCCTTTTTCAGATTGCTCGCCTTTACGAAGTCCTCGCTTTGCGTCGCCTGAGTGATACTGACGTTCAAAAGATTTTTCTGTTTTTCGTATTCCAGGATCTCGGGCGGCGTTATCAATGCCGCGACGCGCATTTTGCTGGCGGCTTCGTCGATGACGTCTATGGCTTTGTCCGGCAAAAACCTGTCGGCGATATACCGGTCGGAAAGCGTGGCGGCGGCGGTCAGCGCTTCATCGGTGATCTTGACTTTATGATGCGTCTCATAACGGTCTCTTAAACCTTTCAGAATGGTGATAGTGTCCTCGACCGAAGGCGGCTCGACGATTATGGGTTTGAATCTTCTTGCCAAAGCGGCGTCTTTTTCTATGTGCTTCCGGTATTCGTCCATGGTCGTGGCGCCGATAGTCGGAATATCGCCTCGCGCAAGAATCGGTTTTAAAAGATTGGCTATGGTGGCGCCGGAATCGTCGTTCGCGCCCGCAGACATAATCATATGCATCTCGTCGATGAACAGTATCGTCCTGCCGTCGTCTATCTTGGCGAACATGTCCTTGAAACGCTGCTCGAACTCGCCGCGGTATTTCGTTCCGGCCAGCAACGCGCCTATATCCAGCCCGAAAATGCGTTTGTTCTTCAACAAATCGGGCACTTCGCCTTTTACGATCGCCTGCGCCAGACCTTCGACTATGGCGGTTTTGCCTACGCCCGGTTCGCCAATAATGACAGGGTTATTCTTTGTCCTGCGCGTAAGAACGCGCATTATCATCTTTATCTCCTTGTCCCTGCCTATAACGGGGTCGTATTCGCCCGCCTTGGCTTTTTCGGTCATATTTGTGCCGACGGCTTTCAGATCTTCGTCGACATCGCCCTCGCCCGTTTCACGACCGGGTTTGTTGACCTGCATCCGGAACTGAACGGGAGCGGCGTTAGAACCCGAGGCCGCGCCGAATCTTCCGAAAAAGTCGTCGAACTGGCGCATTATAGCGCTCAGCGCGTTCTCTTCTTCGTCCTCGTCGTTTTTGCCGATACCGTTTGCGCTCATGGATTCGACAATGGACTTAATCTCCTGTCTGCCTATGCCGAACGAATTTAAAACTTTTGCGGCGCCGAATCCGGAATCCCAGGTGATTCCCAGCAATAAGTGTTGGGTATCGTACAGATCGTAGCCCATTTTCGCGGCGATAGTCGAGGCGAGAAGTCTGGCGCGACGAACCTGATCCTCTTTCATCTGATCGGAAATCGAAAGCCTTAGTTCGGCAATACAATTCAATGCTTTTTCTTTATCTATTTTTAACTGCGTCAGAATGTCGCAGGCATAAGTGTCTTTGACCACGAACATTGCTCCCAAGATGTGCTCGGTACTTATGGTGCAGCCCATTCTTTCGGCTATGTCGCCCGCTTTCAACATCACTTTTCTGACGTCGTTGGTATAATCTATATTAGGCATATGCTCCTTTGGGAATAAGGTCAGGATTAACCCTCTTTAACCGTTTCTTTAATTATTTTTTTTAGCTTCTCGCTCTTTAACGCGAAAGCGACGTTGGCTTCCAGGAAACCTTCCACGCCGCCGACGTCGAAACGCCTGCCTTCGAATTCGTATGCGTAAACGTTTTGACGACGAGCCATAAGGTCTATGGCCGAAGGCAGATACACTTCTCCCTTTACCGCGGGCGTAATCGAAATATAATCGAAAATATCGTTCGTCAGCACGAATCTTCCGAGACTGGTAAGATTCGACGGTAGTTTTTCGGAGGAAGGTTTTTCCACAAAACCCTTGATGCGCGTATATCTTCCCTTTGCTTCGGCGGGGACCATGACACCGTATTTTCTGGCTTCGTCGCCCGGAACAATTTGCACCCCGACTATGGCTGCGCCCGTCGTTTCGTATGCCGAAATCAGTTGCCCCGTTACGGGTTTGTCGGGAGAATACATCACGTCGTCCGGAAACAAAACCGCAAAATCGTCCTTGCCTATAAACTCGCGGCAAAGTTCTACCGCTTTTGCCGTGCCGCGCATTTCGCTCTGACGCACGAAATAAAATTCGGCGCGACCTTTAAAAGCATTGATCAGACCGAGTTTATCGCGTTTATCGGCTTTTATCAGCGCGTCTTCCAATTCCGGACGGGTGTCGAGATAATCGACGATTGCCTGTTTGCCGCGCGATACGACGACACATATTTCGGTTATCCCGCTTTGAATGCATTCTTCGATAACGTAGTCGATGGCGGGCCTGTCGAGTATAGGAAGCATTTCCTTGGGTACGGCTTTCGTGATCGGCAAATGTCTGGTGCCGAAACCCGCTGCGGGAATTATGGCTTTTCTGATACTTTTCATACAGGATTTCCTTTTATAATATTATATATCACCCGCATATAAAATGCAATATCGGATTTGATACGAAAACGAAAAAGGAATTGCATAATTTGTCGTGCGGTACTATAATAATTTTCGGAGAGGCAATATATGACAACCGACGAAAATCAAATTCAAGACAAAGAAAACACCGAAAATCCCCTCGCGGAAAATTGTCCTAACGAAAAACAGAACGAAGAACTCAACGAAGCGCAGAAAAAGCTGAAACGCAAAAACGAAATAATACGCATTATAAAGTTCGTATTGTTGTCGGCTTCGGCTGGCGTCATTCAGTTGGTTTCGTTCACGATATTGAACGAGCTTGCTTTCCGCGGAACGGAAACGGGCGTAGGCTATTGGGTGCCCTATCTGATCTCGTTGCTCCTGTCCGTTATCTGGAACTTTACTTTCAACCGTAAATTCACCTTTAAATCCGCCGCGAACGTACCGAAGGCCATGTTACTGGTACTTGCCTATTACGTAGTGTTCACCCCGCTTTCCACGCTTTGGGGCGACGCGCTTACGGACAAGGCGGGTTGGAACGAATACGCCGTTTTGATCATGACAATGGTGATAAACCTCGTTACCGAATTCCTGTATAACCGCTTCGTGGTATACAGAAAATCGCTGAACACAAACGACCTCGGTAAAAAAGAGGAAGCCGCCGTACAGGCAGCGGGCGAAAACGGATCCTCCGCCACTCCCGAATCCGACGTACACGAATCCGACAACGAGAATGTCGGTTAAACCCATCAAACAAAACGTATGGTATAATTTAAACCGACCCGTAACACGGGTCGGTTTTAGTTTTATAATACAGACAAAGTGACCTGACGCCTGACTCGTCCGCTTTTAAAAGGTTCAACCGCCATTGGTTGCGATCCCGTCGCCTTTAATCTCGATTATTTTTTTCAAATCGGCATCGCTTATTTCGTTTGACGAATAGAAAAACGTATTGGAATTCGACAAATCTTCTATATCGGTTATTATTTCGTCAAAATTCCACAAAATGTTTCCGTCGATAACGGCGTATGCGGTGAATTCGCCTATTAAACTCGAAATGGTCATGCTGATAACGTTGTCATCGACGCCGTATTTTATTCCGTTCTCTATTCTGCCGGCGTAAATCTGCCAACAGAACGAATAATCGGAATTGAATTTAAAATACGTCGTATCGTCCACCACCCAACCTTGCGGGGATTTTACGATTCTATAGTATTTACCTACTACGTTTATGGGTATCTGAGTATAGTCCGAAGGAATTTCCATATCGATCTCACCGAAATCGACGACCATCTCCCTGGCTATTGATTCGTCGGGCGTAAGAACGATCTTTTTAAGCTCTCCCTTTTCAAAAAATCGGCTGTGCCGTTTTAAATATTTTATCATGTCCAGAAACGGTTTACAATCATTATAAGAGAGAATCGCAAAATCGAAGTAAAAATATGTTCGGTTTTATAAATTTTTAAACTATAATCGAAATCAGAATTTATATTTTTCTTGAAAGCAAGAAGGACCCGAAATGCGGGTCCTCGGCATTATTATCTATCGATACGATCACATATCGATATAGTGCGACGTGAACTCCAGTTCGAAATTTCTCTCGTGACAGAGATTCGACGTGTCTTCGGTTTCCGCGATTTCTTCGGGCAATACGAAATGAACGTTGTTCAGCGTTATGTCCGCGCAACCGCATTCGCTGTGCGAAGCCACGAAAGATTTATGTCCTTTCAGCACTCTGCAATTTTCTGTTTTTTCGTAAAGCGCCATACCGACAGCTATTCTTTTACACGGACAAACCTTTTTGACGGTAACCGACAAATTCAAATATCTGCCTATTCCGCTAAGGTCTTGGGCATCCAGTTCTATTTCCCTGTTCGTTTCGCATCTGTCGAAATCTATATCCGTGCTCGTATAGTCGTTTGCGTCGAGTACAACTCCCTGAAGTTTGACCGTTTTTGCGTCCTCAAGTTTTTTATCGTCCATAAACAACCTCCTACCACATTATATTTTTAAATCGCGTAAAGGTTCGGGCTTTCAAACTTTACAGGAATTTTTTTTATATCGTAAAATCAGTTTTCCGAAAAAAAACAAGACGGAATCGTAAAAAAGTATGTCGGGGAAGCTTTTCGAAAAGCTTCCCCGCTGCAGGCATTACTGTTCGAAAATCAAAGTCCCATCGTCCGCGGCATAGTAATTCCCGGCTCCGGCGGCGCCGCTCAAAGTACATCCGTTGAAGTACGCCTTACAGCTGTCGGCGTCGAAACCGTCGTTCGTCTGTACGACGGCATACCCGTTAAGCGAAGTAAACGCGGTCCGTTCGAACACATGATCGGTATATCCGTCACGATAGTTTAACGCCAACGCATATCCCTTGCCCGAATTCGAGGTATAAGGTTTTGTATACGTTCCGTATGCGTTCACCGTGCAATCGGCAAAATATATCGATTTTTCCTTGGAAAAAAGTCTTACCGCGGAAGATCCCGTAATGTCGCACGAATAAAAAGCCGCACTGAGTCCGAAGCAATTCGAATTCGCGGTACTTACCGCGAACGAAGCGTCGTTTTTACCGATTATTTCGCAATCCGTAGCGACCAAGGACACGGTCTTATAACTCGAATTGCCGCTTTTCAGATTCAGTCCGTAAACGGTAATGTTTTCGAGTTCCAATTCGACGTAGGTATTGTTTTTTCCGTTATCGGTACTTACGGCGTAACTTGCCTCGGTCGATCCGTTTATACCGGTAATGCTGCCCGTTTTGCCTGCGGAGGAATCGAAAAATCTGAGTTTTACGCCGTTGCCGTTGACTGCGGAATTTGCCCCGATAATCAAAGCAGCGTTGAAAGCGCAACCGTTCAGATCGACTTTAAGATCCACCGAATAACCGAAAGCGGCGTCAATATTCACGTTTAAAGTATTGTCGCCTATGTCGCAGAGGAGTTTTATATCCGTAGCGACATATTTCATGGTTTCGAAATCCGAAAGCGAATCTACCTCGGATAATATCGCGGAAGTGTCGGGGACAGAAATCGAAACCGAATTGTCTACGCCAAGCAAATACTCCCCGCAATCCAGCACCACGTTCTCCTGTAACGCGACAGAAGTATATCCGAGTGAAATATCGCCGATCAACGTTATTCTTTCCCAGTTAGCGTCGCCGGCGGCGGATACAAGCGATTCGGCGTCGCCCGCTACCGTCTCACCGCGAATTACGGTAAACGGGAGCGAGATCCTGTAAGAATAAGGTATATAATACGCCGAAAAGTAAGTTTGATTTTCGGTATAGAGCTCGAGTTTTGCCTGTCCCGCAGCGACGTTTTTCGAATATTTTTCCGTCAGCACGATGTCGGATACGGGGTCTCCGCTCGAGACATCCGTAACCGTATATCCCGGCGTGTGCGGCGCCGTATTGTATACGAAAACGGTTTCGTTCAATTCAAAACTCAGATCGGAAGCGTATTTTCTCGCGATTATTTCCCCGGGACCCGAAACTGCGGCAAACTCGTCCAGAATCGCAAAGTCTACTGCCAACACTCCGTTATTGGTAAATATTGCGCTTTCTGTAGCAACGTACCCGCGGTCGGATCTAAACGGCATCATTGCCATAAAAGAGCCGTTTACGATCTCCCCGTAATTTTCGATTATATCGAAACGCAAAGCGCAGTCGGAGTTTAAGGGTTCGTACCCCTCTGCCGTCTCGGCAAACGGAATAACGGTTGTACCGCGGTTTATCAATTTCGTTACGCTTAAATTATATCCGTTCAGATCGAATTCAACTCCCTCGACAATTTCGAGCGAATATAAACTGTCTATATTTTTGGTAAGATAAACTCTGAAATAGTTTGAGTCTTTTGCAGCGTTTTTCAACGACGAAGCGTCCGATACGCCCTTCTCACTCCTTAAAATCTCGTATTCGAACTCGGCGCTCCCTCTGAAGGCGTTTTCGGTCTGCAATTTTATTTCTATCCGCATGGTTATCTTGCCCGCGCTGATCAAATCTTCCGTTTTTACGCCGTCGCGGTAATATGACACCCGGTACTGGCTCGAGTAAAGGCTGCCAAGATCTTCCCTGTACCGAAGCGTGGGGTATTGTTCGGACGCGTTATACTGCGTAGTTTGGAATGACGACCACATTATTTCGGGATCCGAAATTTCGTATTTTACGACGACGTTGCTTAGTCCGTCCAAGGCGCGGTATGAATATATTTTACCGAGAGAGTTATCTATTAGACTCGTATCGAAAACGGATTCCGACTGATAATACAAAATTCCTTTGTTGACAAAAACTCCGTTTCCCGCAGGCGCAGAATTCAGTACGGCATAATCGGAATCAGTACCGTTATATAACAGATCGCCGTCGACCGAAAGCTCCCCGCTTATATCCAGGTCGTGAGCGATTTCGACCGATCCGGACGAAACAACGCTTAAAGAACGGACGTTAACGTTTGCGGCAAGCAAAGTACCTTCCACTGTAAGTGCATCCGCCCAAAGGGTTACCCACGTCGCGGAACCCATGTCGAGAGTATACCCCTCGGGAACCGTGAAAGGAGTGTCTATTCTTCCCAAAGAATTATTGAATACGACGTAATCTATCTCGGGATCCGAAAATGCGGCATATAATTCGGTTTCGCTATCGACCGTAACGGCGGCGGGAATTATTTCGTAATTCACGGTTGCCTCTCCGAAATAGTCGGCGTCGTCTATCGGCGCGGTAAGTTCGACCGCGGCGATGCCGATATAATCGTTATCGTAATATTTCGGCGAAAACGCCGAAGCGCTCGCGACGATACCGTTTTTTCGCGTAACGTTTATCTTACCGGGAAGAAAATCGGTTCCCCCTTTTATGTAACGGACTTTGGCGTTCTCTATCGTGATCGGCGCTTCGGCAAGCGGCTTTCGAACAACTACGGAGCCGTTGCCCTCTATCCCCTGGAACGCTTCTCCGTTGCAATAGACGGTACCATTATTGACAATTCTACCGTTAAATACGGAATCGGAGGCATTGAATAAACCGGCATTTGAGTCAAGCGCGAGAGATCCACCCGTTACGCTCACCGTTCCGTAATTATACATCTTTACGTTACGGTATAGGTTAAAACCGCCTTTAATGTCGATCGTGCCGTAATTTTCAACAGTCTGAAATGCCGAAAGCGTTTTGTTTGAGGGAACCGAGAACGTTTCGCCCGCACCGACTTTCAATTCCGAAAAAAGCGTCACGGAATCGTAATTGGGGTCTGCAAGAGTTTTTACGGCGTCCGCCGATGAGTAAACGTCTTTTTTACCGGGTAATATAGTAAAATGAATGTCGGCGCTTCCGTGAACCAGGTCGCTTGATATTGCGGTCACCGTCACGGTAGCCGTACCCGCGTTCACGTTATCGCGGTACGAAAAACTGAAGTCTTTGATATTTGCAGCGGTACCGTTCACGTTGACGGTAAACATATACTCGTCGAAAACAATCGGCGAACCGGTATAAACGGTAAGATCTGGATAATAATTGAGCGAGATCATATCCGAGGTGAGGGTCACGCTCTTTCCTCCCGACTGGTTTCCGCCGCCGTTATTACCGCCATCCGAACAGGAAGCTGCAAAAAATACCGCAAATATCATTACGATTAAGGATATAACGATACCAGGTTTAAACGACCTTTTCATAACGCACCGCCTTATTCAAGTGATTCGTCAGACGCGAATCGTTTTTTTCATTATATATTATATCGTAAAATTAATCAATGGCGTTTAAAATCTTATGGATCCTGCCCTCCTCCTCGGGTTCGGGTTGTTCGCTCTTTTCCACGACCGCAAATTTAACTCTGTGCGCGTCGGTATCGGATACGCTGACTTTCAGATTCTCATATTCGAAACTGTCTCCTTTCACGGGGATCTTTTCAAGTTTTTCTGCTATCCATCCGTTGACCGTACTGCTGTCCGACTCCGCTTCAATATCGAAGAATTTACAGAAATCGTCCATACTGACGTCGCAATCCACGAGGAACCTGTTCGGCTCGAGTTCTCGGAACTGCTCCGCAACGTCGTCGTGTTCGTCCCATATTTCCCCTACCAGCTCTTCCAAAATGTCTTCCATCGTTACAATCCCCAGCGTACCGCCGTACTCGTCCAGTACCACGGCGATATGCGATTTATTGGACTGCAAAAGTTTTAACAGATTGCTGATTTTTTCGGTTTTGTGTATGAAAATCGGCGGGGTAATGATTTTTTCGAGCGGCTTATCCGTAATGCCGTCTACCGTATAAAAATCTTTCAGGTGCAATACGCCCACTATGTCGTCTATATCTTCTTTATAAACCAAAAGACGTGAAAATTTTGATGTCGCGAAAAGACTCGCCACCTCTTTTTTTGTCGCCGTGATCGGCAACGCCTCGAGGTCGACGCGGTGCGTCAGAATTTCTTCGGCTTTCAGGTCGGTAAACTCTATCGCGTTTCTCAAAAGGTTTCCTTCGTTGGTATCGATACTGCCTCCTTCCTGAACTTCTTCTACCAGCATCAAAAGTTCTGCTTGCGACATTTTGTCGTCGTTTTTGGGTTTAAAGAATATCGACAGGAATTTTTTCCACATCGAAAACAGGAAATTCAGCGGTAAAAGAATCCAAATCAGCAACTGGATCAAAGGCGCGGCGAACATGGAAAATTTTTCGGGGAAATCCTTTGCGATACTTTTAGGCGAAATTTCTCCGAAAATCAACACCACGGCGGTGATGACTATCGTCGAAATCGTGGCTCCTATATCGCCGTAGAAGCTTACGAACAGCACGGTTCCCAGCGAAGCCACAGCTATATTGACGATATTGTTTCCGATAAGTATCGTCGAGATCAGCCTGTCGTAATCGGAGGCGAGTTTGACCGCAAGCTTTGCGCGCTTGTTGCCGTCTTCGGCCATGGTTTTCAATCTGGTTCGGTTAAAAGTAGAAAACGCCGTTTCGGTTGCCGAAAAGAATGCCGAAAACAGCACGCATACCAACATCCCCAGAATATATGAAACTACTTGTCCTTCAGATAAATTCATTTTTTATTTACGACTCCTTAGATTATACATGATTTGCAACAAAAATAAACTGCGGTGAAATATCTCAACGCAATACTCTATTCAAAATTAGATAAGAATTTTTACTGTGCGGCTGATAATTACCCAAATTCAAGTAACGATCTTTTGATGCCGGCAAACATTGTCGGTAATAATCGCTACTTCCGTCGGAATCGCTTTCCATATCGCGAAAAATCAGTCTCCTTTTTAACTTATTTATATTATATTATCAAAAACTCCGTCTTTAGTCAACGGGTTTTACGGTTAAGTTATAACGACGGTTTTTCACGTTTGTTCGAAACTGTCGATAATTTTAAGCAATCCTCTGCTGTCATTGACCTTTTTGCAGGTAGTATTTTCTTTATAGCTGTAATTTCTGTCGAACAAAACGGTTTTGAATCCAAGCTTTTCGGCAGGTACCAGATTCTTATATCTGTCGTCCACGAAAACGCTTTCATGCGGATCGATTTTATATTTCCGTATCGCGTATTTATAGATCGCTTCGTCGGGTTTTCTTGATTTAGCCTCCCCGCTGATGACGCAATAATCCACAAGATCGTTCAAACCAAATTTATTCCTTAAAAACTCGCTCCATTCGCTGAGGTCATTTGATAACAATCCTATTTTATATCCTTTTTCTTTTAAAATCTTCATTATATCGATAATTCCCGTATCCGAAATAAAATTTTTATCCAGATATTCCGTTTCAATAAGATTTATTCTGCTTTCATCAACGCCAACCTTCAGCCAGAATTTATCCGAAGTCATTTTCCCCGAACTAGCGTCCGAATAATACTCATTAATTTGTTCTTTTGTTATAATTTTATTGAATTTTTGAATAAACGGCACCAATAATTCATTAGTATCGTCTCCTACAACAAATACTACACCCATAACGTCGAAAAATCTATTTTTAATCATCTAAACGTCCTTTTACGATTTATCAGAATATAATTATTATAGCTTCACGGATATCGTATATCAAGCTACTTATCTTTTTACAAAACAACACGGTTGAATATTGCTTGCTTTCAAAAGTTATGACAACAGAGTTTACAATGAAATAAATGACCGAAGCCCGAGACATGAAGAAAGGACGCAAGCTGCGCCCTTATCCTCGGTCTGGGTTTAGTGGATAAAAATGCTACCTCCAAACCGAGCAGAAGGGTTGCAGGTTGCGAACTTTCAAATGCGAGTGCGAGGGAGTTTACAAAAACGTAAATGACCGAAGTCCGAGACATGAAGAAAGGGCGCAAGATGCGCCCTTATCCTCGGTCTGGTGTCGTCTGCCGGAATATGTATGAACCAAGGGAGAAAGAAGAAGCAGATCGAGTTGCTTCCTCAACCTGCTTTTCTACTTCTTTCGTATGCGACTTTGTAAGTCTGGGAGGTATTGCTTCTTCCTGAAAATTGTATGTGATGACGAGTTTGTCGCCGTACCATATTATCTCTCGGATAAAAGTGTTTACGAGAAGTTTGCGAGTTTTTATATCGTCGGGATTTTCAAACACTTTTGAAAGCAGATACTTCTCTACTTCGTCTACCGACAAATGAGCATACGTCTTCTGCATCTCTCTATTTATTTCGATGTCAAGACTGTTGACCTCGTTCTGCAACGTCGTAAGCCTGTCCTTGGTAAAGTCGGTAATGATCCCCTGCTCGATCGCCTTGACGATATTATCCGCTGCTTTCTTTGCATCGTTACGCTTGTTAATAAGAATTTGCAGACCCGAATCGTCCTTTATCATCTTTTCGTGTACTTTGCATATCGTTTCTGCGATCTTCGTGATAACGCTGTTTTTGCGTAACATTGCTACAGTCGCATTAATGACGTAATCTTCAAGCACCTGCTTTTTGACGGCTTTGCAATCGCAGTCCGTTTTCCCGCGACGTTTGGAAAGGCAGACGTAGTAATAGTGTATCTCTCCCGATCTGCTTGTTCCGCTCTCTCCGAGCATCTTGTGCTTGCATTTTCCGCAAACGAATTTGCTTGAAAGGATATAGTCGAAGATCTCCTTCTTTCTGCTGGGTGCGATCTTATTTTCTTCGTTTATGGCGTCCACTTGTAACCAAAGCTCCTTTGTGATTATCGGCGGAAAGATATTGTAATACTCCTCGCCCTGATGTTGCACCACGCCTATAAAGCGTTTGTCGTGCAGAATGACGTAAACATACTTATGGTCGATGTACTTTCCGCATTTACGTCTTATGTTTCTCGCCTTTAAGTCCTCGGCAATAGATACGGCTTTGAATCCTTGTGCATATTTCCTGAAAACTTCTCGGATAACGTCCGCTTCCGCTTCTTCTATAACGTATTTCTTATCTTTTATTACGTATCCGTACGGCGGATGTCCGCCTGTCGCATTACCTTTGAGCCAGCTCTCTTTCAATCCCCTGTTGACTTTTTGTCTCAAATCTTCCGAAAAGTACTCGTTGAAGCCTTCGATGACAGCAAGAAAGAGCTTGCCTTCGGGCGTATCAGGTATGTTTTCCATAGCCGACACAAGCTCCACTCCGTTATCCGATAGCTTTTTCCTATTTACAACGGATTCGTATTTGTTACGGGCAAAACGGTCCAACTTATAAACTATCACCGTACTCCACATTTTACGCTTACTGTCTTTGAGCATCTGCTGAAACGCGACACGGTTGTCGTTCGTTCCCGTAGTCGCTCTGTCTATGTAACTGTCTACCACGAGCAATTCGTTCTTTTCAGCAAACTGCTTGCATACTCTTACCTGCCCTTCGATGGACTGTTCGGTCTGAGCGTCCGAACTGTATCTCGCATAGATGACTGCTGTTTTCACAATTTTTACCTCCTGAAATTTTTTACTTACAGTATATCCCTTAACGACAAGGGACAACAGGCACGGAATAGGTCAAAGAAAGTACTAAGGCGTAACCTGATCCGAAGTGAACCCCAACGGACACATACGCTATCCGTACCTTATTATGCTTTTCTGACCTTTCGGCAAACAAAACCGAGGGAGAGAAAAGCGCAAAGTCAAAGGTCTGCCCAAAGGGACAAGCAAGAATTTATATTGTCTTTTCTACTGTTTCATCGACAAATTGTTGCGTGCCTTTGACTTTGAGAGAATCTCTCCCAAAATGCAAAGCCGAAAGGTCAAGCATGATACTTTTGTAACGATCAAGTGGTATTCAGTACCTATTTAGTTCCTATTTTGGGACGGTAAAGTTGTGGCACATAATATTGATTTTGAGAAAAATTTGTGATAAAATAAACGCACAACAAAACAAGCCTCCCGCAGGCTTCATATTTACATTTACACGGTGATAAGATTTCTGATAGTTGGAATAAGATCGCAAAGTAGTCGGGCGAGAGTGCCTATGAAAATCTAAATACGACGAAAAAATGGGTTGACCGTGGCTGTCAGGCAAAACGAATGCATAGTCATTCGCTTTTTTGCCTGCGGTCACGGTCTTTTTTTGTTGTCTGAAATCGGAATACGCAACAAGCGCCGTTGTCGTATTTGCGGTTTCGCCAAATCTATTTTCAGGAGGTAGCAAATGACAACAACACTCGATCAGATCCGTTCGGATCTCAAGACCCTGCGTCTGTATTATGCAAACCAGGAACAATGCGACGATCTTTTCCGCTTTATACCGCATAAGGTTACGGAGCTTGTCCAAACGTATTCGGAAATGATAAAGACTGCACCGCTTGACTTATATTTGCTTTACTGCGAACTGTACGTCAACGGCAGCACTCAGGAAGCTGCGGCAGAACAGTTCGATTTCAGCACGGAATACGTCAGAAGAAGAAACAAAGTGCTTTTAGAATATTTCCAAAGCAAACTCGAAGAAAAAAGGAGGACCGCGGTATGACAAGAGAAAAGTTTTTAGCTTATTGCAGATCTTACAATACTTATCGCACAAAAAAGTATATCGTTGCTCAACGTATCGGCTGGGTCACGGACGACATAAACGGAAACTATACTCTTGGTATAGACTACCGCTTTCGCCGTACTCCCGAACTCGATGCGATATACGACGAATATTTTGCAATAAGACAAAACCCGGAAGGCGTTCGTCTCAGAATGGATGAAAGAATTGTAAAACAAATGAATTAAAGAACTGAACTACATATGGGAGGTGATTTTCGTTGGAGGAAATCGAGGTCGAAAACAATCCTCTCGGCATTAAGATCTATGTCAACGGACAACCGAGCATAGATAATATGTCGAACGAGGAATACGACCTCTTTGTTTCTTCCCTTGAACTGAGGATGAGTGAATATACAGAAAAATCAAATACAAAATCATAATTTCGGCACGGACGGTGCATGACTGCGAATAAAAAAGCGGCGACCGTTTGTTCCGTGCTATATAACAAATACAAAAAAACAAAACTGTCATCCTTCTTTGGGAGAAATGAAGAGGAAAACATTTATTTTCAAGGAGGACATGGCAATGCCATACAGCAAAGTGAAAGTTTATTCGGACGGCGGTCATTATATCGGGATACCTTATAAGCCTAATCCCTCCGCAGGTAAAAGGCGCATACAGGCGGAAGAGACGGTTACTGTGTTCCCCGAAACAGCAGATAAAGATAACAGCATTATCGAAAAACAAGCGTCCGAACACAAAACAAACAATACGTCGGGAGAGGCTGTTTCGCCCTCTCCCAAGCAAATGACCCGCAAGGAGTTGTTTGACGATCTTTATGACAACAGCAGAGATATGAAACGTAAGGAACGCAAGGAATATATCCGAAAACAAATGCGGCCTTATTTCAAGCAGGAGCAAAGTTGCAACGATTTCGTTGAGCAGAATTTCGAACGTAAGCATCGCAATCTCGTATGCCGTAAAATCAGAATGTGGCGCAAGATAAATCAGCAAACGTTCAACTTTTTCGTAACTTTTACTTTCGACGATAAACTGCATACTGAAGAAAGTTTTCAGAAAACCTTAAAACATTGTCTGCAACATTTCAGCTCACGGAAAGGCTGGCGATATATAGGAGTCTGGGAACGCTCTCCAGAAAAGCAAAGACTACATTTTCACGGCATATTCTATATCCCCGAAGGCACGATGCCCGGCAAGTTTGAAAGCGTTACTGATTTCGATACAAGGGCAAAGAAAATGCGTGTCACTATGCAGAACGACTTTTTCGGCAAGAAGTTCGGCAGAAACGATTTCAAAGCGATACGGCACGATTCCGAAGTTCCGCAAGAGATAAAATATCTTACGAAGTATCTTGAAAAAACAGGCGAAAAACTTATATATTCGAGAGGGCTGTATCAGTATTTCGTGACCGATGTTATGGACGAAGATATTCTCTGTCCCTATGGGCATGAAGACAGAAAGTTCATACTTTCCGACAACTTTTCCTGTTGGGACGAAGGCGAATATATCGGTCCCGTAAGCCAGGAAGCGATAGCAAAACTTCCGAAAAGCAACTGACGGTTAATCAACGGAAAAACAAAAGGCAAGGTGCGACGGTATGGGCGGAAGATTTCGCAAGCGGTTCAGCGCGAAACTCCGCCCCGTCGCCGCCGTTTTGTTCCGTTTATCCGCTCAGCCTTCGGAAGTGCGTGCGCTTGGCTTCGGCGAGCAAAGCGAGCCGACTTGTATATAGCCAAGCGCACGTCTAACTGCCATTTATTAAACATAATACTATTAGTAAAAGAGAACTTCTATTCAGTTTATTAAAATAATAAAAGATATTATTTTAAGCGGTATCATCGTAAATCTTTACAATTAAAAACTATTCATTATTTTGATTTAATTTGAACGTTGTTATGCCTATTATATTATTGATAAGTGTTTCTATGCGCCTAACGCTTTTTGTATATGTTCCAATAAAACAGAAAAGCTGACGCCGTCCACACTTTGACCGTTGCCATCTGTTAATCTAAAAGACATCATCCCCACAACATGTCCATTTTTATTTAAAACAGGTGCTCCACTATCCCCAGGATTGATTGTTATATTAGTTTGAATTACTTTTTTTTCAGTTTCATTAATAAATAAAGTTTTTTCTCGCAAAGAAACTATTCCTTTATTAAACACTAGCCCATACCCGCGTGTGTTGCCAATCATATAAATATCTTCCAAATTATTTGGCTGTTCATCCTCGAGTATAAGCGGATTTAATCCTTTTATTGTTTTTAATACTGCTATATCATTTTCAACATCGCTAAATACTAATTCAAGCGGATAATTTTCATTAGATAGATTTGTCGCTATTATTTTATAGTCATATTCTATTACATATTCAAATAAATGAGCTACTGAAACTATAGTAAAACTATCTTTAACACAAAATCCTGTCCCTTGGTTTATTAGATTATTTTCATTATCATATACAGAAATCTCTAACACGGATTCAATACTTTTTTCTAAACTATACGAACATGATGTCAAGCAAAACATCATATTAATTAATAATAATGTTAGCAATAATATGATTGCTTTATATTTTACTTTATCCCTAATCTTCATCATTTATTACCGCATAACACATACAGCTCTTCTGCAAGTCCATCAGAATAACCGCCGATATAGTAAGATGATAAATGTACTTTATCTTCACTTCCGACAATAACAAATAGATCGTAAAAAAAATCGTCTTTATTTGTAGATGGTCTTATGCAGTTTTCTCTTTTTATAATATAAGCACAATGATATTCCTCGTCTAACACATGAGCTTCGCTTACACAAAATACCGTTTTACAATATTTATTATACCTTTTAACTTTGGTTTTTGTGCACTTATCTATATCTTTCCATTCAGCTTTAACTGCTCTATATTTTTTTGATAAAAAATTATCTAAATCTTTAAGATGTACCTGCTCTCCAAGTTGGAAAGCAGGTATTATATATCTAATTTGATTATAAGCAACATTCATCCTATCCGAAGACAATTTGGAATGGATAATATAATAGTCACAAGCATTATTATTAAAGTTTTTGTTTTTGTCATTACACATTTTTTTACCTTATTTATAGAGCAGTGCCATAAAAACTATGCATATGATAATTGTTAACATACCCTTTACTGGAATGATAATGCGGGAATTCGCCTATTTTTGAAGGTTGATCGTGTGTTATTTTGTCAAACCACCAAACTCTACCAGAGATATTAGCTTTGTTAACAATATATGTCGGATAGTATTTGTCATATTTTTTTGAATCTGTGTTACTTTTTATCCGCGCAATAGTTGTAGAAGTCGCTTGCGTCAAGATAAAGGTCATACCTCCGATAATAACTTTTCCAGCGGTTTCTAATCCTTCTGCGACTTTTTCCAAGCCTTTAACATAATATTCTGGATAACAAACCATTGTAGCAGCAACAGTTGCTACAGTAATGCCTGCTATTATTTTCCACAATGCTATTCCTCCTATCACGATTCCTGTGAATAATGCACATTCTTCAGCCTCTTCCGATTCTTCGTCTTCCAACTCAAAAACATTAAAGGCCTGCCCTTCAATATAAATTGTCCCGTCAAATTTTCCTTTTTCACTCAAATCTGGGCTAAATTTTAAAGATTCTGAATAATCCACTTCTTCGGCTTCTGCTTCTAATTCAACCGTGTTATCATTTCCCTCGTAAGTTGCATTGTATGATACTTCCACATCAGAATCAGAGGTACCCACATACTGAATCCCTGTTAGCTGACTCTTTTTAAACTGCGCAGTTACACTTAATGTAAACCCAGTTTTTGTTTCATTGTACGACTCAAGATTAAATCCAGTATTTTCAATTGCGGCTGTTACAAAATCAATATTATGAATTCTATTGTCAACATAAGAATTAGCATTAGTAAAATTGCAACCTACTAATACAATTGTAAGTGTTAGTGCAATAACAGCAGTTAAAAAAAAGTAAAATTTCTTTTTAGTAAAAATATACATAAAATCTCCCCCCTATTATCTTTTGTTTAATTATAAAACAAATTATTTTATTTGTCATGTATAATATATCAATTAGTAATTATATTAAAAAATTGCGTTATGTACCAGTTTTAATTGTGTCATGTTTACATTGAAAAACTTTAAATTGCATTACGTTAATTATTTCCAAAACTCGATTATATTGATTCTGTATACCAATTCGAAATTAAATTATATTTTTGATAAATAAACATATTAATTAATTACCAGTGATTCATATATTTTATACCTTTTTTGCATACTTGCTTTTCTATGCCATATACGTCCTCTGCCTATTCCAAGTTCAGCCATTATTTGGGATTGTGTCATTCCGCACATACAACAATTTATGATTGCGAGTTCAAGATCGGAAAGATTCAATGCTTCTATGATCGCATCTGCTTTATCGTAATTCCATTCTTCTTTTTCAAAGCAATTAACGGGATCTACAGGATATGCCTTATAATCTATAACGTCGATATGTTCAGTCCTTTTAGCCTTTCTGCACAACCCGTCAATATATCTGCCGACTTCTCTATAGCAGGCTAATTTTATCGTAATATTCTTGCCGATGCGGTCTTTTCCGTAATCGTCGTAAACGCTTTTTCCTGCAAATTGCCAAAGGAAGCATATTGCAATCTGCGCGCAATCATATCCATCTGTAACGACGTAATCCTTTTCTCCCATATGGTGTAAGTCTTTAATGTAGTCGACATAGAGCTTATCCGCAACGTCAAAATCGTATTTTTTGCTCGTGCGTAAAGACTGCAGCGCAATCATTTCACCCATCAGTTTGACGGTTTCTTCCGAGATTTGCTCTGCAAAGAGTTCGCTTTCGTTTTCATACTTCCCATTTGAGAATTTTTTTACCAGTAATTCCATATTCAATACCTCCGAAATTTCCTACCGTTTCCGGCAAAGAGCGGAGGTGCATAGGACGATAAAAACGCTATAACTTGCAAGTACGGTCTGCAAAAGTCAACGGAACAATGCCAAAATCGTTGTGTTTAATTTGCACACATTCAATACATAGAAAAAGCCGAGTAAGGATAATTCCTCACTCGGCTTTAATGTTTTATTATTCTGTTATACTACAACGATTTTGCGACCGTTGACTTCTGCGAGGACTATGCTACCATAGCGAGACGGAAACGGCAAATTTCGGAGAATCTTTTTAGACGTAAAGCTGTACCAAAATAATATCTTGCAAAAAAAATAATATGAACCTTGATTTTTCTCGGCTAGTATTATTCTATCCTGATGCTCCAACCTAAGGCTCTCATCACGTCCGCAAAAAAAAGACAGTTTTCCTCATCTGTTTTTTACATCATGTTTTGTTTCTCCATATTTTCATTGTGCGAGACAGTATGATTTTGTGATGCTCGTCATTAAGCATGCTTACATTCCGTCTTTCGATGCACAATCCTAGCTTGTAATTGAAATTTGCTTCACCGCTTTGGCTAAACGTGCCACCAACATGTTTTTACCGCATCTCGCCTTACAAGTCCCGCTTTATGCAACAACCAAAAAATACATACTTTGCTATTTGAGTTTTTATAATATCTTGGTTGAGAACAAAAAACGCATATAAACAAAGATCTCAATACTCTGCAATTTTCGCCAATCTCAGCGGTTTGGCATAAAATAAATTTTAATTGTGTTTATATATTAACTTAAAATGGACCGAATCTTCTTATTATATCTTTTAATATTCGCATTGTTTGATTTGATTATATTAAATATCATCCATAAGTATTTATTAATTTTATTGTTACATCCACAATGTTGTCTATATTTTCGAATGTCAAATTTTTGATATTAATATATTTCAGATCTTCAAGATACTGCCTTAAACGATCCTCTATATTAATTTCTATACCATATTCCTTCTTCCTATTCAAAAAATACTCCGCATAATACTTCTTAATAGAATCGTCATTTTCGGTAGTTTTTTCATAGATTTTTTTTGCCGTGCTTCCAGTTGCTCCGATTGGAATTATCAGAGCTTTGTTCTTTAAGGCATAGTCCAACTCTTCAAACATCCCTTCTGCACATGTTGGAACGCCGTCTTTAAGTTTTTGTCCGAATGCGAATATAAATATTTTCGCGTTATTACAAAGCATATCTCTGTTTACCTTTTTATATGATTCCAATGCAAAATCTTGAGATTTAGATCTTTCTTCACAATAAGACGAAAGTCTTTTTTCAATTCGTGGGAACGGATAAATTGCAAAATATTGGCTATATTTTTTTATCTCAACATTCTTTTTTAATAGGCCTTCAAAAATTCCCGTCATTATTTCAGGACCTACACCAAGACCGTAACCAGATATAATTTTTATATCACTCTCAATAAGTTTTGCAGATAATCGTTTTAAAAAACTTGACGTAAGCTCTAAATTTTCACCTTTTTCACATTGGCTACTCGAAATCATGACTTTCTTCATCCTGTATTCAGCATAATCCAGTTTCAGTTCATCTTTTCCAAAAGAAGTTGTATCGTTAAATACTTCTTTAAGTACCTTTATCGCATTTCGCATGGCAAACTTTTGATTTATATCCTTATTCGTTTTCTTTTTCCCATCCCCTAAGTCACTAATCCCTTTAATAACAATCCAATCATATACCCTATTAAAAATACTTGCTGAGGCTACTCCCAATCCTTCCATATCCAAAGCTTTGGCTTCTTTAAACTCAAGCAACAACTGTTTTTTGAAATTTCGGTTATCCAATAATTTTTCTCCGGAAAGCATTATCCCCTTATATATTTTGGGACTCTTATTAATAATTTCATTTTCATCTGTGAGTTCGCATTCCCATTTCCTGTTAAAATCAAGCGTCGGTATACCGTTAAAAAGATTAAACATTCTATGCGAATAATAACTCGGGCATCGAAGTATATTTTCTTTTTTTCCTATTTTTTTTATTTCATAACCGATAATCTGCTTGGCAATTACAACATCTCCAATATTAATTTCCTTATCCATTCCTGCCGCAATTCCAGGCATAACTATAAATCTAGGTTTAAAAATGGCTATAGCACTGTTCAAAGTATTAATTACTGCATCCACTTCAGAATAACCCATATCTGCAGTTTGCATCAAAACTATATCATATTTAAAAAATTTACCGATGAAATAACTTTGCTTGCTGCCACACGCATCGATATATTTTAAAAGTTTACCATACCCATCTAAGGTATTCATAGAATGCAACATTTCATCCATTTCAATATCATTATGCACTACAAACAAAAAATTTAATCTCGGTTCCAATTCTTGAATTTTTTTTAAATCAACGGAAAAATATTTAAGTTTGTCGTTTTCTGAATCTATATTATTTTTATCCATATCCTACTCCTATATTGTTATTTTATCATAATCTCTAATCTTTTTCAATCATTTGCTTAAAATAACTAACTATTATTTTGAGAAGGGGAAAAGA